>NZ_JNVM01000012.1 GCF_000722545.1 Paenibacillus tyrphae
ACCGCCGCCTCCTCCGGCGCAGCATCCCGCGCTGCCCCCTCCACCCCCGCCGCCGGCAGGAGCCTGCTGGATGGTGTAAACGTACTCGGCGGTTTCGCTCCAGATGCCGTTTTTCATCGCAGCCGCATAAAACGTCGTATTGGAGCCGATTGTTAGAGGTCCCTCATATTCGTAAGAGTTCTCTCCATCGTACGTTACATAGATTCGTGCTCCCGGTGTCGCAGTAGATAATGTTACGGTTTGGGGAGCGGTGTAAGTTCCCGAACCGATCGAGGCTTTCGGCCGATCCGGAAGCTTGGAAAACCTTGCAGCGCCGGATTCGATGAATTCATTGCCGCTGCCGGGCACATCGTTGGCCTGGATCGTAATATCGTAAACGTCGTCGGTCACGGAAAGCTCGACCGGACCGCTCCATTCCCCGTTGACCAAAGAAACGGTTTTGTTCTGTTTATAACGATCCTCGTGATTCACCGTCACTGAAATTTCGGAGGACAGATTCCGAAGCAAGTTCCCTTTATCGTCCAATGCCTTTACCGTCACGTTGGCTTGCCGCCCGTCCGGCTCCGGCACTGCCGTCATACGGAGACGCGGCATTGTAAAAGCCCGCTTGCCGTTCATCAGCCCTCCGCCATAATAATCTTGATACTTCGGAGAGTAATATGTCCCCAAATAATATCCCGCGATCGGTGGTACATCCAGTTTTTGACTGCTGTCAAGCAAAATATGGTGCACGTCCTGCGAGCTCAAATTTTTATTTTGCGTTTTGAGCAAAGCGGCCAGTCCCGCAACCATCGGGGATGAATAAGAGGTCCCGGCACCGCTGGCATAGCCTCCGGACAGCGCTGTCGAGTAGACGCCGGTTCCCTGTGCAACCGTTGTTATTTTCCCAATGTTGGAAAAATCGGAAATCGTCAACGCATTGTTCGCCAAGCGACTAACCGAGCCTACGGAAACGACACCTTCGTAGCGCGCCGGGTAGACGGTCCAAGCAAACTTCCTGTAGGAGTTGTCCTCACGGGTCGGAAAATCCGCAGGCTCGCCGAAAAGCCAATGGTTGCTCTCGTTGCCGGCCGCTGCGACGATAACCACATTCCGGGCCAGGGCGTAATCGACAGCTTCTTTTATCATTTGGCTGTTTTGCGGCATCCCCAGGCTGATGTTGATCACGTCTACCTTGTTGTCCGCCGCCCACCGGATGCCTTGGGCTACGGCGCTGCTCGGAATGTAGTCTTTATTGCTGGCGTCTTTCTTCCCTACCTTCACCGGAACGATCCGTGCGCCACCGGCGGCTCCGGCAATGCCGATGCCGTTATTGGTTACGGCTGCAGCGATCCCGGCGACCATCGTACCGTGTCCCGAATCGTCGACAGGAGGCTGGCCTTCGTCAAGCGCATTATAGCCCGCTTCCAAGCTCTCGGCCAGATCCGGATGATTCGGATTCACACCCGAATCGACGATCGCGATACGGATCGAAGATCTTTCCGGCACGCGCTCCCAGGCATAGGTCATCTCCGTGACGCTGAGGCCCCATTGGCTCCCGTTCACATAATAAGGGTCGTTTGGACGATAGATGGAAGAGGTCACGGTCGGCGAGCCGCTTCCGTTTGTGACATGACCCGGCATCTCCATAACCGCCGGATCGGCGTATTGCAGTAAATATTCGGGCTCGGCTGCCGCCACGGCAGGGTCCCGTTTATAGCGTTCGACAGCGGAAATCACGTTCTCTCCCGCCACCAGCGGCATTTCGACGAACGAATCCGAGTCTACAGCCGCAAACATTCCGACAGAGCTCCCGTTTCGAGCTTGATCCTTGTATTTCACCCATACTTTTCCGGAAACTACGTTTGCCGGCTGAGTTGAGAGGGACGACGGCATTGAAAATGGCGGAGACGAGGACCATGCATTCCTGTTTCCCTCTTCTGCGTGTACTTTCCCCGAACTCCAAGCCAAAAAAGGCGACAGCATCATTGCCGTCGCTAACGTTACGTGAAGCCATCGCTTCTTCATCCGCATTTGCTCCCTCCAGCAATCTCCCTGTTGACAACTCTAGTAAAACTTACCACTCTAGTATATAGCGCACAAAAAAGTTTCGGCAATGAAAGATTGAAAGAAATTTGCCGAAACATTAAATGTAGCCGTTTCGTATTAATTGGTAATTTCCTTAGAATGGGAGCGAATCAAGATGAACAAGCATGAGCCCTCCAATCCGAACGCTTCATCGGCAGCGGGAAATAAGAAGCTGATCAGCCTGTTTTTAGCAGCCACCTTGGCTGCAAGCGCCGGATGCTCCTCGCCTCCGGCAGCGAATGCCCCGCTGCAGCCTGCCCCGCCTGCACAAGGCGGGATCAATCCGCCTCCTGCCGCGACCAGCCCGGGAGCTGCGGCCGGTGCCGGAGCTGCAGCCGGCCTCGGAGCCGCAGCCGGTGCGGCAGCTGGTGCTGCAGCCGGCGCGGCAACAGCTCCGCCGGCAGACTACTGCCGGGACGACAACAACGACGGTGAATGCGACGATGGCAGCGGACGCATTAACCGTTCGGGCAGCAGCGCTTATATCTACGGCGGCAACACGTACTACCGCCGATCCGGCGTGGGATCGAACGGAGTGGTTGCTTCCCCGCCAACCGTCACGAAGCCGGGCGGCAATGCCACCCAGTCACAAGGAAGCGGCAATACGCCGGCTGCCCCGTCCAAGAGCACGCCGGAACCGACGAATACGCCTGCGCCGACAACCAGCGGACGAACAGGCAGCTTCAACACGAAAGACTCCGTTTCGTCCGGCTCCAGCTCCGGCGTTAAGAGCGGCAGCAGCTCGGGTACGGCTAGCGGTGACTCTTCCTCCTCTTCTGCGGGTACGCCGGGCAAATCCGTATCCGGCTCGTCGGCATCGACCGGTTCGTCTGGATCTTCTACAAGCAGCAGCTCGAAAGGAAGCTCCGGCTCGTCAAGTTCATCCAGCTCGTCCAGCGGCATCTCTTCGGGAAGCTCCGGCGGGCATGGCGGGATCGGGAGCTCCAGTTCAAGCAGTGGGGGTTAGAGCTCAGGAGGCAGAAATGCCTCCTCTTAGGCTGTTGAGAAAGTGGGCTTTTACAAAGATAGAGATGCATACGGAGGTGGGGTATCCACTGGAGAAGCGATAGCGGCCGCCTTTGTCTTCGGGAAATATCCGCTAACAAGCGGTTTCCAATCAAATTTCCCGATGACAAGAGCGGTCGGAAGTGGATACCTCACCCCCTCGTACACCTCTATTACCTCAATTGACCACTTTCTCAACAGTCTCGGAGGCAGAAATGCCTCCTCTTTTTTTTGCATAAAAGTCCGAACAGCGTGAAACGATAATCCGGTAATCTTTGGCTTTGCACAGACGGATGCAAAATCACGCGGCAATCGTTCAGATTGCCTGGAGGAGGAAGACGATGACAAACGAAGCAACGACGAATGCCGGTACTATGCGCCGGATTGACGAACTGAACGATGTGCAGATGACGAAATGGACGTCGGAGGAGCTTCATTACAACCAAAGGGTCATGAGCGACCTGTCCCCTTGGCTAAATGCTCAAGGCACCGCCATGCTCGGGCAGATCATCCATGAGATCGAACACCGCGGCGGCGAACGGTTCCGTGGAGAGGATGCCCCCGCCACGAACACTTAATATACATAAATGTTGATTTTATATAGAAAATAGGCGATAATAAATCTTGGAAATCTCATATCCTCAGGAGGTAGATAGAAGATGGCACACCAATTACCGGCACTTCCTTATGCGAACAATGCGCTTGAGCCTCACATCGACGAAATGACCATGATGATCCACCACGATCGTCACCACAACACATACGTTACGAACCTGAACGCTGCGCTTGAAAGTCATGCCGATCTTCAATCCAAAAGCGTGGAAGACCTGATCGCAGATCTGAACAGTGTACCGGAGAGCATCCGTACCGCAGTCCGCAACAACGGCGGCGGCCATGCGAACCACTCCTTGTTCTGGGAAACGATCGGCCCGAACGGCGGCGGCGCTCCGAGCGGCAAGCTGGCTGACGCGATCAACAACGAACTGGGCGGCTTCGACAAGTTCAAAGAAGATTTCGCCAAAGCGGCTACGACTCGTTTCGGCTCCGGCTGGGCTTTCCTCGCTGTGACCAAAGACGGCAAAGTGAAAGTGTACAGCCTGCCGAACCAAGACAGCCCGATCATGGAAGGCGAAACGCCGATCCTCGGTCTGGACGTATGGGAGCACGCGTACTACTTGAAATATCAAAACAAACGCCCTGACTACATCGCAGCATTCTGGAACGTTGTCAACTGGAACGAAGTCGGCAAACGTTACGAAGCGGCTGTAAAATAATCGGCTTTGCCCGCAAAGGACTGCGGAGGTTCTCCTCCATGCAGTCCTTTTTCTATTCTCGGCATGTATCGATCAGACCGCTTCCTTCAAGACCGCCCGACAGGGATATCGAAGGCCCCTTTCCCCCGAAGCCGGAACGTAGTATGATAGACAAACAGGCGAATTTTGGAGAAAACGGAAAACGTGACCGAAAAACGCAACATAATTGATCGGGAAAGAGTGAGACCATGAGCAAACTGATCACTCTCCTGCATGATGTGCCGCTGTTTCAAGACTTGTCGGTGGCCGAGTTGGAGACGATCGTTCCTCTTTTCGTGGAACGGAAATTCAAAAAAGGGACCATTTTGTTTTTCGAAGGAGACGTCGGCGAGGAATTTTATTTGATTCATTCCGGTGTCGTCAAAATTTACCGAATCGACAATTCCAAGGAAATTATTCTTTCGTTGTTCCGGGAAGGCGACTTTTTCGGGGAGATGTCGTTGGTTCAAAAAGGGCTCAAGCGCTCCGCAACGGCGGAAACGCTGGAAGCCTGCTCGCTGTATACGCTGATGCGTTCGGATTTTCAGCAGTTTATGGAGCGAAGCCCCAGGCTGTGCCTGAAGCTAATGGAAGTGACTATGGAGCGGCTGCGCAAAGCGAACGAGAAAATATACGACCTGACGTTCCTCGACGTCCGGACGCGCACGATCAAAACGATCTGCCGGTTGGCGGAAGAATACGGCCAGCCGAAAGCCGGCGGCATGTTTATCGATATGAAGCTGACGCATCAGCAGCTGGCCAATATGGTCGGTACCGTGCGCGAATCGGTGACGAAGGTGCTTCAAGAGCTGCAGGAGGACGATCACATCGCGATCGACAAAAAGCACATTCTGATCAAAGACATCCAAGCGATGAAAAAACAAATTTACTAGATAATCGCAAGAAACGCCAACCCGGGGCGAAGGGCAGACCTTCGTTCCCAGGCTGGCGTTTTTCGTTTTGTCCGGGTTGTCTATGCCTCTCTTCACATTGCCATTTATCTTTCACATTTGGAAAAGAAAAGCGTGATTTACATCACTTACACAATCCGCGGCGTTTCCTATAATTTCAGTTATAAGGACATCGTGGAGCAAAAAAATGTGAAAAGGGGTTATGACGTATGGCAAACCTGAAAACAAACGAACCGAAGCAGCGGAATAGCGGTCTTCTGCTGGTGGCAATTCTCTTTTTAGTGATCCTTTTCTCGCCGCTATTCTATTTCATGTATCACCTGTTGATGGGCAACGAAGCGATGTTTATCTACAATCCCTATAAATAAAAGCCGGCTTAACACCGTAGGATTCCATAAGTCATTCTAGGTACTCTCATGAACATTTCAAGGGAGTGCTTTTTGTTATTACCGGCCAAAATATGCGTTCAGGATGCGCAAAAAGACGTTCGGAAACGCGTACTGCTCCATCTCCTCGCGGTTTACCCAGCGATAGTGAGGCGGCAGCGGCACGGGCAGCAGCAGCGCAGAGGCTTCCTCCAGGCGGCCGGCGTACACATCCATCTCCCAACGGATGTGGCTGAACGTATGCTCCGCCTGCATGAGGCAGCCGACCGGGCCGAGCCCGAGGCCGTCCACGGCCAGATGCGCCGCCAGCGCGGCATGGGCCGCGGCGGGGTCTCCGCCTTCGCCGCGCGGCTCCGCGGCTGCGGGCGCTATGGGAACTGCCGCATGCGGCAGTTCCCATAGGCGCGCCAGCAGCCCTTCGGCCGGCCGCTGGCGGATCAGGACCCGGCCGGCGTACTCCGCCGCGCCTTCGATCACTACGGCGTAGCGCCGCTCCGGCCGCGGCGGCTTCGCCTTGGTCTTCACCGGCAGCGATTCCTCCCGGCCGGCCGCCCTTCCCGCGCAATGCGCCATGACCGGACAGGTCAGGCAGCTCGGCGACTTGGGCGTACAGACGAGCGCGCCAAGCTCCATCAGCGCTTGGTTGAAATCGCCAGCCGCCCCTTCCGGAATCAGCTCCTGCGCAAGCTTCTCCATGCTGACGCGGGTGCCCCCCTTCATGATATCGTCTTCGATCAAAAAATATCGCGACAGCACGCGCATCACGTTGCCGTCTACCGCAGGCTCGGGCTTGTTGTAGGCGATGCTCAGAATCGCCCCGGTCGTGTAAGGACCGACGCCCTTCAGCGAGGACACCTCCTCCTTCGTGTCCGGCACGACGCCGCCGTAACGCTCCCGTACCTCGCGAACGGCACTTTGCAGATTGCGGGCACGGGAATAATAGCCGAGCCCCTCCCAAGCCTTCAGCACTTCGTCCTCCGGTGCTTCGGCCAACGCTTCGACGGTCGGAAATTTATCCATAAACCGGTTAAAATAAGGAATGACGGTGTCGACCCGGGTCTGCTGCAGCATGATTTCGGATACCCAAATATGATACGGATTCCGGCTGCGCCGCCAAGGCAGATCGCGCTTGTGCCGCCGGTACCAGGATAATAGCTCGGTGGAGAAATACTGCTTTTGCTCTGAACTGGACATAAGATCTCCTTCTCTTTGCACACGTTTTCGGGATATAATGGAAATCAATACCCCCGACTAAACGGCTGTATGGCTTTTTTTGCAAGGATAACTACGACGTTTACCAAGGTTGAAGCGAAGCTTTAAAAATAGCTCATGACGGCCTTATCTCAAGAAGGAAAGGACGGACGCCGATGCTGACTCCCGGAGAGCTGGCCTCGCGCCTGAACAAGCTGGTCATCTCGATTCTGCTCGTCGGGCATCAGAAATGCGAACCCGACTGGCGCCAGAAGCCACGGACGATCAAGTACCACTCCGTATGGCTGATCATCAAGGGCAAGGGCACCTTTACGATAGGCGGCACGAATTATCCTGCCGAACCCGGCAAGCTGTTCTGCTTCTCCCCCGGCATGATCGTCGAACGCACGACCGATCCCGAGCAGCCGCTCGAATACTATTTTCTACGTTTTCATTATACGGAAGTTTACGAGGAGAAGGAACAGTGGATTTCCCGCAGCGCCGCCGAAGCCCGGTTCCCGCTGGAGGGGATGTACACGGTCACCAATACGCCGCAGCTCATTTATTTGATGGAACAGCTCCATATGCTGTGGAAGCGCCGGGGGCACATGACCGCGATGCGGCGCAAAATCGTGCTGCAGGAGTTTTTCCTGACGCTGGTCGCCGATTTCCGCGCGCAGAAAATCGCCGGCGATACGACGGCGGCGATCGAGCTGACGCAGGACTACATGGTCGGGCATTACCGGGAGCCTCTCACGCTCGAAGGGCTCGCGCAGATGGCTGGGCTCAGCGTGAGCCACTACTCCCGCCTGTTCAAAAAATACATCGGCTACAGTCCGATCGATTACCTTACGCATTTGCGCGTAGACCGGGCCAAGGAGCTGCTGGTGCTGTCGGATTACCGGTTGAAATCGATTGCCGGTAGCGTCGGATACGCAGACGAGTTTTATTTCAGCCGCATTTTCAAGAAGGTGACCGGCTTCTCCCCCCGCGAATATGCCAAAAAACATCGGTTTACGCCCGCAAAATAATACCCTCGGAACGCGTCGGACGAACGGCTCCTACCAAGTCTTCGCCGGGTTTGACTTTCGCCCCCCTAAAGGTGTACGCTACCTGTAAATGCCGTCGAATTTTCGGAAAATCGGCGGTTTTTGCAACGTTCGGCAAAGCGAGGCGATATCGATGAAACAAGCGAATGCGGCTGGAGGCCCCATCGGCGGAATCCGGACGGACAAGCTGTCTGCCGAAACGCAAGCTTGGAGGGCGGCAGCCCCTTATTCGGCTTATTTATACATTTGGGGAATGGCGTGGATGGCTTCGGCTATCCTGACGTTTGTCGGGCAATGGCGGGATTGGGAGCTGTTTCAGCCTGTCCTGTTCTTGGTTGCGCTCATCCTTACGGCGGCGGTCTTTCTCCGCCGGCGGGGCAAGTCTGTCGAACGCACGGCGCAGAACGGGGTCCTGAGTCCGCTTCTAGTTGCAGCGGCAGCCGTCGCGGCCGTTTGGCTGCTCACACGCGGTCCTATAGGAATCGATCCGTTCTATTGGCCGGTGCTGAAGGGGCTCGCGCTTACAGCCGCCTATCTTGCCCTCTTCCCTCGATTGGGCTGGGTGCTCGGGGCGTTCGGGGCGTGGATGCTTGCTCTGACGATAACGGTAGTATGGATGTATCTCGGCTATGCGCCTGTCTTGATCGGGGGCTTCGGCGGCCTCAGTATGTTCACGCTCGGCGTGATGATTCGTATGCGAGACAAGGGGATGAATGCAGAATGAAACGATGGAAGCAATGGGCGGCCGCAGCGGCGGTTTTGACGATTTTGGCGACGGTAACGGCATGCACGGCTAATAGCCCAGACCCGTTCGGCGGCGGCAAGAAGGAAAGCGGCCTCACGGCAGAACAGGCGATGGCCGGCGCTTCCGAGCAGGTGCAGACGGTCTACAAGCAGAACTGTCTTTCCTGTCATGCAAGCAACATGGAAGGCCGCATGGGGCCGAAAACCAACCTGCAGCAGGCCGGCGGCCGGCTGACCAAAGAACAGATCGTGAAGCAGATCGAACAAGGCGGGGGCGGCATGCCGGGCTTTCAAGGCAAGCTGAAACCGGAGGAAACGACGGCGCTGGCCGAATGGCTGGCAAGCAAAAAATAAGCCGCTTCCTGTACCTGCCATTCCAAATGCACAGGTAAGGAGAGCAGCCTAACCCTGTAAAAATTGCCCGTTACGTCATCGGGCCTATGGATTAGCTGCGGTTCGCTCCGCTACGGCATAGGCCATGGCCAGCGTTTCGCTATGCGTGATGCTCAGATGAATACGAACCGTGTCTGCCGTTACTGACAGGAAGGACGGCATCCAGGCAGCTAACCGTTCCCAGGCCGCCTCCGACAACCGGCATACCGGCTTGCCCTTCCCGTCCGGCAGCACTTCCATGTCCTGAAATCCTACTTCTTTTCCGATCCCGCAGCCGAGCGCCTTTACGACCGCCTCCTTGGCAGCGAAGCGCCCGGCTGCGAACTCGGCCAGCCTCCCTCCTCTTACAGCCGCCAGTTCCCGCTCTGCGGGTGTCAATACCCGCTCTAAGAAACGCTTGCCGGACGGCTGCTCCAGAATCTTGCGCATCCGCTCAATTTCCAACACGTCGGTACCGATGCCGATAATCATAGCCGTTATTCCTTTCCTTGTCCTCTTTACGCGTATGTCCGCAGCTGTCAGTCGTACTTCGTTTGGCTTTATCGTATCCGATCGGAAGGACAAGTTCAAGAAGGCACGCAGCAAACGATTTCCATCTCGCCTCGATCAATCAGCTATTCCCTCTTGACTTTACGCTCGCGAAGAAGTTAGAATATTGAAACATCAGGCAATGACCAAAGACACGATTCTTTGCAAGGGCTGCACAGAGAGAGGAGTCCCGGCTGTAAGCTCCTCCAGCGACCGGCATGGAATTACCCCTTTGCAGCCGTGACGCCGAACTCGCGATCCTTACCGGCGACCGCGAAATTAAGCGCACCGTCTCATCCCCGTTACCGGATGGCCATGAGGTCCGGCATGATTCCTTACGTTCTGGCAGCAGCCATGACGCGAAGGGCAGCCGGTCGAATTAGGGTGGAACCACGAGCTGAACGCACTCGTCCCTTGGGCGAGATGCGTTTTTTTTGCGTTCATATCCCATTTGACCGGAAGCGGAGGACGAAAACCATGAAGATTCAAGTGAAGCTGCCGGACGGCTCGTTCCGGGAGTATGAAAAAGGAGCCACAATCGAGCAGGTGGCCGAATCGATCAGCTCCAGCCTGAAAAAACAAGCCGTTGCAGGTAAAATCGATGGAAAGGTCGTCGACTTGAACCGGCCGATCGAAGCGGACGCTTCGGTTGAAATTGTGACGCTCGACAGCAAAGAAGGCTTGGAGGTATACCGTCACAGCACGGCGCATCTGATGGCTCAGGCTATTAAACGCCTATACGGGCAAAAAGCGGTGAAGCTGGGGATCGGTCCCGTCATCGAAGACGGATTTTATTATGATATCGACATCGAAAAGCCGCTATCCGTCGATGACCTCTCCTCGATCGAACAAGAGATGGAGCGAATCGTCCGAGAAAATGTGCCGATTATCCGGCGCGTCGTCAGCCGGGACGAGGCCGTGCAAACGTTCGAAGCTTCGGAAGATCCGCTCAAGCTGGAGCTTATCCGCGATTTGCCTAACGAGGCGGTTCTTTCCTTGTACGAGCAGGGCGAGTTTGTGGATCTGTGCCGCGGGCCCCATTTGCCGTCCACGGGCCGCATTAAAGCGTTCAAGCTGCTGAGCGTCGCCGGCGCCTATTGGCGGGGCGATTCCAATAACAAGATGCTGCAGCGCATCTACGGCACGGCTTTTCCGAAGAAGGCAGAGCTTGACGAGCACCTGCATCTGTTGGAGGAGGCCAAGAAGCGCGACCACCGCAAGCTTGGCAAAGAGCTCGGGCTGTTCATGTTCTCCGAGGAAGCGCCGGGGATGCCGTTCTTTCTGCCAAAAGGGACGACGATCCGTACGGTGCTTGAGAACTTCTCCCGCGAGCAGCAAGCGGTGAACGATTACGACGAAGTCCGCACGCCGTTCATGATGAACCAGCGGCTGTGGGAAGAATCCGGACATTGGGATCATTACCGGGAGAACATGTATTTTACCGAGGTGGACGAGACGAAGTTCGCGCTCAAGCCGATGAACTGCCCGGGCCACATGCTTATTTATAAAAACGATCTGCATTCTTACCGGGAGCTGCCGATCCGGCTCTGCGAATTCGGCCAGGTGCACCGGCACGAATTTTCCGGCGCTCTGAACGGGATGATGCGCGTGCGCACCTTCTGCCAGGACGACGCGCATCTGTTTGTCCGCCCCGACCAGATCGAAGAAGAAATCGGCCGTGCCATCGACCTGATCGGCGAAATGTACAAGGTGTTCGGCTTCCAGTACAAGATCGAGCTGTCCACACGGCCCGAGGATTCGATGGGCTCCGCCGAGCTGTGGGAGCAGGCGGAATCGGCGCTGCGCAGCGTGCTGGAACGCCGGGGAATCGCCTACAGCCTCAATGAGGGGGACGGGGCCTTCTACGGACCGAAAATCGATTTTCACATTTTGGACGCGCTCAAACGAAGCTGGCAGTGCGGAACGATTCAGCTCGATTTTCAAATGCCGGAAAAATTCGACCTGTCCTACATCGGCGAAGACAATCAAAAGCACCGTCCGGTCGTCATTCACCGCGCGATTTACGGCTCGATCGACCGGTTCCTCGGGATTTTGACGGAGCACTACAGCGGGGCGTTCCCTCTCTGGCTGTCTCCGGTGCAGGTCAAGCTTTTGCCCGTTTCCGACGTTTACAATCCGTACGCTATGGAAGTGAAAAAGGCGCTCGCGGCGGCGGGCGTCCGGGTGGAAGCCGATCTGCGCAGCGAAAAGCTCGGCTACAAAATCCGCGAAGCCCAGCTTGAAAAGGTGCCGTATATGCTAGTCCTCGGCGAGAACGAGCAAAGCTCCGGCACCGCTGCCGTCCGCAAACGGGGCGAAGGCGATTTGGGCCCGATGCAAGTGCAGGAGCTTGCGGAACGGCTGCGCCGGGAAATTCAGGCAAAGCAAGCTTAACATGATAAAAAACGCATGCTGCCCTTGTAGGGTGAGCATGCGTTTGTCGTTATGCGTGAAGCACTGGCTAAATGCCGGGAATCGGCACCCGTTTGTGCTCCGTCTTCAAATATTGCTTTTCCAGCTTCTCCTGCGCTTCGGGCGAAATCGTCTTGCCTTCCAAGTAATTGCTGTTGTCGTCGTAAGTGATGCCGAGCTCGTTCTCGTCCGTCTGCCCTTCCCACAGGCCGGCGGTAGGCGCCTTATCCAGCACGCTGGCCGGTACGCCTAGCTCGCGGCCAAGCTGCCGCACCTGGCGTTTGTTCAGACTGCTCATCGGAGTGATATCGACAGCGCCATCGCCATACTTGGTGAAAAAGCCCGTAATCGCCTCCGATGCATGATCCGTACCGACCACGAGCAGATTCAGCTCGAACGCAAGCGCGTACTGCACGACCATCCGCGTTCTGGCCTTGACATTCCCTTTGCCGCCGCGACTCAAATGCTTGTGCACGCCGATCGATTTCAATCCGTACTCGGCTTCGAGCGCGATCTCGTTAACCGCTTCCTCGATATTCGTCTCGATGCGATATTTCAAATCGAACGCTTCCGCTGTCGCGTAGCTGTCGGAGATGTCCGTCTGCTCCCCGTACGGCTGAAACACGCCGACCGTTTTGTATTCGCGGCCTTTCTCGGCCGTCAGCTCATCCGTAGCCCGCTTGCACAACCCAGCCGCCACAGCGCTGTCGATCCCGCCGCTGATGGCGATTAGCAGCCCGTCGACGCCTGCTTTAAGCACGTATTCTTTTAAAAAATCGACCCGCTTGCGAATCTCCTCATTAACATCGATCACCGGCTTGACGCCAAGCTTTGCAATAATGTCCTGCTGCAGACTCATCGTTCTCCACACCTCTCCACGCGAGTAATCGCGACTTGCGGAAGCTGGACAGCCGCTTATAGTTTCAACTTCTGACCGTCCGTTCTTGCCGCTTGTCAATTTTGGTTACATTATAGCACGATCCGGAAATTACAAAAACTCCCGCCTGACGCTTCAAGCGCCGGCAGGAGTCTCTAGGAGGAATAACCTCTTACTTGCAGTAGGTTTCGAAGGCGCCGATCAAATCGTTGGCGATCATTTCGGCGGAACGGTCTTCTACTTGATGGCGTTGGATGAAATGCACCAATTGGCCGTCTTTCATCAGCGCGATCGAAGGCGAGGACGGCGGATACGGTGCAAAATATTCGCGTGCCTTAGCTGTTGCTTCCTTATCTTGACCCGCAAACACCGTGTAAAGGTGGTCCGGCTTCACTTCGTGCTGCAGCGCCTGGGCCACGCCTGGACGGCATTGGCCCGCGGCACAGCCGCACACGGAATTGACCACGATCAGAGCGGTCCCTTTCATATTGTCGAGCGCCTCGGATACTTCTTCCGGCGTACGAAGCTCAGTTACCCCGATACGCGTCAGCTCGTCTCTCATCGGCTGCACCATATCTCTCATGTATGCTTCAAATGACATGGACATGTTAAGCTTTCACTCCTTTGAACGAACATAAAGGTATATAAAGTTTCCTATGTCCATTATACAACGGTACGGGGCGAAAGCAAGGCATTCCAATCAACTTCTCTATTCGGATTACTCCGACTTGACTTGAAATCGCAGCCGGGGCACACGTTCCGCCGTTATTTTTGATCGGCATCCTTCTCGTCGGGCTCGCCGCTCGGATACGATTTGTAGGCCACATCTTTGTCCGAGTGCATGAACGGGTAGCCCTGCGGCACGATTCCCTGCTCAAAGAGCTCGCGGTTTTCCGTCGTTTGAAAGCCTACGTCTTTATACGGATGCACCCACTGGTCCCCGGACATGGTGGCCGGATCGGTCTCATCGCTCCATTGTTCAAGCGGAGATTGCTCCGATTGATAAATATGATCTCCGATCAGCACGCCGTATTCGTTCACGAACGCTTTGCGCGGACCCCGGTTTTGATGAAATTCCTGGCGAAAATTAATTTCAAAAGGATCGAGCTCAGGATCGTTCTTGGCGTTATACGAAATGCCGGTATCGACCTGCTCGTACGATGCGTTTTTATCCCGATTTTCCTTATCGTTCATGAGCTGCGCCTCTCCTCTGCCCCGTTTAGGTGGACGGACGGTTCGGACCGTTCAATTTTTTATTCCGTGTTTTGGCTGCATCACTATCGGCTCCAGCCTGATTGGCGTTTGCCTGCCGCTGTTGTTCCTTGGAATCTCCAGATCCCGATTGCTGTTGTGCCATCGCGCAGATTCATCTCCCTTCATGATGATGTTAGTATGCGAAGGCTTTGCCAAAATAATTAGCCGGGCGGATGCAAAAATTGAAAAACAAAAGAGGATTTCGATAATGTCTCGAACTGGTATCCTTGCTTTTTCAACCAATCGATCGCATCCGGGAGCGCCTCCACCGTGGTCGTCTTATGGTCATCGTCGTGCATGAGCACGATGATTTGATTTTTCCCGCGGCTGTTCGACCGTACGGATGCCAAAATATCCTGTTTAGGCAATGTAACTGCGGCCGCATCTGTCGAACTGACGTTCCAATCGAAGTATTGATATCCAATATTAGTCATTTCCCGGGCAATTTTCGCCATGATGTGACGTCCGCCCGCTTTGCGGCTCAAATGATTGTTAGAACCTCCCGGAAAACGAAAAAAGTCCGGCCTGACTCCTGCTGTTCGAGCCAATAAATCATTCAACTTTTCCGTATCCGTTCGATATGCTGCGACGGAGGAATAAATGTAGCCATAATTGTGCGAATATGTATGATTTCCCAAACTGTGCCCTTCGTTCACGATGAGCTTATAGTACGCTTGAAGCTCCGGTGACGATTTTCCTGTAACGAAAAAAGTGGCCTTAATGCCCTTTTCCCTTAAAATACGCAGGATATGTTTGGTTTGGCGGGAGGGTCCGTCGTCGAAAGTAAGGTAAGCCTTTTTCTTCTTGCTCCATGGTTCGGGAGATGGCGGGTTCGTCCCGCCGATAGCATAGGGTTTGACCGCATACTCGCCGATCATCTGGAAACCGGATAGCACCTGCTCCTCCTCACCGTACGAAGCCTTACCGGCAATATGCTTTTGCCCGGCGCTCGTATGGAGCTCTCCCTTCTCAGGACCGCATCCCGTCGAAGCGCACAAAGTAAACCATACCAAAAAACAAAAGATGGAAACGCCTTTTCGGTTTTTTAGGCTCATGAACATCATCCCTCCGGCCATCGCAGGTTTACCGCTTTCTAAGCTAGTATGACTCTTCTGGCTCGGGAGGAATGTGTGTTATTATGTGGAACAATTGGAGGGATTGGGGATCTTGCACACAGAGGTTTATAACGGAGCTCGCACCGCGAGAACTAAGCAGACGGAGGCTTCGTCTAAGCTCACGGTTTCCGCACGAAATCCATGGGTCTGAAACCAAGCGATCAACCGCTGCGATTCGGCATAATGCTCTTCGCCGGGAGCCGTTCCGCTTGCCGCATATAGGTCATCCGGGGCATCCATCCAATCGACGATGGCGATGCGCCCCTTCGCTTTCAATACCCGGGCCATCTCCGCCAACGCGAGCGGCTGCTGCGCTTCCGTCAAATGATGGAACGCAAAGCTGGTAACGACGAATTCGAATTGTCCGTCAAACGACGGAACGGATAGCAAATTGCCGATTCTCGTCTCCAGAGCCGGCAATTGCATGCGGCAGCGGCGCAGCATTTCGGCCGATTGGTCGATACCGACCATGCGCACGCCGCTTGTAAGCAAGCGGGAAGCAAAGCCGCCGGTGCCCGTTCCGATGTCGAGTCCCCATTCGCCGTGTTGCGGGGCAACCCGCTCTGCGGCCTGGGCTAGGATGCGCGAGTAAGCGGGCTCAGCCGGTACATGCGGCGTAAGTCCGGCGCTGCCGTTTAGCGCCCACTGCTCCGACAGCGCATCGAAGTTCCAGAGATCGGCCCATGAATCGCGAATCGCCTTGCTTGCCTTGGCCCGTTCCGCCAGCGCATGCCAACGGTCCCGAAGCGATTCCGGCTCGTCTTCCGTCCGCTCGATCATGCCGTCCAGCAGAGCAAGCGTCTCCCGAAGCTCCAGCCACTGCCCGTAAAGAGCCGAGCGCTGCAGCTCCAAATAGCGCCGGACTTCGTCCGTTTCGGCCCGGTCCGTCCGCTCCAGCACGGTCCGAATATCGTCTACGGCAATACCGGCCTCCCGCAGCGCCAGAATCGTCTGCAGCCGCCAAGCGTCTTCCTCCGTAAACCGGCGGTAGCCGTTGTCCGGATGCTTGGCGGGCGACAGGAGGCCTTTTTCCTCATAAAATCGGATTGCCCGGGTCGAGACGTTCAGCCGCCGGGCCAGCTCTTGAATTTTCATCCTGTTAAACGTCTCCTTTCTCGTAAATTAGCCCGGATTGGTCTCCGCATCCGCCACGACGAGCACGTCGATATGCCGGGAGTGGCGCAGCAGCTTTTTCACGATCGAGCCCTGTATCATTTCTTTCCAGGAAGGCTTGCTGGATTGGCCTATAACGAGCTGCGTTGCCTGACAAGCATCGGCCTTGGCAGCCAACACTTCCGGCAGACGCCGCCGATGTTCCGCCCGGTGCACCTCGAAGACGCCGCCGAGCCGTTCCGTCAGCTTGCGGAGCTGCTCCAATCGGGCGGACAGCTCGCTGCTCTGCGCCCCGCTGCCGAGCTGGACGTAGGCCACATGCCATACGGCTTTCAGCCGATGAGCGATGCGAAAGCCGCGCCGGATCAACCGCTCGGCCTCCGGGGTGACGTCCACGCACACAAAGATCGATTCCTGCCTGCGCCACGGACCGCGAAGCGAGCTTTTGCGTTCGTACGATTCCAGCCGTTCGTCTACGTCATCGGCAATTTCACGAAGAGCCAGCTCCCGCAGCGCAATCAAATTCACGGTGCGAAAAAAATGACCGAGCGCTTGATCCACCTTGTCGAGCGCGTAAATGCGCCCCTCTCTCATGCGCTGTTGAAGCGTTTGCGGCGCGACGTCGATCAGTTGAACTTCGTCGGCCAAGCGCAAAATATGGTCCGGCACCGTCTCCCGGACACGAACACCGGTGAGCTTCTCCACCGCGTCGTTCAAGCTTTCCAAATGTTGGACATTCACCGTCGTGATGACCGAAATGCCTGCTGACAGCAGCTCCAGCACGTCTTCGTAGCGCTTCTTGTTCTTGCTGCCAGGCACGTTCGTATGCGCCAGCTCGTCGACCAGCACGACCTCGGGCTTGCGCCGGATGATCTCGTCCATATCCATTTCCTCCAGCTTCGTGCCGCGGTAATCGATCACCAGCCGCGGGATCGTCTGAAGCTCGCCGATCTGCGCCTGCGTCTCCTTGCGGCCGTGCGTTTCCAGCAGCCCGATCTGCACGCCGATCCCCTTCTTCAGCAGATCGTTGCCTTCCCGCAGCATCGTATACGTCTTGCCGACGCCCGGTGCCGCACCGATATAAACCTTAAACCGGCCTTTGCGAAGCTGCGCGATCTCCCGTTCGACCTCATCCGAGCTGAGCCGGCGGTACAGATCGGATGCTTTCTGCCGCTTGGTCTGCTTGGTCGGCAAAATACGCTCGCCCTCATGCGCCGCCCGGTCCGCCACGATAAAAATATCGATATTGCGCGTCCGCTTGAGCATGTCGTGCACGATCGACCCTTGCCACAGCTCCTGCCATAACGTCTGCCTGGAGTGCCCGAGGACGATGCGCGTTACGCTATGCGCCAGCGCATAGTTCACCAGCACGCCGGGCAAGGAACGGCGCCCGCACAGCGCCAGCTCTTCAAACACTCCGCCAACCTTCTCCGCCAGCTTGACCATCGACCGCTTAAATGCCGCCTCTTCTTTGGATAAGTCCTTCTTCCGATCGACAAAAGCGACCACAAGCAGGTCGCCGTTCAACCGCTTGGCGATCTGTTGGCCCCGCCGTACATAGATCGAGCCGTTCCAATGATATTGAGCGGATACGAGAATGCGCTCGGCCGCACCCGACGGTCCGATCAGTCCCAGCTCTTCGCGGTGCTTCTCCAGCGAATCGTTAACGCCTTCCGCCACGAGCCGCAGCGCCAGCTCCCGGAGCACCGCGAGATTGCCCCGCTTGAATACGCCCGCGCCCTTCTGTGCCTTCACGCTGCCTTCCTCGACCCGGCTTAAAATCATCTCCGGCGTCGCGTCGATCAGCACGACTTCATCGGCCAATTCCAGCGTATCGGACGGTACCGTTTCCCGCACCTCGATGCCGGTCAGCTTCTGGGCCAGCTCCATTGCGCCCTCCAGCTCGTACACGTTGACCGTCGTAATGACGCTGATACCCTTGCTGAGCAAATACCGGATATCCTCAAGCCGCGTCGGATAAAGCGCCCCTTCGCGGTTGCGGTGCGCCAAACCGTCTACCAGTACGACCTCGGGATTGCGATCGGTGAGCGTTTCCAGATTCAAATCCTTCTTTTCTACACCGTCTTTCTGCCAACGGATGCTAGACACCCGCTCCAAATCGCCGATCTGCCGTACCGTTTCCGGCCGCTGCATCGTGGAAACGGCGCAGATGACGACGTCGATCCCCTGCTCCTTCAGCAGCTGTCCTTCCCGGAGCATGTGATACGTCTTTCCCGACCCGCTCACAGCCCCAATATACACTTTAAGCCGTCCTTGATGAAGCTTGGAGATGGACCGCAAAATTTCTTCCGGCGTTTTTCGCTTGAACGTTTCCGTCCCCATCTTGAGTTCGCCCCTCTTCTCCGGCGTCAGACGAACATTTTGACCGTTCCCAGCACTAATCCGATCAAAAAGCCGCACAGCGCGCCGTTGACTCGAATCCACTGAAGGTCGCTTCCTATTTTATCTTCCATTAATGCAATCAATGTCTCATTGTCGAACCGATCCACATTCTCGCGGATCAAAGCGCCAATTTTGGAATGGTTGGCCTCCACCCAACGGCCGAGCTGCTGATGGACCCACTGCTCCAGCTTCTCCAGACCCTCTTCGTCTTCCCGTATCCGGTTCAGCAGCTCCTTCAGAAAACGTATCGCGTAGCGCTCGGCAAACTCCGGCTCGCGCACCGTTTCGAGAAGCCGCTCCTTCAACTGCTCTACCCATCGCTCCGTCCGGGCTGTGAGGTCCAAGTTATCCAGCAGCCGGACCTTCCAGGCGTCCAACGTATCCGCCGTCTCCGGATCGGCCAGCCAACGTTCCAGCCGGACGCGCAGCTCCGCCAGCAGCGCCAGCCGGTTTTTGTTCCCCTGCCGCTTCATATCACGGATGGCATTCCATAAAAACTGCTGGATCATCGCCCCGAGCTTCTCTTCATTATAGAAGCCGAGAAACGCATTAACCGCGAGCTGCATAAATCCGTTCGTCTGAAGCCCATGCATCGCCTGCGCGGCCATCGCGCCGAGCCGGTGCTGCGTTTCTCTGGTCATAGCAAGCTGCTCGGCCAAGTCTAGCAGAAAATCCAGCGCCTTCTCGTCCCCCTGATGCTTGTACACTTGATCTAGCGCTTTGCGGAGAGCCGGCGCGGCCTCCAACGCGTCAATGCGCTGCCGGATTTCCTTCTCCAGCAGCGCGGGTATACGATCCCATGGGATATAGTCCAGCAGCCGTTCGCACAATACCGCGATGCTCTGCTGTGTCTTGTCGGATTCCAGAACCCGTTCGGCCCCTTCCAGTCCGCGCGAAACGATCTTCAGTTCGGCGAGCTTGCTGTGGATGCTTTCTTTGCTGATCAGCTCCTGCTCGACGGTTGCAATGAGCGCCTCCGTTACCCGCTTCCGGTTATTGGGCAGCAGCGCGGTATGCGGGATTGGTATGCCCAGCGGATGGCGGAACAAGGCGGTCACGGCAAACCAATCGGCCAGCCCCCCTACAAGTCCCGCTTCGAATCCGCTTTGCAGCAGGCGTACCCACGTATGATCCGCCCACGGTATGGTCGCCGCGAATCCCGCGGCCATGACGCCGAGCGACACGGCGGCGGTATGTTTGGCTTTTCCGGACAAGACACAACAGCTCCTTTTACACTACTTTTTCGTCATCATATCGGTAAGCGCCAGGTTCAGCTTCAGCACGTTGACACGGGGCTCGCCGAATACGCCGAGATCCCGCCCTTCCGTTTGGCGCTCCACCAGCTGTCCGAGGTCCGCTTCGCTGATCCCCATCAGCTTGCTGATCCGCGGCACTTGCGCTTTGGCTGCCTTCGGGGAAATATGCGGATCGAGACCCGAGGCGGAGTTGGTTAGCAGGTCGATCGGAACTTCACTGACCGGCACGCCCGGGTTGGCCGCCTTCCAGGCCTCGATCGATTCCTGCGTCCGCTTCACCAGCTCGGGGTTCGACGGCGCATAGTTATTCGAGCCCGAGGCGTCAGCTTTATAATCAATACTCGATACGCGTCCCTGAAAATATTTCGGATCGCTGAATTGCTGCCCGATCAGTTCGGAGCCGACTACGGCGCCGCTGCGGTCTTGGACCAAGCTGCCGTTCGCCTGAGCCGGAAAAATCGCCTGCGCGATTCCGGTCGAAACGAGCGGGTAAATAAGACCGCAAACGACGATAAACACGATCGAAGCGCGTACGGCAATACTGAGCGAGAAGCGGGCCGTCTCGGCCTCTTCATGATTGACGCGGTTTACCATAAGGAATCATTCCCTTTCTATATATCATATCTCCAAGTTGTTTTCTCTACAAATCTTGACAGTGAAAAAGGATGCAAGTTTTTAACCCGTTAAATCCACAGGTGAACTGCCAAGTCGATCAGCTTGATGCCGACGAACGGCACCAATACCCCGCCCAGCCCGTACAGGAACAAATTGCGGCGCAGCAGCTGCGTCGAGCTCATCGGCTTGTAGGTCACGCCTTTCATCGCCAGCGGAATCAGCAGCGGGATGATGATCGCGTTGAAAATAAGCGCCGAGAGAATCGCCGACATCGGCGAGCCGAGCTTCATGATGTTCAGAGCTTCCATCTGCGGAATCGCGAGCGTGAACATCGCCGGGATGATCGCAAAATATTTCGCCACGTCATTGGCGATACTGAACGTCGTCAGTGCGCCGCGAGTCATCAGAAGCTGCTTACCGATGGCTACGACTTCGATGATTTTGGACGGATCGGAATCGAGATCAACCATGTTGGCCGCCTCCTTCGCCGCTACCGTCCCGCTGTTCATCGCGAGGCCCACGTCGGCTTGCGCCAGCGCCGGCGCATCGTTCGTGCCATCGCCGGTCATCGCCACCAGCTTGCCTTCGGCCTGCTCGCGCCGGATGACGGCGATTTTGTCCTCTGGCTTGCTCTCCGCGATAAAATCGTCCACCCCGGCTTCCCGGGCAATCGTAGCGGCCGTCAGCGGATTGTCGCCCGTACACATGATCGTCTTGATGCCCATCTTGCGCAGCTGCTCGAACCGCTCCTTCATGCCGGGCTTGACGGTGTCCTTCAAATAAATCAAGCCGACGATTTCGCGGTCAACGGCCACGGCCAATGGCGTGCCGCCTTCGGAGGCGATCGCATTGCCCTTCGCTTCCAGATCGGCCGGGATGACGCCGCCCTGTGCCTGCACCCACTTCTTGACCGCATCCACGGCGCCCTTGCGCACCTGACGACCGTCCGTCAGGTCGATGCCGCTCATCCGCGTCTCGGCCTTGAATTCGATAAACTCGCCGCCTTCGGCAAGCGCCGGGTCAAACGAAAAGCTCTGCTTCTTCATCAGCTCCAGCACGGAGCGGCCTTCCGGCGTCTCGTCCTTGACCGAGCTGATCGCCGCCCACTCCGCCACCGTATCAGAGTCCGCCGAGCCGACCGGCACGAACTCGCTCGCCATCCGGTTCCCGAATGTAATCGTGCCCGTTTTATCGAGAATCATCGTGTTGATATCGCCGGACGCTTCAACGGCTTTCCCCGACATCGCCAATACGTTGAACTGGGTCACCCGGTCCATCCCGGCGATCCCAATCGCCGACAGCAGGCCGCCGATCGTCGTCGGAATCAAGCAGACCAGCAGCGCGATCAGCACCGGAATTTGCAGCTCGATCTCCAGGTAGCGGGCAATCGGGGCGAGCGTGACGACGACGATCATGAAAATGAGCGTCAAGCTGGTAAGCAGCGTGTTCAGCGCAATTTCGTTCGGCGTCTTCTGCCGCTTCGCGCCTTCAACCAAGGAGATCATCCGGTCGATGAACGATTCACCGGGGTCGCTCGTAATGCGCACCCGGATCTTGTCGCTCACTACCCGGGTCCCTCCGGTCACCGAGCTGAAGTCGCCTCCGGCTTCCTTAATGACCGGAGCCGATTCCCCGGTGATCGCCGATTCGTCCACAGACGCCAGCCCTTCGATCACTTCGCCGTCGCCGGGAATCATTTCGCCTTGGGATACGATAACGATATCGCCCTTCCGCAGCTCGGTGGAGGGAACCTGCTTCACGCCGGCTCCCGTCACTTTATTCGCGGTAATTTCCTTCTTCGATTTCTTGAGCGAGTCGGCCTGCGCCTTCCCGCGCCCTTCGGCGAGCGCCTCCGCGAAGTTCGCGAACAGCACCGTAAACAACAGGATGACAAATACGGTGAAGTTGAAGCCGACGCTCTCTTCCGTTCCAAAATAGCCCGGCAGCAGCGTCATTAACAGCACGACGAGCGTGCCTACCTCGACCACGAACATCACCGGATTTTTCATCATCGTGACTGGATTCAGCTTCACGAAGCTTTCTTTTATCGCATTCCGAACGATCGGTCCGGACAGCATGCTTTTTCGATTCGAACTCATGGGTAACTCCCCTCTTCCTTCGCGATCTTACGTTTAACGCAGCGTCAAATGCTCGGCCACAGGCCCCAGCACAATGGCCGGCAGGAACGTCAGCGCCCCGATAATGAGCACCGTTCCGACGAGTATACCAACGAACAAGCCGTTGTCCGTACGGAACGTACCGACCGTCTCCGGCACCCACTGCTTGCGGCTGAGCGAACCGGCTACGGCTAGCAGCGCAATCATCGAGATATAGCGCCCGAACAGCATCACAAGGCCCGTCGTAATGTTCCAGAACGCCGTATTGTCGCCCAGACCCTCGAAGCCGGAGCCGTTGTTGGCCGCCGATGACGTATATTCGTACAACACCTGCGAAATGCCGTGGAACGACGGATTCGTGATCGCCGCTTTGCCCAGCTCTGTCGCAAGCGCAATCGCCGTCGGCGCCAAAATAATAAACGGATGCGCCAAAATCGCAATCGCGATCAATTTCATCTCGCGGGCCTCGATCTTCCGCCCCAGAAACTCCGGAGTCCGTCCGACCATCAGCCCTGCAAGGAACACGCCCAGAATGGCGTACATGAGCATATTGACAAGTCCGACGCCTTTGCCGCCGAACACGCAGTTCAGCATCATCAGCGCGAGTGGCGTAATGCCCCCGAGCGGCGTCAGCGTGTCGTGCATGTTGTTAACCGAGCCGGTCGTCGCCGCCGTCGTCACCGTCGTAAACAAGGCCGACATCGGAATGCCGAAGCGTACCTCTTTGCCTTCCATGCTTCCTTGGGAGGCATCCATGCCCAGCTTGTTCAACGCCGGGTTCCCGTTTAATTCGGACGTGTAGACGAGCGACAGGAACAGCAAGAACAAAATAAGCATCGCGGAGAAAATAACCCAGCCTTGCTTCCGGTTCTTCGCGAACAACCCGTACGTGTACGGTAGCGCCGCCGACAAGCACCACATCGACAGCATCTCGATCACGTTCGTCAGCGGATTCGGGTTCTCGAACGGGTGGGCCGAGTTGACGCCGAAGAAACCTCCGCCGTTCGTTCCCAAGTGCTTAATCGATTCCAATGACGCGACCGGTCCAATCGCAATTTGCTGATCCGCTCCTTCGAGCGTCTGCACGGTTATCGTCGGCTGAAGTGTCTGCGGCACGTGCAAAGCTACCAGCGCCAGCGTGACAACGAAAGCAAACGGCAGAAATACACGGGTGTGCGCCTTGACGAAATCTTCGTAGAAGTTGCCTAGCGTCTTCCCCTTGGTCGTAACGCCGCGGATAAAGGCGATCGCCACGCACAGCCCCGTCGCCGCGGAAGTAAACATCATCATGGTGATCAGAGCCATTTGCGACAAATAAGAAAGGCCCGACTCCCCGCTATAATGCTGCAGGTTCGTGTTCGTCATGAAGCTGATGACCGTATTGAACGACAAGGTCTGCTCCATATTATCGATACCGTTCGGATTGAGCGGCAGCAGCTTTTGTACCCTTAACAGCAAATATCCGAAAGCAACCAGCACAATATTCGTTACGATAAAGCTGAGTCCGTACGTTTTCCATGTCATTCCCTTGCGTTCGCGCAGCCCGATCAGCTTGAAAATCGGCCGCTCCGCCCATCCGAACAAGCGGTCCGTACGATTGGCCTCGCCGGAAAAGACATGATATAAATAAGTGCCGAGCGGCTTCGCCAGCAGCACCAGAATCCCTATGACAATGGCTATTTGCAAAATACCCACGGGGTCCAAACCTCCTTTAGTAAACAAGCGGAATCCGGTTGGTTAAAACTTTTCCGGATGAATCAAGGCATACGCCAAGTAGATGAATACGAATAAAGTTAATCCCCCGATGACGATCATCGTCCGTCCCCTCCCGATTCCTCGGTTACCCGGTTGCACCAGGTCAGAAAGCCCCAGAACAACACGTAGGTTCCGGCTAACAGCAATACCATGTATAAGTCCGCCACTTTCCAACGCCTCCTTCCGAGCGGTTGCGCTCGATTACTCCAAATGGCCGTCGATCAAAAATCCGACATCGTCGCCGTTCATATAAATGACATGATGCGCACCAAGCCCCTTATACACGAGCCGGGGGCTCGGATTGCTTGTAATCAGGTAAATCGGCCCGTTCGTCCACGTCCGGCAAATCTGAATGTACCGGCATGACAAGTTCAGGCTTTTCTCGAACAAAAATACCCGGCTAACCGTAAACTGCGGTACGGTCCACGACTCGCAGCCCGACGTATCGATCGTCACTACATTCCCGACGCCAAGACCGGCCAGCCTCGTATGTTCAGCCTTGCTGTTGGCAAGGGCCGCGAGGCGAAGCTGCCGTCTTTGCAGCTCGCGGATAAATTTTTCTCCCGCCTTGTTCGGCGCCGACACCAGAATATAGCCGGATGATGATTTGATCATTTTTACACGTTCTCCTCCTGTTCACTCCAGGAGAAAAGGCAACAAAAAAGAAGCCTTGGGCAAGAGGTGACTCTTCCCGTGGCTTCCAAGGCACGGTGAAACATACCGTGTCTTATGTGCTCACGACAATCGTTGCCTCTCTCTATACGCTTACGAGGTTAGCTGACGGATTCGGGCGTGAGAGTCGCCCTACCCCAGCGCTTGCAAGGCAAGCGCGAAGGGATTCACCCCTTGGACCGATCGGCGCGTCTAACGCGTTGTCATGTCCCGTTGGTTCCCCCGCTTCCCGGCGAGCCGGGAATTCAGCGATATACTGCATGGAATGGTGCATAGTTATAAGTTTGCGAATGGAACTGACGTTCCGTTTTTCCAAAAAAAGACAATAAAAAACCACAGAGGCAGGAGCCCTGTGGTCGCTATACGATCACAAGCTTCATCATCCTCTCTCCATTCGAACATAAGGCCGCGGCCGGCCGCTAAACGGCTGTTCGATCCAACGCTGACGAGGTTAGCTGACGGATTCGGGCGGTGAGAGTCGCCCTACCCCAGTGCATGTTATACATGCACGATGAGGATTCACCCCGGGGACGCATGGCTTTCGGCTCTCACACCGGCAGCTCAGGCTTCCCTTGTGGTTCCCCCGCTTTCCGCACGATGGCGGAAATTAAGCGATAAGAATTTGGAAACTGTAAATTTATGAATTGAATATTACGCTTGTCGGAAGCAACTGTAAAGAACGGTGGGAATGGCTCTGGAGCGAAATAGGGGAAGTTCTGGCACATAAGAGCGCTTTCTCAGATACGGTTCTTTTCCAATCTCTACAAATCTCACTATTTCTTCGTTTTTCATAAATCGTGATCTTTTTCTCAGCACTCCGTTCCCGGCTACAGCCAGATCCCGCTCTCAATCCGCGTCAAGCCATGACCGGAAGCGTACATATAAGCCAACGCCTCGTAGGTTACCGCTCCCACAAACACTTGAACGGACTTCAGCTCGAAGCGGTACGGCGGATTCATCCCGTTAAAGTTCGACGCCAATTCCGAGACGGTTTCAAAAGCGACGTCCCCCATCGCCAGCAGCTTGCCGCTAACCTTGTCTTCCCCGGAGGTTAATGCGGGAAAACCGAGTCCAGTATCGTACAGAACGCCTCTCACCCAGGCCTCGTCGCTTAGCAGCAAAGAATGTCTGGAAATAAACGGGTTGTCTTTGTGATTCAAGGAAACGACGCCATACACGAACAGATTCAATTCCGTAACCTCTTTTCTCTGGAATGCCGTTTGAGCTTAACTATAGGGGAAAACTGTTAGAAATGTATTAGGGGGTGGAAATTTCTTCCGGAATGGGCGGCTCCGCGGCAACAAAAAAAGCTCCGTCAGCGGATTTGTCCCTGACCGAGCCTTCTTTGGTCGTTTAAAAACACCGGTTACCCTTCCTTACCCCAAAGCAAATTCAATTTCTGTACATGATGCTGCGCATACTAAAACAATGAAAGCCCTGCCTCTCTTCCATCCTTGCGGCTCCGAAGACCGCGCCAGTGTGAATCAGTGTTACAACAATTCCTAATCATGGGAGTTCCTTGAATGAACGATTAAACATGTGCGGAAATAACGCTGCTTTCTCGAGGAAAATCTTCCGTATAGGGGTTGTATGAGGGTTTAAGTATATTCTCACGAATATCGAATAAATTTACCATAGCTTGTCCTCGATGTCAACCCGGACAACCGTCTAAATTTAAAATTCAACCAAGTTTTCGTCATTTTCGCACGAAAATGAACAAATTCGCAGCAAATCGGGGGATTTTCGTTAATACCTCGCGATTCGGAGTCCGCACACCCCGTGTATACTCCGGAGTACCCCGCTCGCCGTTTGAGCGCTGGTATGCGTTCCGGGTATAATGGATTATAAGCAATCTTTATTTTTGTCTATTATTTGAATGTTTAAGGGAGGTGTACCTATCCACCTCACGCAGGGGATAGGGAATGATTGAGTAGTGACCCGTTACCTTTATTGTTTAACGTGGTTCTCATTATCGTCTTGGTGCTGCTGAACGGCTTTTTCGTCGCCGCGGAGTTCGCCATGGTCAAAGTAAGAAACAGCCGCATTGATACGCTCGCCCAAAGCGGCAATGTAAGCGCGCGGTTCGCGCAAAAAATTACGGGCAACCTGAACGCTTATTTATCCGCCTGCCAGCTCGGCATTACGCTTGCGTCGCTTGGACTCGGCTGGGTCGGTGAACCGGCTATCGCCGCTTTTCTCAAACCGATCCTTACAGATTGGTTCGGCTTAAGCCCCGTCGTTATTCATACGATCTCCTTCTTTGTAGCTTTCTCGCTCATTACCGCGCTGCATATTACGCTCGGGGAGCAGTTCCCGAAGACGTACGCGATCCGCCAGTCGGAGAACGTGACGCTTTGGTCCGCGCTGCCGGTTATCATTTTCTACAAGCTGATGTACCCTTTCATCTGGATGCTGAACGGCGCGTCGAACTGGATGCTGAAGCGCGCAGGTATTGAGCCGGCCACAGAGCACGAATCGGCCCATACGGAAGAGGAAATCCGTGTCTTAGTGAAAGAAAGCCATAAAAGCGGCTTCATCGACAATACGGAGCTTACGCTTTTTGATAATATATTCGAATTTACCGAAACGAACGCGCGCGAAATTATGATCCCGCGGACGGAAATGGCTTGCTTGTACGCCAATCTGCCGTTCGAGGACAACATGGAAATCGCGCATCGCGAAATGCGCACCCGTTATCCGGTATGCGATCCGGATAAAGACAATATTATCGGCTTCGTGCATATCAAGGACTTGATGAAGTCGCACGGCGCGCTGACCGAGCTTCGCTCCATCGTGCGTCCGATCGCCAAAGTGCCGGATTCGATGCCGATCAGCAGGCTGCTCAAGCTGATGCAGTGGAAAAAAGTGCAGATTGCCCTGCTCATCGACGAATACGGCGGAACTTCGGGTATGGTGACGCTTGAGGATATTCTGGAAGAAATCGTCGGCGAAATCCAAGACGAGTTCGACCCGGATGAGCGGGCTCGGGTGGAGAAGAAAGACGAGTTCAACTACTCCATCGACGGTCTGATGCTAATCGACGAAGTAAACGATCAGTTCGGTCTGGAAATCGAGTCCGAGAACTACGATACGATCGGCGGATGGGTGTACTCACAGGTGGAGCTTCCGCCCAAGCATGGACAGAGCGTCGTCTATCAGGACGAATTCGAGTTCGTTATCGAGGAAACGGACGACCTGCGAATCGCAAGGCTCGCCGTCCGCAAGCTGCAGGAGGATTCGCAAACGCAGTCGGCATAAGGCATAATAGATCGATCATAGAATACAAAAGAGAGGCCCATTCGATTCGTGGACCTCTCTTTTTATGTTCAGGATTGGACGGTAGAATTGATGCCTTCGCGTCTCGCGTAAGAATGGTGAAGCATCTCGCCCGGCATTTGCAGAAACACTTCCACGTACTGTCTATCGAACTGCGTGCCGCTGTGTCGGCGCAGTTCTTCCTTTGCTTCCTCCAGCGACATCCCCGATCGGTAGGGCCGATCGGACAGCATGCTGTCAAAGGAATCAATGATGGTGCAGATCCGTGCGAACGCCGGAATGTCCACCCCGCTTAAGCCGTACGGATAGCCCGTTCCGTTCCATCGCTCGTGGTGAAATTCGACGATGTCGATGATCACCTGCTCCTCCGGCGCATGGATTTTCAGTATATCCGCACCCAACACCGGATGCTGCTTCATCATCCTCCATTCTCTTTCCGTGAGCGACGTATCCTTTTTTAGAATCAAGTCGGGCATGTAGATTTTCCCGATGTCATGCAAGCAGCATCCGATCACCAATTGCCGGGTGTGCGCAAGATTCAGGCTCATCATCAACGCCATGCTCTTCGCGAGCTTCCCCACCCGCAGACTATGCTCATAGGTATCGACGTCCTTTTCCATTAACCGAACCAACTCTTGAGTGACTAAACGATCCCGCATGCGTTCCCCTCCTCAGCCCATGTGTCACGCCCTGCCGAAATCCTTCAAGCCCCTCCTTTCCGTAGTCAGGCGTGATACAATAGAGTTCGTACAATTTGTGTTGTTCGAAAAAGAAAGGAGACCTTATGCAAACTCTACTCGCTCAAATCCATCTTCCCGAACAATTGAAACCAACCGAAAAATACACGGACGAACAAATCGTCAACATGTTTCTGACGACTTGCTCCCGATCCCCGTATACGATGAGAAATTACCGCAACGCGATCGCCAAATTCCGCCGTTTTATCGGCGATAAATCATTACAGGACGTGACCTGGCGGGAAATCGAGGTCTATAAAATCGGCCTGCTGGAAGGGCTGTTGAGCCGCGCGAACAAGCCTCAAGCTCCGGCGACGGTGGCCATACATATCGCGCCTCTGCGCTCGCTTTACAAGTGGGGCAGCGACCCGAACATCGGCATGTTCAAGCATAACCCGACTACCTGCATCCGCATCCCGAAAATCCCCGTGAACAGCAAAAATCATTATTTGACGAAGGCCGAAGTGCTTCGTTTGTTCGAGCAATTAAAGCAGCAAGGGCTGCGCGATTACGTCATCGGAGTCACGCTGGTGCTGCTCGGCATCCGGGTATCGGAGCTGGTATCGATTCAATGGAATCATTTTCACACGGACCCCGAAGGCGCTTCGATGTGGCTTACGATTCGTGGCAAAGGCGATAAAGAACGCGAAGTCAAGGTGCCGCATATGCTGTGGACGCTGCTTCAGGCTTATGATGCAACAAAGCCGGAGCCGTCCGGGCCGAAGGACAAGCTGTTCCCTTTGTCCGTCCGCATTGTAGAGAAAATTATCAAGAAAGCCCGCGAGCAATGCGGTATGGAGAAGAAGGCGACCCCTCACTGGCTCCGCCATACGAACGCGACGCTTGCCCTCCTGCGCGGCGCTTCCTTGCAGCAGGTGCAGGAATCGCTCGGACATACGCACATCAACACCACGCAGCGCTATCTCCACACCGTCCAGCAAATTAAAAAAGCGGCCCCCGACTACGTCGAAGACTGCTTCAAAGATAGTTTATAGTCATTTCATCCTAGGCTTTTCCATTATTCTCTTGTTTCGTTGGTTAATATTTACTATAATACAAAAAAGAAATATTTGTAGAAATAGTATGAATTTCATAAATAAATGTCGAACAACACAAATTGTACGAACCCCATTGTAACGTATTGCCTGTGAAAAAGCACTCCATATTCTACCGTCCGTCGTTGCCCACGAACGGCCGCAACCGCTTGCGGCCCGCTCTTTGTTCATTCGTGCGTCAGCCGTCTTCCGCAGCCATTTTGGGATCGTTTCGTTTTGGGCTATAATACTAGCAAAGACGCTTCATGAGCAGGAACAGAATGGAGAATTGATATGAAGTACGATGTTATCGTCATCGGCGGCGGACCTTCCGGCTTGATGGCCTGTATTGCAGCCAGCAAGCCGGGCGCCCGCGTCGTGCTGGTCGATAAAGGGGACAAGCTCGGACGCAAGCTCGGCATCTCCGGCGGAGGCCGGTGCAATGTCACGAACGCGAAGGAAATCGACGAGATTATTAAGCATATTCCGGGCAATGGACGGTTTTTGCACAGTGCGTTCGCCCATTTCGGCAATCGCGAAATCATCGCCTTTTTTGAAAATCTCGGCATCCGGCTGAAGGAAGAGGACAACGGGCGAATGTTTCCCGTGACGGACAAAGCCAAAACCGTCGTAGACGCGCTCGTCGGCCAAGTCCGCAAGCAAGGCGTGGACATTCGGGCGAACCGCGCGGTGGAGCGCGTGCTTTATCAAGACGGTCGCGTCGCAGGCATTCGCCTTCAGACGGGCGAGACGATCGCCGGCAAATGCGTCGTTATCGCCAGCGGAGGCAAGTCGGTGCCGCATACCGGCTCGACCGGCGACGGCTATGCTTGGGCCGAGGACGCGGGGCACACGATCACGCCGCTGTTTCCAACGGAAGTGCCGCTGACCTCCGGCGAGCCCTTTATCAAGAGCCGCGAGCTCCAGGGCTTGTCGCTGCGGAACGTGGAGCTTACGGTCTGGAACGCCAAGGGGAAGAAAATCATTTCCCATCAAGGAGACATGCTGTTTACCCATTTCGGCTTATCCGGTCCGATCGCGCTGCGGTGCAGTCAATTCGTCGTGAAGGAGCGGCAAAAAACGGCGGAGAAGCAGGTGCTGACCACCATTGATTTGTATCCGGACAAAAGCGTGCAAGAGATCTATGACGAGACGATGGCTTTGGTTAAAAGCGAGCCGAAAAAAGCGGTCAAAAACGTGCTGAAGGGGTACATCTCCGAACGCCTCGTCCCGCTTCTACTCCAGCAAGCCGGACTGGACGAGCAGACGACGTACGATAATATCCCGAAACAGCCATGGATGGAATTAAGCAAAGGGATCAAGGCGTTTCCCGTGCAGGTGAACGGGACGCTGTCGATTGAGGAAGCTTTTGTCACCGGTGGCGGGGTGAATTTGAAGGAGCTCGATCCGCGGACGATGGGGTCGAAGCTTATGGAAGGGCTGTTCTTTTGCGGCGAGATTCTCGACATCCACGGATATACCGGAGGCTACAACATCACGGCGGCCTTCGCCACAGGCTATACGGCAGGGACGTTCGCCGCACAGGCCGCACAAGACGCGATTGAAGCGTAGAAGCCCGGTCTCTTTTCCCGAAACACAAAGAAAGAGGGTGGCCCGGAGGCCATCCTCTTTCGGTCTATGATGAGACACTTGTCGACGGGTTACAAATCGGTCAGTGCCTGAACCACCAAGTAAGGCACCATCCCTATGGCGATAAGACCGAACAGAAATCCTTTTGCGATGGACTTTAAAGCATGTTTCATGATGCTTTCCTCCCTACTCTCTTTTATCTGTGTCTAATCTGTGACTTACTTTCATTGTAATTTTCATTTGTTACGAATTTATGACGTTAACCTGAAATGAAGGTAAAATCAAACAAAAAACGGGGGTTCCTTCGTTAAAAAGGAACTCCCGTTTCTATTCGATGTAAGGCTCGATATGAACGTGCACGTTTCCAATCCGGTGCTCCTGCAGCATCCGCTTCTCGATCTCGTCGCTGATTTCGTGGCTCTCGCCGACGGACAGCTCAGCGCTGACCTCCACGATGACATCCAGCAGCACGCTGCTGCCGTGCACCCGGGCCCGAATGTCCTTGATCCGCTCCACGCCGGGCGTTTCATACACTGTCTGCCGGAACACCTTCAGCTTCTTATCGTCGTCGAATCCGTCGGTTAGCGCATGGGCGGCATCGATGAATACGTCCCAGGCCGTCTTGCATATGACCAAACCAACGGCGAGCGCCGCGGCTGCATCCAGTATCGGATAGCCGAAGCTTGACCCAATAATGCCTACAGCCGCCCCGATGCTGACGAGCGCATCCGACCGGTTATCGTAGGCCGCCGCTTTCAACGACTGGCTGTTTAACCGTTTCGCCAAACGGCTGTTATACCTATATATCCCCCACATGACGACCGCGCACCCGAGCGCAATCCATGCGGCCAGCAAATCCGGGGCCTGACGGTCCGTCACGAAAAAGCTCTTGCACGCCTCCAGCACGACTTGAATCCCGGCGGCAGCCATAATGAACGACGCGACGAGCGAGGCGATCGTCTCAGCCCGTCTGTGCCCGTAAGGGTGATCCCGATCCGGCGGCTTGCGCGAGATGCGCAGTCCGATCAGCACGGCGAGCGATACGATAATATCGGTCGAGTTATTGATTCCGTCGGCGGTAAGCGCCTCGGAGCCGGTCGTATACCCCATGCTGATCTTAAAAGCGGAGAGCAGGATATACGTGACGATGCTGACCCACGCGCCCTTTTCGCCTTCTTTTAACGGATCTTGCGTTTCCACGGCGGTTCCCCTCCATTACTCTTGCCAAGATCACCTTGATTTAAGTCAGGCTCATCATATCAGACGAAAACCGAGTGGGTCTAGAGAAACAGTGTTTTACCCGCCAATAAAAATAGGTCCCGTGCAACTTTGTTTTACCGGTCAAAGGATGTGAGAAATAGCCAACAAATAGGGACTTGGTCAAAAAAAAGAAACAGCGGCCCGCGTCTCGCCGGTAACCGCTGTCTGGACGCGGCGTCGGACCGCCGCTTGCCGCTTAGAAACGCAAGCCGGCATCGAAGCCGTTATAGTCGTCGCCCGATGGATCGAATGGTACGTCTTCGTCATTATATGCACCGCTGGAACGGTTGACATAATCTGAAGCGGACACGGCCGGCTCGCTTTCGGTCCAATCCTCGTTCACGAAATGCGCCGGAATCGGGATCAGGCTGTTTGGGTCATAGGCCATGGCGAAAGCGGCGGTTTCGCTCAGCGAGCCTTCCGCTTCGATCAAGCGTCCCCCATAGGCTTGGACGATTTCTAGCGCGGACGTCAGATCGTGCCGGTCTACGATAACATGGAGAGTCGGCTGCTTCAGGTTCGTATGCGGACTCACGCGGTACCCAAGCTCCTCCAGCATATCCTGGGCCAAGGCGGCCGCATTCTGGGAATCGAATTGAAACAAAATCGGTGTGCTGCTCATAAGGTTCCTCCGCTTGTCGGTATTTAGGTTCACGTTTGACTCTAGTTTGCCCCAAGGAAGGATGCTTATTCCAAGCGCGGCACATACTGCCTCGCCTGCAGGCATAGGATGATAGCGAACCGCTGCCTTATCCGGCTTCGCCAAATTTTGATCCGAAAGAGGTGTACGCTATGGACAACGGACCGCACGAAAGCCCCGAGCCGGAGGACATTCGTTCAAGCCAATGGATTGCCGCCGCGGCGTATTTGTTATTTTTCCTACCGCTGCTTGCCGCTCCGAAGTCGAGATATGCCATGTTCCACGCCAATCAAGGGCTGGTGCTCCTTTTGACCTCGATCGCCGCCAATCTGGTGCTCGGCCTGCTGCCGCTGATCGGGCTGCTGCTCGTGCCGCTGGCTAATCTCGGCCTGCTCGTCCTATTTATCATGGGCATTCTGAACACTGTGAACGGGTGGATGAAGCCGCTGCCGATCATCGGCGGCCTGATCTTGATCAAGACCCCTTAGACGGTGGTTGCAGCAGCCACAAGGGCACGCCAAAAAGACGTTCCGTATATCCTACTCTTGAAGTAAGGAAGCGGGACGTCTTTACTTTTGTCAAAAATGCAGCGCCATTCTTAGCACCCGACCTCTTGCAGCGGCCGTCGTTCGACGGTCAGCAGCTTTCCCTCGCGAAAAAAGCAGCGGTGCTCCGCACAAGGCTCACCCGCCAGCATCGCCGGAAGAAAATGCTGGACATGCTGCACCACGCCGTAGTTTTCCGCGTCGATTACCCAGTCGATCGGCTTCCACGCCAGGATGCCCTCGGCCGTCTCCATCGGCAAAGCCGGCAGTGCATCACCCGGGACCTCTCCGATAAAGGCGTACATTCCCCCGGCATCCCGGCCGTCCACTTCCCACGTCACAGTCCCGCCGAAGCGCACCGCCTCCGTTTCGAGACGGAGCCCGGTCTCCTCTTCGATTTCTCGCATGACGCTCTCCAGCGGTGTTTCACCCGGCTCCAGCTTGCCGCCGACCCCGTTCCACAGCCCCAGCAGCGGCGCCTTGCCCCGGTTCAGCATAAGCAAACGGTCGCCGCTGCGAATAAAAGCGATATTATATTTCAGCATGTCTCACCCTCCTGCCCCGCAAAATCCGCAAGTCTATCTCCATTATAATGCAAGTTTCCACAAAAGCCCGGAAAATCCTGCAACATTTGCTTATTTTCGGCGAATATGAGATTGCCACGGTACGGGGAATTTGTTATCATTGACAAGTGGCGAGCCCATATGTAATATTTATTATAAAAACGTATGCTTTACTGCTTAAAAGCTTAAAAGCCACGAAGCGGTCGCCTATTCAGGAGAGGAGTCAATAGTTATGGTCAGGGAAAACCACAATATTTTGGACTGCACCATCCGCGACGGCGGTTTGGTCAATAACTGGGATTTTAGCGTCGAGTTTGTCAAAGACATGTATTACGGTCTGAGCGAAGCCGGCGTCGAATATATGGAGATCGGTTATAAAAACTCGGCTAAGCTGCTGAAAGGCGCTGAAGCGGGCCCTTGGCGCTTTTTGAACGAGGATTTCCTGAAGGAAGTCATCCCGCAAAAGACCGACACCAAGCTGTCTGCGCTGGTCGATATCGGACGCGTTGACGAGAAGGACATTCTCCCCCGGGAGAACAGTCTGCTCGACCTGATCCGCGTAGCGACCTACATTAAAGATGTGGATAAAGCGCTCGATCTGGTGCAGAAATTCCACGACTACGGCTATGAAACGACGATCAACATTATGGCGCTCTCCCACGTGATGGAAAACGATCTGAACGAAGCGTTCGAAGAAATCGCCAAAAGTCCGGTCGATGTCGTGTACATCGTCGATTCGTACGGCAGCATGGACTACCGGGACGTCGAATATCTCGTCTCCAAATTCCAACGTCTACTGCCGAATAAGAAGCTCGGTCTGCATATGCATAACAACATGCAGCTCGCCTTCTCCAATACGATCATGGGCGCCACCAAAGGCGTCGAGTTCCTTGACACCTCCGTATACGGCATGGGACGAGCTGCCGGCAACTGCCCAACAGAGCTGATCGTCAGCCATTTGAAAAATCCGAAGTACGACGTTCGTCCGATCCTCGGCATCATTGAGAAGCATATGATCACCATGCGCGAGAAGTGGGAGTGGGGCTACATCATTCCTTACATGATCGCCGGCGTATTGAACGATCATCCGCGTTCGGCCATGGCGGTTCGCACCAGCGACAAAAAGGACAAGTTCGTGGAATTCTACGACAAAATGACTTCCCCCGAAGCGATGCCGGCCGGCGAGTAATCCGGCTGCCGCTTGCGGTTCACCCAGCAAAAACCCGGTTTCCCTTGGAGGAAGCCGGGTTTCTTGTCTATTCACACGCCATTCTGATAAGCTTAACCTTGTACGGAAAGGGGAAATGCGCTACTATGAAAACTTTTGAAGCCCGGGTCAAGGCCGTGATGGCCGCCCGCGATCCGCATACATTCGTCACCGCGCGGGAAGGCTCCGTCACTGTGGATCTTGCCGGCATTCCCGGCGACCGGCATTACGGACTCACGCGTCCTGCCGACAGTCGGCAGCGGTTTTATCCGCGCGGCACCGACATTGCCAACCGAAGACAGATCAGCATCGTCTCCGTCGAGGAATTAGCCCAGATCGCCGAGCGGCTAGGGCTGCCCGAAGTGCTACCGGAGTGGCTCGGCGCCAATCTGCTCTTGGAGGGATATCCTTCCCTCACGCTGCTGCCACAGGGCGCACGCCTGCTGTTCCCTGCCGGAACAGGCTTGATCGGCGAAGGCGAGAACCTCCCCTGCCCGGGGCCGGGTGAAGCGATCGCCGAAGCGACAGGCCATGCTGCGGCAGCTACCCGCTTCACGGCTGCCGCGAAGAAGCGGCGCGGCATCGTCTGCTCCGTCGAGCGCGTAGGCACTATCACAGAAGGCGATATCGTGCAGATTATGATCGAGTAACCGGGGCAGGGCCCGGTCGATTTCACATTTTACAAGCGAAACGAGGTGCGGTAGGTGCTTCCGACCGTTACGTTCAAAGCCCCCAAACAGCTGCTCAATGCGGCTACCGGCTACTTGACGGGCTATACGCATACGCTCAATCCTTATTCCGGCTGCGCCTTCGCCTGCACCTACTGCTACGTGCGCGAAATGCCGGTGGCGAAGTTTCGTCCGGAGCCTTGGGGAAGCTGGGTCGACGTAAAATCGTCGGCTGCGGAGCTGCTCGCCAAAGAACTCATCCGGGCGAAACGCAAGGGCTCTGTTTCCATCTTTATGTCTTCCAGCACGGACCCGTACCAGCCGGTCGAATACCGGACCGGGCTGACCCGTTCGCTGCTCGAAACGATGGCGGAAGGAGACGCGCCAGACTTTGTGCTGCTGCAAACGCGCAGCCCGCTCGTTACCCGGGATATCGATCTGCTCCAGCGGCTCGGAACGCGTGTACGCGTCAGCCTCACGATCGAGACCGACCTGGAATCGGTCCGCAAGGCCTTCTCGCCGGCAGCGCCGCCGATCCCTGCCCGGCTGCGGGCGCTGCGCAAGCTTGTCGAAGCGGGCATACCCGCGCAAGCGGCCGTTTCACCCGTGCTGCCGAGCAGCGACGGCTTTGCGCAAGCGCTGCAGGATACCGGCGTGACGCGGCTCGTCGTCGACGACTTCTTCATGGGCGACGGCAGTCTCGGACGGCGCACGGAGCGCCTCGGCATCCGCCGCATTTACGAGTCGCTCGGTCTGGAGGCTTGGTATGACCGTGACGCTTACCGGCAAGTACTGGAGCAGCTGAAGCAGCATTTTCTGGAAGAGCGGATTTTGGTGAGTCAGGCGGGCTTTTTGCCGTAAGAAGCAGGAGTCCATTATGGATGAATGCGACAAATGGGGAGACATCGATAATCCGATGCCTCAGTACATCTCTAATACTCCAATTGACCCTCCATCACAAGCTTAGGGAACCATGTTACGAGGAAGATATCGAAATCCTATGTAAGCCGGTTCTCATCCGAATGCGCTGGCGTTCGGCGAACACGGACAGCCGACTGCCTGTGGTTCGACATAGGATGTAAGCAGGCTGTTATCGGCGCGAACGCAGCAAACGAGAGCAATAAAAAAGAAGCGAGTCCCCGCATAGAGGAACTCGCTTCTTTTGCTATGCTCGACGAGTTGGTGCCTACTCGTTCGCGCCTGCCTGATCTTACCGGAAATCCGGCGGAATCCGGCGGGCGGTGCCGGTCAAGATCGCCGCTTCGATAATCGCGTGGCGAACTTTCTTCACGACATGCTCGTTGAAAATACTTGGGATAATATACTGCTCGTTCAGCTCCGCATCCGTAACAACGGAAGCGATGGCGCGTGCCGCGGCAAGCTTCATCGGCTCGTTGATATTGCGGGCGCGGCAATCAAGCGCCCCGCGGAAAATGCCCGGAAATACCAAGACGTTGTTAATCTGGTTCGGATAGTCGCTCCGGCCCGTAGCAAATACGCGCACATGCGGTAGCGCTTCCTCCGGGTTGATCTCCGGCGTCGGGTTCGCCATCGCGAAAACGATGCTGTCGGGCGCCATGGCTTGGACATCTTGTCCGTTCAAGAGGCCGCCGCGGGATACGCCGATGAAGACGTCCGCGCCGCGGATCACTTCTTTCAGCGTGCCGGGCTCAGCTTCCACCTGCGGCTGCTCGGCCAGCCACTGCCACATCGGATACTCGTAAGTGCCGCCGCGGACAATCGCGCCCTCGCGGTCGACCGGCACCAGCTTCGTAACGCCTGCGGCCAGCAGCATTTTGCAGATGGATACGCCAGCGGCGCCGATGCCGTTCACGACGACGCGCACGTTCTCGATCCGCTTGCCAACAACCTTCAGCGCGTTAAGCAGCCCCGCGATAACGACGACGGCCGTGCCGTGCTGATCGTCATGGAATACCGGGATGTCGAGCTCTTCGTTAAGCCGGCTCTCGATCTCGAAGCAGCGCGGCGAGCTGATGTCTTCCAGGTTAATGCCGCCGAAGATCGGGCTGATCGCCTTGATCGTGCGGATAATTTCTTCCGTATCCTTCGTATCGAGACAGATCGGGAAAGCGTCGACGCCTGCGAGCTGCTTGAACAGCATCGCTTTCCCTTCCATTACTGGCGCGGCCGCGTGCGGACCGATATCGCCCAGACCGAGCACGGCGGTACCGTCGGTGATGACCGCTACAGTATTCCGTTTAATCGTCAGCGAGTACGCTTTTCTCGGATTTTCGTGAATTGCCGTACATACCCGCGCGACCCCTGGCGTGTAGACCCGGGACAAGTCATCGCGGTTTTTGATCGGAAGGTTCGGCTGAACGGACACTTTGCCGCCCAAATGCACAAGGAACGTGCGGTCGGAGACGTTGATCAGCTTGATGCCTTCATGCTGCTTCAGCGCTTCCACGACTTGCGATTCCGCGGATTCCGCCACATCCACGGTGATGTCTCGGATTGACGAATCCTTGCCCGGCCGAATCACGTCGATCGAAGTGATGTCTCCTCCGGATTTGCTGATTGCGGCGGCTACATCCCCGAACGTGGCCTTTTCGTGGTCCAATTCCACACGCAAGATAATACTCGTCTGTGCCATGCTGTTAACCTTCCTTTTATATAAAATGATGTATCGAACCTTGCAATATGTCCTACAATACTCACATGTTATCACGACATTTAATTTTCGCGCAAATGAAAAACTCTATAATCCCCTATTAAATTCTTTTTTCACCCGCTCTTTTTCGCTTTCCCGATGGCTTGCTCAAGCATCTCCTTATTCATCGGCCCGGGATGCTTCTCCCGGATCATTCCTTCCGCGTTGATGACGAACGTGGCCGGATAAGCGTTCACGCGGTACGCCTTGCCGACTTCGCCTTGCCGATCCAGCACGATCGGGAACGTGAGCCCCCATTCCTTGACCCATGCGCGCACGACCGGCTCGCTGACCTCCGTCGACGTCGCGTTGACGCCGAGAATCGTCACGCCATTGCTCTCCTGCTCCGTATGTACCTGCTGCATATGCGGCATTTCCGCCTGACACGGCGGACACCACGTCGCCCAGAAATTGAGCACGACCGTCCGCCCCCGGTAGTCGGACAGCTTGACCGTCTGGCCGTCGAGCAGTTGCAGCTCGAAATCCGGCGCCTGCTGTCCGATTTTAAGACCGATGTTCGCCCCCGCTTCAACCGCGCCCGTCGAAGGCTTATCCCACACATTGGCGGCCAGCGACGCGACCAGCGCATACCCGACGACGAAGACGACCGTCCGCTGGAGGAGCGGCTGCCACTCCCTCTTCGCCTTGGACGCGAGCCAGAAGACCGTTAGACCCGCCGCGAGCAGCGCTTTGAGTCCCCAAGTGATGCGGCTCTCCTCTTCCGTAAAAAAAATCAGCGCCGCGTAGACGGCATACCCCCCAATAAACGAGACAAGCACCGAATCCATATAAACGGCTGCATTCAATTTTGCCTTTTTGGCGCTAAACCATACATATACACCGGACAGCAGCGTCGCCAGCCAGACGCCTTTGTCGCCGCCGCTGAAATAAAGCAGCGACCTCGGGCTTGCCAGCACGCTCCCCGGATCGAAGACAAGGATACCCAGCTTCCAGCTGACCACCCACATAAGAAGCGCGTTCAAGACGATCGCGCCGAACGTTCCTCTGATGGAAGAACCTTTTAACCGCAGCCTCGAAATGACATAACCCGCCGCAACTGCCGCAATAACGATCAGCATGCTTTTTTGCAGGATGAAAGGCCCCCATGTCCACGTTTCCATTGTTTGTTCACCGTTCTCTCGTCAAATGTCCTGCTTTCATTGTGGGGCGGCGACCGGACGTTGTCAAATGGTGTCCCAGCTTGTGGAACCGGGCGATTTCCGTCCCTGGACTCCCAGGCTTGTACATAAAACAACTAGAACTGCAGGAGGGATTTCCACTTGAAAAAGCAACTTACCGCACTGTTACTCGCCACTACCGTCACGTTCAGCGTCGGAGCTTTGACAGCCGAACAAGCCCATGCCGCGTCGAGTGCCACGATTGTGAGCGGCGTGAATTTCCGCAAGGCGCCGAATACGGATTCAGCCACCTACGGCCTTCTCAAAACAGGCGTAAAAGTAGACATTCTCGATAAGGTCAACAATTATTGGTATAAAGTTCGCGACGATCAAGGCAGAGTCGGCTACATATCCACAAGCAGCAAATACGTTCGCACCGACGGTTCCGGCGGCAGCACGTCCAACGGGGGCGGCACGTCCAACGGGGGCGGCTCGTCCAATAGCGGAGGCTCGTCCAATGGCGGAAGTACGTCCAATGGCGGCAGCACGTCCAAGCCGAGTACGGGCAGCAACAGTGAAATCGTCAACAAGGTTATTGCCGCAGGCCAAAAATATTTGGGCACTCCCTATGAGTTCGGCTCCGACCGTTCGAACACCAGTACGTTCGATTGCTCCGACTTCACCCGCCAGGCGTTCAAGGAAGGCGCAGGGATTACGCTGCCCAGCGACTCGCGCGGACAAGCCGCTTACGTCAAGTCTCTCGGCGGCACAACAACCAATTGGCGCAATCTGAAGCCGGGCGATCTGATGTTCTTCATGGACTATAAAGGAACAAAAGCGTCGGCCTACCCGTCGGACAAGTCGAATCAACGCATCTCGCACGTGGGCATTTACCTCGGAGACGGGAAAATACTGCATACGTATTCGAAAACATCAGGCGGCGTTCGCATCGATTCGATTGCGGGCAAGCATTGGGAATACCGCTTCGTCTTCGGCGGAAGCGCGTTGAAATAAGCGTTTATGTAAAGCTCCGGTCCTCCCTTATCAAGGGCGGCCGGAGCTTTTTTATGCGGGGCGCTTCCTTCGCCAAAGACGTTTGGTTCAAGTGCCGGTGCGTAGTCGGCAAAACGTGCGCCCATAAAATAAGACTGTCCTTTACCGCGTCCACCAGCAGAATCAGAAATTAGAGGAACTGTAATGCGCTATCCGCTCAAACTTTCCAGCGTGTACAAAAATAGCGAATCCCTGGTGCTCTAAAGCCTCCATTCCGGCAGGTACGAACATTTTTCGACACACTTAAATGATCTCAGTTCCTCTATGCTCCGAAGAACGTCTCCGCATTCAGCTTAGCGCATCGTGGTTTCCTTTATTTTCTCAAGCTTGGTCCGGTCGAGGCTTGCCTGTTCCGAGCCTGTTCCGAATCTGATCCGAGTTTAATCCAAGCCACGTCCGAGTTCACGCGTGGTTCGAACCGGATGTCACGTCCATGTCTGTGCTGATCTGCGTCAGATGCTACGTCCAGATCCCCACCTGTTCGCCCCAGATAGTCACGCTGGGTCCGCGCCTGTCCGCGCCAGATACTACGTCCAGATCCTCAGCCAGATAGTCACGTCCGGCTCCGCGTCTTGTCCGCGACTTGCTCTGCTTCGAATGCCACGTCCGAGTCCCCCCGCCTCCGTCAGTCCTACTGTGGGATTTGCCTCCCCTTTTCCCTTCCGTAAAGGGGGTACAAGTTCGCAACAGCTCCCAAAAAAGCCGCCCCCGCCGCAGATTGCCTGCGCCAGAGACGGCTCCACCTTTACGCTTATTTCTTCGCTCTCCACGCGTCGAGCTGCTTCTGCGCCTCGTCCATCACTTTGTTGATACCCGCAGCTTTCAGCTTGTCGATCGCTTTGGGCAGCACCTCCGGTGGCTCGACGGAGCCGGTCTCCAGCGCTTTTTTGAACTCCTCCGACACGCTCTTGACGGCGGCAAGCTCGTTCTCCACCTTCGAGGAGTCGAACTGGAAGCCGAGCAGCGGTGCGTTCTTGGCCGATTTGTTGAATTTGTCGTACTGCTCCCACTTGTCGGTCGGGTCCTTGGGGAACCGGTTCAGCAGGAACATGTTGCCGAGCGTAAACGAAGACATGGAGTAACCGGAATCCGGGGTCAGCTCGATGACGCCCTCGGAAACCTTTTTATAGTGCGTGCCTTCGAGGCCGTAGTTCACCAGATTCCGCAAATACGTGTCGGAGTTCAGCAGGTTTAGAAACTCCATCGCTTTCTCGGGATGCTTGGAATTCGCGGAAATCGCCATCATGGAGCCGGTCACCGACCAGTTGAACACGATCGGCTCGTGAATCGGCTTCGATACGATCTCGTATTTGAAGCCTTCCGACCATAAATTGTCCGCGAACGGGACTGTATGCGCTTTGTCGACGAGCCATTTGCCGGTTTTCTCGTGATCGTTGCCCGTTTTGGTCGCAACGTCGGGCGGCAAATAGCCAGCCTTGTAGTATTTGCGCATCGTTTCGCTCATTTGCCGGTACTCGGGCGTCTCGAATACGTTGACGATCTTGTAATCCTGCGTATCGAGCCGTACCCCGAACGGGATGCCCTGTACGACGAAATCGAACGGAACGAACGGGTCGACGTTGCTTGGAATCGGGTATATGCCCGGTTCGTTTTCCTTCATCGTCTTGAGCAGCGGCTCCAAACTTTCCAGCGAACTGACGTTCGAGAGGTCCATTTTGTATTTGTCGACGTATTGCTTGTTGAACCGCCACACTGCCTGAGCGGGCAATTCTTTGTTGGTCGGCACCCCGTAGTTGTGTCCGTTCACCTTGGAGCCTTCGAGGAACGACGGGTGTACGGCCTTCTTGATACCCTGCCCGTATTTCTCCAGCAGGCCGTCCATCTCGTAAAACGCCCCTTTGCGGGCGTTCTGCACGTAGTCAAAAGCCCAAGAGCTCGTAAACGCGATGTCGTAAGGCTCGCCGGATACGGAGATGACCTGCATCTTCTGGGAGTAGTCGCCCCAATCGATCATCTTCATTTTCACCGTAGCGTTGATTTTCTCTTTTGTATATTTGCTGACGGCCTCCATTACTTTGTCGGCATCCTTTTGCGGTCCGCCGATCGTGTACCAGATCAGCTCTACGGACTGGCCGTCCGCTTTCCCGGCGCCCGCTCCTTCTTGAGTGGGGCTACCGCCGGAGCACCCGGCGGCCAGCGCGGACAGCATCAGCACCGAGGCGAGCCCGGCAGCGAGTCGTTTCCGTTTGAACATGCAGCATTCCTCCTTGTACGATGTTATTCTTTGACCGCTCCGATCGTCAGCCCCTGTACGAAATACCGTTGAAAAAACGGATAGGCGAGCACGATCGGACCGGTGGCCAGGACGACCATAGCCATTCTCGAAGACTCCTGCGGCAGCGACTTGGCGATTTCGAAGCGTTGGGTGGCGTCGCTGAGATTGGAGTTTTGCACGATAAACTGAATGTTGCTCTCGATCTTCATCAGCAGCGACTGCAGCGGAATCAGATTCGGGCTGTCGATGTACAGCAGCGCGTTGAACCAATCGTTCCAATAGCCGAGCGTGCTGAACAGGCCGATCGTCGCCAGTCCCGGCAGCGAGATGGGCAGCACCAGATGCGTGAACACCTTCCATTCGCCCGCCCCGTCGATCCGGCCGGACTCAATGATCGCATCGGGCACCATCTGCTTGAAAAACGTGCGCATGATCAAGATCGAGAAAGCGCTGACGCACGTAGGCAAAATAAGCGCCCACACCGTATCCTTCAAATGCAGCACCTGCGTCGTCACAATGTAGGAAGGCACCAGCCCGCCGTTAAACAGCATCGTGAAAAAGGCGAAAAACGCAAAGGCGTTCCGGTACGCGAAATTGTTTCTGGACAGCGCATAAGCGTACAGCGCGACGGTCAGCACGCTGAGCAGCGTTCCGACGACGGTGACGAAGAGCGTCACCCCGTAGGACCGGAACAGCTGGCCTCCGGTTCGAAAAAGGTACCGATACGCCTCAAAGCTCCACATCTCCGGAAACACCTGATAGCCGTTGTTCGCCAACGCTTGCTCGTCCGTCAGCGAGATGATGACGACGAAGATGAACGGAAACACGCAGGCAATGGCAAATCCGCTAGCGATCGCATGGCAGACGCCGTTCCAGAACGGCGACAACTTCGTAAAGTCCCGGCTTTTCTTCCGCACGGCAGCGGTAGGCGCATTCGGACTTGGCAAGCCGACTCCCCCTTTCCTTTTCGTCGAAGTGGTTAAAATAAAGCGTTCTCTTTGTTGATCCGCTTCACCACGGCGTTGGTCACCATCACCAGAACGAGTCCGACCACCGATTGATACAGCCCGGCCGCCGTGCTCATGCCGATATTGCCCGTCACCTTCAGCCCCCGGTACACATACGTATCGATGACGTTGGTCACAGGGAACAGCGCGCCCATATTGCGCGGCACCTGATAGAACAAGCCGAAGTCCGCGCGGAAAATGCCGCCGATCGCCAGCACCGTCAGAATGATGATCATCGGCCGGATAAAGGGCAAGGTAATGCTCCAAATCTGCTGCCATTTGCCTGCGCCGTCGATCATCGCGGCTTCGTAATACGACTTGTCGATGCCGATGATGGCCGCCAGGTAGACGACGCTGGAATAACCAACACCCTTCCACAGGTTGACAAGCACAAGAATGTAAGGCCAATAGGCCGGCTCCGTATACCAAGAGACACGCTCCATGCCGAGCGCCGTCAGCGCCTGATTCAGCACACCGCGATCTACGCTCAGGAAGCTGAACAAGAAATAGCTGACGATGACCCAGGACAAAAAGTAAGGCAGGAACATGCCGGTCTGGTAAATTTTCGCCCACCGGCGGCTGACGATTTCATGTAAAATAATGGCCATAATCACCGATAAAACCGTGCCCAGCACGATAAACGCAAAATTGTACAGCAGCGTGTTGCGCACGATGATGTAAGCGTCTTCGGATTGAAATAAAAATTCGAAGTTTTTGAAGCCGGTCCACTTGCTCCGCCATATGCTTGCCAGGAAGCCGTCCCGGTCGAAGCGGTATTCCTTAAAGGCAATGATCGCCCCCGGCATCGGCAAATAGCTGAACAGCAGGAAATAGACGGCTCCCGGCAGCACCATGAGCAAAAAGGTTTTGTTGCGGTTTAGCTTCTTGAGTGTACGTCCAATCGTTCCCACAAGCTTTCACCCCCGTTCTTTTGCGTCCGCAAGCTCCATTTCGGAAAACGCATACATCGCTTTCTTTTCTAACTTTACCCAATGCGGAGCGCGGCAGAAAGTTAAGAAACTATAGAACGGGTGGAGAAACTATAGAAACGTTTTCATCAGTCTCCCAGCTTGCTCCAATTGCGGTATTCCGTCGGCGAGAAGCCGTAATATTTGCGGAACTGCTTGTAAAAATAGCTCGTATCCGTGTACCCCACCCTAAGGGAGATATCGCTTGTTTTCAGATTCGATTCGACGAGCAGTGCCTTCGCCTGGGCAAGCCGGTACTTGTTCACATAATCGGAGAACGTCTCTCCCGTTTCCTTGTGGAAAAGCTGGCCCAAATAAACCGGGTTCATGTGGAAGGCCTGGCTTAACGTCTTCAAAGACAGCTCATCCCCATAGCGGCGCTCGACCTCGCGCAGCACCTGCCGGATGACGGGACTGTATTCCCGCTCCGCCGCACCGGACGCAAAAAGCACACGGTCGACGAAGCGCTCGACCAGTTCCTCCAGCTCCTGCATCGTCTGCGGCTTGACGACCTGCGAGAACAAATGCTTGTAATCACCGATGGCGCCTTCGTGCTCCTGCCGCATCAGATTGGCATGATGAACGGCGGCCGCAAGCACGGCCATCGCCGTGTTCTGGACATCAGACGGCACAAGCCCTTCCGTCTCCCGCAGACGTGCGAACGCTTCCCCGACCCAAGCGAGCGCCTCGTCCTTTTTCCCGGCCGACAGGAGCTTGCAGAAATGGGCCAGCTCCGCCTGCGCAGGCGCCGCAGGTTCCGCCGCTGCGGGTAGAGCGGGCGCTTCGTAGATAAGCGGCCCATCGTGCGGCGCAAGCACATAGTAGTCCTGCATCCGCTTGGCGGTGCGGTAGCTGCGATGGGCCGCCGACTCGCCCTTGGACGCTTCGCCGACCGTCACCAGCAGCGGCAGGCCCCACCGCTCGCGGATGGCGGCTTGAAGCTCCGCCATGAAGCGGACGAAGCCGGTCCGGTCCGCATCGACGTCGTTCAATCCCGCGAGCAGCACAAGATCGCCTTCGAGATCGGCGAACACGGCCTGCTCCGGGCCGTAAGACTGCGCCGTCCGCTGGCAATACGTCCTTACGGCGGCAATCGTTTCCGCGCGGGACGACACTTCGGCGGTCTCCACCTGCTCTTGATCGAATAACAGCTTGACGATGCCCGCGACATACCGAGGCAGGCCCAGCCGGATGCCGAGCAGTTCCTCACGGTTTCTCAGCTCCTCCGGCTCGATGGCCGCCGTAACCCAACGGTACAAGAGATTGTCGCGGATAATTTCCAGATGACGCTTAATACTCTCTTCCTTGTAGACGGACTGCTCGATTTTGGCAACGGTGGCGGTCAGTGTCCGGATCAATTCTTCCGTATTGACCGGCTTCAGCAAATAATTTTCGATGCCGAGCGTGACGCCTTCTTTTACATAGTCGAAATCGTTGTACCCGCTTAAAATAATGAATTTCACGTCCGGCTGCAGCTCTCTTGCGCTGCGAATCAGCTCCAGGCCGTTCATATAGGGCATCTGGATGTCGGTAATCAAAATATCGATCGGCTCGCCGGCCAAAGCTTCGAGCGCTTCCGCCCCGTCCGCGGCCTTGCCGACAATCTGCAGCCCGTGCCGCTCCCAGTCGATCAAATAAGCGAGTCCCTCCATGATGAACGGCTCGTCGTCAACCAGAAATACGCGATACATTCTCTTTCCCCCTTACGCTTCCCGGAATCGTGATGGTTACCGTCGCTCCTTCGCCGGGACGGCTGTCGATCCGCAAGCCGTACGCTTCCCCGAAGCTGTGCTTCAGCCGCTCGTTCACGTTTGTCAGGCCGATAGACGCGCCGGACGCCGAAGGCGGATGTTTCAAGTCCCGCTGAAGCTGCGCCAGCCGCTCCGGCACGATGCCCGAGCCGTTGTCGGCAACGGCGATGCGGACGTTGGAGCCTTCGGCCCAGCCGCGGATAACGATCCGGCGCTCCCGGCCGTCCGGAGCGGGGCCGTGGAAGGCATGGCGGATACAGTTTTCGACGATCGGCTGGAGCGTCAGCTTCAGAATCGTGCAGCGGCCGACGGCTTCGTCAACCGCAATCTCATAGTCGAACCGGTTCGGATAGCGGGCCCGCAGCAGGTTCAAATACAGCCGGCACAGCTGGACCTCATCCTGAACGGTCACCATCGTCTCGTGCTTGATCAGATTCTGAAACAGCGCGCCCAAGCTGTAGATCATATCACCGACATCCCGATTGCCGTCCATCACCGCTTTCAGCCGGATCGCCTCCAGCGTGTTGTACAGAAAATGGGGCTGGATCTGCGCCTGCAACGCCAGCAGCTCCGCCTGCCGCTGCTTGATCTCGGACAAGTATACCCGCTGGATATGCTCCTGCAGCGTTTCGCACATTTTGTTGAAGCTGGTGGCGATGTGGAACAGCTCGTCTTCCTTCTGCACGGTTACGCGAACCGAGAGGTCCCCGTCCTGCAGCTTGCGCATGGCGCGAATGACTGTTTGCGTACGGCGCGAGAAATTGATCATCAGCAAATACGACAGCAGCACGGCGGCGGCCACGCATAAGCCTGTACCTGCGATCACCGTTCGCTTCATTCCCTGGAGCCCTTCGCTTACCTTCGCTACCGGCACGATGCTGGCAAGCACGACGCCACCTTGGTTCAACGTCTTCAGCTGCACATAGGCTGACTCGTCCAGCGCGACCGGGTCCGATTGGTCCCGCAGGGCATGCATGTACGGGTAGCTCTGCCCCGTATAGCGCCGGGAGGAGTCATACAGTACGGTACCGTCCGCCGTCAGCAAAAGCAGCTCCCCCTTGAAATCGCTCCGGTCGTTCTGCACGATCCGGTCCATGCCGGTCCATTTCCAATCGACAAGCAGGGTGCCGTGATTCTGCAAGGTGATCGGATCGTTAATGTCGTTAGCCATCGTAAACATGCGGCTGCGGTCCCCGTCCGTTCCCGGCTCGAACGACGGCGGCGGCGCAAAGGACTTGGTCTGGCGGATACGGCGAATCGGATCGGCAACCTTCGGGTTTTCCGGCCCCGGATAGACGAAGCCCTGCTCCTCCAACCCGCGGTACACGTACAGAAAGCCCTTGACGCTGCTGTACAGCCAGATCGTCTGAATTTCCCGGTCGAAGGTCAGCGATTGGAAATACGAATCCATGTTTTTGTCGACAAAACCGGCATTGTCCGCAAAACGGTCCAGCCGATAACGGAGGTAATCGGAAAAATCGTTGTTCAGAAAAAACAGCACGTCCCGAAGCAGCCGTTCGTCCTTGTACAATTGGAACACCATCTGCTGACCGGCCTCATACCTGCGCTCCACCTCGTGCGTCGACCGCTCCAGCACCTGCTTCGCCGCTTCCAACTCCTTGCGCGTCGATTGCTCGGCGGCGTTGCGGTAAATCAGAACGGCGAGCGCCGTCAAGGAGACGATGATAATGAGCGAATACAGCAGCAAAATTTTGTTGAACAGCTTCTTCTCGATATGATTTTTGTAAAACGTTCGGACCCCCGAAACCATGAGTGCGCCTCCCTCCGCAACCGATTTTTCCCATTAGCAATATGTATTCGCGGCCGTCCGGAAATATCGTTTTCGGCCTTCGCGGCTCCCGACAGCGGTGTGTTCGGAAAGGGGCAAAAAGACCGCCTGTCCCCTTATCCGCAGATAAGGGAGACAAGCGGCCTCCGTGCTATTTTGCCAATCCGTTCACTTCGAACTCGTAAATACGAGCGGCCGTATCGCCGCCTTGCGTGGCCTTATCGATCGTCAGCTTCACGTATCTTGCCTTCGTCAGCGCGATCGGGTGCTTGCTATCCGCGGCCGTATTGCCTTGGACCTGAACCGCGTCGCTCCAAGTGCTGCCGTCGTTGCTGACTTGGATGTGGAAATCGCGGGTGTTGAACGCGGCCGCTTCACTGCCCGCTTCCGCATGCTTCACGACAAACTCGCTGATCGTGTAGCTCGCGCCCAGATCGACCGACAGCCAATGCGGCCCGCTGCCGAGCGCGCACCACTTGCTGTTGCCCGTCACCTTGCCGTCGAAGGCGTAGGCAGCCGCCTCGTTCGGTCCGCAGGCGCCGTCCGCCGTCGCCGGCTTGTTCAGCGCGAGATTTTTCACCCCACCGGCAGCGTCCTTGGTTACTGTGATGAACGCTTCTTTGGTTGCGGTGCTGTCGCCTACCGAATTTTTCGCCGTCAGCGTTACGCTGTACGTTCCTTCGGCAGCATAAGTGACGACCGGCTGCTTCTCGGTGCTTGTGGACGGCGTTCCGCCCGGGAACGACCATATCCGCTGCTCCGTCACCTCGGACGATTGGTCTATGAACGTCACCGGCTGTCCCGGCGCGACGAGCGTCTTATCTGCCGCGAACGACGCTACCGGCTTCGGATAGGCCGGCCAAGTGACCACGGTCTGCGCCGCTTTGCCACGGCGTCCGTCCGTGCTGAGAGCGACGACTTCCAGCTTCGTCTGCGCTTCCGGCCCGATCCGGCGCAGCATCGGCACGTAGTACACCCGGTTCGGAGTGACGCCGAGCAGTTCCTTGCTACCGTCCGGCTTCACTCGGTACACCTCGAAATAGCGGACCGGACGATCCGTCGCCGACCATTCCAAACGGGCATCGCCGTAGATGCCATCCTTGAACTCTGCTTCCTTCACATTCAAGCCGCGAACTTCGGGTACCGGGTTCGGATCGTCTTTGGCGTTATAGACGGAAAGCTGCCCGATGTTGACCGAGAAATCCGAAATCGTCTGCTTCGCGTCCGCATACAGAGAGATGGCGGCGATCCGCTTGCCGCGGTACGGATTCAGATTAAACGTTTGCGTATCCCACGTTCCGGGATGCAGGCCGCCTGCATCGAGGAATACGAACTTGTCGGGCTGATCGGCAAACGACAGCCCCACCTTCAAGTCCGCGTGCTTCGTCTGCGTCTTGAAAGTAAGCGACAGCTTCGTATTCTGCTCTACGAGCAGGTCCGTCTTGTACAGCTTAAGATTTGTAGCGTTCTGCGGGCTGAGCGTTCCCGCCAGCTTCAAGGAGCTGCCGCCGTAATAAGCGGTCGTAAAGTCGAAGCTCGGCTTCAGCGCTTCCCCCTTGCTTTCCGCGATCCAGCGCCATGTCGGCAGCACATCCTGCAAGCTCCGGTTGTTCCACGGCGTCGCCCGCACGACTTCCCCGTTCACGGCGAACAGCTGCCCGTTGCCCGTATTGAAGTTCGTCGTAAACGGCAGGTCATTCACCGGCGACTGTTCTACAACATAGTGCGCGATGCCCTTCCAATCGGCCGTGCCGGACATATTGGCCGGGTTGCCGGTCGGGCCGACCCAGAATTTATTTTCCTTCGCGTAAAATTGCTCTTGATTTTCCGACGAGTTGAACGCCCAATCCGGGCGGTAAATACCGAGCGACGTAACCGCTTTCTTGCCCTCGGGAAAGATCGCATTCCAGCTAATTTTCGTATCGTAGCCCTTCGCTTCGACATCGATGCCCGTGAACAGCTCGTACGGGCTGCGGCCCAGGTTCTTGGCCTTGTTCGCGGACGGGTCCAACGAGCGCCACCAGAAATTCAGGAACATACTGTCGGAGCGGCGTTCGCTGCCCTGCTGCAGGAACATTTGGTTGCGATCCGTCAGCGCGTTCTGCCAATCGATCGATCCGCTGGATGTCATCGAGTCGTACCACATGATCTGCATCCCTGCCGGCTTTTTCGCTTGCAGGTAAGCAAGGAACTTCTGCATCGTCGCGGCATCTTCCGACGTAGCGCCTTCCGTCTCCTGGTTAATAAACCAGCCGTCGAAGCCGTAATAGTTCGCCACTTCGAGCAGCTTATCGGCTACAGGGAAAGTACCGTCCGGGTTTTGCCGGATCGTCTGCTTCACCCATTCGAACTTGCCCCCGTATACGCTCGGCGGGAAAAAGACGGTGCCCAGCACCGGAACGCCGTTCTTATGGGCCGCATCCGTCACGTCCGCGCTCGGCGGCACGATGATGCCTTCGCCCGACGATCCGCCCCAATAGACGAGCTTGTCGACGTAAGCCCAGTAGCCGAACGTATTCGCGTCGAATTTCTCCGACCCTTGCGACGGCACGCCGCTGGTTTGCCGGTTCATCGCCGAAAGCGCTGCCACTTTAGGCTCGACCGTAGCGTGCTTGTTAACTTGATATCCTGTGAAGCGGTCCTGCAAAGCAATCATGCTGCGGTTGAACTCCGCATCCTTATCTCCCTGCGGCGTCCAGCGGAGCAGATCCTCCGGGAACCAGTAGGACGAGTGCGGCTGCGCCGCTTGAGCGCCTGCGGCAAACACCAGGCATGAGAACATGAACAGTAGAAGACCGGTCCATCGTTTTTTCATCGTGTTCCTCCCGTTTGGTATAAATTTCGGATTGTCCGGCATTCGATTCCGGGCATCCCCCTCCGCCCTTCAGAGGATCGGAAACGCTCCATTTTCCATGAAAGCGCATCCTCACATCCCATTGTATGGAAAAACATAGCGCTTCCAAAAGTGGAATTATTAAAGATCCAGTGGACGAAATGAAGAAACTTGATCGATGAACCGCTTTTGGAGATATAATACTAGGTAAAAGTCCGGACTTTGCCCCCTCGGCAGAAAGGATCGAACATCTATGAAGCTTGCCAAACTTATCGCCTTTATTCCGATACTCTCCGTTCTGCTTCTATCCGTCATGCTCCCCGGGGCCGCCGCCGTCGATATCGTTCCTTCGGAGCCGCGCAAGGTGATGCGTGTCGCCGGAGACAACAATTTTCCGCCGTTCGAATTTGTCGCCAACGGCACGTTTCAGGGATTTAACGTGGATATGTTGAATGCGCTCTCGCTCGAAACCGGCATTTCGTTCGAATTTTATCCGATGCCCTGGAGCGAAGCGATCAAAGCGCTGGAAAGCGGCAAGGTGGATGCCGTCCAAGGGATGAAGTACAGCCAGGAGCGGGCCCAGAGCTACAGCTTTTCCGAGTCGTATTTTACAAGTTCGCAGGGCATCTTTGTACGGAAGGATTCGTATTCCGTCCATTCGCTGACCGACCTGCAGAACCGCAGAATCGCCGTGCAGGAAGGCGACATCAGCAGCGAAGCGATGCAGCGCATTCCGAACGCCACCGTGCTCGCGACGGAAAATCAGGAGGAAGCGATCCGGCTTCTGCTCGGCGGTCAAGTGGACGCTTTTATCGGCAACCAGATCACAGGCCAGTATGTGCTGCAAAAAAACCGCCAGCAGGACCAGGTGAAGCTGGTCGGCGATCCGATCGCCCCGACGGACTACGGCCTAGTTGTGCTCAAGAAGAACGAAGCGCTGCTCGGCGAAATCAATCACGGGCTGCGCGAGCTGAAATCGAACGGCACCTATGCCAAAATCGAACGAAAATGGTTCGGCGAATATATTTATCCGTCTGCTCCGCGGCTGAAGGAGCTGCTGTCCTACGTCGTGGCGGGGCTCGTCATTACGGCGGCCGTCCTGCTGCTGATTCTATGGTGGAACTTGACGCTCAAGCGGGAATTGAAAAAGCGGCTGGACGCCTACAAGAAGACGCTGGACGAGCTGGCCCGGCGGGACCGGCTGCAATCGCTCGGCCAATTGGTCGCGGGCATCGCCCATGAGATCCGCAATCCGATCACTTCGATTTTGTCGTATTCCCAGGCGCTGCCCTTCAAGTACGACAACAAGGAGTACCGCGAATTTTTCACAATGCATGTCACCGAGGAAGTGATGCGGCTGAACCGGATCGTGACGGAGCTGCTGGACTTCGCCCGCGAGAAGCCGCCCGAGAAAACGCTGTTCAAGCTGGAGGAGCCGGTGCGGGCCGTCGCTTTGTTTTTCCATAATCTCTTGGAGGAAAGACGCATTGTCGTGCAGCTCGATGTGCCGGATTCCGCGTACGTGTGGGCAGATGCCCAACAAATCAAGCAGGTGCTGATCAACCTGATCCGCAACGCCATCGACGCGATGCCGGGCGGCGGAACGCTCCGCATCGCCGCGCAGGAGCGGCAGCCGTTCGTCATTCTAGAGATCGAGGATACGGGGGAAGGGATCGATGCGGACGATTTGCCGAAAATTTTCGAACCGTTCTTCACCAAAAAAGCGGGCGGTGTCGGGCTCGGGCTGTCGATCTGCTATCAGCTGGTGCGGGATAACCGCGGGGAAATCGAAGTAACGAGCGAAAAAGGAGCCGGGACCCGAATCGTATTGAAACTACCGAGCCAATTGGAGGAAGAGGAGCATGCCTAAACCGAACCTGCTTATACTGGACGATGAAATTTCGATCTGCAAATCGCTTTCGTTTATTTTGGAAGACGATTACGAGGTTTATGCGTCCACCAACCCCGATGAGGCCATCGCCCTGTTCTCTCACGTCGCCTTCTCGATCGCCCTGCTCGACCTGCGGCTCGGGATGCGCGACGGCATCGACGTGCTGAAACAGATCCGCAGCGTCTCCCCCCGAACGGTCGTCATCATCATGACGGCGTACGGCAGCATCCCGTCGGCGGTGGAAGCGATGCGGCAAGGCGCGTTCTACTATGCTTCCAAGCCGATCGATATGCACGAATTGAAGGTGCTGCTGGAAAAGGCGATGGAGCAATTTCAACTGCAATCGCGGGTCGAATGGCTGAACGAAGAGATTCAAAAAGCATACGACGTGCACGGCTTGATCGGGCACAGCGTGCAGATGCAGAACGTCTTCTCGCTGATCGACAAGGTCAAGAACATCGATTCCAGCGTCCTGATCATGGGAGAAAGCGGTACGGGCAAAGAGCTGGTCGCACGCGCGATTCATTTTGCCGGCGACCGGCAGAAGCAGGTGTTCTCGACGATCAACTGCGCCGCCATCCCCGCCAATCTGATCGAGTCGGAGCTGTTCGGCTATGAAAAAGGAGCCTTTACCGGCGCCGTGGCCCGAAAAACGGGCATTTTCGAAACGGCCAACGGCGGCACGCTGTTTCTGGACGAGATCGGCGAGCTCGATATCGGGCTGCAGAGCAAGCTGCTCCGCGTGCTGCAGGAGAAAGCGATCATGCGAATCGGCGGGCAGAAGGAAATCGCGATCGACGTGCGGATTATTGCGGCCACAAACCGGGACTTGAAGAAGGAAATTCAGCAGGGCAAGTTCCGGGAGGACTTGTACTACCGGCTGAACGTCATTCCGATCCCGCTGCCGCCGCTGCGCGAACGGCAAGAAGATATCCCTTCGCTGATTCAGCACTTCATCAACAAAATCAACGAGCGCATGTCGAAGCAAATCAAAGACATCGAGCCGGACGCGCTTCAACTGCTGCTGGACTATCCGTTTCCCGGTAACGTGCGGGAGCTGCAGAACATCATCGAGCGTTCAATTGCGCTGGCGGACGGCGACCGGGTGACCGTTAGCGACCTGCCCGGAGACCTGCAAACGAAACCGGCGCAGCCCGCCGACAGCAAGCTTGTGCCCGTCTACGTCGGAGAAACGATGGAAGCGATCGAGCGCAAAGTGATTCTGTCTACGCTCCAAGCGATGGACGGCAATCGGCGTAAGACGGCAGAGACGCTCGGCATCGGAGAGCGCACGCTGCGCGACAAGCTGGCCCGTTACCGGGCTGAATAAGGACCGGGCGGCAAAAACCGCCCGGCAGATTTCGCCGCCCCGGCAATTTCCGCCGCTTTTTTGAGCCTCTACACCACTCTTTTCTCCCTTATCCGCCTGCCTTTCCACCCTACTTCACCGGTTTTCTCGCCTGCCTACCACCTTTCCACCCTACTTCACCGGTTTTCACCCGCCCATCGCCTTTCCCATCCATTACACCGGTTTTCGCCTCTCTACCACCCTCCCAACTTTGCCGATTTTCGCCTGTCCGCCGCCTTTCCGCCCTGCTCCGCGGCTTTTCCGTTCCATGCCTTCCCATCCGCTCTTGCCCTTCCCCAATCCAAGCCCAGCCCCCTACCGTTCGCTCTGCCGAAAACCTATTGGCACGATATTTGCTTATAGGAAAAGCGTAACGATAAACCTACATGCAGGGGGAATTATACAATGATGTTCAAACCAAAAAAGCAGGCTCTTCTGGCAGTATTCTGTATGTTGACGCTCATAGTCTCCGCATGTGGCAGCAAGCCCGACGCTTCGGCGGGACAACAAGCTCCGGCGGCTGCGAGCAGCAACGAAATCTTATCTAAAATCGCCAAAACGAAAACGCTTACGGTCGGAACGGACGCCACTTTCAAGCCGTTCGAGTACAAATCCGGCGATCAATTCGAAGGCTTCGACATCGACTTGATCCGTGCGGTGGCTAAAGAGCTAGGAGCCGACAAAGTCAAATTCGTGGATACCGAATTCAAAGGGCTCATTCCGGGGCTGCAGGCGAAGAAGTTCGATCTTATCGTCTCGGCGATGTATATTACCGACGAGCGCAAGAAGACGATCGACTTCTCCGATTCGTATTTTCCGGGCGGTCTTTCGATCATGGTGAAGAAAGACAACGACACGATAAAAGGCTTCGACGATCTGGCCGGAAAAAAAGCGGCGGTGCAAATCGGCACGAAATCGGTCAAATTCGTGGAAGAAAGCCACAAGAACATCGGGCTGGTCCAAGTGGAGAAAAACACGGAGATGTTCCTGGAGCTGGAGACCGGCAAGGTTGATGCCGTTATCACCGGATTCCCGGCGGCCAAAGCTTACGCCAAAGAAAAAGGCACGGTCAAAGTATTGCCCCAAACGCTCACCGAAGAGTACTACGGCTATGGCGTCCGCAAGGATAACCCGGAGTTCGTAAAGGCTGTCAACGATGCGGTCAAGAAGGTCAAAGACAGCGGCAAATACAACGAAATTGTTAAAAAATGGTTTTAATAACCAAACAGGCAGCTTAGCTCGCGATTAGGAGGGAAACTATGCAGCATTTTGACTTCAGCGTCCTTGGCGAGTGGCAGAATATCCGGCTGCTGCTGCAGTCGTTATGGTATACGGTCATTTACACGCTGGGCGGGTTTGTGCTCAGCCTGATCATCGGGACATTCATTTCGTTCGGACAAATGTCCAAGTTCAAGCCATGGAAATATGTATCGATCGCATATCTGTCCTGGTTCCGGGGGACTCCGCTGCTCGTGCAGCTGTTCCTGCTCTATTACGGACTGCCGATCGTATTCGGCATCGATACGGTCCCGTGGGTGTCCGGCGTCGTCGCTTTGGGCATGTACAGCGGCGCGTATGCTTCTCAGGTCATCCGCGGAGCCGTTCAATCGATCGACAAAGGGCAGATGGAGGCCGGACGCTCCCTCGGCTTCTCCTATGCGCAGACGATGCGCAAGATCGTGATCCCGCAGGCGGTGACCCGCATGCTGGCGCCAATGACCAACGAGTTCATCTCGCTCACGAAAAACTCCTCCCTGCTGTCGACGATTACGGTCGTCGAGCTGTTCCGGCAGGCGAACCTGCTGATTGCCGACACGTACAAAACGATCGAGTTTTTGCTGGCTATCGCGATTCTGTACTATTTGGTCAACAACCTGATCGGGTTTATCGGCCTGCTGCTGGAAAGACGTCTCGGGACGGGGGATGATATGCGATGATACGAATAAACGGGATTCACAAATCGTTCGGAAGCAACCACGTGCTGCGTGGTGTCGATCTTCAGGTGCAGCAAGGAGAGGTCGTCGTCGTTCTTGGGCCGTCAGGCTCTGGCAAAAGCACGCTGCTGCGCTGCATCAACTATTTGGAGACGTACGACAAAGGCAACGTGGTCATCGAAGGCAAGCCGATCGGGCGCATTCCCATGCAAGGACAGGCCGTCCAGTCCGTGGAAATGCCGCAGAAGGACCTGAATGCCGTCCGTCAAGATGTCGGCATGGTGTTTCAATCGTTCAACTTGTTCCCGCACAAGTCGGTGCTGCACAACATTACGATGGCTCCGACCTCGCTGCGGGGGATGAACAAGGAAGACGCTGAGCAATTGGCGCGCGAGCTGCTGCGCAAGGTCGGCCTGCAGGACAAGGCGGAGGCCCGTCCGTCCAGCCTGTCCGGCGGACAAAAGCAGCGGGTCGCCATTGCCCGCGCGCTCGCCATGAAGCCGAAGGTGATGCTGTTCGACGAACCGACCTCCGCATTGGACCCGGAGACGGTCGGCGAGGTGCTGCAGGTTATGCGCACCTTGGCGAAGGAAGGCATGACCATGGTCATCGTCACGCACGAGATGGGCTTCGCCCGGGACGTCGCGGACCGCGTCGTTGTGATGGACGGCGGCGTCATTATCGAGGAAGGCAAGCCGTCCGAAATTTTCACGAAGCCGACGCACCCGCGCACCCAAATGTTCCTGAGCCAAGTGCTCGAAAACAAGTAAGGAAGCGCGTAAAATCATACAAAGGAGAAGAAAAAGCGTCATGCACAAATTCACTCATTTGCAGCGTCCCGGCGTTATGTTTACTCCGGGCGCAGGGGACCCGTATGTGACCCGGCTCTGCGACTGGATTACGGAATGGGACGGGCAGCGGCCGCTCGACGCCGCAATAGTCGGGGCTCCGCTGTCGAAAAGCTCGATCAGCTTCTCCGGCGCCCACCTTCATCCTGCTACGCTAAGACAACTGTTCAGTGCCTTTACGACGTACAACTTCGAAGCGGATTTGGACCTAAGCAGCCTGCGCGTCAACGACCTCGGAGATGTCGGCATGCACGTCACCGACATCCCGCAGTGCCACCGCAATATCGAACAGGCGTTTCAAGAAATTTCGCAGCAGCTCCCCTCCACGATTCCGTGTCTGGTGGGAGGCGATCACTCGATTACATTCCCGGCGCTGACGGGCATTCAGAGCGTGCGCCAAGAGCGCATTGGGCTGATCCAATTCGATGCGCACCTCGATGTCCGGGATACGGCCTACGGCGGCAGATCAAACGGAACGCCCATCCGCAGTCTGGTGGAAAACAGCGTTATCCGGGGCGAAGATATCGTGAATATCGGCCTGCGCAGCTTCGCCAATTCCAAAGCGTACCGCGACTTCGCCGAGCAGCAGGGCATTACGCTTTATACGGCAAGACAAGTCCGGGAGGAAGGCATCAAGCCGATTCTGGAGCGGACGATCCGCGAGCTTGCCGCCAAGACGGATTCTGTCTACGTCACATTCGATGTCGACGTGCTGGACCAAGCCGATGTACCCGGCGTGCCGGCGATCGGGCCCGGCGGTCTCTCGCCGGTCGACCTGTTCACCTGCGCCGAGCTGCTCGGGGAGTGGAACCGCGTCATCGGCATGGACATGGTCTGTGTGGACCCGAGCCGGGATACGCGCGACAGGACGTCGCGCATAAGCCTGCACGTCCTGCTGTACTTCTTGACCGGACTCGCCAGACGACGGCACGCGCTCGCTTAATGCAGCTTTACGATGGGACCTGCTGCCGTGACAGCAGGTCTTTTTGTCACAAGCTTGATTTGCCCTGCATATAGTTGTCGTACGCCTGCTTGACCCAATCGAACAAAAAGGCGCTGCCGCCGTGATCGGGGTGAAGCTTTTTCATTAATGTCCGATAACGCTGCTTCAGCTCCTTGGGCGAGGCGTCGTCCGTAGCTCCGATCAGCGCCGGAAAGGACACCGGTCCCCTGCTTGGCCCCGCCGTTCTCGCAGAGTCCGACGAGCTGTCCCCGTAATGCCGGTTATACGACTTTTTCTCGTCCGATGCTTGCCGGTGCAGCTCCTGAAAATCGGCTTCCAGCCTGTCGAGATACGGCGCCAGCTCTTCCTCCGCCCCAGGCCATTCCCCTTCCCAAAATTCGTGTTCGAACTGTTCGTAGAGCGCGTCGAACCGGTCCATCAAATCGTTCAGCATGATCATCGAAGCCCGGATCTTCTCCGTGAGACGGAAAATACGGATGACCTGATGCACCGCCCACTCCGGCATGTTCAGCGCAAAGGCATGAAGCGCCCTGTTCATATATTTGTCGGGCAAGCGAGTATCCTCCCAGAACTCCAGCAAGGCCTGTTGCTGCTCATGGCTGAGCTTCTTTCCGATCTGTACGGCTACCGGCAGGCTGACGGCGCCTTTGCTTAGCTGGGCCTTCCAGCTCTCCGTCAAATTCGTTAGCGCAACCACAACCGGAATCAGCCGATCGTCCGTCACCGTAATGATCTCCGGATCGGGACGGTTCTTCATCGTATCGTCCATTCGCTGTACTCCTCTTCCGCTTCCAAGTCTAGGCCTGACCCGAATTGATCGTATATTGGCACTTCCGCCCGCCTTCCGCCATACATTCCTTACGCGCAACGGGCACGGCAAGCAGGGCTTGAAACAGCGACAGCTCGCACTGGCAGGCCTGCCGGTGGCGGACGGCCACTTGATAGATCGGACAATTCGCTTCCTCGAAGACGAACGTTCCGTCTCCTCTTTTTTCGACTTTAACCATATACCCTTCCTGCTCTTGCAGCCGGGCCAGCCTCTCCACACGTTTCTCCAAATCCAAGCCTCGAAACGTATCCTCATGTCTCTGCAGCCATCTTTCTTTCCGCCGCTGAAACAAGCGGCTGACTTGACCGTCGCCGAAATTATCCTTCACTTCGTCGAGCAAATCGTTGACGATCGCGTCGTAGCCGTTCGCAAACAAAGCCCCGGCCTTTTCCGTCAAGCTGTATAAATAAGTCGGTCTCCCCGCGCTTTGACGTAGGATGTTCGTCTGCACATATTGATCCTTTTGCAGTTCGTGAATATGACGCCGAACAGCCACCCCCGATATGCCCAACTTCTCGGCCGCTTCCTGAATGCTGATTTTGCCCCGCTTTTTTAGCAAAATCAGCAGCGCTCTCCGTGTCGAGCGGTCCTCTTGATACGAGCTTCGAATATTTATCATGCGTTTTCACCTGCCTGATTTTAATCAGTTAATTCGATCTCCGGACGATTCCATTATTCCCCATTATATACCTAACGGATTAGTTTTGTACATGGTAAACTTTTTTGCCCAAAGGAAAATATCACAAATCCATTGTTCATCCCAAAATCTACGTCATTATATTAAAGAAAACTCTCGACGGTGAAGACCATCTTGTGCGAATGGGAAACAACAGGGGGAAATGGTAAAATATGCAGTACCTATCATTTTATCTATTAAAAGGGGATCGGGGCATGAGCCGAAGAAGATTGCAGATTGGCATGTGGATAGCATTCAGCGAAGAGGGTATGGAACGTTTCGGTTCCGATGCGATTAGCGGAATTGAAATTTGCCAGTATCGCGATAACGAAAGCTTATTGTATACAACGAAAGTCTGTAAAGAGAAGGGGCTTTCCTTTGGCATTCATACGCCGGTTTTCGGCGGACAGGCGTACAGGCTCCCGCGAATCACTTCCATAGACCGCGAGGAGCGGGAAGAAGCCTTGCACCGCGTAGAACGCGAAGTCCGTATAGCAGCGGAATATGGCGCCGATTATATTTTGTTTCATTATCCTTTTGTGCCGATATTCCCATTGGAAACGAAACAGGTTTACGCCAACATGCCGAAGCCGGGCGAACGCTATGAAGCCGATCAGATCGATACAGCTCAGTTGCGGGACATTTCCCTTCGATTGTTTGATGCGCTTTGCGAGCTTCAACACCGCTATGGGCAGCGTATCGTATTAGAGCATGATTTTTGGGGAGAGCATGAGGAGCTGCTTACGATGATGTTCCGGGAGCATCCGGAAATCGGGCTGGTTGTGGATACGTCGCGGCTGGATATTTCCGCCAAAGCGTTTCACAATGTCGAACCGATGCGCTGGCTCGAAGCCGTAGCGCCATATGTTTATTTGGTCCATTACAGCAACGTCCGGTACGAAGAGGACCGGTTCATTCATCATCTTCCCGTTCTGCCGGAGCATGATGATGACGACCGCTGTGGGGATGCCTACGCCTATCTCGCCTATTTAGCACAGCGGAACGAACGGTTTCACGTGACCTTCGAGCACAAAGCCAACCTGATCAACCGCAATCAGCTGCTTGAGCTTTATGCCCGAACGGAACGGCTGCTACAAACCTCGCTGAAGAAATCTGACCCGGTTCTAAGTGAATGAATGCAGCCCCCTTGACCTTCACGTAACGGAAAGGTGTACGCTATCGGTGCAACGACATCCGATGAAGGAGAGGTACTTATACTTATGCCGAATCATGATCAAATTTATGCCGAGCAAGCAGGGTGTTACCACCGCTTAATCAGCAAACAACCCGAACTGGCGCATATCGTGCAATCCATCAAGCCGTTCGCAGGACTCGACATCGTCGATCTGGGCGCCGGAAGCGGCAGGTTATCGTCCGTCTTGATCGGACAAGCACGGTCGCTGACGGCAACCGATGCATCCGCCGCGATGCTGGACGTCTTGAAGGAGCGCATCGCCGAAACGGACCGTCCCCGCCTGTGCACAGTCGTCGCGGATCATCGCGAGCTGCCTTTGCCGGACGCGAGCGCGGACTTGATCGTTTCCGGTTGGAGCCTGGGCTACTTGGCGAACAGCAACGATCCGATGTGGTCGTCCAATCTGGAGCGCATCCTGCAGGAAATAAACCGGGTGCTTCGTCCCGGTGGAACCGTCATCATCTTCGAAACGATGGGCACAGGCTTCGAAACGCCGAATCCGCCGGATTTTCTCTTGAACTATTATGCGGCTTTGGAGCGGCAGTATGGCTTTACCCACCAATGGATTCGCTCGGATTATACATTCGAGAGTCTGAGTGAAGCGGAAGAACTAACCCGCTTTTTCTTCGGCGAAGAAGTGGCCTCCCAAGTCGCCGCAAAAGGCTGGACGACCGTTCCCGAATGCGCCGGCATCTGGTTCAAACATTATTAAGCGCTCCCGGCAAGGCAAAGAGGCTGTTCTGTCCGAGAAGTATTCTTCTCGGACAGACAGCCTCCCTTTAGTGTAGAACGTCCTACAACCCTAAAATCGCATCAATCATCGGCTTCGTATCCCCGCCCGGGTACAACAGATAGAGCAGAATGTACACGGCCACACCGGTTGGCGCCGTCAGCAGCCACATGACCGCCGTCCAGCGGCCGATTTTGCGGTGCTTGGCAAACTTCTTATTGAACGCGTGCAGCAGCGTTACAATGCCGAAAACACCTGCGAGCGTTGCGAGCGTAATATGGAAAAACAAAAACAAGTGATAGGCCAGCTTCAAATTCTCCGGTCCGCCGAAAGACGTGTTGCCGATAAAGATCGTCCGGCTGGCATAAATCAGAAAGAATGCCAGCGCAAATCCCGAGCCCCAGAGCATCAGCTTTTGGTGCGTTTCCCGGTTCCCCTTCACAATGTGGTACCAGCCAAACGCGACAAAGACGGCGCTTATCACAATAAAAGACGTACTAATCGTTGGCAAAATCGCTATTTTCACGTGTACCCCACCCGTTCACTTTGCAATAAACATTCCACCTTGCAATTAGGCCCGATTGGCGCTCCCTGCCGGAAAATAAGGCTCATCGGGCAGCTCGTCTTCCTGCTTGCGCTCCCGCCGATACCAACGGAAAAAGGTATAGCCCAAAGCCATGCCGTACACAATCTCCTGCACGATCTTCATGATGACGCCGCCAAGCTGCTGATCGTCGAGCATCGGCAGCAGCAACAGCTGCTCCGGAACGGCTGAGTACATCGCATACATTGGATCATTGGCGAAAATAATCAAAGCACAGGCCGGCGTCAGCAAAATCCCGTTCACGAAAATGTATGCCATCCGCTTCAACTCGGACAACGTGTTGTACTCCGGCAGCGGGCAAAATACCGGGAACCACATTTGGAACGCGGCCAGCAGGAAAAAGATTTTATAGATGAACAACGCTGCGGCGTTGGCCATCAAGGCATCCATGATCATCGGAATATGATACATGGAGAAGATGAAGTTAAAAACGAACAGCGATAGCAGCGGATTCGTCAGGAAACGCACGATCCGTTTGGTCATCTGACCTTTCAACGCGGGACGCAGCAGCCACCCTGGCAGTCCGAGCAGCAAACACGGCGGCATGACCAAGTACAAAATGGACTGCTGGAACATATGAACGCTGAAATAGTAGTGATGGCCGTAATAGGAAAGCGGACTGCCTTCCGCCGCGTACCATAAAGCCAGTCCGGACCAGAACCACATCTTTTGCTTCAATTCGACGGGCTCGCTATCCGCAAAGTCTTTACGCCAGCGGCCTACCGCGAGCGTGTATAATACACCGACAACAATCAACAGCAGCAAAAAACCGGGGCTCCATAATGCAGCGAACGTAGGGCCGGTTTCATGCCCTCCATGGGACATCGTAGGGTCCAAGACGATTATACTCCTTTCCCAACCCGGTTTTTGCGCCGGGAATTGTGTCGAAACGGTGAAAATGTTTGTCGTTACGCAAAAGAGAGGGGCTTACGTACGCAGCCTCCTCTCTCCTCTATCCTACCACCAAACCCAATATACGGCCATGATGACCGCGGTTAATGCGATAAACGCGCCGAATGCCAATCCCATAATCGGGAATAAGTGCCCCCGATCTTTCATGTGCATCCAGTAAGCCAATTGAAATATAATCTGAACAATCGCCAAGCCGACGATAAAGAACAAGATAAACGAACGGTCCAACCCGCCGTACAGCACGACGGCAAATGCCAGCATCGTGAGTACGATGGAGATAATGTACGATAAGTAGTGATTCTTCGGACCTTCCAAACGATGACGATCACCGGCAGACGACGAATGGTGTTGGTTGCTCATTTATGGACCCACCTTCCCCATCAGGTATACGACCGTGAAGATGAATACCCAAATGACGTCGATAAAGTGCCAGTATAAGCCGGCAACGTAATATTTGGGCGCCGTAACTACAGTCAAGCCTTTTTTGAAGCCGCTGATGATCAAAAGCGAAATCCACAGAACACCGAAAGCAACGTGAGCGCCGTGAAAGCCTACCAACGTATAGAAGGAAGTAGCGAACGCGCTTTTCGAGAATGTATGACCTTCATTGACGTAGTGTACGAACTCGTAAATTTCAAGGCCCAAGAAGGCGAGGCCGAGCAAGACGGTAACGGCCATCCAAGCTTGAAGCTTTTGGAACTGGTTGCGATGCAGTGCCATCGTGGCGAACACGCTGGTCAACGAACTGGTAAGCAGGATGAACGTCGATATACCGACCAAGTCGAGCGAGAACAAATGCTGAGCTGTCGGGCCGTCCGGCACTTGGTTGCGAAGCGCGATGTAGGAGGCGAAGAGCGAACCGAACAGTACGCACTCGCCGCCAAGGAACAGCCAGAAGCCCATAACTTTATTTTTGCCTTCTAATGTTGCCGTTTCGGCGTGAGGTGGCAAAGCGCCGCCCGCTTCATGATGTGCTGCACTCATGCCTTCGCCCCCTTATCGTTTAACTCCTCCGGCTCGATATGGAAACCGTGATCATCATACACCGAACGGAAGAACATGCAAATTAACGTCATGCCGATACCGAGGATGCTGACAATATATGTGTGATACATAAATCCGTACCCTGCGATGAACAAGCCGACGGACATCAGGAACGGCAGAATCGAAGGCGACGGCATGTGAATCGAACCGATAGGTTCGGCCGGCGTCATTTCTTTGTTGCCTGCCATTTTTTCTTTCCAGAATGCATCATATCCGCGAACAAGCGGAGTTTGCTTGAAGTTGTACTCCGGCGGCGGCGAAGGAATCGTCCATTCCAGCGTACGAGCATCCCACGGATCTGCCGGGGCCGATATCGGTTTTCTCAACGAAGAGAAACAGTTGATCAGGAAGACGATCGTACCGATCCCCATCAGGAACGCGCCGATGGTACTGATAAAGTTCCCTTGTTCAAGCCCGACGCCCGGCTGATACGTAAACACGCGGCGCGGCATCCCCATCAAGCCCAAGAAGTGCTGCGGGAAGAACGTCATATGGAACCCGATAAAGAAAGTCCAGAAATGAATTTTACCAAGCGTCTCGTTCAGCATGCGGCCGAACATTTTCGGCCACCAGTAGTACGAAGCTGCGAACAACGCGAGGACAAGACCGCCGACGATAACGTAGTGGAAGTGAGCTACGACGAAGTACGTATCGTGATATTGGAAGTCAGCTGCCGGTACGGCAAGCATAACCCCGGTGACACCACCCATAACGAACGTCGGAATAAATGCCGTTGCAAAAATGTTAGCCGTCGTAAAGCGGATTTGACCGCCCCACAGCGTAAACAGCCAGTTGAAGATTTTAACCCCGGTCGGTATCGCAATCGCCATCGTAGCGACCCCGAAGATCGCATCCCCGACAGGACCGATCCCTGTCGTAAACATATGGTGAGCCCATACCATGAAGCCTAAAAATCCGATAAGAGCCGTTGCGAATACCATGGAGCTATATCCGAACAAACGCTTTTTCGAGAACGTCGACACGATATCCGAAATGATACCGAACGCCGGCAAAATCAAGATGTAAACTTCGGGGTGCCCGAAAATCCAGAAAAGGTGTTCCCAAAGTACCGGGTTACCGCCCTTCGCCACATCGAAGAAAGCGCCGCTAAAAATCCGGTCGAACATCAATTCGACAAGCCCTACCGTAATGGCCGGGAAAGCGAAAAGAATGAGCAAAGAAGTAATGAACGCGGCCCAAGTAAACATTGGCATTCTCATGTAAGTCATGCCAGGTGCACGCATGTTGATGATCGTGACGAGGAAGTTAATCCCCCCGATCAGCGTACCGAGACCTGCAATCTGCAAGCCGAGAACGTAGAAGTCTACGCCCTTGAATACGCCGGATGGGTCAATGATGCCTGCAAGCGGCGGGTAAGCCGTCCAGCCCGCTGCCGGCGCGCCGCCGAGAAACCACGAGGTGTTCAACAGCAAGCCGCCGAAGAAGAACAACCAGAAGCCCAGTGCGTTCACGAACGGGAACGCTACGTCGCGGGCTCCGATCTGAAGCGGTACGATCGCATTCATAAAACAGAAGATGACCGGCATCGCCGCAAGGAAGATCATCGTCGTACCGTGCATGGTTGTCAATTGGTTAAACGTATCTCCGATGAAGATTTTCTGATCGGGATAAAGCAGCTGAATCCGGATCAAGATGGCCTCAATGCCGCCCATCAGAAAGAAGATCCCGCCCGCGATCAAATATAAAATTCCGATCTTTTTATGGTCCACCGTGGTAAGCCAATCCATCAGCCCAGTGTACCGTTTTGCCGTGTGTCCGTGAGCCACCGTATAAACCTCCTTTTTCCGCGATGCTCGTTACTTTAACTTCAACGAATTCAAGTATTTGATTACATCATTGATTTGGTCGTCCTTCAATCCAACTTTAGGCATTTTGTTGCCTGGTTTCACCGATTGAGGATCGGAAATCCACTGCTTCAAACTTTCATCGTTGTGCGGCAAAATGCCAGCAACGAGCTCACGGGAAGCAAAGCCGTTCAAGTTCGGACCCGCGCCGAGTCCCTGTGCGTTAACCGCGTGACAGGACAAACAGTTGTCTTTGAAGATCTGTTCACCTTTTTGCGCGTCGGCCGGAACGGAAGCAGGCGTTTTCATTTTGGTGACCCATTGATCGAAATCGGCTTGATCCATCGATTTCACTTTAAAGTCCATCAGGGAGTGAGAGGCGCCGCAAAGCTCCGCGCACTTTCCTTTGAAGACGTCCACTTCGTCTGCTTGCAAGTAATACACGTTGGTGTTTCCGGGGTTCGTGTCCATTTTACCGCCGAGCGACGGAACCCAGAAGGAGTGCTTCACATCGGAAGCGGTTAATTCGAAGGCGATCTTTTTGTTTGTCGGAATGACTAAGTCTTGAGCTGTTGCGATCCCCAATTCCGGATATTCGAATTGCCACCAGAAGGCGTGAGCCGTCACTTTAACGTGCACCGCATCTTTGTTGTCTCTGTGGTCTTCCAAAAGCTTAAAGGTGTACTGTACGGTAGGAACGGCCAAAATGAGGAGCAATACGATCGGAATAACCGTCCAAATAATCTCCAGTGTGTGGCTGCCTTCCACCTGCTTCGGGATGATGTCTTTGTCGCCTTTTTTCTTTCTGAAGCGGACCAAGACATACAAATAAATTACAAAAACGACCACGACAACCAGAAGCATGATCCCGAAGCTGAGCTTCATCAGGAATAGCTGATCTCTGGCGACCGGTCCCCTTGGCTTTAAGGCGGAAATCGTCTGGTCTCCACACCCCGTTAACAGCAACATCATCAACCCAAAAAGAGGGATGAATCGCCACAGATTTTGCCATCGAATCATCTTAATCAATCCCACCTTATAAAGCAAATATTTTTCGATCAAAATAGGTCATAACTTGTCAATGAACCTAATCACCATATTAACTATAAATTCGGACCCGTTTTTTGTCAATGAATCTGAAGAAGTTCACAAATTGTTCGGAACTCTTTATTGGCTAGGGTTTAAGCGTTTTCGCCTCTACTTGGTTATTTCCATATAGCGGTGGTTTTATGCATCATTTGGACCTCGCTTTCCTGCGCATAAATCCTTCCCGATAATCAATCCTAAGAAGGAGATTTTCAAAGGAGGGCACTCATGATGCGTTATTTCCGATGGATCGGATCGGCAGCGGCCTTGGGCCTCGCCATGACGATGACCGGCTGTTTTTCATGGTACGATTACAACAGCGCCCAGAATTACGGCAGCAAGCGAGATATGCCAAGGCAGGACACGTCGCGCGCTTATCAAACTCAGCAGCAGTATGCCCCCGTATCCCACAAAGTAACCAAACTGGAGATGAATCAGCATTTGTCCGATCAGGTGGCCGCTATGGACGGGGTCAGCAGCGCGATCGTCATGATGGGCGATAACACCGCCTATGTCGCCATCACGATGGATAGCACCGCCAGCGGAACGCGGGGGGGCGAAGGCAAAGGAACGGAAACGAATAACTACGGCTTGGTAAAAGGGCTGTACAGCACGTACGACGATCAAAGCGATTACGCCCCGTCCGACCAGTTGATCAGCAGAGGCAGCGGCGGGGAAACGGAGATGCACCACGAGCATTTGTCGCATTTGTTCAAGCAGAAGATTGCAGAAAAAATCCGTCTGAATCAGCCGACGGTACATGACGTCTATATTTCGGCGAACCGTATCGTCGTCAACGCGTTCAACAAGATGGCGCAGGACAGCTGGAGCGGAAGAAGTCTGGAGCCGTATCATGCTCAATTCACGGAAATGATGGATCGGACGTTCGGAACGGACGTTACGGTTCCGAATCAAGCGGAAGGGAACGGCCGCGAGTATTGAGCCGGGGTCCCGCCATCGCATTGGCGCAAGGCTGCTGCACCCGGCTTTTTCAGCCCCGTGCAGTTTCTTTTTGCCGCCGGTTCCTGTAGAATTGCTTTTATAATTGAAGGTTCTCTTAGAAGAATAATTCGAATTACGGGGAGATAATATAATGAAGAAAAATAATTTTGCCCTGCTCGGAATCGGAAGCGATTTGGCCGAGGCTATGCAGAAACATGGATATAACGAGCCGACGCCGATCCAAAGCGAGGCGATCCCGGTTGCTCTAGCCGGCCACGACATCATCGCTCAAGCGCAGACCGGTACGGGCAAAACGCTGGCTTTTGCGCTGCCGATTCTGGAAAACGTCAATCCCGCCAACCCAAACGTGCAGGCGCTGATCGTTACCCCGACCCGCGAGCTTGCCATTCAAATTACGGAAGAAATCAAGCGCTGGGCTCCGCTCAAAGGCTTGCGCGTGCTGTCCGCTTATGGAGGGCAGGATGTCGAGCGCCAGATCCGCAAGCTGGAAGGAAATATACATATTATTGTAGCGACGCCTGGACGGCTCCTCGATCATTTACGTCGGGAAACGGTGCAGCTTCATAAGCTGTCCGTTCTCGTGTTGGATGAAGCGGATCAAATGCTGCACATGGGCTTCTTGCCGGAGGTCGTGGAAATTATTTCGGTGACCCCAAGCCGCAGGCAGACGCTGCTGTTCTCGGCTACGATGCCTCCGCGCATCCGTCAGCTGGCTAAAGAGTATATGCGGCAGCCGGTTGAAATCGAAGTGAAATCGAAACGCGTGACGCTGGACGAAATCGAGCAGGTCGTGATTCAGACCACGGACCGCGGAAAGCTGGAAACGCTCTGTAAATTGATCGATCAAGAAAATCCGTATCTGGCGATGATTTTTTGCCGTACGAAGCTTCGAGCGAGCAAGCTGATGAACGAGCTGGAGGAACGCGGGTATTCGTGCGACGAGCTGCACGGAGACTTGACCCAGGCGAAGCGCGAGCAGGTCATGAAGCGGTTTCGCGAGGCCAAAATCCAGCTGCTCGTAGCGACCGATATCGCGGCGCGCGGGCTCGACGTCGAAGGCATCACGCACGTGTTCAACTACGACATCCCGCATGATGCCGAAAGCTATATTCACCGCATCGGGCGGACGGGACGCGCAGGCCAGACTGGCAAAGCGTTTACGTTCGCCGCGCCGCGGGATGCGATGTACCTGGAGCAGATCGAGCGGGGCATTAAAGCGACGATCGCGAAGCGGCCGGGCAAAGCGGCGGCGGAGCACGGCGACGCGGGTGAGGGCACGGCACGCGGACGCAGAGGCGGCGCGGATGCGAGCGCTGGCGCCACGCGCGGACGGCGCAGCGGCGCGGATGCGACAGCGGGCGCAACGCGTGGGCGGCGCAGCGCAGCGGACGCGGCTGCAGGCGCAACGCGCGGGCGGCGCGGCGGCGCGGACGCGGCAGCGGGCCCAACGCGCGGGCGGCGCGGCGGCGCGGACGCGGCTGCGGGCCCAGCGCGCGGGCGGCGCGGCGGCGCGGACGCGGCTGCAGGCGCAGCGCGCGGGCGGCGCAGCGGCGCGGATGCGGCGGCGGGCGCAGCGCGCGGGCGGCGCAGCGGCGCGGACGCGAGCGCTGGCGCAGCGCGCGGGCGGCGCAGCGGCGCGGACGCGGCAGCAGGCGCAGCGCGCGGGCGACGCGGCGGCGCGGACGCGGCTGCAGGCGCAGCGCGCGGGCGACGCGGCGGTGCGGACGCGAGCGCTGGCGCAGCGCGTGGGCGGCGCAGCGGCGCGGACGCGGCGGCGGGCGCAGCGCGCGGACGCCGGGGCGGCGACGCGGACGCGGCAGCGGGCGCAGCGCGTGGGCGGCGCAGCGGCGCGGACGCGGCAGCAGGCGCAGCGCGTGGGCGGCGCAGCGGCGCGGATGCGAACGCTGGCGCAGCGCGCGGGCGCCGGGGCGGCGGAAGCGGGAAGCAGCGGAAGCGCTGAAACGCTTTCAAGAGCATCTTTACCTCGTCTGAGAAACCATGTAAAATAAAGGGTAGCACTCGGCAAGGAACTGCACTTCCCAAATGAAGGAGGGTTTCTATGTACGAACTGAAAGACAAGGAACTCATTTTTGTATTCACGGGTCCGAACGGGGCCGGTCGCCGAACCGTCGCTCAGATGTCCGGCAGCACGCTCGGCATCAAACAGGTAATTTCGTACACGACCCGCCCTCCCCGCTCTTCGGAGGTCGACGGGCAAGATTACCATTTCGTCGCTCGGAAGCAATTTGAGGAAGCCGAAACAAACCGGGAGTTCATCGAAGTGATCGAATTGGACGGGAACCGGTACGGGGTTAAAGAATCCGACGTAGCCGATATGGTCCAAAAGCACGGAGCCGTCTACTTGATTTTGAACCGTCAAGGCGCGGAGACCCTGAAGTCCCTGTACGGCGATCGTATCGTGCGAATCTTCATTTACGCCGATCGGGATACGGTCAAGCGTCGCGAGAAGGAGCGCGGGGATTCCCCCGAGCTGATCGACCGCTATATGTCCCATTACGAGGAAGAAATGGCGTATAAAGACTCCTGTGAGCACACGTTCGAAAATTTGGATCTGGCACACACCGTCTTTGATCTGACCAAAGCGTTGGACGACAACTACCTGCACCGCAATTTGCTTGACCTGGATTAAGAGTAACTCCCAAGCTAATGCAGACAAGAGACCGGCCTGCTCTTTCGAGAGCGTCGGTCCTTTTTATTCAACCGGAGGAGAGAAGCCGAACGAATGAACAGACCCGAAACGATAGAATATGGAGCGCATTATCAGGAGTATATTGCACAGGTTCCCGATGGGGATATTCAGGAACTGCTCCGTACCCAACTGAAAGCGACGACCGAGCTGCTCCACTCGCTAACCGGGGAACAAACCCTCGTTCGTTATGCCGAAGGCAAATGGAGTCTGAAAGAAGTGCTCGGCCACATCACGGATACCGAGCGGGTCTTAAGCTACCGCTTGCTGTGCATCGCGCGTGGGGATCAGACCACGTTCCCTTCCATGGACGAGCATCTCTACGTTTCCGGTGCAAAATTCGATGACCTGCCGCTTACTTCTCTGTTGGAAGAATTCACGGCAGTCCGGCAGGCGACGCTGACCCTGCTTGCGGGCTTGCGTCCGGAAGTCTGGCTGCGCCAAGGAACGGCGGCAGGCTGTAATACATCCGTGCGAGCCCTGGCCTACATTATCGCGGGGCACGAGCTTCACCAAGTTCGAGTCATCCAAGAACGGTACCTCGCGGCGCAGCCATAATCCCGGCCGCACGGAAAGCATCAAAATCCCAACAACCAGGCAGACAGGAGGTATGACCATGCCTATTCTCTCGATCGAACCGACGCCCAGCCCGAATACCATGAAAATCAATTTGGATACTTCCTTGCCCAAAGACGTCCGCGAAACGTTCAGCCGCGAGCAAGCCGGCCAACTGGCAGATCCTAAGCTTCGGCAACTGCTCGCCATTGATGGCGTCAAAAGCTTGTACCGCGCGGCGGATTTTATCGCCTTGGATCGGACAGCCAAGGGCGATTGGCAGCACATTCTCGCCGAAGTCCGGGACATTCTGGGTGTCGTCCCGTCCGGCGCAGCGCAGAACCAGGCGGATGCAGCCGCCCAAAAGCCCGCTTCCCCGGATAGCTCCGCGGAAACAACCGATGCGACATTCGGCGAAGTCAAGGTACTCCTGCAGCATTTTCGCGGCATTCCGCTGCAGGTCCGGGTAACGAATGGCGTGGAAGAACGGCGGGCCGCCCTGCCTCAACGGTTTAGCGACGCCGCCATCCGCGGGGCGGCAGCCGCGCCGAACCTGATCAAAGAGCGTTCCTTGGACGATTGGGATACGCGCTACGGCGAGCTTCAAGACGTCTTGGACGAAGTGGTTCAGGAGCTGGACGCCGCCTACAGCGACGAACAGCTCGAACGGTTGATTGCCCAAGCCGAACAGGGGCCGGCTCAAGGCGACGTAAAGGAGCTGGCAGCTTCCGGCCGTACGACGCTGAGCTACGAAGAAACCGAGCGAAGGCTTCAGGACCCGGATTGGAAGCAGCGATATGCGGCACTGGAGCAGATCAAGCCCTCCGAGGAAACGCTGCCGCTGCTGCTCAAAGGTCTGGAGGACGAACGTTCGACGGTTAGGCGCTTAGCTACCGTCTATTTGGGAGATTTGAAAGAACCGCATGTGCTTCCCTACCTGTACCGTGCTTTGCGAGACTCTTCCTCTTCCGTCCGCCGGACTGCAGGAGACACACTCTCGGATATCGGGGACCCTGCAGCACAGGATGCGATGATCGGGGCTTTGCAGGATTCCAATAAGCTGGTGCGCTGGCGGGCAGCCCGCTTCCTCTATGAAGTAGGCGACGAAGGAGTGATTCAATCCCTGCGAGCGGCACAGGACGACCCGGAATTTGAAGTGCGGATGCAGGTGCGCATGGCGCTGGAACGCATCGAAGGCGGCCAAGCGGCCGTCGGATCGGTCTGGCAGCAGATGGCCCGACGCAATGAGAATGCCTGAACGACAAAAGGCCAAGCCTACGGATAACCACCGGAGGCTTGGCCTTTTTACCATCTGCTCGAATAATGCAAGGCTTGTTGAACCGATCAGTATCGCAGTAAGCGGCTTCATATATAAGCCTCCAAATGGCATGCCTTCAAAAAAACACCTTTTTCATAACGGCAAGCTACTGCCGCTTAACCAGCTTCACGGCCCGCAGCTTCACCGGATCGGCCTGCCATATTTCCGTAAATCCGGATTTGGGACGGATTAGCGCAGAGCAAAGCGAGAGCGTGCACGTGCCCGGCTGGTCGAAGACGATCGTTCCCAGATGCGAACGGACTTCGCTGTACGGATGCTGGCAGGCCGTGGAATTTTTGATCACTTGATCCGGCTTCGGCTGCGCCGTGAACCGCCGGTTCCCGGAAGCCGCCTCGACGCCTTCCCGAAACGCCTCTTCCCATGAAGCGCCATCCTTCTGAAAACAAACAAGCTCAAGATCAAATGTGCCTGGAGCTATGATTTGAAAGCTCCACTCTACTGTTTTCGCATCCGCATCGATGCGGCCGTTTGCCCACTCCAGCTTCACATGACCGGACGGCTGCTGGCTCAAACGCGTATCGACGGAAAGCTCCCCTTCGATGTCTACGGCGATAACCGTCATGCAATCGTTGGCCGGCTTGTCCGGCAGTCTGATCGCCAGCGTGTGGTGATCGAGCCCGGCATCGTAGCTTTGTGCGGTCTCAAGCGGCGTTCGGCTTGGATCGCTTAGCACATAAGCTTGTTTCACTTTGTTTTTGAGCCCGTACAAGCGCAATTCTCTCTGCCAGTCGTCGCTTGTCAGATGTAGGTAGACGCGGCTAGGCTTCACGGTAACAGAGCCCCATTCCATCTCGTACGGAAAAGGACTGGCCGCCGCGCCGTACACCGCTTCCCCATAAACGCTCAGCCAAGCGCCCACCTCGCGCAGCCTTTCGGCGGATAATTGCGGGATAAGCCCTCCGGCGTCCGGCCCGACGTTGAGCAGGAGGTTGCCTCCCTTGCTCACAATATGAACCAGCTTCCGGATGATGGCTTCCGGCTGTTTCCAGATCTGGTCCTTCGTGCTGAAGCCCCACGATTGGTTCAACGTCATCGGCGTCTCCCACGCGCGGGAGTCTTCACCATACATCGGAATTTCGTTATCGCCCTTCGATTGGTAGTCCCCCATGCCTGGGTAATGACTGACCCGGCTGTTGATCAAGCAGTCCGGCTGGAGGCTTCGCACAAGCTCCACGAGCTCCTCGCTATCTTCTTTTGACAGCCCGCCCGCCGTATCGAACCATAGCAGACCGACAGGTCCGTATTGGGTAAGCAGCTCCCGGATTTGAGGCTTCGCCAGCCCGTTCCAATATGTCGGAAAATGCTTCGAGTCCGTATCATAGTCCCACACGTTGTTATATTTGTTGTGCACGGCATGCGGATGATGCCAATCAATGACGTGGGAATAATAGAAGCACAGCACAATGCCTTGCTCGCGGCATTCTTCGGTCAGCTCCCGCATCGGGTCGCGCCTGAACGGCGTAGCGTCCGTGATGTTGAACGGCTCCGCCTGCGAACGGAACATGGCGAACCCGTCATGATGCTTCGCTGTGATGACGATATATTTCATGCCCGCCGCTTTGGCCAGCCCTACCCATGTCTTGGCGTTGAAGCGAACGGGATTGAACGTCTCCGCGAGCCGCTCGTAATCGCGAACCGGAATGTTCAATTCGTACATGACCCACTCGCCCCGGCCCAAAGCCGCATACAAGCCCCAGTGGATAAACATGCCGAATTTGGCATCCTTCCACCATTTGATTTTGTCCTCATCGCTTGTCACCGTCATCGCGCATCTACCTCTCGCTTCTACCAATATATATTCCAGTCTTTCAACACCCGAACAAGCCCTTCGAAATAGTAATAGTCGCCCCAGATGCAGCATTCGTCGATCCCATTGCCCAAAGGCTTACCGTAGACCGCATGAAGCAGGATGCCGTTCGAATGCGGAACCCCGGCCGTCGTATACCGCCGCGCCAGCGAGTCCAGCATCCCCAAAGCGGCATTCTCGTAGGCTCGCTTGTATTCGTTAGACAATGGCAGATGCTTGGCCACTTCGAGCAAGCCGCAAGCGGCGATGGCCGCTGCCGAGCTGTCCCGCTCCTCCGGCCCGTCCGTAAAGATCAGATCCCAATAACACACCGAATCGTCGGGCAACCGGTTTAAAAAGTAGTTGGCCGTCTTTTGCGCGATAGCGAGATACGAATCATCCCGCGTATAGTTGTAGCTGAGCGGAAAACCATAAATGGCCCACGCCTGCCCGCGCGACCAGCACGAATCGTCGGAGAAGCCTTGCGACGTTTTGCCGTATTTCGGCTGTCCCGTATCCACGTCCATGTAGAACGTATGATAGCTTGAAGCATCTTCGCGAATGATGTGCGCCGCCGCTTGTGCGGCGTGATTGATGGCGATCCGGCGGTATTCCGGATTGCCCGTCGTCTCCGTTGCCCAGTACAGCAAGGGTAAATTCATAAGGCAATCGATAATCATCCGCCCGCGCTGGTTCGGCTGGTTTAAATTGCCCCACGCCTGAATGATGCCCGCCTTCTCAAAATAACGTCCGATCAGCAAATCGGCGGCTTGAAGCGCCGTGTCCTTGGCCTGTTCGTTTCCGGTCAATTTATAGGCCGCTACGCAGGATAGCGAGTACAAGAATCCGAGATCGTGCGTCTCGGTTGCGATTTTTCGCTCGATCCGCTCCCGGTAGCTGTCGAGCTGCGCTTCCGCCGCCCGGCGGTAACGGTCATGACCGGTCATCTCGTAGGCCAGCCACAGCATTCCCGTCCAAAAAGAGGACGTCCACTCGGTATTGCCGATCGGCTTGTACACGTTCCCCTCGCTTGCAGGCGACGGAAATTGCAGCGCGAACGTCCCTAGATTGCGGTCGATTTGCGCCAGCACGTATTGTACGGCGCGCTCCCAATCGTCCCGCCGCGCCGCAGGCGGTTCCGCGTAGCGATGCCGGGCTTTCAGCCCTTCGTCGACGACTTGTTTCATGGCAGCCTCCCCATTCTTCTTGCGTTTCCGTTCCCGTGCGTTAATCCAGCGAAATTTTTATGACGTAAACCTTTTATCCTCGCAAACAAATGAAACGGCTCATACGGTCCACAGCATCGTCTCGCCCTGCTCTCCGTCCCTAACTTCCAGCAATAGACCCTCGCTGTCCGACGGATCGCCGATCAGCCGGAGCGAGAGCGGAGCATCGCCTTTCCGGCAAGCCCGGAAGACGGTAACAAACGCCGTGCGGATGCACGACGGCACCCTGCGAATGCAGGCGCTGCGGACTTGAACGGGGGGCATGAACGGCGATTCGGCCAAATAGACGCTGGCGCCCCACGGCTCGGCCAAGCCGTAAACCTGCAGCCGCTCGTCTTCCCCGTCTTCTCCGTTCCAGCTCCATTCGAGCATCCAATCGTCCTGCAGACCTTCGAGACGCCTCACCTGCCGTAAATGCGGGTAGCCGTCCGTATCCGACAGCGATTCCGCCAAATCAGCGGTATACCGAACGGGCAGCGCTTCGACTGGGTTTCCCTGCGTATGCATCACCCAGTCTACGGTCGAAGGCTCGCCCGCGGTCACCCGGAATACGTCCACCAGCAGCCCGCCGGCCAGTGTCAGCCGCCGGTTCAGCCGGACGCCTTCGTAAGCGTCCTCCGCTTCGGCCTCGACCCGGATGATGCCGGAATCGCTCACCGCCTTGCGCAGCCGGCCGCAAGCCTCCTGCTGGGAGCGGCCGTTGACCGTCACCGTGTTGTGCGCCACGGTATGCACGTACCAAGCCTTGTGCAGCTTGTGTCCGTACGGAACCATGCCCGCGTCGGCCAGCCAACTGCGGCCCCTTGCATAATACAGCAGATTCAGCTTGTCATAATGTCCATGCCAATCGCCATGCTCCCCGTAATCGACGAGAAGCGCCTGCGCCTCTTCACCTGCGCCGCATGTCACGCTGACCATCCCGGGCTTGCTCAATACCGTAATCGCAGCGGCCTCGCCTGCTGCACCTGTCTCCCCAGCGCACCCTTTCATCGAAAGCTCCGCCTCAGACAACGGCAACGGCAACGTCTCCAACGGCGCTCCAAACAACACGCCGTACAAAGAACCGCGATCGCTGCTCCGCACAATCTCTTCTCCGATGCCGTAAAACGCATACGCCCATTCATACAAATGTGCGTAAGACCGAATATCGACGACCTTGGAGTCGTGAAGGGCGGGAAACGTGCCGTCCGGCAGCATCGCCTTGAGCGGAATATCAAACATCGCACGCAGCCTCGGATGCTCGTACAGCTTCTCGCCGAACCCCATAGCGGCCCAAGCGATCACCGCCTGCGCTTCAAGCGTATAGAAATGGTAGCTCCATGCGCCTTCGAACCAGAACCCGTCTTCGCCGACGCCGCTTTCCATCTGGAAATGGAATCCGTTCGCTTCGTCATCCAGCGCTCGCTTCAATAGGGCGAGATCGCCGAGCGCTTCGGCGATCGCCGCCAGCGCCGCATTGTGGTACGTCTGCCAGTTGGAGCGGTCCCTCGGATTGCGGTCGATGACCCGGACTACCGGACGGAACAAACGTTCCTCAATTTCATCCAGCTCCCCCGCGCTCAGTATTGAAGCATGGCGCAAGATCGTGCACGCTTGGGCTAGCGGATAAATCCAGCTAGCTTCGGACAGCGTCTGGTTTTGGACTTTAGCCCCGTACTTGCCGGCCTCCTCGCCCACCTTGCCGAAAATATCGTGAAGCGGGAAGCGGTCGTAATGCCGGGCGTAAAACAGCAGCACGGTTTTCGCCCACTGCGCGTACGCAGCCTCACCCGACGCCGCGTACACCACAGCGGCCAGCCGGGCGTCCTGTGCGAAGCGGTTATGCTCCTCAGCCATGGCCGCTTCGTCCCACGGGGACCCGCTCCAGACGCGGAGGCAGCACGGACATTCGTGATGATGCCGGTCCACGCGCACAAGCGCAGAGCCGTCATCGGGGCAGATGTAGCGATGGCTCCAGCCCCCGCCGAGCAGCGGAATGTCCGGAGGCTGGTTCACTTGAGCGATTAACCGCGCTTTCCACTGTTCCACGCCCCGCTTCACCCAATCGCAATCCTGCATCCGGGCTCGGAGGCACTGCGTCCATGCCGGCGTGCCTATTCCATCCATCGCTTTCCCTCCTCCCTAAGCGGCAAGCCGGAGGACGGAGAACATCCGTCCCCGGACTGCCTTACGCCCATGCCGAAGCACGACGGGCTTACTTATTTCTTTTTGCTTTCGTTATATTGGTCCATGTACTCTTTCATGATCTGGGCACCCAAGCCTTTGCTCCAAGCCTCGATTTCCGCCTGCACAGCTTCCCAATTGCCGGTGCCCATTACATAGTTGACCGCGGCGGCCGACAGCTTTTTCTGATGATCCGGATTTTTGCTGGCCGTTTCGGAGACGAAGGCGATGAACGGGTTCGGCACGCCGACTTGATCGAAGCCGTCCAGCACTTCTTTTTGCGCCTTCTTGATCTCGGGAACCTGGGAATCCGCATAAATGTATTTGTCGTAAGAGTTCTGCAGCACAAGCAGCATCGGTTTTTCTTTGTCGTACAGCTTCTTCTGTTCCTCGTTGCGTTCCACGGCGCCGGACTCTTTGTCGTACTTGGTATAGTGCACGCCCGGTATGCCCGCCTTCGCCATCTCCGTACCTTCATCGGAAGCGGTCCAATTGAGGAACTCGACGATTTTCTTCACTTTATCCTTCGCCACGCTCGTCGGAACGACCCAGATGCCGTAATAGCCTTCGATCATCTGCACGCCCTTTTTGCCGCCCGGTCCTTCCAGATAAGGCACCCCGACCAGCTCCGCTTTCGGATCGGTCTTTCGCATCACCGCCAGGTTGTTCTCGTTCATCATACTGACGTTGTCGACCATCGCGCCGGCGACGCCGGACTTGAACTTGTCCTTCACCTGACCGGTCTTCAGCACCGGGGCGTCCTTATCGATCAGCCCTGAGGTGTACGCCATGCGAAGCCAATCGAGATAAGCCTTGTATTCCGGCGTTTGGAAATAAGCCACCGGCTTATCCCCTTCGATTTTGTACGAGTACGGAAGGCCGAAGGCAAAAGCGACCGGGTTAACCGATCCGAACCACGGCGTCGTGAACGGACCTGCGATCATCGGGACCGTCTTGCCGCCCCCAGCCGGGTCTTTCTCTTTGAACACCTTGAGTACGTTCGTCAGCTCATCTACCGTTTTGGGCACCTGCAAATTGTATTTGTCCAGCCAATCCTTGCGTAGGAAGAAGTTAGCATTGCCCCCGCCGTGCGTGCTGCGCGGTCTCGGAATGCCGAAAATCTCATTTTTCACCGTCGTGTTGTCCCATGTGTATTGAGGAATCTTTTGCAGATTCGGCATGTCCTTCGCCAGCGCCGTCAAGTTGTGAAACGCTCCCTGCTTGACGAGCTTCGTGTACTTCTCGTCCTTGCCGTCCGTCAGCAAAATGAGGTCGTACTGGCTTCCCGAGGCGATGGCAATGTTCACTTTATCCGGATATACGTCGCCCGGCACGAATTCGAGATTCAGCTTGACGTTGGCTTTCTTTTCGATCTCTTTGAGCGCTTGGCTGTTCTCAAGCACGGGTGGCTCCCCGGCGGACAGCACCGCAAGCGCCTTGATCGTCGTCGGTTCGTTTGAAGCCGCTGCGGGCTTGCCCGCTTCTTTCGTTCCGGCGCCGGACGAACAGCCAACGACGCTGCCCAGAGCCAGAATGGTGACGCATGTCCCTGCGAGCCACGGTTTCGTTTTCATCGTAGAAAACCCCTCTCATCGACTTGGAATAGTTACTCTTTAATCGAGCCGAGCATGGCTCCTTTGGCAAAATGCTTCTGCAGGAAAGGATAGACGACGACGATCGGAATCATCGCTACGATAATGGCCGCCATCTTCACATTGTCGCCGACCTTGCTGGCCAGCTCGAAATCCAGATTGTTCTCGGAAGCAATGTTAGCTTCACCGGCGATGACCATCAGGCGCAGCAGCACTTGAATCGGCCATTTGGCGTTGTCGCTCAAATAAATGATCGCCCCGAAAAATTCGTTCCAATGTCCGACCATAAAGAACAGCGAAAACGTAGCGATGATCGGCATCGATAGCGGAATGACCACGGAGAGCAAAATGCGCGGTTCCCCTGCCCCGTCGATGCGGGCGGCTTCGTCCAAGCTTTCCGGCAAGCTTTGAAAAAACGTCTTCATGACCAGCACGGTAAAAGCATTCGTCGCGCCCGGCAAAATCAAGGCCCAATAGCTGTCCAGCAGCCCGATCGACTTAATCAGCAAATATTTCGGAATAAGCCCGCCGCTGAACACCATCGTAAAGAGCATCATCAGCAGCATGAGCTTTCGGCCGGGCAGCGTTTTTTTGGAAAGCGCGTAGGCGAGCGTAATCGACACCAGCAGGTTAACGGCCGTCCCGACCACCGTAATGTAGACCGTATTTCCGATGCTCCGCACGAAACGGTCCGTCGAGAACAAATAGCGGTACGCCTCGAAATTCAGCTGCTCCGGGATCAAATAAAACCGGCCGCCGAGCGATTCGCTAACTGGACTGAGCGAGACGGTCAGCATGTACCAGAACGGGATGACGACAGCCAAGCACAGCACAAGCAGCAACAACATATTGACGGCATCAAAGACGGAAATGCGCCTCAGCCTCAGTCCCATGGTTCCCCTCCTAGAATAGGCCTTCTTCTTTAAACAGCTTGGATACGAAATTCGCCGTCAGCATCAGAATGAGTCCGACGACCGAATTGAACAGACCGACGGCGATACTGAAGCTGAACTCGAACCGCTGCAGCCCCACTTTGTACACATACAGATCGAATACGTTCGATACGTCATCGTTGAAATTGTTCCACATCAGGAACACCTGCATGAAGTTCGAGTCCAGGATCGAGCCGAGCCGCAAAATCAGTAGCACGATGATCGTGCTTCGAATGCCCGGAAGCGTAATATGCCAGATCCGGTGCCAGCGGTTCGCGCCGTCGACCGTCGCCGCTTCGTACTGCTCGGGGTTAATTCCTGCAAGCGCTGCCATAAAAATGATCGTGCCCCACCCGGCATCCTTCCATATTTGCTGCATGACGATTAAGGGACGGAACCATTCGCTGCTCATCAGGAATGGAACGTTCTGATCAAGCCATTGGCCCAAGTAGTGGTTGATCACCCCGGACGGCCCGAAAAAAATGAACGTGATGCCGACGATGATGACCCAGGATACGAAGTGCGGAAGATAGACGACCGTCTGTACGAGCCGTTTGTACAAGCTGAACCGGACCTCGTTGAGCAGCAGAGATAATACGATCGTAAAGGGGAAGAAAAAAATCAAATTGTAGAAGCTGAGCAGCAGCGTGTTTTTTAATAATTGAAAGAACGTCGGCTCCGAGAAAAATTGCCGGAAATGCTCGAACCCAACCCATTCGCTGCCCAGCACACCCTTGTACGGGCTGTAATCCTGAAACGCCAGGAGCACGCCCCACATCGGCACATAATGAAAAAGGATAAAGTACGCAATGCCCGGGGCCGCCAGCATATAAAACCAGAGGTGCTTTCGAAACGCCTGCTTTTTGAATAAAGTCGCTTTCCTGACGGACAGCCGCTTGTCCGACACCGCATGCTCCATGTCCGAACCTCCTTCGCTTGTCTGGTGCTGTAGCTCGACTATATCCGCTCTGCGAAAGCCGTTGCAACAGTAAACTTTTACGGCAGGTGGACTTTTTCGTCCGTAAAAAAAGTGCAGTCGGCTGCAAAATAGTGCACATCCCGCCGGATCAGCGCAAAAAACCCGCAAAGCGGTTAAGCTTCACGGGTATCGCTCCGGAACATTTCGCGGTATCGGGTCGGCGTCACTCCTTCGTGCTTTTTGAACACGCGGTAGTAATACGATGGCTGGTAGCCGACGCGATAGGCGATGTCATTCACTTTTTCGTTCGAATAAAGCAGCAGTTCCTTAGACTTATCCAGACGCAGCTTGGTCAAATAGTCGATGAAATTGACGCCGGTCGTCTCCTTGAACCCGACACTGAGCTTGGACAAGCTGATGCCGTACCGGTCGCAATACGTCTCTAGCGAAATATCAAGCGCGTACTCCTCCGTCAGCGACTGCTTCACTTTCTCGACCGTTTCCTGCATGAGCCGGTCCTGCGTATCGTTCAATGTGCTCGACAATGCCCCCATGTAAGCGCTTAGCTTCGCATGAAACCAAGAAGCCATCTCATCGGGCTCGCGCAGACGGTTCAATTGCTCGTACAAGTCGACATTCGGGTAGAGGAGTTGCGGGCTAAGCCCCGACAGCAACATATGATGCAGCAGCGTTCCGAGCAGTTGGTTCATGCCCTGCCGGACCTGCATCTCGGTCTGACCGTGCTCCGTCAGCTCCTTCATAAACGTCTCCAGCGCGCCTGCCACCGCTTCCCGGTCGCCGGAACGCATATGGCGGATCATCTCCTTCTCCGCGGAGAAGGGGTACAGAATCGGGGCGTCATGGACCACCAAGCTTTCCAAATCCAGAATTTGATTCATTTCGTTCAAATTCCGGTAGCCGAACGAGCGGACGACCTGTTCGTATACCCGCGGCAGCTCGGACAGCAGCTCCGTTTCCTTCGCCAAGCCGACCAACAGGTTCATATGCAAAATCGCATGAAGCGAATGAATCAGCTCCTCGCTGAACGCATGCAGCTGCTTCCGCACGTCGCCCATGTCCTCATCCTTCGGCACGAGCAGCAGCAGGCTGACGGACAGCTCCTGCTCGTTCACGACACCGAACTGCTCGAACCGCTTCTCCGCCAGCTCCCCGATCACATTGGCCGCGGCAAACGTCACGAGCTGCTCGTCGCCTTCGCCGAACCGGCCCTGCAATTTGGAGAAGCCGAGCAGCCGGACATTTATGAGCACGAACGTCTTGTCACTGAGCTCCCACCCGTACTGCTCCATCCGGTGCCACAGCTCCTCCTCGTTCAGATGGGACAAGTGGTCGTTCATGAGCTGGAACAAGAACAATTCCCTGAGCGTAAGCAGATGCTGCTCGACCCGTTCGTGCAGCTGCTTGCTCTGGCTGTTCAAGTGGAGCCACTGCCGTTCGATGAGCTCCAGCTCGTCCTGCCCCTTCAAGTCGCCCAAGCCGTGCTTGTCCGACCGGAACAGCTGAACCACCCGGGCAATGGGCCGGACCAGTCTTCGCGAAGCGATCCACGACATCAAGCCCGCGACCGCGATCCCGAGTCCGCCCATCGCCAGAAGCGCCCGGGAGGTGTTGACGACCGGCTGCGTCAGCTTGGAAACCGGAGTGGCGGAGACGTACTGCCAGCCGTGCTTCTCCAGCGTACCGAACGAAACGGCGTATTTCTCCCCGCTCCACTCCCGGAAGAACGAACCCGACTTCGCCTGAGCCGACTCCTTCGCCACTTCGTCGCGGAGAAAATACTCGAACCGGTGCTTGTCCGGTTCCTTGGTCACGTTCGCATCAAGCCAATCCCCGTTCGTCTTCAGCAAAAAAGCCGCTCCCTGCAGCTCCCCGTCCATTTGCAGCAGCCGGTTCATCTCGGCCGCATTGAACTGGACGAGCAAATACCCGAAGGGAGACCGATCCGGAATCGTCTGCACGAGCGCGAGCGACCCTTGGGAGAAGGTCCAGTACTGCTCCATGTCTTTCAGGAATAACGAACGAAAAAATTCATTTTCTTCGGGATTGTCGATCGGTATCGCCACTTTACTGTTCAGCGCCGAGACGTACAAGGACGAATCGGGCAGGAACAGGCGCACTTCGCGGATTAGGGGGCTGGAGTTGCTCATGACGAGCAGCGTCCGGGCCAGCTTCTGTGTGAACACGATTTCCTGCTGGAACGATTCGAGCGTCATATCGCCGAGCGGGGGCTGCAGCATCGGATTGTACTTCCACATCGTCACCATCTTTTCGAGCTGGCTCAATTGGTCGTTCATTCGGAGCACCGTTTGCTCCAGCCGGACCTCATGCGTCCGGTTCACTTCCTGCTCGATTTGCCGGACACCGACGTAATAGGTCAGGAACGCCAGAAGTGCGGCCGGCACGCTGGCGACCAGCAGGACGAAAACGAGGCTTTTACGGTAAAAGGCGTTTTTCGGGTTCATAAAATAATTGAGCATGGCGGCACCTCGATCGCGTTTCTACCTCCAAAATAACGGGCAGCGCCTCCTGAAGTCAAGAATGCGTTTTCATTTCGGCGCTGACGCGGGGCGGCACATCACCTCCCGCCCTCGCCCGGCTATTGCCGCATCGTCTCCCCGTGATGCAGCACCTGCAGCCGCTCCGGCTCAAGCTTCTGCCTCGCCCATTCTGCGAGCAAACGGTCGAGCGCCTCGCGCGGCGTGTCGTCCGCGAGACGGAACGCGCCGTAATGCATCGGCACGAACAGCTCGGCCCCGCAGTCGAGAAACGCCTGAACCGCCTGCTCAGGGCTCACATGCTGCTGGGACATAAACCATTCCGGCTCGTAAGCGCCAATCGGCATCAGCGCCCACTTGATCGGGAAGCGGTCGCCGATCAGCTTGAAGCCCGGGAAATAGCCGCTATCCCCGGCAAAATAGATCGCGTCCTGCTCCCCGCCATGACTCGTCGGCCGAACAATCCAGCCGCCCCAATGCGACGTATTCATATCGAACAATGTACGGCGTGTCCAATGCTGCGCCGGGACAAAATGCAGTTCCAGCGACCCGAGCCGGAATTCCTCCCACCAGTTGGCTTCAGTCACGTGCGCGAACCCGCAGGAGCGCAGCTTGGCTCCCAGCCCGGCCGGGACAAACAGCTGCATCCCGGCGTTGGTCCGGGCGAGCTGACGCAGCGTCGGCAGGTGCATGTGGTCGTAATGACTGTGCGACAGCAGCACCGCGTCGATCGGCGGAAGCTCCTCCAGCCGCAAGCCGGGCGGCGCAAGGCGCTTCTCCAGCCCCATTCGGGTCGCCCATACCGGGTCGGTAATCAGGTTTTGGCCCCCCATCTGCACCAAAAACGTCGAATGCCCGATCCAAGTAACCGTCGTCTGCGTCCGGTTGCTGCGCAAGTAATCGAGCTGCCGCGATTCGGCCTGTGGCACGCGGTAGGACAAATCTTTAATTTTCGCTTTGCGCTCCTTGCGCCATTGGCGCAGGTGGGCCAGCTTTTTGCGGTTTTGGCTGCCGTCCAAATTTTCGTACCGCCGACGAGTAATCAAGTGCTGTCCTCTCCCTTTTCTCCAGCCTTAGCTGCTCTTTTATCAAAACTATACCTTACTCGCCCCCTTCTTCTCAATTTCACCTGCGTATTCTCTTGATCTCGATCATGGTATAATGGATTCCACTAAGTTTGGTAGGAGGCAACGGACGGATGGAACGAAAACGGGTGCTTATTTTCTCAGGGGGCCGACTGGGGGGCTGGGCTTTGCGGGAAATCCGCACAGGCGACGTGCTGGTCGGGGCGGACCGCGGGGCGCTCTTTCTGGTGCGGCACGGATACCGGCCGGATATGGCGCTCGGGGATTTCGACTCCGTCAGCTCGGTGGAGCTTGAAGAGATACGCCAGGCTAGTCGCGAGTTCGTCGCCTGTGATCCGGTGTGGAAAGACTTGACCGACACGGAGATGGCTTTCACCTGGGCGCTTGAACAAAACCCCGAAGAGATTGTGCTGCTGGGCGTGCTTGGCACCCGATGGGACCATTCGCTCGCGAATGTCCATCTGCTGCGCAAGGCTTTGGCCGCAGGCATCCACTGCCGCATCGCCGACGCCTGCAACGAGCTGATGCTGATGGACGGCAGCGTGCCGCTAACGGTTAAGCGGAGCCGATTCACCCATGTGTCGCTGCTCCCGCTCAGCATCGAGGTCACGGGAATTACGCTCGAAGGGTTCCAGTACCCGCTACACGAGGCGACACTGACGATCGGGCAATCGCTCGGGATCAGCAACGTGCTGCTTGGCGAAGCCGGGCAAATTCGCATCCGGGACGGCTTGCTGCTCGTGATTCAGAGCCGGGATGAAGAGGAAGCGGAGTCCGAGTAAGCAAGCGAACAGGAATTCTTGCTTTTAAGTCAGCATAAACTCCTCCAGATATTTTTCAATCTTTTCGATAGAAGCTATGGAAAATTTTTTATTTTTATAATGGATCAGCCCCTCATGGATACACTGAGCGATCGAACGATTTAAGCTTCGAATGGGCGCGCAGACCTCGCTGGACAGCACTTGCTTGGTGAGGTTGTCCAAATCGCCGATTTTATAATGATTTAGCACACTAAATAAAATCCGGTCTTTCAAGGTCAGCAGCGATAGCTTCGCCGCGGTATCCGTACTCAGCATTAATTTGGAGGCCAGTTGCTTCACAAGATATAAATTAAAATCAAAATCGAGCGTCATCCATTCGTACACCTTGGTTTTATGGAGAGCTATCGTTTCGCAGTTTTGTTTGGCAATCACGCCGAGCGTTTTGATTTGGTCGTTAAAAATCTCGATCTCCCCGAAGCAGCTATACGCATCGTAGATATATACGGAAAGCATCGCTCCCGCATAGCTTTGTCTGTACACCTCCGCTTGACCCGCGGTTAAAATATATAGATAATGATTTTCCTCATGCGGCCGAAGAATCAGGCTGCCTTTTTTATGCGTTCTATATCTAAATTCCTTTCTAATCTGCTCCGGCGCGGCATTCACAATCTCTTTGAAATCCATGTGCTCCACCTTCTTTTGCCTTTTGGTCATTTGACCTATTTTCATGATCATTGGATTTATATAATTAGACCACACTGAAACAGGAGGTCTTACTTATGAGAAAATTAATTATTGATACGGATACCGGCAGTGACGATGCTGTAGCCATCATTATGGCATTAAAATCAGCCGATGTTAAGGTCGAAGCGATCACGACCGTGTGCGGCAATGTCCCGCTTGAATTGGCCACCAAAAATGCGCTGATGACCATCGAAGTGGCGAATGGGCAGAAGCCGCCTCTTTATGTTGGAGCGGCCAAGCCGCTGATGCGCGATCTGGTTACCGCCGTCAATGTACATGGCGAGGATGGGATGGGAGATTGCGATTTGATTCATCCTACGCTTTTGCCGGAAAGCCGGCATGCCGTGGATGCGATTCTGGACCTTGTTGAAAGGAACCCTGGAGAAATCGAATTTGTCACCATCGGTCCCGTGACCAATATTGCCCTTGCGATTCTAAAAGCCCCCGAGACCATGAAAAAGGTAAAGCATATTTACACGATGGGCACTTCCGGCTTTGGCCCTGGAAATACGACACCGGTTGCCGAGTTTAATGTGTATGTCGATGCGGAAGCTTATCGTATTATGCTCAGCTCAGGTATCCCTATGACCATTATTGGATTTGATGTTTGTTTAGGTGAAGCGGCTTTGACTCAAGACGATATGGATGTATTGCTGGCAAGCGGCAAGCCGGAAGCCGTATTTTCCGTGAAATGCAACCGTTCCTTGCTGGAATACAATATCCAAAGATGCAATGAACCGATTGTGGACTTGCCCGATGCCGTGGCCATGGGTGTCGTGCTCTGGAATGAAATCGTCGTTGAAGATAAATGGTGTTACTGCTACGTCTGCACGATGGAAGAAGCCGCTTATGGTCAGGTAATCCTCAATGACGGCAGCAAGCTTGCCATTTCCGACGGTTTTGCAGGCCATACCCCGAATGCCAAAGTATACAAAACGATTAACAATCCGTTATTCAAACAAAAATTAATCAGCTTGCTTGTAAGGTAACAGAGGATATGATGAAGATCAACTATGTGCATTGTTTTATTACTCAAGATCAACAATTTCTGATGCTTCAAAGGAACAACCCTCCTTTTAAGAATATGTGGAATTGCGTGGGTGGCAAGATTATGCCGGATGAAACGCCCCGGGAGGCCGTCATTCGTGAAGTCAAGGAGGAAACCGGACTGGACCTCCAGTCTGTGCAATTCAAAGGAATTGCCACCTGGAATCAGGCAGGCGGCATGTACATTTTTGTTGCCGAGACATTTACAGGAGAATTAACGGAATGCACGGAGGGAACACTGGCTTGGAAAAGCAAGGAGTGGATTCTGCAGTCGCCGGAAGTTGTGAGCAGCATCCGGACGATCCTGGATGATGTTCTTGCGACGGATGTCCCTGTGGAATATGCCCTCTTTTACACGGGAGCGGAATATGAAGGAAATATATGGAAATATGAGGTGTGCCGTAACGATGAACATAACGATTCGAAAAGAATTACCCGAGGATTATCGTAGTACGGAAGAAGTAGTAAAGCGCGCTTTTGCCAATATGGAATTCAGCGATCAAAAAGAACATGAACTGGTGGCTCGAATCAGAAAATCCGACGTATTCCTCCCTGAACTATCTTTGGTAGCTATGAATCAAGACAATAAAGCAATCGTCGGACATATTCTTCTAAGTAAAATAAAAATTATCTTTAACCATCAAATGGCAGAATCTCTTGCTCTTGCTCCTGTTTCGGTCTTACCGGATTACCAAAATCAAGGCATCGGAAGGCTCTTAATTACCGAAGCTTTACACAAAGCAAAAGAACTCGGATACCATTCCGTTATCGTACTGGGACATCCGGAATATTATCCGAAGTTTGGTTTCAAAAAAGCTTCATTATGGGGGATTAAAGCACCTTTTGAAGTGCCGGAAGAAGCGTTAATGGCATTAGAGCTGTGTGAAAATGCGCTTGATCATGTTTCAGGGATTGTTGAATATCCAAGCGTATTCTTGTTAGAGTCGTAAGGATTATGCGCTCGCGTGTATGCTTTAATTTATTCATTGGCAATTTATTCGAAGAGGAACGCACCGTAAGCTAAGACACGGGAGGCGTTCTTTTTTTGAATTAACACGCCGGTTTTAATCCTCATTCTCATTATCACTACTGTAATCTCAATTGTAGGGATACGTCACGATAACAGAAAATGATAGGCGCTGGGGGAATGGTTAGTTTGCCTTGACCTTATACCTTAATGCTAAAATGTACTTATCCAGCTCATTTGTTAATGGGGTTAATTCATAATTCACATCCTCTAATGATAGGGTATTGGTATATGTTAATTTGTTGTCCCCATCCATGATCGTAAGGTAATATAAGTATCCAAAACTACGGGATTGATCGCTCTTTTTACTAAGCTTGATTTCTTTTAGCTTACTCGAAATGTCGCCGATCGTCAGCGCATCGTTGATCTTTATGACTTTTCCACTATCTCCATACTTCACTTCAATTTTCGTAATGTTATTAAAATCGCTTTTTAATATCGTGGACAAAGGGATCGGAACAGCCGGGGCATCTTTTAAGGTAATTTCATTGAGGTTGGCGTTATAATTTATCGATATCCCTATATTTTCCGCAATAAATCGAATAGGGACATAGGCATGGTTTTCGTAATTTAATACCTTGTATTCGCTCATATCCATTCTCTTGTCATTGAAACTGATCTTCACTGGAAATAAGAAAGCTTGAATGGCATCCGAGGCATAAACCATCGTTGACATGGAAACAAACGCACCACAAATAAATCCGATGACATACTTCCTCATTTTGTATCAACCTCCAAAAGATCGATTTCCCGTTTAGACGCGAATTTCGTATAAAAGTTTTGGAGCCCTCCGAGCATGACACGCGACGATTTCCCTAAAACAAATCTCATAGATAGTTCGACAGAATGATACATTTTTCAACAAAATAGTACTTTAATCCTGCCAAAATCTTGTAAACGCCTTCAAAATCCTGTAAAGTACTAGTCATATATTCATAGTTCCCTAAACAGAAAAGGAGAGATGATTCAGTGGAAAAAGGAATGCAACGATTATCGGTTATATTGGTCCTGGCCTCGTTTGTCTCGCTATTCTCCGCTTTTACGGCGATGGCTGCGGGCGATAAGGAGAAGCGTTTTGAGACGAAGAACGGCGGCTACGTTACCATTTCGAATATCGTTGAGACCAAGAAGATCAAGGATGTCGGTTACGGCGAAACGATGTATGTCGCAACTGCGCCCGTGACGGTGACGTTTTACGGCGAGCTGGCGGATGATGACATGATTGCCAAGTGGGCCGACGAGGATAGTCTGGAGTACGTCGGTATCAAAAATAACAAAGCGCAGCTTACGGAACCAGTTAAATATGGGGTTTTCCCCATATTCAAAGGCCAAACTAGAGGGGATAACGATCCGATCCTTTTAGAGGTCGTCGCAAGCCCCGGCGAAGCCAAGCAACCGGAAGCAACGCCGCAAGTCAAAACCGAAGCATTGTCGGCTTCGCCTACGCCTGCCAAAGTGCTGGTCAACAGCAAAGACACGGCCTTCGAAGCTTATAACATTAACGGCAATAACTACTTTAAATTGCGGGATTTGGCCATGTCCGTCAACGATTCGGAAAAAAGCTTCGAAGTAAGCTGGGACGCCGCGAAAAACGCAATCTCGCTCGCATCCAATAAAGCGTATACTCCCGAAGGAAACGAGCTAACGATTTCCGGAAAGCCGACCGGCAAGCAAGTAACGGAGACGACGGCCAATCTCTCTCTTAACGGGAAAGAAGTAAAATTCACCGCCTACCTCATCGACGGGAACAACTATTTTAAACTTAGAGACATAGCCGGCTTAATGAATATCGGTGTGACGTGGGATGAAAAAGCAAATGCGATTCGCATCGACACCAAGGCGGATTACAAGGAGTAAGCTTTTCCGGTAAGGCAAAAAGCCACCGCAAACACGCCTATAACAACCTTTTACGTTGAGTAACGATCTAAACGTTCTTATATAAAATACGCCCCCTTGAGAGGGGGCGCGATCATTACTTATGTGTCTTCGTTCCTTTTTTTCCGGTGTTAGGGTTGGTATTGCCTTTGGTACTCCAATTGTTGTTGAAGCTCTTGTCTTTGTTGGATCGATTATGGGACTGGACGTGAGTGCCGTTTTTCTTGGTGTAGCTCTTTACTTTAGTCGCTGCGGAAGCAGAACCGGCGAAACTGAGTGCGAGCACGGCGCTCATCATGAGCAGGATCAGTTTTTTCATGGTTGTCCTCCTTCATTCCGAAATGAAAATCAGGACCATTTTACCATATTGCCGGTTATTTACACCTAAAGTTTTTATAAAGGTTCATTGGATTTCATGTCCAAAAAAACAAGGGGATTCGCAGCGCTCTGGCAGCGCCGTCGAATTCCCTTGTTGCTGTTGCTCATCAAGCCGTCGTCTGAGCCGCACTGCCGGATTGGAGCTGGTACATGCGGTAGTACCGCCCTTGCAGCCGCATCAGCTGCTCGTGATTGCCCCGTTCGACGATCTCACCGCGATGGAGCACGAGAATTTGATCGGCTTCACGGATCGTGGACAGACGGTGGGCGATCACGAACGTCGTCCGGCCTTCGCTGACGACCCGCAGCGCCTCCTGAATGAGTCCCTCCGTCTCGCTGTCGATGCTGGCCGTCGCCTCATCGAGAATGAGGATGGCCGGGTCGAAGGCGAGCGCCCGAGCGAAGGAGATGAGCTGCCGCTGTCCGGCGGACAACGTGCTGCCCCGCTCGACCACCGGCTCGTCTACGCCGCCGGGCAGCTGCCCGACAAAGGAGGCCGCACCGACATCCTTGAGCGCCTGGCGAACCTGCTCCGGCCCGATCCGTTCGTTGTACAGGCTCACGTTGAACTTGATGTCGCCTGCAAACAAAAACGGGTCTTGCAGCACGATACCCATATGCTTGCGCAGCGCCTGCTTCGAGAGCGTACGGATTTCCGTTCCGTCGATGCGGATTTCCCCTTCCGTCGGCTCGTAGAAGCCGAGCAGCAGGTTCATGATCGAGCTTTTGCCCGAGCCGGTATGCCCGACAAGCGCTATGGTCTCGCCTTTGCGCGCCTCGAACGAAATGCCGCGAAGCACGGGCTCCCCGGTTTTGTAGGCGAAGGTGACGTTGTCGAAGACGACATGGCCTTCCGGCCGCGGTACTGCGACCGACGAAGCCACTTCGGCGCCTTCGATATCGAGCAGGTGAAACACTTTTTCCGCCGACACGACAGCCCGCTGCGCATTCAGCATTTGGTCAAAAATCCCGATGATCGGCTGGAAAAGCCGCCCCGTATAATCGATAAACGCGTAGAACACGCCAAACGAGATCGAGGTCTGGAGCGATTGCCCGCCGAAATACCAGATGGCACCGGCGGTAAAAAAGGCTCCGACGAGTCCCGTGAAATTGCGCGAGGAAAGCGAAAATACGCGGTTCTGCTTGATATGGTTCCGGTAACGGTCCTCGTTGAGCGCATCGAACTCCCGCAGGCGGTTCTTCTCCTGCCGGAACGCTTGCAGGATCGGCATGACCGCGATCGATTCGCTGATCATCGCATTCATATCGCTCAGCCGGGCCCGCATGATGGCAACGTACTTTTGCGAAAATTTCAAATGAATGAACATAACGACGGCAAACAACGGAAGCAGCAGCAGCGAGACGAGTGCCAGCTTGACATCAAGCAAAAATAAAGCGATGTAGATGCCTGCGATGTTGATCGTGCTCACCACAAACGTCGCCATAAAGCTCATGAACAGATCGCGGATCGCTTCCGTATCGTTCGCAATCCGCGATACGACCTGCCCGATCGGCGTATTATCGAAATAGCGGATCGGCATCCGCTGAATGTGGCGCATCAGATCCATCCGCATCCGCTGGATGATGCGCAGCGCCGTCGTCTGCAGCGTCAAGCCCTGCACGTAATGCAGAATGCTGCCAAGCGCAAGCAGACCGACGAACAGCCCCAGCCAGCGAGCGACCGGACCGACGTCATACTGGTAAAACTGTGCCGTCTCTGACGCAGACAGCTTGCGAGCCGGGTACACCTCGCTGCCGCCTCCAGGCACCGTGCGCTTCACCTCGGCCGCTTCTCCGTCCTTCGTCTGGCCGACGAGCGACCATTGTCCATCCAACGCAGCCGGCTGGCGCACCAAGTACAAGCCGCCCTCCAGCTGCAAAATCCGCGCGTCCTTCATCACGGACCGGTTAAAGACGACGCCGCGACGTTCCGCCTCCTCCATCCAATCCTGACGAATGTAGAGTTTTCCGTCTATTTGGGTCTGTTTTACCCCATCTTTGGGAAGCTCAAGGCCGGAGGCGATTTCAACCCACGGTAGCCCGATGGCGCCGATGTGGCGGTCGATGATCGTTTTGGCGATAAACGGCCCTGCCAGCTCCGCGCCGACCGCAAAGCAGAGCACCAGCAGCGCTAACGCGATACGGTATTTAAAAAGGAGCGCGTAACCGAGTAGCCTGCGCAAAATGGGTTTGCCCGATGATTCGTTCGTTTCTATGGCGATGTGACTCACGTCCTTCCCGATTGGCCTGGAATCGCGGCCCTATGATGAAGCGTCCAGCAAGCTTGCTTCAAGCTGCTGACGCTCGAACTGCTCCTTATACCAGCCGCCGCGCTGCAGCAGCTGCTCGTGCGTGCCTTCCTCCGCGATGCGCCCGTCCTCCAGCACGACGATCCAGTCGGCATGCATGACGGCGGACAGCCGATGCGTGGCGATCAGCGTCGTCTTCCCGGCGCGCTCCGCACGGATATGCCCGAGAATGGCACTTTCGGTTCGGGCGTCCACGGCGGACAGCGAATCGTCGAGAATGAGAATTTCCGGGTCGGTCAGCAATGCGCGCGCAATGCTTACCCGCTGCTTTTGCCCGCCGGACAGCATGACACCGTTCTCGCCAACGATCGTTTGCAGCCCTTCAGGCAGCTGCCCTACATCCTGCGTAAACGAAGCCATCTCAATGGCCCGGCTGATTTCCTCCGGCGAAGCATCCGGACGCCCCAGCGCAATGTTGTCGCGCACGGACTTGGACAGTAGCAGGTGCTCCTGCGATACGTAGCCGATCCAGCCGCGCACGTGCTCGATCGCCAGCTCCTCGATCGGCACATCCGAGAGACGTACGCCGCCGACCGGGGCCGGGTAAAAGCGCAGCAGTTGCTTCAGCAGGGTGCTTTTGCCGCTGCCGGTCCGCCCTACGATACCTAGCGTCTGTCCGCGCTTCAGCCGCAAGGAGACGCCGGTCAAACTGTCCTGGGCCGCTCCCGGATACCGGAACGTTAGGTCACGCAGCTCGATCGATTCCGGACGGCCGACCTCTACCGGATGAGCAGAACTTTGCACGTCAGGCTGCTGCTCGAAGCTGCGCGTCAAGCGATCGACGGAAGCCGTCCCGCGCTGCAGCACGTTGATGAACTCGCCAAAGGCGATCATCGGCCAGATCAGCATGCCGAGGTAAATGTTAAACGATACGAGCTGCCCAAGCGTAATGTCGTTGTGGAACACCAGATACGCCCCGTACCCGATGCCAATAACGTAGCTCAAGCCAACGATCAGCGAGATGGCCGGATGGAACAAAGCATTGATGGCAGCCACGCGAATATTCTTATCCATCACGTCGCGGGTGATCCGGTCAAATGCGTCGAGGTCGTGCTCCTCCTGCACATACGAGCGGATCACGCGCATGCCGGAAATCGACTCCAGCGCTTGATCGTTCATCCGTCCGAACGCCGTCTGCGCGGCAATGAACCGCTTTCGCGTATGCTTGCCAAGGACGCTGATCAGCACCGTGAGCAGCGGCAGCGGCAGCAGCGCCGCCAGCATCAGTTTCCAGCTGATGAATGAAATCATCGTCACGAGCACAACCGTCGTGCCGACAATCGTATTCACAAGCGTCATGACGCCGTAACCGGCCGTCTGGCCGATGGCGGGCACGTCGTTGGTGGCTAGAGCCATCAGTTCCCCGGTGCTGTTACGCTGGAAAAATGACGGCGACATCCGGGTCAAATGAGCGGTAAACCGGCTGCGCAGCAGCTTTTCGAGCAGCAGCGAATTGCCGAATAGCGTCGTAATCCATACGTAGATCATGATATACAGTACAACGGCCAGACCGATGAGCAGCAGCACGCTCTGCCGCAGTCCTTCGACGGTCAGAGAACCGGTGCGAATGTGGTCAATGACGCTTCCGATCATCTGCGGCGGCAAAATATTCAGCACGCTGACCGCAGCCATCAGCACGATAGCCAGCGTATACCGCCCCCAGCGGTCGCGAAAAAACCAGGCAAGACGCCCGACAAACGACAAAGGAATCCACCTCTTTCTCTCTCCAGAATTGAAATTGCCGGGAGCATCCGACTTGTTTGTATAGGAAACATACATTCGCTTTTCACTCTAATACCATACCATATTATGGGCGTCTTGCCACCGGGAATTTTTTTATGAAATGAATTTTCTTGCCACAAACTTTGCAGGAGAAGTCAAACGAAAATAAGCCTAGCCCTACTCTGGAATTTGCCTTTTTTCCAAGCGGTTCTTAGGACAATCCTCTCTCTTTGCGCAAATCACGAATCCGAGCGTCTAGGTTATGCGAGAATAATATTTATAACTACAAAATTATATCAAAATAATATCTGTTAACAGATGTATTCTAAGAATCCAGTTATCTATACTTATTGAATAAGAGGCGTGGACGATGCCGAAAACTCAGAAATTACAAGTGACCTAAACACGAAGCTCCTATCCATCCAAAAGGAGTGGCTTTATGAAGGGTGTCCAAGATGGGATCAACTTGCGATCGTTTCTATTACAAATCGAGGCAGGAAGTTCAATAGTAATCTTGCATGACATCTAGTAGAAATTTTAAGAATAAAGAAGAAAAATGACGAATTCAGGAGAAATATTAGCCTTATATACAAATAACTAATTATTCTGAATATTTACAATAATTTAATAATAGGCTATCCTAACAGTAAGCAAGATAAATGATTCACCTGATTAACCCTACGGATATTACCCTGATTCACACCGAAGTTTGTATCGTTTATATCTTTCAATCCGGATTTGGTCTAAAGAATTTGGTAGTGCCGGGTTGGAATTGATATAAAAATAAACAAGGGAAAGGGGATAGTCCATTGAAGTAAGGAAGCGAAGCATGCCCCGCCGCGCTTACCTGAAATCTGTACTGTACGCGCACCGAATGAAGGCTATACCGAGGGCATGCGGGAATTCGATAAGACCTGTTACTCGTTCGCGTACCCTAACGACAGCTTGATTGGAGTGTGTTTTTCGAAAATTGAATAAGCAACCTATACCAACATAGGGATTCTGGTTATCACAGATAAGCAGGGTCCCTATTCTCGTGCGTCATACTTCCAAGCCATCCGGGCATACTAACGGGCGAAGCAACGTTTAAGGAGGGTTATGGCAAAGATGGCAAACGACAAAAGCATGCCTCCGGTATCCGGCGAAGAAGTCGAAACGGACGGCATTTACTCGAACGAGTGGGGCCGGGAGGAAACGCTCAAGCGCGGCGACGAATTTCCGTACGACGAGGCGATGGGACAGACCGAGTGGGAGCTTGTCAGCCTTCCGCTCGAAAGCCAAGAGGAAGAGATGTATAAGGACACGAAAAATAACACGAAACCGCGGCTGCATATCGACCGAGGCGATAAATGAGCTGAGCGTTACCCGTGTGAAAAGAAGAGCGCTTCCCCTGTCGCGGAGAAGCGCTTTTTGGTGTGGATTTGGTGCATCATTTCCGGCCGTAATCCGCCTTGATCTCGCCCCATGCTTTCGTGTTCCACTTGACGATTTTGTTCTTGTAGGTGTTGCTGCGCAGCCAAGCTTCAGCGCGGTCCACAAGCGCCCAGATTTCCTGGGTCGAGGCGTCTCGCACCAAGGTGGAAGCGACCGTTTTATTGCGCACCCAACTGATCGCCGTCATCGAATCGCTGTAGATCGTCATGTCGCTGCCTTGTCGCTTCAAATAAGCGAGTGCATGGACGATCGCGAGGAATTCGCCCATATTGTTCGTGCCTTTGGAGATCGGTTTCTGCTGAAATACGATTTCGCCGGTGCGCGTGTACACGCCTTTATACTCGACAATACCGGGATTGCCGCTGCAGCCTACATCGACGGACAAGCTCTCGGGATCGTACTCGCCCGCAGTCTCCGCGCCTGCGGCTTTGGAGGTCCGTCCCCCGCTCTTGCCCGTACCGCCGGTGCCGGCTCCTGCGCGCGCCGCGGCTCCGAACGCCTTCTTCCAGCCGGCGGCGAACATTGCCTTGGCCTCCGCCTCGCTCTCGTACGCCTTGAACTTCGCCTGCGGAAACCCGTTCGTCTGGGCTTGGCATTCGGCCCACGTTTTATAAATACCGGGCTGACGCCCTTCCCATACGACATAATACTTCGATTTTGCCACAGTGTTCCTCCTTGGTTCGGCGCAGCGATCCCGATTGCGATACCGCCGCGCCGTCCGAAATCGCCGCTAGCCCTGACGCTGCTTGAAAAATTCGATAAAATAAGCCCCATACTTGAAAAATTTCGCTTCCCCGACGCCCTTGATCTTGAGCATGGCTGCCGGGTTCGTCGGCTGCACGCCGCACATCTCGCGCAGCGTGCTGTCCGGGAATACGATATACGGCGGGATGCCTTCCCGCTTCGCAATCTCCGTGCGCAGCTTCCGCAGCTCGTCGAACAGCTCCGCTTCGACGTCCTGAACAACCGGTGCGGACGGCTTCAACCGGATGCGCTGCTCGACCCGTTCCTTGCCGCAGAGCACATCGGACGCCTTAGACGACAACCGGAGCACCGGATATTTGCCTTCCGTGAGCTGTAAATAGCCTTCGGCGACAAGGAGCTGGATCAGGTCGACGATGTCTTTTTCCGTCCGGGTCCGCATCAACCCGTAGGTGCTGAGACTGTCGAAGCCGAAATCCAGCACCTTCTTGTTGCGCGAGCCCTTGAGCACCGAGGCGACCAGCGTCATGCCGAACCGCTCCCGCATACGCTTGACGCAGGAGAAAATCTGCTGCGCTTCGAGCGTAATATCCGTCAGCTCCATATCCGGGCTGACGCAGTTGCTGCACTGTCCGCAGTCTTCTTCCGCTTCCCCGCCGAAATAGCGGACAATGTACCGCTGCAAGCACTGCGGAGTGTGGCAGTAGTCGGCCATCTGCTGCAGCCGGCGGTACTCCTGCGCCTGCCGCTCCGGGTCCGAGACGGATTGCTCAATCAGAAACTTCTGAATATGAATGTCCTGCGGGCTAAACAGCAGCATGCAGTCGCTCGGCTCGCCGTCGCGGCCCGCCCGCCCGGCTTCCTGGTAATAGGCTTCCATATTTTTCGGCATATTAAAATGGACGACGTACCGCACGTTCGACTTGTCGATGCCCATCCCGAATGCGTTGCTCGCCACCATGACGCGCACCTCGTCGTACAGAAACCGCTCCTGCGCATCCGCGCGCTCCTTGTCCGTCAGACCGGCATGGTATTTGCCCGCGGCTACACCCTGGCGCTGCAAATATTCGCACAACTGGTCGACTTCCTTGCGCGTCGCCGCGTAGACGATGCCCGCTTCCCCGGCATGCTCGCGGATGTACCCCATCAGCACGTCGCGCTTGTTCTCGCCCTTGATGACCGAAAACGACAGGTTCTCTCGCGCAAAGCCGGTCACGAACACCTGCGGCTCGCTCAGCTTCAAGTGCTTCACGATATCCTCGCGCACCTGGTCCGTCGCCGTCGCCGTAAATGCGGCCAGCAGCGGCCGGTCCGGCAGATGCGAGACCAGCTCGTTGATCCTCATGTAGCTCGGGCGGAAGTCATGTCCCCACTGGGACACACAGTGCGCCTCGTCCACGGCCACCATCGGCACGACGAGCCCGGAGAGCAGCTCCAGGAAGCGCTCCGATTCGAGACGCTCCGGCGCGACATAGAGCAGCTTGTATTCGCCACGCTCGGCCTTGCGGATACGCATCTCTACCTGCGCATAGGATAGCGAGCTGTTGATATAGGCCGCGGGCACGCCGATGCTATCGAGCCCGTCCACCTGGTCCTTCATCAGCGAAATCAGCGGCGAAACGACAATCGTTGTCCCGCTCATCATCAGTGCCGGAATCTGATAGCAGATCGATTTTCCTCCGCCTGTCGGCATGATGCCGAGCGTATCCCGCCCGCTCAGCAGGCTTTCGATCACCCGCTTCTGCCCTTCGCGAAAATCCGGGTATCCGTAATATTTACGCAGCAGTTCCTGCGCTTCCGGCATCGTCCCTATCGGTTGCCCCGGCTGGCGCTTAACCGCCTGCGGTCTTCGGACCGGTGCTTCGAACAAGTCCGTTTGGACTGGCCGCCGGTTGCGGAATTCCATGTTTCCTGCCGCCGGTCTTCCGTTTCCGGCTTGGCGGTCATCTCCTCCGGAGCTCCGGCCCGCCTCCCGCGGGTCCCGGTAATCGAAATCGGCCGGCGGCTCGTACCAGCTATCGTCTGCCGACGGCCCCGGGTCTGCAGGTCCGGGGTCCATCGGATCGTACCAATCATCCTGTCGTTTCATGCTTCCTTACTTACTCCTCCCACTTGTTTCGCCCGCCGCGATACGATCGGCTCCCCATTCCAGATAAGCTCCGTCTCCGCACGGCGCGCTTTGACCTCCGGCTCCTCGAGCAGGAGGAAAAAGTTTTTGGTCGGCAGCTCCCCGAGCCCATGCTTCGCCGACAGCTTGTCCAGGTATGGACGCATGTCCTCCAAATTGCCGGACATATTGTTCCCGCTGTCCGCAAACGCATAAAGCGCGCTCGCCGCCGGAACGCGTTTGACCCGGAACTGCTCCGCCGCCCGCAAGTAAAAATCCCAGTCCCAATAATGATACATCTCCGCATCAAACGGACCGAGCCGCTCATGCAGCTCCGGACGGTACAGGCAGCCTGACGAGAAGAACGTCGAGAACCGCCGCATCGCCGCGAAGTCGTGCTCATAGGCGAATACAAACCGTTTCGTCGCCCGGCGCACCCCGTTGTCCACGGTATAATCGAAAATTTCTACATCCGGATAGACCAGATCGCTATCTTCGATTTCGCGCAGCATCCGCTCCACATGAGACGGCAGCAGCAAATCGTCGTCGTCGCACAGCATGATATAATCGCCCCGAACCAGCTCCAGCCCGCGGTTGCGCGCATGTACGTGCTTGAGATTGCTTTCCATATCGACCACGGTCAGATCCAGCTCCGGATACAACTCCTTAAGCTCGTCGACCGGTTCCCCGTTATCGTTGACCACAATAATCTGCAAGTGACGGTACGTCTGCCGCCACAACGATTCGATCAGCTCGGCCAAAAAATCCAGCCGGTTATAGGTTGGAATAATGACGGATATCAACGGCTGCCGGTTCATTCCCCTTCCCCTCGCTCTCGTTTCTTCTACTGAACACTATACCGAAAAATCGGCGAAAGGGAAACTAGCCGAAAGGAGAACCGATGCTGCCAATGAAAGTCAAGGAGTTGAGGGCATGATGCATTTTGACACAGGAAGATTCGGGTTGCAACAAAACCGAATGGAAAGAGCTTGCCCAGGGAAGCATGAAAATTATTTTTCCGCCTGCAGCCCTATGGTACAATGGAAGAAAGCCATGGAACGATCGGCAGAAAAACTCATCGACGAGACTGCCGAGACGGCTAAGACCGGACTGAACGAAGGAGGATTCTGCCATGCCGTCAAGAAAACAAGAGCCGGCCGTCCTTTCGGACACAGCGGAGAAGACCGATAGGAACGGAAAGCTTTTGGAGGGGATCGAAGCAGCCTCCGCTGAGACCATCGCAGCCGAACGGCAGCAGCCGGGTACCCGGAGGAAGCGGGGAGCCAAGACCACGACGGAAGCGCAGTCGACGGAGACGAACGGCGCAGACGGCGACGCAGCGGTGAAGCCGCGCGCCTCCAGGCGCAAGAGCGCTGTAGGCGCTCGAGCCGAGACCAGCGGCGCAGACTCCGACGCGGCACCGCAGCCTCAAGAAACTCCCGAAGCGGCCCCGCTGGCCGAGGAGGCGGCGCTAACGGTTGCCGCAGCAGCAGAACCAACTGCCGAGCCTGCCTTGCCAGCCGCGGTGACCGATACGGCAGAGGATGCGGCTCCGGTGCTGCAGCTGCTGGAAACCCGCCTCAAGAAGAAGGAGCGCGGTGAGACCCACGACAAGGACCGGGTATTCATCCGCAAGGATTTGAAGCTGCGTCTGGATGCTCTCGCCGAGAACCGCGGCAAAGGCTTCAAAACGCTGCTGTTGAACTACGGCTTGGAGAAGGCGCTGGACGAGTTGGAGCAAGCGGAAGCGGCACGGCAGGAAGATTGATCGTTCTTAGACGAAGCGAGTTCACCCCGATAACGGAATGAACTCGCTTCGCTTCGTTTTGTTAACCGTCTCCGCTTCGCTGAACGCCAATCTCTCCTTCTATCCCCCAAGCTCCCCTTTACGGCTTGCCTTCCCAAAAAAACTGATAGCCGAATCCCCGAACCGTACGGATATGCCGGGGCGCTGAAGGATCGCGTTCGAGCTTGCGGCGCAAATTGCTGATATGTACCATCACCGTCCGCTCGTCGCTGAAGCTGTCCCAGCCCCAGACCTGATCGTGAAGCTGCGCCGCACTGAACACCTGATTCGGATGCTTCAGCAAAAAAAACAACAGCTGCCGCTCCTTGGCAAACAAATCGACCGGCTCTCCGCCAACTCGCACTTCATAATTATGCAGGTTGGCTTCCACCTCGCCGAACCGGAGCAATGCGGCTTTTTCCTTACTCTGCTGCGGCGATGCCGTCCGGCGCCTGAGATTGGCCTTGACCCGGGCGACCAGCACGAGCGGGTCGAACGGCTTGGTCATATAATCGTCGCCGCCGGTATCCAAGCCCACGATAATATCGTCCGCTTCCCGTTTGCAGCTCAGGAACAGGATCGGAATATCCGAATGCTCGCGGATGCGCCGGCAAAGCTGCACGCCGTCGGTATCCGGCAGCACGATGTCCAGAATCATCAGATCGGGCTTCTCGCGGAGCAGCAGCTCCAAGATCTGGCTGCCTTCCTCCGCCATAAGCACCCGAAAGCCGTGATTTTGCAAATAGAGCGCGATCAAGCCGCGGATTTCCTCGTCGTCGTCCACGATTAAAATTTTTGCTTCGTCCGTCATCCCTTCGGCCCCTCCTCCCGAAAAGCCCCCTCCGCGAATGGGTTTAAAGGCTCGTTCGATAACGGAAGCGTAAAGAAAAAGGTACTGCCGCTGCCCACCTGACTATTCACGCCAATCGTCCCCCCATGATGCTCCATAATCTCCTTACAGATGGCAAGTCCTAGCCCGGTGCCCGCCGAGCGGTTTTTACGCGAATTTTTCCCCCGGTAAAACCGGTCGAATACGAAAGGCAAATCCTCCTCGTCAATGCCGAAGCCCGTGTCCCGTACGCTCACCCGGATGGCGGATTGGCCGTTATCCGGATGCCTTACCCAGTCGACCGAGATTTGAATCGTTCCGTCCGCCGGCGTAAATTTGCGAGCGTTAAACAACAGATTGACAACCACCTGTTCGATCCGCACCACGTCGATCCAAGCCACGGCCTCTTCGTCCTGACCTTCCGGAAGACCGGCCGTCAAGTCGATGAACTCAAACGAATACCCGTCCTGCTTCACGGTCCATTCGTATTTTTCGTACAGCGCGCGGACAAAAGGCACCGGATGCACGAACTGGCAGTCAAAGCGGATTTTGCCCGCTTCGAATTTGGATAGCTCGAACAAGTCGCCGATGATGCGGTTCAAAATGAGCGTCTTGTCATAGCTGAGCTGCAAGTAGCGGTCGCGGTTCGGCTCGTCCACCCGGTCCAGCACGGCTTTGATATAGCCTTGAATCAAGGTCAAAGGCGTCCCCAGCTCGTGGGAAATATTGGAGAGGAGATGCCGCCTGGATTGCTCCATCTTAACCAGCTCCCGATTCGCCTCGTGGAGACTCGCATTTGTCATCTCCAAAGCCTCGGTCCGCTCGCGCACTTTGCCTTCGAGCGATTCGTTCCAGCGCTGCAGCTCGGAGGATAGCTTTTCCACGTGCGTGAACGACTTGGAGAACCGGTGCGACAGGTCCACCGCCTGCATCAAAACGTAGTACATCATGCCGAACTGTACGGAATCGCCGGTGTTCAGCACCTGATTGTAGAACAGCGTGTCGTTGAGCGCTGTGACGAAAAAAACGCTCATCGCCAGCAGGTTAAGAAAAGCGCCCTCCCGTTTCCGCACGAACGCCAACACAAACACGTAGCCGATATAAGCGAAAATCGCCAGTATCGCAATCTGAAAAGCAAGCATCGAATGCGTGTAAACCCGTGCGGGGGCGAAGGCGATAAAACAACTGTACATGAGAAGAACGGCGACAATCGGGCGGCGCATGCCCGGACGCATTTCCGCGGGATAACGCGCAGCGACGTACAGAACGAACATGAGCACGCCCAGACTGACGGACAAGTATTCAAGATGTGTCTGCCACTCCCACGGAAGTCCGGGAGCGAAACGGGCGGCGAGCGTTTCCCCGGTCACAGCCGTCCGAAGCCCGATCGCCAGACACAAGCATCCGAAATAAAGCGAGGCCCGGTCTTTGCGGCGGGCCACAAACAGGCCAAGGTGGTATAAGCCCATCGTGAACAAGCTGCCGACGATCAACAGTTCAATAGCGTTAGACAGCTCCCGGCGGAGCGTCACAGCATCGGCGCTGCCCATCCGGATCGGCTCCCAGAGCCCGCCTTTTCGCTGCACGAAGTTCGACACCTGGATGACGATCTCGGTTTTGCCGCCACTCAGATGGAAAAATACGGGCTTCGGGACGTTCGCCGGCGTCATCGTCTCCCGGCTTGTCCCCACCGTTCCGCTCGCTGCCGCCTCTTTCCCGTCGATCCACAGCTTGTACGCGGTAGCTACGCTGGGCATATAGAGCGCGACATCTTTGCCGGTGTCGGCATCCGCCGTTTGGATGACGAGCCGGTACGTCACGTAGCCGTCCCCGGATAACTTGCTCCCTTGGTAGGTTTGGCCCTGCCATACCTGCGGCACCTTCGTATAGGACAGAGCGTCGCTCCCCGCACCGGCAGCCAGCTCGGCCGGTGTCAGCAAGCGGTTCCAATACCATTCCCACTCCCCGTTCAACGCAACAAGCCCGTCCTGCTCCCAGTGCCAACTTGATAAATCAAGAACGCCCCGGACCGCGGCCGGGGCTGAAGTCTGGGCCCGGGCGGAAGGTGCGGCACACAGCGATAGTATGACGATAAACAAGCAAAGCCAGACTGTTATTTTTCTCATATGCAGGCTCCTTGGAGCTTCCAAATCCAATTGATATATGCTTACCATAAGCAAATCGCTATCCAGAGTCAATAGAAATCGGCACCGTTACAAGCGTGCTTTTCCCCGTTATTCCATGCTAACAGACCAAGCTTAAAACCGGTTTAAAAATGGCATTTAAATGGAAAACGGCCTGCGCAAAAAAGCGGATTTCCACTTTTTTATACAGGCCGTGCTTCGGACTTGACTTAAATGGGCAGCAAAGCGACGTTGTCACGCTGCTTGAGGTTCTCGACCATCCGGTACCATGCGGCCGGTTTTTGCGGGAGTACCGCATAATATCGCTCGAGAAAGCTCGAGACCAACGAAGCGGGAACCGAGGCTTGCTCCTCGTCCGCAATCGGCATGAAGCAAAGATCGAGCCCGTGTACCGCCTCGCCGTCATTGTGCCAGGACGGATGCACATAGTCCGTATCCAGCTTCCGATAGCCGAGGTGCGCCAACACCTCGCGGCGGACGAACGAATTCATCGCACTCACACCTCCAAACTCCAGCTTGCCCGCCAGCTGCGGGTTGTAGATCTCGGCGAACATGCCAAGGAACGCTCCGCCGCATGCCGCTACGACCGAGCGCAGATCGGCCATCCGGCGACGTGCCAGAAACGGTCCGACGCCAAGGCCGTCCCGTCCGATAATCGTAAAATCGGTCATCGCGACCTGTAAATCTTCGTAATAACGGTATTCCGTCGCGCCGACGACTTCGCCGTCCAGGACAGCGACGAACACCCGGATGCCCGGATCTTGAAGCGGCTCCGCCCACAGTTCGTATTCCAGTACTTCTTCCGGCGGAAACACGCGCTGCATCAGCTCATGCATTTGGCGAAAATACGGGTCGCCGATATCGGTTATTCGATGGTATTGCACAGGCTTCACCCTCCCCTGATGGCTTGCTGCTGCTTGCAACAAGCGGCTAAGCTTATATTATATCGATATGCGGAAGGATCTACAATACGGCGTTATTGTCGCTTTCGCCGCCCCCACGGCTTCCAAACCGACAGAACAATCATCGCGGCAAGAGACAGAACCTGCAGCACGATGCCGACCCACAGCTGCCCGTTATTGACGACGAAATCCGGCTGCTGCCAGACGTCCATGCCGCTTGCCGGAATCATCGTTACCGACCGCAGCGTCCAAAAATACATCCCGACTGCGCCGAGCAGGATGCACAGCAGCGTCAATCCTTCCTTGGCGATAATCCAATAGTAGCGAAACAGTCCCCAAGACGTGAGCACGGAAAGCAGCACGCCGGTCACGACCGTCCCGATCGTCGAAGCCCGCAGCGACGATGTCGACAGCAGGTGCATCACGGTATAGCAGGCGCTCAGCACTCCCGGATCGCCGGTGGTTGCGGATACGATGCCCAGAACCACAAATACGACCGAATTGCCGAGCCAGATGGCCGAGAATAGGATGTGCGCCGACAGCAGCCACTTTCTTTGCCCAACCGTTAATTTCATCTTGATCCCCCCCTCCCTGAACCGAATGTTTTGATTTCCTGTAACGAAGCCCCTCAAGTTGTCGTTTACAGTATAGTCCCCGGCTCTAAACGGCCTCTAAACCGTTTATTAAAATCAAATTAAAAAAACGGAGGCCGCCAAGGCACTCCGTTTCTTTTCATATATATCAGGTTGCGGCAGCTTCCGGCAATCCGCGTCGCAGCAGCCGTTTGCCTGCGCTCGTCCGGTAAAACAGCCGCTCCAGCAGGCTGAAGACGCTGCCCGCCAGCCAGTACAGCCCCAGCGCCACCGGCGCCCGCCACGTAATGATGAGCGGGATCAGCAGGAGGATCGCCCCGAACAACAGCCGCTTGCTTCCGCTCATGGAGGCGGCTGCATCGGCCAGCGGGATCATGCTTACCGCGAACGACAGCAGCCCCGTGACGATCGGGATCAAATGGAACGGATCGGCTTCGGCCAAATGCGCGACCCAAGGGATCAAAATCGAGGTCATCGTACTGCCGTGCGTAAAGAACAGGCCATACATCGCCATAAGCACCGGCATTTGAATGATGGCCGATAGCGGCGCGCTTAAAGGATTGATCCCGTACTTGCCGTAAACTTTGGTCGTTTCTTGAACCAGCTTGGCCGGGTCGTTCCTGCACGTTTCCCGCAGCTTACTAAGCTCGGGGGAGGCGGCGGTGGAACGGACCTGCTGTCGGGCGGCCAGCAGATTGAAACGGTACAGCGAACTCTTCACCAGCAGCGTAAGCACGATGACCGCTGCCCCCCAGTCGCGGGTCCAGTCGAACGTCCAGGACAGCACATAAGCTAACAGATCAATAATAGGTTGAAACCATGTATACATGTGAGCGCTCCTTCCGTTGCGATTGAGCCTCGATCGTCTCTCAATCGTCAACCGTGAAATTTTCGGTCAACCGACCATCTCATTCCAACGGAAGGGAGCGCTTGCTTCTTCGGATAACGCCGAGGACCGCGGCGGGCATTTTCGGCGAACGAAGACGGTACGCGGACTTTTTCTGGCCCGATCATGACGTTTGAGCGGAAGCTTGGCAAGCTCGACGGCCGGCTCGAAGACGAAGGTCAACTGCTTTCCCGACCATCCGAACCATGGCACGACGAACAGCGAAGCCAGCCCGAGCGCCAGCAGCAGCGCCAGATCTAAAGACCACTCCATATCCGTTCACCTCCTTTAACGCGAATTCGCTTACTTAACGTTTTACGGGATTGGCCGTAATTCGTTTCACTGCGATAAGGCACTCCCTTGCTGCGCCAAGAGCTTGCGGTATTTCACGAAGCTGACGATACGCCAAGGCACGACATAGGCGACCGCGATCAAGTAGAACAGCATCCCCAGCTCGGCCGGATCAAGCCCCGACAAGTAGCTGCGCAGCGCCAGCCGGATAACGATGAGTCCGACCAGGGCAAAAATAAACGCTTTGCTCTTTTTCGGATAAATCTGCCCATCTTCGCGAAACTCGTAATTCGTCGTCATAATCATCGGAACGGATAAAATAAGACCGAACAGCAGGGACAGCGTTACCTCCTTCACGGTCAAATGAAGCTGCGGGTTGAGCAGACCGAGTATGCCGAAGCCCATAAAAAGAAGCGGCAGCAGCAGCCGGTATCCGTTGCCTTTCACCGGTTTGGTCGCAGCGCGCATTCTCCGCCAGAGCACAAGCGCGATGATGACAATCATAAAAATCACGGGAGAAATTGATTCCATGCGATACCATCCTTATAGTTTTGATATAAACTATTTTACACATAAATTATATAGTCAATCAAACAAATATGGCTTGTCCATCCAAGCAAAATTAAGGAAACGACAAAAAACCCTTGCCTGGCAAGCGGCAGGGGCTGAATCAGCTTTAGGACCTCTTCTTCATCCGGGCGTAGGACAAAATGCGTCTGTACATCGTTTTGTTCTTAAGGGCGTTAAAAATCGATTTATCCGGCCTCGTGTTAACTTCGAGAATCCAGGGCTTCAGCTTGGCATCGATCGCGACATCGACGCCGAAAGCGGGGAATTTCGGATACTTTGCGCTCATATACTCGCTGACGCCTCTGCCCAGTGTTTTCAGCTCTTGAATGAATCCGGTGCGGCGTTTCCCCCGAATATGAGGGGAAATCAGCATGTCTACGGGCATCGGGGTTCCTCCGTTGTGATAGTTCGTAACGATTTTTCTCGGTCTGGCCAGCCGGCCGACCATCCCCGTCACGTCCCAGCCCCGCTGCCTGTTGCGTTGGACCATGATGCGCAGATCGAACGGGCGTTTCTTGTAATGCAGCAGCGGGATTGCTTTTTGCACGAGATAGCTTCGCCGGGCCGTATGTCTGGAGACCGCAGAGTACAGGCTGCCGAACGAATGAAACGTCCGGGTCGCATAGCCGCTCTTCAGCGTGTAGCGCCCGTTGCCTGTGCTGGTTATTTTCATGATCCCGTAGCCGCCCGTGCCGTTGTTCGGCTTCAGGTAAACGGCTCCCCATCGCTTCAGCATGGAGCTAACCGCAGCCCGGCTCGCCCTTTGCGTCTCCGGAAGGTACGGCTTCCAACGTGCGCCGGTCTTCAGATAAGAGTGTTTCCCCCACTTCGTGTTGGCATAAACCAATCGATCACCTCCCGTCTAAACCATGGTATTGTATGTATGCTTCACGGTTTTGGGAATAGGCATATACAGAAGGTCAACGGTTCGCGAGGGAATATTTTCAAAAAAACATTGCATTCCTTATAATTCCGAGTATAATACTAGGTAAATAAATTGATTTTACCATGCTAGGGGATGACGAACATGATTTCTTCTGCCATGAAAGCAGCAGCCGCTCTCTGGGTCAACGACTACCTAGATTTGTACAATTACGCCGGACGGATCGGAGATACGGCCTGGCAGCAAGAGATTGTCGACATCCTGAAGCAAAAAGACGCGTATGTATCGGAGGCTGTGCGTTCAAGTAAACTTGAGGAGCTGTGGACGACCTTCGATTCGATCAACCGCAAAATGCTGGAGCTTTACCGGGAGCTGCGGGAGACGAACGATTCGTGGGTTACGGAACGGCTGAAAGAGCAAGTGAGGGAATTGAAAACGGAACGCCTTACGGTCTCCAGAAAAATCAAGGCGGAACAAGCTTAGAGGTTGTTTTCATGCGCGGGAAAGTAAATATGGCATACGGAGGACCGTTCTGCCAGTGGCTTGGTGCGAACGCGGCTTGCAGACGACTGCTCAGCCGGTGGTCTCTTGATGCATGCAGCAGACTGCTCTGCAGAGGGCTGAATCCATTTTGAGCGAATGGATCAGGCTGGGCATTACATGGATGCTTGTTTCATCTCGCGCATCATGTTCATCATCATCGTCATCGTCTCGTCGCATTCTTGCATTTTGGACATCATCATGTCCATATCCATGGCATCCATCATTTTCATTTCCATCATCATGTTCATCATGGATTTCATGGAGTTCATTTTGCACATCATCTCATCCATACACATCGTCATCATCATGTTCATGCACATTTTTTCCACTTGGTTCACCTCCTCTATGAAATCTACTAAATTGTACTCCACACCCAAAATACTATAAATTCCCAGAGACATCAAGTCTTTTTTTGCTTTTTTGGTTGAAAATGGATTATATTTGTGATAAAATTTTAGCTTATTTTCTATTAAATTGATCGGAATGAGAGGTAATCTTGGATAAACGCCTTTCTTGACCCCGGCCCGCGCTTCCGCTACTCTGAAAGAAAGTGATATGCGGGAGGAGAATGACCATGTCCGAACGGCCGCCAAAGCGGGATCAGACGTACGGTGTCGGAAAAGATCCGACAGACCGCCCTATCATTCCTTTGCCGAAAGAAACGCTTGAAGACCGGGATGCCATGCTCGCAGCGCAGAAAGAACGGCAGAGCTGGATCGACGAGGCTTACGAGGATTTTGTCAAAAACGGCGGCCTGGAGCATTTGCCCGGCTTCGGTAAGCCGCTGACGGTACCGGCCGAAGACGCATGGTCGTCCTTGCTTAAGCAAGCCAAGGTCGAGCACCCGTGGGTCATGCTGCGGAAGGAAATCGGCTCGCTGATGGAGAAAGCGATGAGTCGGATGTCCAAAAGCTCCTTCGACCCAGAAATCGACGCGCTCATCGAGGATGCGAACAAGCAGATCGCGGAGCTGAACCGCCAAGCCCCGAGCCTGTCCCTGCACCGCAGCCGCTTGTCCCGCGACAACCTGCACGAACAGTATGACCGCTGGTATGCGAATAAGTGATTTCGCCGATGCACAACAATAACATGCAAAACCCCCGGAGCCTCCTCTCCCTGTCGAGAGAGCGCTGCCGGGGGTATTTTGTCGATATCCGCTTTTCCGAATTAGAACGATTCGTTAATGACCACGTCGCTGAGCGGCAGACGTTCTGTCGCGCGTGCCGGGCTGGCCGCTTTACCGATCGGGAGAAGCATAACCGGGACATAGCGTTCCGGAATGTTGAACTCTTGGATCAAAGCAGCCGGATTGTAGCCGCCCATCGGAACGGTATCATAGCCTTTCGCGCGCGCAGCCAGCATAAGCTGCATAGCGGCCAGCGAGGCATTGCGGATTGCTTCGTCGCGGCCTACCGCCGGATTGTTCGCATAGGCACCGTTAATTTGGCCGAGCATCGTGTCGCGGACTTCCGGCGTCGCCTTTTCAAAGACGATCGGGGCAGTCAAGTTCGCTTGCAGGTCGCCGAGCACGACAACAACCGCGGATGCGTCGGATACTTGCTGTTGGCCGAACGCGATCGGCAAAAGACGGTCTTTGTTCGCCTGCTCGCGAATGACCAGAAAACGCCAATGCTGCAAGTTCCAGGACGACGGTGCGCTTGCGGCCAGCTCCAAAATTTCATTCAGCTCCGCATCCGGGATAACGACGTCCCGTTGATATTGACGGACGGAATGACGGGTCAGAATAACTTGCTCTGCGGTTTGTTGTTGTTCGATTTGGCTCATAATTTCCACTCCTTTATTGTATAACTCTATTTAGTATAATAACGCAACTAACTTACTTTTGTAAAGTACCATACAAAAAATTACGAAACCTATTTTTGATCCTTGATCCATACGGCGGCGCACATAGTTTTTACCTTGAATCCGGTAAATACAGCGTGAAGGTGCTTCCTTTTCCTTCCTCGCTTCGCAGCGTCAAGCGACCGCCCAACAGCTTCGCCAGCTCCAGCGAAATGGATAGCCCAAGGCTCGTTCCCCCGTATCTGCGACTGATTGAGTCGTCCGCCTGTCGGAACGCTTCGAAGATGAGCCGCTGCTTCTCCTCGGCGATGCCGATCCCTGTATCCGTCACCGAAAAAGCGATTCATTCGCCGCTGTCCCCTGCTTCCCGTCCTCCGGTACAGCTGCCAAGCCGCTTTTGCTTACTGGGGCTATTATACCTTATTGGGAGTTTTATGTAACGAGAGGAAGCCGGCAGAGAGCGTTGTATAGATTTTGTTCAGATTTATTTGTTAGAATAGGACGGATAAACCATTCAAAGAAAGGAGTTGTTTCAGCGTGTTCCATCTGTCGCACGTCCTTGGACGAATCAGAAACCGCTGGTTTGCGGCGGCTTCGTTCGTCACGGGGAGCGTGTGGTCCACTCATTTGGCCGTGCTGGTATTCCACTGGGACGACAACGTGCGCTATGATACGACTTTGACCCTTATTTCTTTACTTGCTGGCATCATGACGACGTTCCTTATCTTTCATCTGGCTCTGTTCGGAAACAAAAGCCGCCTTCGACTGGCGGGCGGCGGCTTGCTCACGATGATCGGGATGGCAACGATGTATATAACAGGCAGCGAAGCCGCCATCGCTCCGGATGACGACAGAGCTTATTTCGTCCACTCCGTTCTGCGCCCGGTAGATTTGTTTTTGCTGTTCGGTGTTCTGGCCGCGATGTGTCTTGTGTATATCGTCGCTTGGCGGGCCATGCGCCTTCAGCGGCAAGCGCTCGAGAAGCTGGCGTATACGGATCCTCTCACCGGTTTGCTCAACCGGAACGCCTGGGACCGCTACGCCGAGAAAAACACCGTAAACCGGAATGCGGCGTTCTTGTTTTTGGATTTGGACGAATTCAAGTCCGTCAACGATACGCTCGGACACGACATCGGAGATTTGTTGATCTGGGAAGTGGGACAGCGTTTAAAAGCGTTCCAGAACAAGCATCGGCAAATTTTCCGGCTCGGCGGGGACGAATTTCTGTTGGTCGCGCTCCAGTGCAGTGAGGCGTCCGCCCAAAAAACGGCTTCCGACATACTCGAAACGATCAAGGCCCCTTACCGCTTGGCAGGAAAGGTGGTCCATGTCTCCGGCAGCATCGGCATCTGCCTCGGCTCCGTTCCCGGGTCTAGCTGTACCACTATGCTAAAAAATGCGGATGCCGCCATGTACCGCGCCAAATTGTCGGGAAGAAACCGGTTCTTCACGTATCGCGAGGGAACGAGCACATTTTTTTTGAGCCCGCTGCGCGGTACGGGCAAAGGCTTGCCCAAGAGCATCGCTAAAGGCAGAGGAGCCTAAGCTCCGCAGCTTATTGCACGGCCGGACAAAAAAGGGCCGCTTCCCCCTTAAGAAGCGTTTACATTTTCCGTTGGCTTCCTGTATAGTGAGAGTATCACGAACACAGGGAGTGATGCTCGTTGTTGATGCGAACGACTGAGTTTTATGAGACCCTGCCCTCCAAATGCTGCGATACGTGCGGCGAACCGCTGGAGGAAATGGCCGATTGTTACACGTCCACCTGTACGAAGTGCAAAGGTCATACGTTCTACCCGCTCAGCCCGATCTCCGGGCCGACAGCTCATCCGGAATAGTCTGACGCCCCTGCCGAGGGGGCGTTTTTTTGTTTGCGCTAAAAAAAGCCGCTCATCCCCTTCCGGAATGAGCGGCTTTCCACCAAAGCGTTGCCGATCCGGCCTCGCTGCTTTACCACGCCTCGCGAATCGTAGTCGTCGTCTGCCACGCTTTCCGCACAGAAGACGCCGTCTGCTGAAGATGCATAATCGCATCCCAAGCCTGCTCCGTCGGGCGCTGGCGGCGGAACTGCTGCGCCCTTCCCTGCATCGCGGCCAGCGCAAGCCGGTTGTCCGCAAGCTCCAGCAACTGATCCTGGAGCGCTCGGGCGGCCGTCGCCCGGATAGCGACGCCGGCTTTCTCCAACACCGCGGCGTTGTCTTCCTCCTGGCCGGGAATCGGCTTGTACAGCAGCATCGGCAAGCCCATGGCGACCGCCTCCGCCGTCGTCAGCCCGCCCGGCTTGGTCACCAGCAAGTCGGCGACCGCCATCCATTCGTGAATTTCCTCCACGAACCCTTTGACGATGACGCGGTTCGTCGGATGCTTCCGCAGCTCCGCTTCCAGCTCTTCGCGCATGGCCGCGTTGCTTCCGCAGATGACAACCAACTGCAGCCGCTCCAGCAGAGACGTCGAACGGATCAGCGAACGGACGCCTTCGTCTAGCATGCCGCTGCCGCCGCCCATCACGAGCACGACCGGGAGCTGCGGATCAAGACCGAACGACTGGCACAGCCGGTCCCGATCGAACGATTCGGAGAAGCGGCGGCGCACCGGAATGCCGGTCACGCGGACGCGGGAGGACGACACGCCGTGCAGACGCAGCGCAGATGCTACCTGCTCAGACCCGACCAGATACAAATCCGTATGCGGCTGCAGCCACAGACTGTGGTCGGTATGGTCCGTAATGACCGTAACGAGCGGCGTAGAAATTGCGCCCTTTTCTTTAAGCAGCGAGACGGCCGCCGCGGCAAGCGGGAACGTGCAGACAATAATGTCCGGCCTTTTCTCCTCCAGAAGCGTCAGGAACCGGGACAGCCCCAAGCTCAAAAATGTTTTGAACGGAATCGGCATCGCCTCTTTCCGTCTTGTTTTGCGATATAAATAGCCGTAGACCGACGGCACTTTCTCGACGCCCTTCATAAAGCAGTACTTCACCATCGGATGAAGATACGGATATACTTCCTGCATAAAATCGATCACCTCGGCCCGGACGCGGTCCGCCAAGCCTTCCCCGCATGTTTCCGCCAGCGCCCGCGCCGCCTGCCGGTGACCGTCACCCAAGTCGCCGGAGAGCACCAAAACGCGCGCAGCCGCGGGGATCTCGCCGTTCGTCAACATAAGTAGCCCCCCAGTAACTATTCTTTGTTTTCCCTTCTACTCTATATATTAAACGAAAAACCTGAAGAAATCCCATCCTCAGAGCTTAAAACTTTCTTAAGTACGCGAATGACCCGGACGTAACTTCGGAGTGCACCCATAGCGCCCAACGGGAATACACTATCAGCAAAAGCCCATATTTACCATGATCGGAGGTTCCTTATGAAGCCTTACCCTGAATACCCTTATTATGCGATGGAAACGGAATGCCGCGAAAAGCCGATTGCGTTCCCGCCCCAGCATCAAGAGCGGCAGCCCGGACTCGAATATTTGATGAACCCGCGGCCGATCTTCGACAATCCCGCCTATGTCGGCAGCGGCAAGCTCCTCGGTAAAGCCGCCCTGATTACGGGCGGGGACAGCGGGATCGGGCGCGCGACAGCCGTCGCCTTTGCCAAAGAAGGGGCCGATGTATCTATCGCCTACTTATACGAACATCCGGACGCGGCCGAAACGAAGCAGCATATCGAGCAGCTTGGCCGGCGCTGCCTGGTCATCCCGGCAGACCTGCGGGACAAAGCTTCGTGTACGGGCGTCGTCACGCAAACTCTTGCCGCTTTCGGCAAGCTGGACGTGTTGGTCAACAATATAGGGGTCCAGTACCCGCAGTGGAGCATCCTGGATATTTCTGAGGAACAGCTGATCGAGACGTTCCGAACGAATATATTCTCGTTCTTTTTCGTCACTCAGGCGGCTCTGCCTTATATGAAGGCGGGCAACTCCATCATTAATACGGCTTCCGTCACCGCCTACCGCGGCAGCCCGCAATTGATTGACTATTCATCCACTAAAGGGGCGATCGTCACCTTTACCCGGTCGCTCGCTCTTTCGCTGGTCGAGCAAGGCATTCGGGTGAACAGCGTAGCTCCTGGTCCGGTCTGGACCCCGCTGACAGTCTCCAGCTTTCCCGCTGAGCAGGTGAAGACGTTCGGCACGGATACGCCGATGGGCCGGGCCGCCCAGCCGTTCGAGCTGGCGCCGGCCTACGTATACCTCGCAAGCGACGATTCGAGGTACGTCACCGGCGAGACGCTGCATGTGAACGGAGGCTCGTTCATCACCTCCTGACGCCCCAACGTCAAAAAGGACTGCGGAGATAGCCTCCCGCAGTCCTCGGAGTGTTGAGCAAGTGGTCAAATGAGATAATAGAGGTTACGGGAGGGTGAGGTATCCACTTCCGACCGCTGTTGTCATCGGGAAATTTTTATTGAAGCCGCTTAACAGCGGATATTTCCCGAAGACAAAGGCGGCCGCTATCGCTTCTCCAATGGATACCCCACCTCCGTATGTTTCTCTATTTTTTGTTAAAGTCCACTTTCTCAACAAGCTCTGCATAGCCGCAGATCACGGCTTGTCCGCCCCGGGCCGTCACCAGCTCCGCCGTCTCCTCGATCGTTTCCGTCCGGCCCATATCGGAGAGCCGCCCCCGCAAGCTGCGGCCGGTCACATAGACCGTCGCTCCCGCTTCCCCTAGCATTTCAGCGATCCCGCGGCCCGCTCCTCTTGTCACCCCGGCGACGACTGCGATACGTCCTTCCAATGGTTTCATCGTTCATTCCTCCGCTTTCCTTAGCCGTCCGACGGCTGTACTCTGCCATTCCCGCAGTTCGTATCGATCCGCCGGATCTCTAAGCATGTCTCCGTCTTTACACTTTCATCCTATCAATCCTAATATGTCAACCCTTGTCATATTGCTGTGATAAAATGAAAATATCTGATGATGTACAAGGAGCGACTATCATGCGTGCGGACCGACTGTTATCGATTTTATTACTGCTTCAGAACCGCGGCCGAATGACCTCGCGGGAGCTCGCCGAGCAGTTGGAAGTATCGGAGCGGACCATCTTCCGCGACATGGAGGCGCTTAGCGCTTCCGGCATTCCGCTTTATGCCGAGCGAGGCTCGGGCGGCGGCTGGGTGCTGCCGGAAGGCTACCGCTCCCAGCTCACGGGACTCAAGATTGATGAAATCCGCTCTCTCCAGCTCGCCCACGGTTCCGGGATGATGCGCGATTTGGGCTGGCGCGAAGCTTTTGAAGCAGCCTTATTGAAGCTGCTTGCCGCTCTGCCTCCTTCCCTGCGGCGGGATGCGGAGGCGGTCCGTGAGCGCATCCACGTGGACGGAGCCGGGTGGTACGGACCCGCGGAGGAGGTATCGTGTCTGCCCGTCGTGCAGGAGGCGGTATGGGAGGAACGGCGGCTTGCCGTTCGCTACGGGCGGGGCGATGAGGTCGTCGAGCGCGAGGTTGGCCCGCTCGGGCTGGTCGCCAAAGGAAACGCGTGGTACTTGATCGGGCTCGTAGACGGCCAGATCCGCACGTACCGGGTTTCCCGGATACGCAGCGCCATCATCCGGCCGGAGAGCTTCGAACGGCCGGCGAACTTCGATCTAGCCCGTTACTGGGAGCAATCGACGGCCGACTTTAAGTCCCGGCTGCCCAGCTATCTCGTGACGCTGCAAGCGAATGCTTCCACGCTTGTTCTCCTGCGGGAGGAGCACTTCGTCAAAATCCGCGAAACCCATCCGCCTGTCGACGGCCTGACCGAGCTTACCGCTGATTTCCAAACGGCGGATTACGCGCTGCGAATCATTCCGGGATACGACAGCGGACTGCAGGTGCTGGAGCCGGAAGAGCTTCGTGCAAGCCTCCTCCGGCTGGCGGAGACGATCCGTCAAATGTACGGCCAGTGACGACACGGTCCGTTCTGCGCACCCGAAGCCGCAGCGGTACCGTACGTCTCCCGACTCCGGTGCTTGATCGCCGGGGTTATTTTTTCGTGCGGCGACGATTTTTTTGAACAAAAAACGAACGAATCCAGAGCTCGGGACCAATATAGAGTGAAAAAACAACGATAGGGGGGCCGGCCGCCTATGACAGACTCCGAATGGCAGTATTGGATCAAGCAAGCAAAACACGGAAACGAACAAGCGTTTCAAATGATTTACGAGCAAAGTAAAGACCACGTGTACCGCACGGTCACGCTTCTCATCGGAAGCAAACAGGACGCGTGCGACGTGGTCAGCGAGGTGTATGCCGAATTATTCAAGTCGCTCGCGAAATACGACGGACGCAAGCCGTTCCGCTCCTGGCTTACCGGCCTCGTGATCCGCCAAACCCGCAACTGGAACCGAAAGTTGTGGCGGAAATTCAGGCTGCACGAGCGCAGTAAATTGCTGGAAACGGAAGAGCGGACCCCGGATACGGAGGAGCTGTTCCTGCAGCATGAGCATCAGCACGAACTGATCGCTCTTGTCCATAAGCTGCCTTACAAGCTCCGGAGTGTCGTCGTGCTGCGGTATTATCAGGAGCATACCTTTGACGAAATTGCGGAACTGCTGGACATCCCGTCCGGTACGGTCAAATCGAGGCACCACGCCGCGATGGCCAAGCTGCGCAAGCAAGCAGCCCATTTAATCGAAACGAATGAAGGAGGGCTTGCCCCATGTCCATCGAAAATCAATTGAAAACCGAGCTTCAGCAATTTGCCGGAACCCTTCACGCCCCTTCACAGCTCGACGATCGGATCGCAGCGTTAATTCGGAAGCAAACCCGTATGACGGCTCCGTCCCTTAGACCCGGCAAACGTAAATACGCGACCCGGGCAGCTCTTATCGCCGCGTGCATCTTTCTGTTTTCCGGTATCGCCTATGCTTCCAACCTGCTCTATACGATGCAGTCGGATAAGGTTCGCGTGGAGTTGACCCAGCAAGCCGCGGCCACCTTGCCCGCAAGCCTGTCCGCCGAGCTGACGCAATCGGTACGCGACATCCGCAGCCAGCTCGCTTCGGGCGAGTCCGCTTACGTATACAGCGCGGAGCTTGAGAAGCGGAAGCTGCCGGCCCTGCTGAAAATTACCGCCCCCGCCGCCTATACGAACATCGACGCATGGAAAACGGAGACGAAGAAGCGCTTTGTCCCGTTCAAGACGCCGACGGCGCTGCCGGCCGGATTCGCCTTCGTACGGGCGGAGCTGGAGTCTCCTGTAAGCGGCATCGACGCTGCGGCCTACGAGCAGTACCATAGCTTGCTTCGAAAAAAAGCCGGGGCAGCAAACCAAACTATCGTCTGGCAAAAGGCGCCTTCGGCAGATAAAGCCGTCTCCCCGATGGATACGCCCGGGCTGGTCTATGCTAACGGGGACGGGGAACAAATCGAGGTGCGTTACCAAGTGTTCTCCGGAGACGATGCGGCGACCGACGTCCGCACCATAACCGGCGAATCGACAACTGCGGAGAAGGTTTCCGTTTCGGGCAAGGATGGCTATTATACGTTGAACCGCAACCATATGCTCAGCGAAACGGGCGCGATGCAAAGCTTGGCTTGGTTGGAGAAACAAGACGGCAGCACGATCCTGTACCAAGTGACGACTCCTTCGCTGAAAGTGTCTGAAGACGATTTGCTTCACATCGCGAATAGCTTGCAGTAACCTCCCGCGTCCGGTCAATGCTGTCTTGCGAGACAGCAGGGCCGGGCGCTGCCGCTTATCCCATGCAGCAAAAAGGGATCTCCGTGCGCGATTTCACGTGTCGAAAGATCCCTTAAAGCCGTGCTTCAGGCGTAAATAGCGGTTCTCCCGCCGATTCGAACGACAATCCGGCCGCGGGCTTCCGGCGGCAGCCAAGCAAGCGCCGTCTGGGAAATCGGAACCCGGGAAGATGCCGCCTCGTACAAATAAACGTAATTCGGATACGTTACCTGATCGATCAAATAGGCGGACTCGGTGCTTCCCTTCTTGCGGTGCTTGTTCAGCTTGGCAATGATGCCTGCCGCATTCGTGATGCCAATCCCATGGCCAAAATAGCTGTCGCTTCCGAGCTTCACCACGTTCTCTCCCTGCCACTCCATCCATTCCGGATCAACGTCGGGATTTTTGAAATACAGGATGTCTCCCGAATACGTTGGCATCTTCTCGGCAATCGTGATCAGCCGCAGGTCACTATCCACCTCCCACGAATACAAATACAGGTCGGCGAACAGCCGGTTGAACTTCTGATCTCCGATCGTCTCCAGCACCGCTTTGTACAGCACGATGATGATGGCGGTAGCGCATTCGAACGCGTAAGCCCGGCCGTTCGAGAAAATATCCCGGATCGCTTCGGAAGGCAATACGTCATGCCTCATCTGAAATCCGCCATTCTCGGTACGTATCCAATAGGCCGCGTTGCAGCGCGATTTTTTGAAGGAAGCGAACGACGCCGCGCTGTGCTGCAAATCTTTGGCCGCTTGGACAATCGCCGTCCGCAGCCTGAGCTCGAAGCGCAGCGCTCTTTCCGAATCATATTGATACGTCGTGGGGTTCCTGTGTTTCTCCTCGTAGATGTCCCTCTCGGGCGGTTCCCAGCCGGATATATCGACCGACGTTTGGCCGTCCGCAATAACGATCATAGGGACCGGTCACCTCCTCATCAGAGATGCGACACTAGCGCTCGCTCCCAGTATATGCCGGAGAGGGCAAGGATCAGACCCCAAAAGCCTTAATCCATCTCATAGATCGAGCCGGACTTGCTTGCGAACAGCTCGGCGTATACCTTCTCCGCGTAGGCATCCGTCATGCCGGAGAGATAGTCGGCCACGAAGCGCGGCCACGTCCAGCGGTTTTTATGCCGTTCGTAATTTTCGATCCAATCGGGCGGAATGATCAGGTGCCCTTCCTCAGGCACCTTGAAGCTGTCCCACAGTCGCCGTATCATAATTTCGCTGCGCTTCTGGAGCCGCTGCACGCGGAAATCTTTGATTAGCGTCACCCAAGCCAGCTTCTTCAAAATTTCCATCGTCCGCAGCAGCTCCAAATCCTGCTGTCCGTCGCGAACGAACGTGACCCGCTTCCAGCCTTTCTTCGGATCGTCGATAATGCCGACCCGCCCGGCAAAAGCGCTCACCCAGCGGGCTTTCATCTCCCTGCGGGTCCGCGAGACCTCGTTGTCGCACTCGGCGTAGATTTCCTCCCACTGCTCCAGATACGAAGCCAGCACACGCTTGACCATCGCCTTGATATCGACCTGGTCCCAGCCGACCTCCAGGTTCCCCTGGTCGCCCTCGATCTCTTCCACGAGATGCATAGCCAACCGGTCGTCCTCGAAAAAGGTCCGGTTCATCTGAATTTTGCCGGCGCGGATGCCGTCCTCGATATCGTGCGTCGAATAAGCGATGTCGTCGCTCAAATCCATCAGCTGCGCCTCCAGCGTCGAGCAGCTGGCCGGCATGTTCCATTTGTCGCGAAGGCAGCTGATACCTTCCCATTCCATCGGATACACACCCTTAATCCGTCCGGGCGTGTCCAGATTATAAGGGTATTTATTAATCCCAAGCAGCACAGCTGCCGTCAAATCGAGGCCGCTGCCGCTGCCGGCGCGCTTCTCCAGAAACATCAGCAGGCGGAAATTTTGCGCATTGCCTTCGTAAGCCAAGCCGTGCTCTTCGGCAAGCAGCCGGTCCAGCACTTCTTCCCCTTTATGCCCGAACGGCGGATGTCCGAGATCATGCGCGAGCGCAGCGCATTCCACGACAGCCGGGTCCATCATCAAGCCAGGGTGCTCCTTCCGCCGCAAAAACTCGTAATGCTCGCCAAGCCGCCGCGCTGTCTCGCGGGCAATTTGCGACACCTCAATCGAATGCGTCAGTCTTGTCCGATAGTAGTCGCCGGTCCCGGCGCCGAATACCTGCGATTTGCCCTGCAGCCGCCGAAAAGCCGGGGATTGGATGAGCCGCGCATAATCCCGCTCGTATTCGTCCCGTTCTTCGCTGAACGTCCCGGCCACCGGTTCGTCCAAACGCAGTTTACGCAAGTCCATAATAATTCCCCCCGCTACTCTGCTTTCCTATGTCATGAAAAATAACATCATAGGTTGTTGAGCAAATTGTAGCATATTCCTTTTGCAAAGGAAAAGGGGCGCTTTATGGGCTTGTCCTACGTCCTGCTGCCGAAACGGATGCGGGGGCCTCCATGGTGCGGATCGCTTCCCCGAGAAGCCGGGGCAGATTTGTTACCCTGATCCGGATTGCCGTTCTCCCCGGATTTGTGATCCGCTGCAGCTTTGCCGTCAAAGGCGGGCTTGCCCTCCGTTGTGGGATTCCCGCCTGCCTTAGATTTGCCTTCCGACTTAAGATTACCGTCAGCCACGGGCTGGCTTGTGCCGTTCCCGCCCCCGTCGGCTTCCTTGCCGTACGTATACGCTGCTCCGATGTTTAGCTTGCCGCTCAGCTCCCGGATACCCAACTGTCCGAGGTTGTTGTTCAGATCGACATGCTCGACAACCACCTTCTCAATAGACAACGATTGGATCACGATGGCCGGCTGAGTCTGCCGGTCCTCCAGCTTCTCCATCAGTTGGTTCAACCGTTCTTCCAGCTGACGGAGCCGCTGCGCTTCTTCCTGATTGCCGCCTTGCTGTGGAGGCGCGTTGGAATTGGACGTTGTCCCGAAAAGCGATTTCCTATTCATCGTATCCCCACTTTGTTTGGTAATAATCTCAAAGTTATTCGATCTCGATATGTTCATCTTTGCGCCGCGTACGCTCGTAGTTTAGAATCAACAGTCCCCGTTCGAAGTGGGCATGAACCGGAGACTGCTCTCCGAGCTGCGGCAGCGGGATCGTACGCTCGAACGGTCCGTAAAAGCGTTCTTTATGAAGAGGTATGGCGTTATCCACCGGCGGCTTCGCAATGCCCTGAACGGTCAGTTCATTGCCCGACAGCGTCAGCTCCACGTCCTCCTTGCACAGCCCGGGAAGCTCCAGCACGACCCAATTCTCCTCCTCCCGCTCGTACAAATCATACGCCGGATAACCGCTTGGCTTACCGCCTTGCGCGCCTCCAGAAGGCGCTTCGCCATGGGTATCGAATACACCCTTCCAGAAATCCCCTTTTTCAAGCTTCTGCGCCAGCTCCATCCACTGCTTCAGTTTATCCATCTCCATAACCCCGAAGCCCCCCAAACGACCGTTTGCACCTTAGGCCACACTTCAGGAACAAAGGCCCACGCTTCGTTCCTAGTCGAACGCTCTTGCCCCTTCCGCCCGCAACCCGCTGAATGTTAAACGGTATTCACGACCGGCGTGATTGGGCTGCCGAACGTATTCTGATTTTGATCGATAACATCCGGGTCCACTCCAGCATTGATCATCAGCGAAGAAACGGGGGAAAAGTCCCCGTTGGCAAAGTTGGCGCCGACTACTTTCACGTTGACCGTATGACCGCTTTGCACCGTCGTGCCGAAATCAATGTTCGCGTTTTTGGACAATCCATTTGTCTTAATATTAAAAACATTAATAATGTTGGGCATCGTTGGCGCCTCCTTCTGCTTGCAAGCCCGCTGGTAAAGCTATAGCATACGCTTTATTTGGGAGAAATCGTAATCTCCCCTTGATCGTTCAGATCGGGGTCGATATAAATATTGCGCATCTCGGACCGTGGCGGAGAGCCGTCCCCATAGGACGCATTGGTCCCCTGTGTTTTGGAACGCACCGAATGGCCGTGGTGGAACGTTTCCCCGATGCTGAAGGAGCCATTATTCGAGATGCTGTTGATTTTGATATAAAAAATATTAATCGCCGGCGTCGTCACAAGAACCCACCCGCTTTCGGCATTGATTCTATATTGTATGCGCGGAAAGGCAGTCATTTGCCCGCCAAAGCAAAAAAAGCGCAAAAAGACGGCTGGACCTTTTGTCCAACCGTCTTTTTGTTGCTGCAAGCAATCCGTTATTCAGCGTCGCACGGCGCTAATGCCCGTCGGCATTCGGTACGGCTCCCCCGCCTCCCGGATCTGCCGCCCCGGCGGCAGAAGGAGCTCCGGTATATTTGGCGAGATACTGCTTTCCGAACAGTTCATCATATTGAAGCTCCCGGTACTTCTCCACATCGGCAGCGGCCGAAGCCGGAACCGACGCATGCATCTGTCCGTCCGAATCGATGACGAGATTGCGCAGCAGACCCGGAACCTTCTTGGACAGCTCGGCATTATACGCCAGCGCGGCAGGCTTCTCCATCTGCAGCCGGTCCAGCACGTAGGCGCTCAGGAACGAGTTGCTCAGCACCGGCACCTGCTCCTTCGCCATGTCGAAGTTGGACCACATCACAAAAGGCACGCTGTGCATCTTTTTCAGCTCCTCCAGCGACCATTGATCCGATTTGGCCGTATGAATGAACCCGGACTGCACATACGCGTCATAATCGTAACCAAGCATCGGCAGATGATCGCCGTAGAACACGATAATCGTCGGCTCGTTGGAATTTTGGAAATGATCGATCAACAGCTGTAGACTGCTGTCCGCATCGCGGGCACCGTGCACGTACGTTTCCAGCGTATCGCGGGCCGTATCGTCAAGGTTGCCTTGAACTTTAATGGGATTGTCGCTGCCGTAGCGATGATCGTCGTAAGGGCCGTGATTCTGCATCGTGACCGCATAGATGAACGTTGGGTTGGCGTTGGACTCCACTTCCTTGATAATGCTCTTGGACACCTCGTCATCCGCGATGAAATCGCCGCGGTACTCGGGATTCTGGAAGCCGTCCTTGCTCTGGAAGCTGTCGAAGCCCATATGCTTGTAGACGTTCTCGCGGTTCCAGAACCAGCCTTCGTACGAATGGATCGCCGCGCTCTTGTAGCCGAGGCCCTTGAAATAGCTGGCCATGCTCGGGATCGGCTTACTGATGTACTGCTGATACGGCACCGACCCGGCCGGCAGAAAGCTCATGGACTGCCCGGTCAGCACCTCGAATTCTACATTGCTTGTTCCGCCGCCGAACTGCGGCGATAGCAGATAGCCCGACGTGCTCTCCTGCTCAAGCCTGTGAATGGTAGGCACCGGATCTTCGCTGAAGGTCACGTTCGGCAGCAAGGTCGGGTCCCAGAACGCTTCGTTCATAATAAAAATGACGTTCGGCTTCACTCCGCTTGCCGCGTTCGCCGTCGACGTACCGACCATTTCGTTGAGACTTTCGGCCAAATTGGCCATGGTAGGCTCGCTGTAGCCCGGCGGCTTCGGTACGATCGTATTTTTTACGTTCATGGTGAACGCCAAGGATAGCCCGTTCGTTCCGTAGTTTTCCTGCTGGTTCCAGACGATCTCGTTCACTCCCGCCCGGTCCAGCAGCGTTCCGACCCACGGAGCCCGCACGCCGAAGCTGTACAAAGCGAAGATGCACAGCGCGCCGAGGACTATCCGGGTTACTGGGCGCAGCGACAGCCGCGGCACCCACAGGCGGAACAGGAAGATCACGGCCACGATGGCGAAAACCAACCCGATCCGCACAAGGGCGGTATGCGTTGTGACCAGCGGCAGGATGTTCATGCTCTCCTTGTTCAAGAAAATATCCCATGGAAAGAAGGGCTCGCCAATCAGCTTTACCTTGAAATAACTGATCAGCGATACGATCGACAGCAGCAGGGCGCTAATGCCGGCAGACAGCACTAGCGACCCGATGATACAGTAAATCAATACAAATACCAGAAACACAATCAAAGCATTCAATCCGAACAGCTTCCAATTAGCAATTAGCCAAGTCCAGGTCTCGTGTACGGTTCCCCGTCCTATCAGTTCCATGCCAAATACCAGAAGCAGGGGAATTCCGATCATTGCGGCAACGATAAAGCTGTTCCATCCCACGCGGGCAAGCTTTGACCGTGATGACTTTGGCTGTCCTTGGACATCCAAGGGACGCATCGCTTCTCACACTCCTATCAGCCCGCACATCGTTCTTATTGCGGAATCGATTTTTAACTTATTGTAAAGGTTAAATATTAAAGAAAAATGAATTTAAGATGAAAGGGAGAAATTGGCCCTTGCGGCTCAGGACTTTATCCCCGTTATCGACAAAAAAGAACAGGGCTTGCTCCGGAGAGCTTTACCTGCTCTTTCTTATTACCCAGATTTACAAAAGATTAACACCTATGGGGCCGATGGCTGCCATTTTTTTATTTTATACAGCCGCCACTCGTTGTCAAAATCATGATACAGCTCGGCCCATTCGTTGCCTTTTTCGTACAAATCCTTGTATTTCGTATTAATGGCGCTTTTATCGGCGTTCGGCAGCGGCCGCGGAATCAGAATATAATCGACGCCGTTGCCGGGCGGATCGTTCTTGGCCTTCTTGAAGTCATAATCGCTCGTAATCAGAAATTTCTTCGTATTGCGGCTGTTCACCAGAATCGTGAACGCAGAGGCCGAGTCGGTCAGGATGGTCGCATCCCCCATATGCTCGTCCAGCCACTTCGCCACGGACCGGTCCAGAATCTGGCTCTGGTAATATTTGTTCCCGCTCTTGATCGTCAGAAACGTGTTCTCGTCAGGCGCAATTTGCGGGTTGGTCACCGCATACGACAGCAGCACGGAAGTCGCCAGCAGTCCGGCAGCCGCAACCGTGAAGGCGGCCCGGCGCTTCCGGAGCAGGCCTCGTAAGGAATGCGGTCTCATTGCAGAATAGCCATTCCAGTACGATGCACAAAAAAAGCCGTGCGCCGGCTCTTGGACTTTCCGAGTTACGCACGACTTGTGCCGAAGGCTTACTTGCCGCCAAACACGGCTTCGATCCGCTCCAGCTCTTCGCTGCTGAATTCGAGCTTGCTTACCGCGCTAACGGCATCCTCGATCTGGCTTACTTTGCTCGCCCCGATGAGAGCGGAGGTCACCCGGCCGCCGCGGAGCACCCACGAAATCGCCATCTGCGACAGCTTCTGGCCGCGTTCCCGGGCGATGTCGTTCAGCTTGCGCACTTTGCCCATCACTTCGTCCGTCAGCTCCTCCGGCTTCAGGAAAACGCTCGAACCGGCCGCGCGGGAATCCGCCGGAATTCCGTTCAAGTAACGGTCGGTCAGGATGCCTTTGTAAAGCGGCGAGTAGGCGATGCTGCCGACGCCTTCCCGCTCCAGCAGATCCAGCAGGCTGTCTTCGACCCAGCGGTCCAGCATGGAGTAGCGCGGCTGATGAATGACACACGGCGTGCCGAGCGACTTCAGCATGGCGATCGCCTGCTCCGCCCGGTCGGCGCGGTAGTTCGAGATGCCGACATACAGCGCTTTCCCTTGGCGCACGAGGTGGTCGAGCGCGCCCATCGTTTCTTCCAGCGGGGTGTTCGGGTCCGGACGGTGATGGTAATAAATATCGACGTAGTCCAGCTTCATCCGCTTAAGGCTCTGATCGAGACTCGCGATCATATTTTTGCGGGAGCCCCATTCCCCATAAGGCCCCGGCCACATGTAATAGCCCGCTTTCGTCGAAATGATCAGCTCGTCGCGATAGTTTTGGAGATCGGAATGGAGTATTTTGCCGAACGTTTCCTCTGCCGATCCCGGAGGCGGTCCGTAGTTGTTGGCCAAATCGAAATGCGTGATGCCCAGGTCAAAGGCGCGCCGGACCATAGCCCGGCCGTTCTCATAGATGTCGCCGCCGCCAAAGTTGTGCCACAAGCCCAAGGAAACGGCCGGCAGCTTCAGCCCGCTGGCTCCGAGCCGGTTATATTTCATCGTGTCATACCGGTCGCCGCTCGGTAAGTAGGACATATTCGTATTTCCTCCTTCATCCAAGTGATTTTTCCTGCACTTTCTTGTTCCATTGTAGCGCGTTCCATTGGAAAATCGTATGTCAGCATGCTGGACAAATATAGTATAATGTCACTTGATTCTCCTCAGGGCGAGTCCGATTCATGGAGCGGAGGTGGCGATAGTGTGTGCCTTTACGTATGTTCACAGGCCCGGACCGCACGAAGCGGGTACGGACTTGAAGCTGTATTATTGCGGGATGGAAGACTGCGCGCCCGGACATTCTTGGGGACCCGGTCTGAAGGATCATTATAAAATTCATTATGTCCATCGCGGACGCGGCGTGTACCGGACTCCCTGGCATACGTACGAGCTGTCGGCAGGATACGGCTTTCTCGTGTCCCCGGATACGGTTTCGTCCTATCAGGCGGACCTTGACGAGCCTTGGACGTATTCTTGGGCGGCTTTTAACGGAGTGCAGGCGAAGCATTATTTGCAGCGGGCCCGCCTCAGTCCCGAGCAGCCGGTCTTCGAGTGCCGCAGGCCGGAGGTCATCGAAGGCTGTCTTCAGCGCATGTTCGAGGCGGGCCGGAGGTCCCCGAGCCGGGATATGAAGCTGTTGGGCGCGTTGTATGACTTTTTGTCCATACTGACCGACGAAGCTTATGAGGAAGAGGATATGCCGCCGGAAGCTTTTGTTCCGATGCGAGATAAGTATGTAAAACAAACGTTGGAGTTTATCGAAACGAATTATTCGAGGAATTTTACGATCGAAGAATTGGCTCATTCAATCGGTCTCGGCCGGAAATACTTGTCCCGGCTGTTCAAAGAAGCGCTCGGCGTATCGCCACAGCACTTCCTCCTCCGGTATCGTATGGACAAGGCCTGCGAGCTGATAAACAACGGCGCGCTGTCGATCGGTCAGATTGCCTATTCGGTCGGCTATAAGGACCAGCTGTTGTTTTCGCGCATGTTCAAGAAGATGAAAGGCCTGGCTCCCAGCCATTACAGGAACCGGTAGGCTTGGCGGCGCTGCCGCCTCAGCCGACCCGTGAAACCTCCGTGCCGGTTTCCCGGAAAAACCCGTGAAACCTCCCGCAAGAAGAAAAGTTTTTTGCAAAGGGGCGTTGATTGAATCCGTCGCTGCAAGGCAGCCGGTCAAACGTCCAATGTTATGGAGCTATTCCTTGACAGAACCGAGGGTGATACCGTGAATAAAGAACTTTTGCAGGAAAGGATAAACGACCAGAATCGGAAGCATGGCGATAAAGATTTTAGCTGCATTCAAGGTCTGGTTGGAAATTTCGTTCAAGCGCTTTAATGTTTCCGAATCCGTATTAAATTGAGCGGGATCAATCTGGACGACCATCTGCCGAATATAGGTTTGCAGCGGATAATTTTCAGGCTTCGTCATAAAGACCAGCCCGCTAAAAAACTCATTCCAGTGCCCGACAATACTAAACAGCGAAACCGTAGCAAGGACCGGTACGGAAAGCGGTATGAACAGTACGAACAAAGTGTACCAGGGGCCTGCTCCGTCCACCAAAGCCGCCTCCTCCAGTTCCTTGGGCAAGTTCCGGAAGAAGTTCATCACTAGGATCACGTTGAATATAGGCAACCCGCCAGAGAGTACCAGAACCCAAATGCTGTCGATGAGCCCGTAAGCCTTTACGGTTTGGTAAAGCGGAATAAGTCCGCCGTTAAACAGTAAGGCAAACACCAGCACCCACATAAGAATGTTTCTTAAGCGAAAATCCCGGTTGCTCTTGGATAACGGGTAAGCCATAAGCACGGTGACGATGAAGCTGAGAGAAGCCCCCAACACGACACGCTTCACGGACACCCAGAAGGAAAGGAAAAATTCGCTGTCCCGCATAATTTGCTGATAAGAAACGAAGTTAGCTCCAATCGGCCATAAACGGACGATGCCGGCGGCGGCGGCCGATTTTTCGCTTAGCGAAACCATCAGCGTATACCAAATAGGAAGGACGCACAGAAGCGCCACGGATACCAATACAAGGATGAGGATGACGTCGAACACTTTGGAGACGGCAGTCGATTCTTTAACCATATCAGCGCTCCTTTCTTAGAAAATCCGGTAGCTTGTAAATCGGTTGGCGAGATAATAGGAAATGGTGATCAAGATAAAACCTACCGCTGATTTTAACAGTCCTACGGCCGTAGCCAACCCATACTGCAAATTCAGCAGACCTTCGCGGTATACCCAGGTATCGATAATATCACCGGTGGAGTACACAAGCGGATTATACAGGTTAAAGATTTGATCGAAGCCGGCATTGAGCACGTTGCCGAGGCTTAAGATGAGAAGCAGGAAAACCGTCGGCGCTATTCCCGGAAGCGTAACATGGATGAGACGATCCCAACGGCTCGCTCCATCCAACGCCGCCGCCTCGTAGAGGGAAGGATTAATACCCGTCAATGCGGCCAAATAAATAATCATATTAAAACCAAATTCCTTCCATACGTCGCTGCCCACAACAAGAAATGGAAACAGCTCCGGCTTTCCCATAAACAGAATCGGTTCGATGTCGAACATGGAAAGGAGGTTGTTGACCGGTCCGGTATACGAGAAGAGATCGATAATAATCCCGCTGAGAATAACCCAAGACAGGAAATGAGGCAAATACACCAGAGTCTGTATCCACCTCTTGAACATTACGATCCGCACTTCATGAAGCAGCAGGGCAAAAATAACCGGAATGATGAGATGCGCTGCTATCTTCATCACCGCGATAAACAAGGTATTAAAAAATATAAGTTTGCTGTCATTGAGCGAAAACATATATTCGAAATGATCCAATCCAATCCATTTCGAGTCCATCACGCCACGAACAGGATGATAGTCCTTGAACGCAATGAGAATCCCAAACATCGGAACAATGCTGAACATGACTAGCCATACGTACCCCGGGAGAAGCATTAGATAATAATGTTTGGCGAATCCCTTGTTTTTCAAGCCGCCTTCCCTCCTTATATCCGATCAATAAAGACGCCGGACCAACGCCGACGCCCTTCGTTTGCAACTCCTGTTATTTCATCGTTTGTTCGATTTCTTTCGTCACTTGATCGCCGCCTTGCTTCTGCCAGTCTTTAACGAATTGATCGAAAGAATCCAGCGGGGCAGAGCCCATGATGATTTTTAAGAACGATTCTTTTTCCAGTTTAAGCAGGTTGGTCCACTTGTTTTCCATCGTTTGGGTACGTGTATAGGACAAGCTTTTGATTTTATTCACATTCGGATCGAAATGGTTTCTTCCTCCTACGAACAAAGAATACGAACGCATGAAATCCTTGTCAGCCATGTTCCAATACTGGATGTCCATGTTATCGTAAGGCTGCAATTTGGTGTTTTTAATGGTTTCCAGCGTATTTTTCAACAGCTTATACTCCGTGTTGTCCGCATAGTCTTCCGGCTTCTTGGCGCCCGCCAACACCTCTTTCGCAGCTTTCATCTCGAACCCTATTTCGTCGAGAGGCGCAAAGAAGTTGCGGATTAGCATGAATTCGTTCCCGTATTTAGACTCGTCTCTAAGGTAAAAATTATTGATCTTGATCGGTGCTTCCGGATTCGCATAACCTTTGCGTACAACAAGGAATGTGTTCGAAGGATTCGTTGTCATGACGTTGTACTTGCCGTTCTCTCCCAGCGGCAGCGCATAAGCCTGCCAGTTCGCCTTCGGATCGTTCTGCCAGGCGCTTGGCAGCGGCCAATACCCCCCATAGAACCCGCAGAAGAACATGCCGGCTTTTCCGCTGATCACAACTTCTTCCGGCGTCTTGCGAATGCCTATTTCCTTATCGATGAGGCCTTTAGCGTACATATCTCGCAACTTGGCAAGAGCCTTTTTGGCTTCCGGCATGGTAGAACCGTACACCGGCTTCCCGTCGGCGCCCTTTACCCAAAATCCCGGATAGGCGTTATAAGCCGAAAAAATGGCGGTAAAGTCAAAATTAGGCGGACCTTGGGTAAAATCGTTGTACAAGCCCGTGCCTGCCGCAAGACCGATGGTGTCCGCTTTGCCGTTTCCGTCAGGGTCCTGTTCCACGAAAGCTTTTGCTACCTTTTCCAGATCCTCAATTGTTTTCGGAGGCTGCAGTCCAAGCTTATCCAGCCAATCTTTACGAATCCACAGCCAGCTGAAGTCTTCCGCGGTTACGGACGGAACAGCCATGATCTTGCCGTCAAAGGTTACTTGGCTCTTGGCGAGCCCATCCGTGCTTTCAACGATTCTTTTGACAGCGGGAGACGCAAATTTGTTGTAGGCATCGGTTAAATCCTCAATTTCTCCGGCTTTCATCATTTGATTCAGCTGTACCTGGTTGACTACCATCGCATCAGGTAAATCGTTGCTGGCGATAGCCAAATTCATTTTTTGATCAAAATTCGTTTTGGCGACCTGCCAAGCGATTTTCAGATCAATATTCAAGCTTTCTTTGATCGCTTTATTCCAGACATTGTTTTCGGGAGTTTCCCCTTTACTCGATTTAAAGCTCGGATCCACACTGTATGCGATATTAAGGGTAACCGGTTTCTCGTACTTTCCAAAAGGATCGGCAGCCACAGCCGGTTGAGAATTTGCTGCCGTGCTGCCCGTTGCACTTGGCCCGCCTGACGTGCTGGAACACGCCGTTACGGTAACCATAGAAGCAGCGAGTAGAACCATGACGGTTTGTTTTGACATGTAATCCCCTTCTTTCGTATCATTCAGCCTTGATTTTAGTATAAAAGATATAGACGATACTCTGGGATAGGAAACGAGCGCAAATCCAGGTAGACAAATGCATGCAATTTATACGTTCATCCAGGTGTGCATACAATCGTTTTCTGACATCTGTCCCCCCTTGAATTGAACATTTATCTACCCGTACAAAAAGAAAAGGCGCCGTCTGTGCGAGCGCCTTTCCTCTTTTTGACCGTCCGCAAGATTTCCGCTCATTTGCCTTTTCGATGCGTCATCCGATATTCGCTCGGAAGCATGCCCGTTAACTCGCGAAAAATTCTGCTGAAGTATTTTTCATCGGAATACCCGGTTTGTTCGGCAATCCATGCAATGGTATCGTTCGTATTAAGCAAATACTCCTTCGCCTTTTCGATTCGAACGGAGCGAGAAAACTCGTTGAACGTTTTCCCGATAATATCTTTAAAGCATTGACTGAAATAACTGCGGCTTATGTTCAATCGTTGCGCCAATTGGGCTGCCGTCAGAGGCCGATTGATTTCGGCTTGAACCATCGAAACTGCTTTTGTCATGCAATCTATAATTTCTTGGGAGTATGAAGCGTGCCCTGTGGATTCTTGAATGTCTCTTCGGAGCTTGCTTAGCCATTGTTCGACCTGAAACCAGGAGTGAAAAGCGTGGATCCTTTGAATTTTACCCATTGGAGTCTGGGCAAACAAGCGGTTCCACTCCATCACAAGCGAATATAACAGCCCAAGCAGCTGGCTTTTATGCAGTCTCAGCGATTTCATATCGCCAATGAGCTTCTCATATAAATCATCGTTATGGAACCAGCCTGAAGTCAGCCAGCTTTCCTTTACCCTTGCCAGCTGTTCGTCATCCGGATCAGCATACGATTCGAAACCGTCTTTCATGGAGGCGGAAGCAATGGGACAATCCGGCTGATACTCGTAAAACAATTCCTTCTCCGCATAAGCTCTGACCCATTGCTGAATCTCCTTCCACGAACGTCCATGGAGATCGGATAAAATAAGCAGCATGCTGGCCGGTAACGTGCGCGTCTTCTCCGATAAGGTTTCAAACAGCCTGCTCTCTTCCCCCTTCATCGGCAACCCGATCCAACTGCTGCGATCCGCTTCCATCAAGGCATCGTCCGCCTCAAGTTTCAGTTCATGAAGCCAATTAGGGCCGGACTCGCGATCTAAAGACAACAGAACGAATCCCTTCTCGTATACTTCGTTTACTTCATCGGGAATAAAGGTCTTTTGACTTTGGCGACTTTGGGACATTTGCTCGCTTATCCGGCCGGCGATTCGGCCAAGGACCTCTTCAAACTGCTCCTTCTCCAATTGTACCTTGGCAATGTAATCGATAGCTCCAAGCCTGAGCGCTTCCTGTATATATTCAAAATCCTGATGGAGCGTTAATACGACCATGTGGAGATGAGGATAATGTTTACGGGCCGTCCGCATTAATTCGATCCCGGACATCACCGGCATAGCCAAATCGGTCAACAATAAATCGACGGGCTGCGATTCCAGGAACTCCAACGCTTTCGCACCATTATTAGCTTCACCGACAACCTGCATGCCAAACTCTTGCCAAGGCATAGCCGAAATCAGACCTTTGCGGACTAACTTATCGTCATCCACTATAAGTACTCTTATCATTGCCGGTTTTCCCCCCAATACTAGGCAAGGTGAGTAACACGCTCGTGCCCTTACCGATTTCACTCTTTATTTCCAGCTTCGCTTTATCCTCATAGCGAGCCTCCAGCATTCGCTTTACATAATTCATACCGATTCCCATGCCGACCTTCTTCTGTTCCACCGTGCGATTATTCAGCAGCTCGCGAATCGTTTCCTCCGACATCCCCGAACCGTTGTCATGTATTGAAATCTGTATATCCTTATCGAGTATAACGTTAACTTGAATATAGCCGTCATCACTCAACCCGTGATAAAGGGAATTTTCAACAAGGGGCTGAAGAATAAATCGTGGAACGGGCATGGTCAGCACATTCTCGTCCACTTCAATCCGCACATCAAATTGAAAGTCGTATCGGATTTGCTGCAAAATCAGATACTGTTTCAATGCGTCGATCTCTTCCTCAATCGTGGAGGCTTGCCCCAATTTACCCAGGTTATAATACAGTAATTTGTTTAAGGATTGGACGAGCCGGTCGATCTCTTGCTGTCCGTTCATGACGGCCAACCAATGGATGGTGTCCAGCGTATTCATCAGGAAGTGGGGGTTAATCTGATAGAGCAATTTTTCAACTTCGAGATCTACCCGATTCTTCTCCTTTTCCTTCACCTCGTTAAACAAATCCCAGATTTGCTCTCTCATCCGCGAGAATTGGCTTAATAGATGATCAAATTCGATAATGCGAGTTTGTTGTCGATGATGGGTCATCACTTTATTTTGGGACATCCATTTAATTTCTTTATGAAAAAGGTTCAGCGGCCTGTACACCATCTTCCATAGCAACCAGGCCAGCAATAAGGTAACGCCAAGAAACAGAAGCGATACAAGAAGGATTTGCAGGATCCATCTGTCTTTCTCCAAGTTATAATCAGCCTGTGAGATAACGGAGACAACACTCCAGTCTTGAGCCGAAGTCTGCTTAAACCAATGATAGCCTTTGTATAATCCGGCCCCCTCCCCTTTAGAAAAATCAGGAAATTGAGCCCCGTTAGCAAATACCTCCGGAACCTCGCTGTAGGCAATCCGACCGTGACCATCTAGAATAAGGTGGGACAAAGCCCCTCCGTATTGGTCGTTGTTCAAAATATCTTGCGTTAACCGGAAGCCGGATTCGATATAGACATAAACGTCATCGCGGTCCGGCAGCTCCACCTTTCTTAACGCAGACAAGACCACTTGATCGTCAAACTGGTTCATGCTGACATGGGGACCGTAATAGGCAATGCCGTAATATTGGGCAAGCAGCGGCAACTTTTCCGGTGAAAAATTTTCTTTTATTGGGAAATTCGCAAACTGGACGGTACCTTCCTTCTTAAAATAGTACATCGTCAACCCGATGTTCGGGTTCGTAAATGTGATGAGGTTCAGCTCGTTTTCCAGCTCTTCTCTGGATTTCATCCGTTGGAACGGATCCTCCGATTGCCGGAGCACCTCGTCCAATTGCTTGCCCAGGGTGCCGCGGTAAGCCAATTGCTGCGAGATATGATTCAAATTGCTGATCGAATTCCTTAAGGAAAGCTCTACCTGTCTTAAATTGCTTTTGATTCCGCTTTCAACTTTGTTACCGAAAATGGAATCAATCGTGTAATAAGAAATGAGAAAAATACTTAAAAAGGGAGCCAAGGAACTGAAAAAGAATATGAGAAAAATCCTTCTCTTTAATGTCACCGGGAATGAACCCCCTTCAGAGTTCCTTGAGTAAGCGTTGCTCATAAAGCCGCTAAAGAAGCTTGGCTATGAAAAGTTTTCTTGAGTATATGTCGCCCAAAACGTTAAAGTCAATACTTTTCCCGTCAGCCGGATACAGCCCGTGAAATCTCCCTTACGTTCGTCCGTATTACCTACTACTCACGAAAACGGGAGGAATTCGCGATGCTTAAACTCCAGCTCCTGATTAGCGGCTGCTGCATTTTGCAATCTCAGCAGCGTGTTGTCCAATTCCAATCGAAACGTTTCCGTATCCGCATAAGGCGGCTCCACTTGCAGGAGCCGCCTTATCATATGTTTGACGCCGTCGGACACGGCAAGCTCCTCCTGCCAATCGGCCGGCGGCCCTTGCTCGGCTCGGACTGCTTGACCACCACATGCTCGCCGGTACGGATATCGCGGCACCGGTATGCCAGCCCGTAGCTGCCGCTGCCGAGTGAACGGACGATCGTAGGTACCTGCCAGCAGCCGCCCCCGGGCGGGTCCGCGCTTAACGGCATATGACGATGTGCCGGGAAAACGAGCCTTTGCGCACAACGCATCGGTCCAGAACGGCGAACCCGGCCTGCCCGGCGAGCGTCTCCACCGGTTCGGTGGACACGATAACGGCCCGATCCGCCAGCCGCCGGACGTTCCCGAGCAGGCGAAGCTGTTCTTCCGGCGAAATGACCGAGCACAGGTTGTACGGCAGGTCAAGGACGGCGGCATCGTACCGGCCGCTCACGTCCCCGATATCCGCCACGCGGACGACGTCCGGCCGTCCGAAGTGGGCGAGATTCGAGCGGGCGCCGCGGACCGCAAGCGGATTGATGTCGGAGCCGACGATATCGATCCCCATCGAGAGCGCCTCGATCAGCACCGTGCCGATGCCGCAGCACGGATCGACCGCCCGGACGCCGGCAGGCTGCGGCACGGCAAGGTTAGCTACCGCCCGGGCAACCCGCGTGCTGAGGGCGGTGGAATAATTATGCGGCTTCCGGCTGTGCTTCAGCCAGACCGCTTCGTTCTGCCGGCAGGGGCCGAGCACCCAGCGCCCTTCGCCGGTGCAGGCGAAGCCCAGCAGCCAATCCGGCTGGCGCATGTCGGCCCGGCCGCGGATACGCGCGCCGAGCTCCCGTTCCATGGCGCGCTGGTCCTCGTACGCCGCATGGTAGCCGGCCTTGACGAAGACGACCTTGAACGAGCCGCCGTCCAGCTCCAGCGTCCCGGCCAGCTCCCCCAGCTCCTGCAGACTGGCAGCCTCGCACAGCACATCAATGCGCTGCTTGACGAACGGGCTGCGGCTTGAATCGACGTCCGCCGGACTCTCCAGCCAGCCGTCCCGCGCATCTGCGCCAAGCAGCGTGCGCAGCTCCAGCGCGCACAGCTCCGCCTCGTCCTCGTGACAGGCGTAAGTATACAAGTATGACACCGGTCTCGTACCGGACCATTTCATTAGCAGTTCTCCCCTTACCTCTGCACAAGCCTTCAAGTCTGGTTGTAATCTTATCAAAGGGGGCGTCCGTATTCAAACCGAAAAAAGGCCGATCCCGATCCAGATAGATTTCACGCCCAATTCACTATAACCAAATTTTCCATTCCTTACCTTAACCGCTTCATTGCATAATAAGTTCCATAGTCGATCGACTGAACATAAAGAAGAGGTGACGGAATGTCCATTGAACTGCGGCCCTTGCGGCTGCCGGATGATTACAAAGCGTTAGCGGCACTGTTGAATACCCACTGGTCGGAGCCTTGCACGGCCCAAAGGCTGGAGGAAGACGATGCCAAGCTGTATACAGTCGGCCATACATACCTCGATGAGAACGGTCTGCTTGCCGGCTATGACCGTACCCGGTGCGTTGCCGTTACGGAGCAGGATGTCCTTGTCGGATACGTCTGGTCTTGGCGTGCGCCATGGACGGAGCCGGGGCATCTCAATAACACGCTTATTGTAGCCGGAGAATACCGTCGGCAAGGAGCCGGACAGCTGCTGCTCGAGCATGTCATCGATTGGGGAACCGCTCTCGGGGCGACGACCCTCGTCACGGAGGCTTGGGACGATCACCCGGATGCGCTGCAATTTGCCGAGCGCCGGGGGTTCACGGTCGAACGGCACGCTTTTCAATCGGTGCTGAAGCTGGATCGAGTTGATCCGATTCGCCTGCGCGAGGCCGAAACGCTCAAGCTGCTGGAGAGCGAAGGCTTGCGGTTTCTGACACTGGCGGACGAGCCCGGCGAGGAAAGCGAGCGGAAGCTGTACGAGCTGTACAAGGAGACGCTGGTAGACATTCCGGGGTATACGGGAGAGGTTCCCGGCATTCAGGAATGGCGGAAATGGTACCTTATGGCCGAAGGCTACGCACCGGAGCAAGTGATCATTGCAGCGGACGGCGACAACTATGTCGGAGTAACCAACGTGCTTCACAATCAGCTGACCAACGGGATGTACCACGAGTATACGGGAGTGAAGCGGGCCTACCGCGGACGTAAAATTGCGCAGGGCTTGAAAATCAAAGCCATGCTCTTGGCCAAGGAACGGAATGCCGCCTATATCCGCACGGACAACGATTCCATGAACGCGCCCATGCTCCGGATCAATCGCAGCTTGGGCTATGAGCCGCTGAGGGGGACTTACCGGTTAACCGCCAAGCTGCGGGATGTGGCGCGACTCGCGGCCCGGAATTAGCGGGATCGCTTGAATCTGGAACGGCCGCGGACTATTATTTCAAGCGCTGCGATGAACCATTAGGCTATTCGAAGCGCGCCCAAATGCGTTTGAGAACGATTGGACAAAAAAAATCGGCCCTGCCGCATAGCTGCATAAGCAAGGCCGATTTTCCATGGAGCTCCATATTCACAACTATCATCAAAATGATTCTCTTCCACTTGCTTACGGAAACTTCATAATTCCCATCACGTGATCGAGAGGAATATAGCCGATGTTTCGGCTGTCGCTGCTGTTGTTCCGATTATCCCCCATCACAAAAACGTGCTTGTCGGGAACCGTCCACTTCCGGTTCGAGCTAAAAATCATCGCCTCTTTCATGTAAGGCTCCTGCAGCGCTTCCCCATTCCGGTAAACTTGATTTTCCTTGAACTCCAGAACGTCGCCTGGTTTGCCGATGACTCTTTTAACATAAAAAACATGCTCGTCCGTGTTCCCTCTGAAGTATTGCACCATGGGATTCTCCAGGATGCTGTCCGTCAACGTCCGTTCCCGGTTAACCCGACTGTCGATCACGACGATATCGCCGTACTCCGGCAAATAAGAAAAGGTATGGGATAATTTCGAAACGTAGATCCGCTGATCGTTCTGTAAAGTTGGATCCATGGAATGCCCTTCGACCTTGAACGGCTGGAAAACAAAGATGCCGATGACCAAGGACAGAATAAAAGCCATGGAGAAAGCGCCAATCCAGTTTCCAAGTTCTTTTAGTGCTTTCATCAGGCGGTAGCTACCTCCCTATATTAATATTTTCCATTATGCTGGAAATGATTAGAAAACGCAAGTTTTGCGCAGCGACTAAGCACTCTCTCTTTGACGAGAAGAAAGACAAGACCTTTGCGTCCTGTCTTTCTCCAGCTGTGCAGCCCCGGTTTGCGTGCCGATTTACTGAATCCTTGCGTAAGGCGAATCCAGGTGTCCGATTTCGTCGCTGATCGCTTTCATTTTCGCATCCAGCTCGACGGTTAGGTGCGCGGCGGACAGCAACTCCTGTTTTAGACGGTCCGGAATGTCCTTGTTGTACTTGTAAAAAATTTTATGCTCCAGGCTGGCCCAAAAATCCATCCCCAGCGTGCGCAGCTGGATTTCGGCCTTGACCAGTTGCGTGCCCTTGGAGAGCAGCACCGGAACTTCGACGATCAGATGCAGGCTCTGATACCCGTTCGGCTTCGGATTGCGAATGTAATCCTTGCATTCGATGATCTTCATGTCGTGCCGGTTGTTCAGAATCTCATACAGATCGTAAATGTCGCTCAGAAACGAGCAAATAATCCGCACGCCGATAATATCGTTCAAATGGTCCCGCGCAGCGACAAGGCTGATCGGCAGCCCTTTGCGCTGCAGCTTGTTAATGATGCTCTCTGGCGATTTGATCCGGGTCTTAATATGCTCGATCGGGTTGTAATTGTAGACGTGCAAGGCCTCTTCGTTAATATGCCGGATCGTCGTGCTCAACTGCTCCATCGCAAATTTGTAAGGCAGGAACATCTCTTTCCATTCGCCGGCTGCTTTCAATTTATCGATCATAGTCTGGTCCCTCGTCAATTAAGTATTGGATTAGACCACCCAATGGAGTCCTCTTTTATCATAAAAAATTATGGCGCCCGAAGCAATTTTGTGAAAATAATGTGGACAAACTCCCGCCCGACCCTGCTGCTAACCCAGTCCCATAAACGGCAAAAACCTCCGGAAGGCGGCGCGGAGCCCGTCTCCCGGAGGGTACCTATTACAGCTTCAAACTGACGATCAGCATGACAGCTAGCGTTAGCGTCATAAAACCGGCCGTCGCGGCCACATAGCCGCCGATGCGGGCTGGGGCGGCCGCTCCTGTCCCTTGCCCGTTCTCGGCGTTCAGCCGCTTCTTCAACCGGCTGCCGAGGATACCGGTCAGAATGACCGCGAGCAGGATGACCATCCCGCCTCCTTTTTCCATGACCTGCAACCATAACGGCTTGCTCTGCGCAGGAATATTCATTTGGACGATCATGACGACGCCCGAGATCAGAACGACGAGCGCGCTGGGATGGGCGATTGTGCTGATCACGCGAAGCGTCTTGCGGGCCAAGGCGCGCAGCTCCCCGGAACCAGGTCTTTGGTTAAGCATCGGCAGCATGACGACCGCCGTCAGGCCCGAGCCGAGCCATAGGGATAAGCCGGTCAGGTGCAAAAACAACAGAAAGCCGAACATGAGGAATACCTCCTTCAATTCATTTATTGTCGTCTAGTCTAGGATGAGTGAACCTGCGGGGTCTGTGCACTCGACGGCTTGCGCTTTCCGGTCAGCACCATAATCGAGGGCAGCAGCAGCCCGCGAACAAGGAACGTATCGATCAAGATCCCGATCGTCATCGTCAGCCCGAACAGGAACAGCTCCTGAAGCGGCTGGGTCATCAGCACCCCGAAGGTCGCCGCGAGAATGAGGCCCGCGGAGGAGATCACCCCGCCCGTTAGCGACACGCCGCGGCTGACCGCTTCGCTCCACCCCATCTTGCGCGCCTCTTCCTTCACCCGGGAGACAAGCATGATGTTGTAATCGACGCCCAGCGCGACCAGGAAGACGAACGTATAGACCGGCAGCCGGTAACTGATCGCGTCATAGCCAAGCAGGCTGTGTGCAATTACCCAGCCGAGCCCCATCGTTGCCGCGTAAGACAGCAGAATCGTCAGCATCATGTACACCGGCATCAGCAAGGAGCGGGTTTGAAACCCGAGCATGACGGTAATCAGCAAGCCAATCAGCGAAAACAAGACAAGCGTATCCCGCTCGTTCATCGCTCTGACATCAAGCTGCTGCGCGGTTTGGCCGGCAAAATGCAGCGAATCGCGCAGCGGATCGAAGCCGCTGTCCTTCAGCATCGCCTCGGCGTTCCCCCGCCATGCGTTCAGCGCGTCCAGCGCCGCGGGATCGTATGGGTTGCCCTTCACAAGCAGCTGAAGCCGGACGGACTGCTTATCCGGCGACAACATGTTCGCCGGCCAGTCACCACGCACGGTGTCCGGTTTGGGCTCCACCGATTCGACGCCCGTCTGCTTGGCGATCAGGCCAGTCAGCGATGTCAGCTTCTCCCGGAACTGCGGCTCCTCCGAAAGCGGACGATCGGACTGCAGGATGACCGTAACCGGCGCCAATTGGCCCGGCGGATACGACTGCTCCAGAAGCTCGAACCCTTGACGGGACGATGCCGTATCCGGGAACGACTTCAGCAGATTGAACGAATATTTCATGCCGCTGATATTTAACGAAGCGAACAGCAGCAGCACGGTGAGGACGCCCGCCGTCATGCCGGGGCGTTTGGCGACCAGCGAGCCTGCCTTGGCCCACAGTCCCGCAGGTCGGGTGTCCCGCTCTTCCAGCTTCGGCACGAAGGGCCAGAACGCTTTGCGCCCGACCAGCGTGAAGACGGCCGGAATCAGCGTCAATCCGCTCAGTAAAATGACAGCCATGGCCACGGCAAATACCGGCGCAAAATAGTGATACGGCTTAAAGACGGCCGCGAGCAGCACAAGCACGGCAACGAGCACCGTTCCGCCGCTGAACAGAATCGGCTCCGCCACCTGATTCATCGCCAGGCGCATAGCGTCGTGCTTCGAGCCGACCTTGCCGAGCTGCTCCCGGTAGCGGGAGAACACGAACAAGCAGTAGTCCGTTAAGACCGCGAACAGCAAAATCATCATAATGGACAGCGCCTGCTTATCCACGACGAGCCAGCCGTTCTTGGCGGACAGCCCCAATACTCGGTCCACGGCCTCATATACAACGCCCGAGATAACCAACGGAAGCACCGCGAGCAGTGGCGAACGGTAAATCAGAAGCAAAATGACGAGGATCAGCCCGACCGTCGCGAGCATGAGCACGAAATCGGCATTTTTGAACAGCGCAATCGTATCTGCGGCAATGCCGGCCGGCCCCGTCATTTCAAGCTGCAGCTCCCCAAGTCCGATCTTCCCGGCCTGCTCCCGGATTTGCTTCAGGGTGTCGTATATCCGGTCCGACTCCAACCCTTTCTCCAGCGTTACATTCAGGAGCAGCGTCCTGCGGTCCTCCGAGAACAACCGGTCCTGCGCCGCTTCGGGAAGCCGGTGGAACGGCAGCGCTCCGGTGACGTGCTGCGGCTTACTGTCGGAGGCGAGCCATTCGCTGAGCTGGCGGATTTTAGCCCGCTCCTCCGTGGTAATCGCCTGCTTCCCGTGCAGCACCAGCAGGGCGGTTAAGCCGTCGGCGGACGGAAATTGCTCATTCATGATCTGCTGGGCCGCCGTGGACGGCGTATTTTCTTTGACGCTTCCTTCTCCGCTGCTGATGGCGAATTTTTTGGCGGACGGCGCCGCCGCGGCCAGCACAACGACAAGCAGAAGCCAGCCGGCGACGATGCTTTTGGCCCCTTTGGGGCTGCTTACCCACGAGGAAAATGTATGCAAAGCGCGAAGCATTTTTTCAATTCAACCTCCTGTCCTCGATCTCACTTCGGATTCTAGGACAGAAATATGAATGGAAGATGAATGAGAGATTACGATTATGAACGGGGCAGCCGGACGGTGAATACCGTTCCTTCGGAAACGCGGCTGTGTACGTCGATCGTGCCTTCGTGGAGCTCGACGATTTTCTTAGCAATGGCGAGCCCCAGACCGCTGCCGGAGCGGGAACGGGTTCTTGCTTTGTCCGCTTTGTAGAAGCGGCCGAAAATATGGGGCAGCTCAGGCTCGGGAATACCCATACCGGTATCGGAAACCCGAACGATGATATCTTCCTCCACCGAAATACCGATGGTCAGCACGTCGCCGGAATCCGAAAATTTAATGGCGTTCGTAATCAAATTAAGCCATACCTGATGCAGCAGCTCGCGGTCGGCACGGACGACGATCTCCGGAAGGTCCAGCTCGACGGTGATGCCCTTTTCCATCCATTGCCACTCCGTCACGAGCACCGCCTGCCGAAGCTGCTCGTCCAAGCGGAAGCTCGTTTTCTTGATAACGCCCGTTTCTTTGTCCAAGGCGGCGAGCGTCAGCAGCTGCTTGCTGAGCGACGAAAGCCGTCTGCTCTCCTCCTCGATAATGTGTAAATACCGCTGCGCTATCTCGGGCGGCAATTCCCCCGACTGGATCGCTTGAGCGAAGCCCTGGATCGACGTTAACGGAGACTGGATTTCATGGGAGACGTTGGCGACGAACTCCTGCCGCATGCTGTCGAGCTGGCGGAGCGCTTCGGCCATATGCGCGAAGTGGCGCGCCAGGTTGCCGATTTCGTCGGCGCGCGCCACGTCGAGCCCGATCTCGTAATTTCCTCCGACAATGCGAGTGGTCGCCTCCGTCAGCGCTTTGACCGGCTTGACAATATACCGCGTGCAGACCACGATGAGCAGCATGCTGAAGACAAACGTCGCCGCGAGCAGCACCGCCATGAGCAGACGGACCTCCCCGATCTGCTGCTCCAGGGCCGGCCGCAAAAACAACGCGTGGCGTTCTCCCCGGATATCGAGCGGGATGCCGACCGTGTTGCGCAGGCTGCTTTCGAAAAAGCCCGTAATCGTCAGCAGGCGGGGCTCCTCCGTGATGCCGCGGTAGATTTCGCCGTCCAGCACGCGGCGGATTTGATCCGGCGCGCTCTGCGTATGCCGGAACGGCTCGCCGTAGAAGACGCCCTGCCCCTTGCCGTCCGCAAGGTACATTTGAAAGCCCAACTGGGCGATGCTGCGAAAATAGCTGTCCGGATCGGTATCCGGCATCCGCTCGAACAGCGTCCGGATTTCTTTGGCGACCTTCATGATCTTCTGTTCGTTATACTCCCGGATCTGGGTCCGGTAGTACATGTTAGCCACCAGCAGGGCAAACACGCCGCTGACCATGGCGATCAAAATATACGTTGCGACGATCCGCACATACAGCGTCTTCATTCGCCCCGCACCTCTAGCTTGTACCCCAAGCCGCGCACCGTCGTGATGACAAAATCGTCTGTCACCGGAGAAAACCGCTCCCGCAGCCGTTTCACATGAACGTCGATGGTCCGGCTGTCGCCTTCGAAGTCGGAGCCCCAGATGAGCTGCACCAACTGCTCCCGGGTGAAAATACGCCCAGGATAGCTAGCCAGCTGGCACAGCAGCTCGAATTCCTTGAGCGGGAGCGTCATCGTCCGATCGCCGACTCGGATCTCGTAGCTGCTGCGGTCAATGACCGTCTCGTTCAACCGGATTTTCGCCGACGATACCATCTGGTACCGCCGTAGCAGCGCCTTGATCCGAAACAGCAGCTCCTTCGGCTCGAACGGCTTCACGACGTAATCGTCGGTTCCCGACAAGAAGCCTTTTTCCTTGTCCTCGACTTCACCTTTGGCCGTCAGGAGAATGACGGGAATGTCATAGTGGCCGCGAATATCGTGGCACAACTCCCAGCCGTCCTTACCGGGCATCATAATGTCTACGACCGCCAGATGGATCTGTTCGCGCTCCATCAGCTCTGCGGCGGCCAGCCCATTGTCCGCTTCGTAGACGACATAGCCTTCCCGGCTTAGAAAAAAGCGGAGCAGCTCGCGAATATGCGCGTCGTCATCCGCCACCAGTATATGTACTCTCAAAGTCGATTCACCTGCCGTCTGGAAATACGTATCCGCCCATCCGCCAATCGCTGCGAATCGTTTGACGGATCGTTTCACTCTCATCATGCCCGATTTGCCTTCCGTTTTCAAACGCGTGGTTGAGGGCAGAGTTCGCAATGACTGAGGGTATAGATTTGACGCCGTTTCCTCTGCGCTGCTTATGATTTTGTCTTTGTTATCACAGTTACAATCTCATGATGAATATAATGAATGGACTATACAGGAGGGAGGGTGTCGAGGCTTGGCTCCTTCTATAAATCCAAAAGTGCAAGAAAATGCGTTTCTTTCCCCTTTCCAGCCCGCACATCAGGTCAAAATTTTGGCGGTCGGTTCCGGCTCGTTTCTGCTCTCGTTAGTTACAGCTTTGTTCGAATCCGGATTATCCAAGTTCGACGTTTTGCTTACAGACTCTGCGGCTGCCCATCGGCAGCGGCTTGCGGAATGCGTTGAGCAAGCCCGTGCGGCGCATCCCGAAGCCTCGGTAAAGGAGATCGACTTTCCGAAAAACGCGGAGATTCCGTGGAGGGAGGCGGTTCGGCCGTACGATGCCGTCTTGTTTGTTTCCCAGAAAAGCCGTATCGAAGAACTCCAAGTTCTTCATGCGGCTTGCAGGGAAGAAAAGAAAGTGTTTCTTCCCGCCATCCGTGCGAGGCAAGTGGGTTTGGCGGGTCCGTTGGTACATCCGGATTCGGAGGGGTGTTGGGAATCGTCCTGGCGGCGCATCCATCAATGCGCTCTTATTAAAGATGCTCACTCGCAACCTTTTTCTTCCGAGGCCGGGGCATTGCTCGCGAATGTGATCGCATTTGATTTGGCAAAATCGGTTACTGGAGCGGCCAAACCGGAATTGAAGGATCAAATTTTTTGTCTTGATCTGCGGACGTTGGAAGGAAGCTATTATTCGTTTATCCCCCATCCGCTTGTTACCGGACATCGTCCCATAAAACAGATTCAAGATCTGCACGAACAAATCGAACGGAGCACAGGCAGGAATGCATCGAACGGGCTGTTCTCTTTCTTCAACGGATTGACATCGGCGGTATCGGGGATTTTTCACACTTGGGAGGAGGGAGAGCTGGGACAGCTTCCGCTTTTCCAGTGCCTTGTTCAGGCGGTTGACCCGCTATCGGATGGTCCGGCTGACCTGCTCCCTGAAATGGCGTGTGCGGGTTTGACTCATGGTGAGGCCCGGCGGGAAGCGGGATTGTCCGGGATTGAAGCGTATGTCTCAAGATTGGCAAGCCGAGCTCTTACGACTCCCGCCTCGAATCGAAGCTCTGATAACCATAAAATCGGACCGCAGGAATATGTGGGAATCGGAGCAGGGGAAACGATCGATGAAGCCGTTTGCCGCGGTTTGCAACAATGGTTGGAGGAAGATCTGGCAAGGCAAGTATCGGCAGGCCAGAAGCCTTCCGTTATTCCGGCGAGGCTTGGCGAAATGGAGGATGAGCTCTGCCGATATTACTTGCAGGCATTAACCCAAATGCAAGGAACACCGGTGATTGGGCTGGGCGAGGAACGCGTCGGTTTTCCTGTGATCTGGGTCGGCGCTAACGGCTGTTGGTACGGTTGTGCGGGCTTGAATACGACATGGGCCCTGCGGCTGTCGCTGCAGCGGGCATTGTTGAGAGCGCAAAACGAGTCAACTTGTCTCATCGCGCAAGGGGTAGAGGCCCCTTCTGTACATTTGGAAGAAAAGACTTCGCCAAGCCTTGTCATTTCATCGGGGGAAAGAAGCGCACAAGCGGAGATTCTACAGCTTTCTCTGCAGGCTTTGAAACGGAACCGTAAGCGGCTTTTGACCTTGGACATGGCGATGGAACCGTTTTTGAGAGAGGGACTGGGCGGGGTCGTTGGCGTGCTTGTACGGGAGGAGGATGCCCTGTGAAAAAGCTTGTTACAGTAATTGGAGAGGGGCTGCTCTCCGACTTCGTATACAGAGAACTGGTTAACCAATACGAGATTATTCGCCTGGCCCGCTACAATGAAGACGTACCGCAAACGACGCAATTGGCTTTGTTGCTGTACGATGACTGGCGTCCTTCCGAGTATCGGATGGCCGAAGAGGTTCTGCAAAGCTCCGGCCTCCCTTGGCTAAGCGGCTTTATTTCGTATGACGAGGGCATCGTGGGGCCGTTGGTACGCCCGGGTATACCCGGATGTGCCCAGTGTGCGGAAAGCAGGAGACAAATGGCCGGACACGGCAGCGAGGCCACGTCGGAATGGCTGAAACTTCTCCTGCAGGGGGAAAAGCCCAGCCGCGCGCCGGTTTCGCGTCTGGCGCTCTTCCAGGTGGCATGCCTGATTGCGGCGGAAGCGCGGAAGGTACTGCGGGGGAGGGAGTCCCTCTTGGAAGGCCGGATATTCTTAATCGATTTGAAAACGTTGAAAAGCTCGCTCCACTCTTTTCTTCCCGACCCGTTCTGTCAGATTTGCGGCCGGCTGCCCGATGATTCTCCCGAGGCGGCCCGCATCTTTTTGCGGCCGAATCTGAAGACAGACGCCAACAGTTACCGTTGCAGATCGATGGAGGAATTGAAAGAAGTATTGACCATCCATTACCTGGATGACCGAACCGGCTTGCTAAACGGGAAAACGGCCAAGCTCGAATCGACATTCGCTAATGTGATGGTAAATCTTCCGGTGTTGATCGGAAAAGATATATTGTCAGCCGGCCGGACTCATTCTTATGCAGAAAGCGAGCGTACCGCGATTCTGGAGGGCTTGGAGCGGTATTGCGGCATGTTGCCCCGCGGCAAACGAACCGTAGTGCACGACAACTACCGCAAATTGGCGGAGCAAGCGCTTGACCCCGTTACGGTCGGAGTCTATACGGAGGAGCAGTATGCGCTGCCGGATTTTCCGCTCGAGTCGTTTGATCCCGACCGTCCGATCAACTGGGTATGGGGCTATTCGTTTTTGCAAGAACGCCCCATTCTGGTTCCGGAATCACTTGCTTATTACAACATAGATGCCGGAGATCGTTATGTAATTGAAACCTCCAATGGCTGCGCCCTGGGCGGGAGCTTGGAAGAAGCCATTTTATACGGTATTTTGGAAGTGGCGGAACGCGATTCGTTCCTGATGAGCTGGTACGCGCGCCTGCCTATCCCGCGCCTTGATCCTTATTCCGCTGGAGACAGAGAATTGCGGCTCATGATTGACCGTTTGCGGGCAGTAGCCGGATACGATATATATTTGTTTAATTCGACGATGGAGAGCGGGATTCCGAGCATTTGGGCGCTGGCGAAAAACAGGAACCCAAAGGGAGCAAATGTCTTCTGCGCGGCTGCAGCTCATTTGGACCCGTTACGGGCTGCTAAAAGCGCGATTCATGAGCTGGACGGCCTGATACATTACTTGGGCACAACCTTTGAGACGAACCGCGAAGAGATCATCCGAATGTGCAGCGATCCTTCCTTGGTGACGGAGATGGAGGATCATCCCCTGCTGTACTGTGTGCCTCAAGCCGAGGAACGCCTGCGCTTTTTGCTGGATGAGCATCGTCCGCTCCGAACATTCGACGAAGAATTCGAGCGAAAGACTGGGCATGCGGATTTAACCGACGATTTGAAGGATATTTTGCAAAAGTTCCGGCGTTTGAATCTTGATGTCATTGCTATAGACCAGTCAACGCCAGAAACTGTTCGAAACGGATTGTATTGCGCGAAAGTATTGATTCCGGGTATGCTGCCGATGACGTTCGGACATAACTTTACTCGCTTGGCAGGCCTTGAAAGAGTATTGAAGGTGCCGATGGAACTCGGATATGCCATGCAATTACTGTCGATTGAACAGCTCAATCCGCACCCGCATCCGTTTCATTAGGGGCAATGCCGGCCTTGACTTCTTTCATTTCAGAATACATTAACCCTGTACTGACGAGGTATGGGGTTCGTTTTGCGTACGGCCCGGCAATCAAACGCGTGGTTGATCCGCCGGAAAATCTCGCTGGGCGAGCTGCCGAAGCTGCCGCGTATTATTTACAAAACGGACCCGGACCAACTCATGGTCCAAGCCCGTCTATCGGTTTACCCGTTCGCCGGCTGCTTCCCGTGGAGGCGGGGCGCCGGTTCGAGGTCCGTTTCCGCAGCTTCCTGTGGCTTCGGTCCTTGGCCGCCGCTTCCGGTACGCAGCGGAATCTCCTTCAAGAAGAACGTCAGCACAAGCGCGACCACCAGCAGCGCAGCCCCCGCCAAAAACACATTGGCCAGCGAGTAACTGAGTGCCTCACGAAGCGAATCGATCATCTGGCCAAATACCGTCTGCAGCTCCGGCGGCAGGGCTGCCTGAATCTGCGCCAGCTTCGGCTGATCAAGCAGCATCTGCGGATTGTGGAACGCAGCGAGCTTCTCGGCCACCTTCGGATCGAGCTTGCTCAAGTCGACGCCCCGCCCGCTGGCCAGGATTTCCTGCAGCTTGTTCGTCATGCCCGTCGACATGACCGTTCCCATGACGGCGATACCGATCGTGCCGCCCAAGCTGCGGAACAGCTGCGAGGAAGCCGTGGCGACGCCAAGATCTTTCGGCGATACAGCATTCTGAACGGTCAGGGAAAAGACCGGCATCCCGAGCCCCAGACCGAAGCCGAACACGATCATGCTGAGCACCGTCACCGGGATCGTATTCATGTAATGCATGATCATCATTCCGATGACCATAATGACAAGCCCGATAATCGCGATCCGCTTGTATTTGCCCGTCTTCGTGATCAACTGCCCGCTGATCGCGCTGGTGACGACCATCCCGATGGACATCGGCATCGTCACATAACCGGAATAGGTCGGCGAAATCCCCATCACGCCCTGGACGAAGAACGGCGTATACATGAGCGCTCCCATCATCCCGGCGTTCATGATAAATCCAATAACGTTCGAGATCGTCACAATCCCGTTTTTGAACAACGAGAGCGGCAGCACCGGACTGTTCACCCGGCTCTCAATCCATAAGAAAATAACCAGTGCCGCCACTGTACAGGCGAACAAACCGAGAATTTGCGGCGAGCCCCATGCGTACTTCGTGCCGGCCCACGAGAAGGCGAGCAGCATCGGCACGATCGTCAGCGTAAGGAACAACGAGCCGAAATAATCGATCGATTCCGCCGGCTTGCGCTCCACCTTCGGGAACATCGTCAGAATCATGATAAAAGCGACAATGCCAAGAGGAAGGAAAATCCAAAACACCCAGTGCCACTCAAAATGATCGACGATATAGCCGCCAAGGGCCGGGCCGACGACGCTCGCGAACCCGAACACCGACATCATGATCCCGGACCATTTCCCGCGCTCACGGGGTGCGAACAAATCCCCGACGGCCGTAAAGGCCGTAGCCATAATAATTCCGGCGCCCAGCCCCTGGATACCGCGGTACGTAATCAGCTGAAAAATATCACCGGACGTTCCCGCCATAAAGGCGCCGATCATAAATAAGACGATCCCCGTTAGAATAAACGGCTTCCGGCCGTAAATATCGGACAGCTTGCCGACCAGCACCGTCGCGATCGTCGAGGTAAGCAAATAAATCGTGATGACCCATGTATAGTAGTCCATCCCGCCGAGCTTGGCGATAATTCGCGGCAGAGCCGTTCCGACGATCGTCTGGTTAATGGCCGAAAAGAACATCGCCGCAATAATGGCGATCATAATCGTGATTTTGCGTTTATACGATAAATGTTCCACGTTACCTTCTTACTCCTCTCCCAAATGGTCCACGTTGTTCAGCATCCGGTTAAAGAATTGGAGATGCTGCCGGATCTCCTCCTCCGACAAACCGGCGAACAACGATTCGACCAGTTCCGTCTGCTGCTCTCCGAGCGCCCTGAGCTCGCTCAAGCCCCGTTCCGTCATTTCCAGATACACGACCCGCCGGTCGTCTTCTCCCCGATACCGCTTAGCATACCCCTTCTCTACCAATTTATCGGCTTTGGCGGTAATCGCTCCGGACGTCAGTTCGAGCGCCTCGGCCAAATCGGATACCTTCTGCGGTCCTCCGCGCAGCTGACGGAGCACCATAAACTGGGCCATCGAAAGCGACTTGTCGATATGCCGGCTCCACAGGTACGACATTTCTTTGACAACCTTCCGGAACGTGCGGGCCAGTTCGGTTTTTAATTGCTGCTCCTCGTTCATGAAAATCACTCCTTTCGTGTCAAAAGATGCCCCCCAAAGAAGGTGCTTTCAAAGTAAAACCATTAAATCACGAAATAATTTACTAATAAACAATTAAAATATTTACTTATTATACACCAAAGGCAATCGTTTGTGAAATATTTTTGAAGCTGCTGGAAAAAATAAAAACATCGAATGTAACAAAGATTTTAGAGGTGCGAATTCCAATCCGAGGGAGAGGTAGGACGATGCCGTTATTTTCTCGAATTCCGAACCGAGGTCCGAAGCTTCCCGGCCGGACGCCCGATTCGCCTTCCCGTGAGGCTCCGCAAGGGAACTCCGAGCCTCCCCTGCCGCCGGATGGCTGCGCTGACCTGGACCTCCGTCTTCATTGGTTTCAAGCGCAGCTAGACAATTGCTCCGACGCCGTGTTTCATTCGTTTACCGCCGGGCCGGAGCAACGATTCGCGCTGCTCTACATTCGGGGTATGGTTGAGCAAAAAACGTTGGAGGAAAACGTTTTAAACGTCCTGCTGTCTATGCAGGCCTACGATGCGGCTGCGTTCCGCCGGGATATCTTCGAGCGGAAGCGCTTGCCCATGCCGAACCCGACGGTGACGCTCTCCTTGCCGGAAGGTCTGACGGCCTTATTGGGCGGTCATGCCCTGCTTCTCATGCAGGACGAGCCCCGGATGCTGGACCTCGCCGCTACTTATTTCGAGAAGCGGGCGATTGAAGAAGCGCCGAACGAAGCGTTGATTCGGGGGCCGCGGGAAGCGTTTATCGAGAACTTGGAAGTCAACATCACGCTCATCCGAAGACGGCTGAAAACCCCGGCATTAAAGATCGAAACGATGAAGATCGGCACCCGTACGCAAACGGACGTGGCGATGCTTTTTTTGCAGGACGTCAGTAAGCCGGAGCTTGTCGCCGAAGTAAGGCAGCGGCTGTCGCAGATCAAGATCGACGGAGTGCTGGGAAGCAGTTATTTGGAGGAACTGATCGAGGACAATCCTTATTCCCCTTTTCCGCAAATGCAGTATACCGAACGTCCCGATGTCGTCTCCGCGGCGCTGCTGGAAGGCCGTGTTGCCTTGATCGTGGACGGAACGCCCATCGTCGTACTCGCGCCGGTCTCCTTGTTCATGCTGATGCAGTCGGCCGAAGATTATTATCAGCGTTATATCGCTTCCACCTGGATTCGGTGGATCCGGTTTTTATTTTTGTGCGTTTCCATGCTGCTGCCTTCGACCTACGTGGCCGTTACAACCTTTCATCCGGAAATTATCCCTTCACGGCTCCTGATCACGGTCGCTTCATCCCGGGAGGTAGTGCCTTTTCCGGCGCTGATCGAGGCGTTCATGATGGAGATTGCCTTCGAAGCGCTTCGGGAAGCCGCGGTCCGTATCCCCAAATCGATCGGTCAAGCCGTTTCGATCATCGGAGCGCTGATCATCGGAACGGCTGCGGTTCAAGCGGGAATCATATCTGCGGCCATGGTCATCATCGTCGCGCTGACAGGGATCGCTTCTTTTATCATTCCGCATTACGATCTGGGGCTGGCCATCCGGCTGCTGCGTTTTCCGATCATGATTCTGGCCGGGATGTTCGGCTTGTTCGGCATTGCTTGCGGCCTGCTTCTCGTCTATCTGCATCTGCTCTCGCTGCGCTCCTTCGGGCTCCCGTATCTTGCTCCGCTGGCTCCCCTTGTGGCGCCGGATTTAAAGGATACGGTAGTCCGGACCTCGTGGCGCATGATGAAGCTCAGACCTTGGCTTATCTCGGCCGGGCGGCCCTCCGAACGAATGAATGCCCGTTCGCGGAAGCCGGAACAGGAGGGCGGCAACGATTGAAATTACTTGACTGCGCGTCTGTCGTCAAAATCAAAGCCGCCGTCTCTCTCTGCCTCCTTGTGCTGCTGACCGGCTGCTGGTCTTCCGTAGAGCTTAACGACCGTTCGTTTGTCCGCATCCTGCTCGTGGGCAAAGCCAAAGAGGGCATTGAGCTGAGCCTGGGCTTTCCTCTGCCGAACCGCATGATTCCCGGCATGGTGGGAGCAGGTTCCGGGAAGGGGAAGCCGTACGTTTTTATCACCAAAACAGGGGCCGACATCGGAGAAGCCTACCGCAAGATTCAGTCCGATCTGTCCCGGAAAATCACGTTCGGACAGACGGGCACCGTCATCATCAGCGAAGATTTCGCACGGGAGGGCCTCTCCCCGCTGCTTGAATTTTTGGCCCGGGAGCCAAAATTCCACGTCAATGCCAATGTGTTCGTTTCTTTTGGAAAGGCCGACGATATCGCTTCGGCTCCTGCGGTATTCGAACGGTTCCCCGTTGATATTTTGACGGGATACGTCAAGCAAAACGTCACTTTACGAACGACGGTGAAAGATTTTTTAATGGCCAGTTATTACGGAGGGGACGTGCTCGTGCCGTCGTTAGTCTTTACTTCGAAGAAAATCGCCGACGAGCAGAAGCCGCCCGGCAAATGGATGGGCACTGACGGAGCGGTTGTGTTCAAGCAAAACAAAATGGTCGGGACGCTCGATACGACGGAGATGCGAGGAGCCCTGTGGGTCTCGGGGCAGCTGCAGGACGCGGAAATCAGCGTGCCATCTCCAACAGACGGGAAGCTGGTCAGCTTTATGATCGAGCAGATGCACAGCAAGATCAAACCGGTGCTAACCGGGGATAGCCTAACCATGCATATCACAACGAAAGCTTCGGCAGAAATGTTGGGGTCTGACTCCCGTCTGAATACGGAGAACCGGAAGCAGCTATCCGAATTAGAGCATCGGCTGGATGCGGTGGTGGAGCAGCGGATGAACAGCGCAATTGCCAAAACCAAGGAAGTTCGGGCCGATGCCTTTCAATTCGCCAAATATATCGATTGGAACTATCCGCGGCTGTGGAAAAGCATTAAGCCTCAGTGGAGGGAATGGTACCGGAATCGCCTGAAACCGGTCATACAAGTGAACATCTCGATTAAACGTTTGGGAACGGTCCAACAGTCCGCCACACATACGGAGGGGACAGAATGATTGGGATCGGACTCGTATACGGCTGCATCCTGCTATACGAATGGAAGTATCTTGCGGCACGCAACCGACGGCGCCGGACTTATTTCGTCGTGCTTGGGTCCTTGACCGCGATGTTCCTCGGCTTTGAGGCGGTTTATGTATTCAAGGAAAAATGGGCGCTGATCAACGTCGTAGAAACGGTATTCGGACCGATCCAAAAGCTGATTTTCATGAAACAGTAATGGAGGGAACAAGGCATGGGGAAAATTACGCAGTTGCAAATTTATATGCTGTTTTCCTTGTATTTGTTCACTACGATCTTGGGCTTTCGGATCGGCTCCATTGTGAAAATCGCCAGTTATTCGACCTGGCTCTGCATCCTGATCGGCGGTTTCCTGGGTTGGGCCCTTGCCTATGTCTCCTACCGGCTTGCGATTAAACGTCCCGCCGAGCATTTTGTCCTGTACGGCCGCCATATTGTAGGCAAATGGCTGCATTACCCGATCGTGCTGGCCATGGCCCTTTTCTTTGTGTTTACTGCGGCTGTGCTGCTCCGGGAGCTGCAAGACTTTCTGATCCAGATTTATTTGCTGACCACCCCCTCTTGGGCGGTGTCCGCGCTTTTCGCCTTTTGCGTCGCCTGTGCCGTCCGGTCGGGAATCGGGGTCATTTTCCGAAGCGCGCAGGGGGTGTTTTTCATGAGTATTGCGGGCATCATCATCGTCCCCCTCTTCGTGCACAATGAAGTAGACCTTAACATGGCTGTTGCGCTGTGGAATCATTTTAATGCCCCAAGCCTTTGGGACGGTTCGCTTTTTGTCGCCTCGTTGTATGGGGAAACGGCGTTTATTCTGTTTCTGTTCCCTTACTTCGCCCGGCAGCGCAAGACGATGCACTCGCTGGCGGCGGCTGTTCTCACCTCGGTGATCATTATCTTGAGCAACTTTATTCCGGCGCTGCTTATTTTCGGTCCCGATCTGTTGGGCAACCTGACGTACCCCGAGCTGGAGCTGATCCGATACATCCGGCTCGGTGCTTTTTTGGAAAATTTGGACCCTTTGATCATCGTGTTATGGCTGGTCAGCTTGTTTGTGAAAATCAGCTTGTTCCTGTTCCTCGCGGTAAACACGCTGGCGCAAACCTTCTCGCTAACGGACCATAAGCCGTTTACGTTGTCCATGACGGCTTTGATGGTTGGCTTCTCCTTGTACATGGCGGAGACCACGATGGATATCGCCCAATTGGGCAAGAAGGGAATGATCGCCTTCCTCCTGATTGTCGAAATGATCCCGCTCTTCTATCTGGCGGTTGACCTCATCCGGTCGCCGCGTCATCGGAACCCGCATCAAACCTAGACATTTCCTGTAAATATATGCGTTTATCCGTTACGCGGTACGGGCAGCCGAATACACTAGGGATAGACTCCAACTCCATACCATCACGAATGGGAGGAAACCCGTGTGGCTCACCGAACTCTCAAAACGAGATATCGTCTCCTGGCCCGCCGTTACGGACTCCAAATCAAGCGAATCATCCCGCGCCATTCGCTTTACAAACGCAATGCCGCTTACCGTGCAATCACCGATCGGGGCGACTTCCTGCTGAAGCCGTTTTGCCGAAGCCGCATCCTTGGCCAGCGTACCCCCAAGCAGCAAATTGAGCGCATTTCCTCACACATCCGCACGCTGCAGGAGGCCGGCTACCCTCACTTGCCGAAGTGGTTGACAACGTCATCCGGCCGTTACTGGACCAGCTATCAAGGCAAACCCTATTATTTGACGGAATGGATTAAAGGCCGGGAGCTTCAAAACGATGTACAAGACTATGACAGCCTTGGAAAAGCATTGGCTGGACTTCACAATGTCTGTCCAACCACCCGTTTGCCTATGTCCCACTTCACGTTAAAGGAAGTCGGCTTCTTGAAGTGGCAGGAGGCATTGTTTCGCCGTCAGCTCGTGCGGTTGGATAGACGGCGAGGCCGATGGTTTCGAAAGCATGGGGCCGAATGCATCGCCTTGGCGGACGAAGCCTGGAGGATCATAAAGGCACCGGAGGTACAGCGGCTGATCTTGATGGAACATGAGCATCCCGCTCTAATTCACAGCGATGTTACTTTTCCGAACGTCATCATCCGGTCCGACGGGCTGTTCCTGATTGATTGGGACCGGGTACGGCTTGGATCGATTTATCTGGAAATTGCCAGAACGCTGCAGAATACCGCACTGTTCGAACCGCCGCGCATGGAAGCGCTGCTGCGCGGATATGAACAATTCAGACCGCTGCTGCCGGAAGAACGTCTGCTGATCAGCGCCTTTTTCCGGCTGCCGGTCGAGGCTTGGTTATCCGCAAACCGCATAGCTTTTGGCCGCAGTCCAAGTGCGAACCACGTGCTGAAAAAAACGTGGCGCCCGCGTTTGAACGCTATCGGCTGGATGGATAATTGGGCCCGGACAACGACAGCGCCAGAAGCATCAGGCCACCATCACCCAGAGGGGGCGGGGATAAACGAAGAAGGCGAACCGGCTGCGATGTGAATCGCTGCGGCTCGCCTTTATTTGGAATCGGATTAATAGCCAACCGTAAACCGTTTACGGGAGAAGCGCGGACGCTCCGCCTCGTCCAGCATAGCAACGGCGTAGTCCTCGACCGAGATGCGGCTGTTCCCTTCGGCATCCGTGACGAGCAGGTTTTCTTCCGTACGGTATTGGCCGGTTTTTTCTCCCGGTTGTATGAATGCGGCAGGGCTCAGGTTCGTCCAATCGAGCTCGGATCGGCGGTAGACCTCCAGCGCATCCCGGTGCGCCAATGCAATTCCCTTCCATTCCGCGGGGAATTCAGGCGTATCGACCAGCTGCACGCCCGGAGCCACTTCCAGACTTCCTGCGCCACCAACGGTCAGCAGACGGCTGACGCCGGCCTTTTTCGCCGCATCAACCAACGCTTGGGCTGCTTGGGCCAGCTTCTCCTCTTGGCCGTGCGCCGGACCGTAAGCGCTGATCACGATATCGTGACCGGCTGCCGCTGCGGCGAGACTATCCGCGTTGAATACGTCTCCTGTTACAGCTTTCAGGTTCTCGCTCTGTTTCGTCACACGAGCCGGATCGCGCACGATGGCCGTCACTTGATGCCCACGGCTCAAGGCTTCCTCCAATATCCGCTGTCCGATCGTTCCCGTTGCTCCAACCAATGCAATTTTCATCGTTAATCCATCCTTTCGTCTTATAAAATGTTAGGGTGATCAAATGTTATCGCGGTTAATCGCATTCTCCATCCACGGAGCATGACAAGCCTTCGGCGGCCTTGCCGGCTTGACCGGCCAGTTCCTCGGCGATCACCTGCTCCAGCGTCTCCCGGTTCGCCACGCCCCGCAGCACCTTATCCCCGATAAAAAACGTAGGTACGGCCGTGATACCCGCTTCCCGGTAAGCATGATTCAGCGCTTGCTGATGAGCTTCCTTGTATTTCCCCGTTTCCAGCGCTTCCCGGTACTCGGCGGCATCCAGTCCGATTTCGCCGGCCAGCTTCGCAAGCACGTCCGGGTCCCCGATATTTTGCTCCTCCTGGAAGAACGCCCGGAACAGCCGGTGGTTGTACTCGTTTCCTTTGCCATGCTCCTTGGCGTATTGATATCCTTCAAACGCAAGGTGGGTGTAAGGATGCGGGGAAAGCCGCGGAAGCTTCATATCAATACCCAGCCGCTGCGCGTAAGGAGCGATGGATTGCTCGAACATCTTCAATTTCGGCGGGTCGTTCCATGGGTCCAGCGGCTCGGTCGGGCTTGGGCGCAGCTCGAAGGGCATCCATTCCACCTCGACGTCCTTGCCCTGTACGGCCTGCTCCAGCGGTCCTTCAGCAAGAAAACAGAAGGGACATACGTAGTCCGAATACACTTGAATTTTGACGGTCATCTTTGAATTCACCTCCTTAATAAGGTCTTCCTAGTCTCTTCTTTCCATTCACATGTAACCACATTAGTTACAGGTTACGCCAAAAAAAAGGGTTACCGGTCACCCCGCACCAAATCGAACACAATCTGGTCCAGCGTAACTTTCGCCAACTCGTCCTCCATGGCCGACTCCGCCCGTCTGAAGACGGTGTCCAGCGTGCCTTGAATATTTTTCCCGACCGGGCATTTCGGATTCGGCTTATCGTGCGCCGCGAACAGCTCCCCCGGCGGATCGTTCTGCACGGCGCGATAAACTTCCAGAAGGCTGATGTCATGGGGTTGTCGGGCTAGCGATGCGCCACCGACGCCGGGACTCGTATGCACCAGCCCGGCTTTGCCGAGCAGTCCGATCACACGGCGGATGACCACCGGGTTCGTGTTGACGCTGCCCGCGATAAATTCCGACGTGTTCCGGCCTTCCTTATTAATATCGAGGAGAGACAAGATGTGAATCGCTACGGCAAAACGACTGCTGATCGACAATTCATATCCTCTCCTCTCTGTCAAAATCCATCACCTGTAACCATTGTAGTTACAATAAATCATTTTGTCAACCCGAAAAAGATACGGAGGCTAGGCCCATCCCCAACAACCCACGCAAATATACCGCATATACTAGAACAACAGGTTTATGGTCTACAGACGGATTAAGCATGTTCGCCTGCAGATAAGGAAGGCGGGAGGCACGAAATTATGCCAAATTACAGCATATTTAATCGTTCGAACGGGCCGCTGTATACCCAGCAGGTCAATACGTTCTCCGCCCCCGGTATCGACTCGTCACCGGAAGGCGGAGCAGCTATGTCGGGCATTTTGTTCTCCGCCAACTTCTCGTCGTCGATCACAGCCGCACAGGATGCTATTTTGCAGGTTTCCAATCCGGCCAACAGCGGCAAAACGATGTACGTCTCGCGCATCGCAGGAAGCTCCTCGATCTCGGGAACAACCGTCAATGTGCTCAAGAACGCAACGGTTGCCGGTTCCGCCGTGACGCCGGTGAACTTGAACTTCGGCAGCACTACGGCATCGGTGATGACCGTACAAAGCTTGGCCGGAACCATGGGCGGGACTCCGGTCACCATCCTGACTTTAATTTTGGCGGCCGGATCGTTCGTCTTGGAGCTTGGCGGGCGAATCGTCGTGCCGCCCGGAAATTCGATTACCGTCAGCGTCGGGGTCGGCGCGGCGACGGCCTCCGCCAACATCAACTGGTGGGAGTACTGATTCGGAGGTGCGGGGATGACGAACTATAATGTTTTCGACTATAAAAACAATCCGGCTTACGTGCAAATGACCAACACCGTCCAAACGCCCGACATTACTGCCCCGCCGGAGACGAGCGCCGGAAGTGCCGGAAGCTTGTTCAGTCTGACCGGCTCCGCTTCGGCTTCGGTCGTGGCGGGTCTGACATCGGCGACGTTCTCGCTTCTGCTGTCCAATCCGTCCAACAGCGGCAAGACCGTATACATCTCCCGGTTGACGGGCAGCATCGGCGGCTCCTCTCTGCTCTCGTCGCTTTCCGGGAGCACGACTTTATTCATGGGCGGGACGTTATCGGGGGCTACGTCCCAGACACCGACCAACAACAATTTTAACAGCACGACGGCGAGCGTCGTCTCCGCTGAATCGTCCACATCGGGCGTAACCGGAGGGACCACCGTTTATTCTTATCAGCTGGCTCCCGGACCATTCGTACAAAATTTTATCGGCGGCATCGTCGTCCCTCCCGGAAGCTCTCTGTCAGCAACGGTCACGTCGTCCAGCTCCGTCGTGGGCCTTACGATTACATCCGCGATCAATTTGGCCTGGTGGGAGGCTTGAGCGAATACAAACAAAGCACCGACCGTTTTGTCCGCGGTCCGTGCTTATTTTATTAGGCCTCGCCGTCCGCTCACGGGTTCTTCCCGTCGCGTCCGATCCGGTATTCGTAGTTGTCCTTGCACAATTGCAGCAAATCGTATTTCAAGCCCCGCTTAGGCGTCGTAATCTTGATCGCCCGGCCTCCCGTTCGCCGCAATACGGCACCCACCGAACGGGGATCGCTCACTTTGTTCACGATGAGCTCGTCCGGCCCCTCGGTTTCCCCATAACGGCTAACCAGAAAACGGTCGCAAGCGACCTCGTCGTAAGCGCGCTCCAGTTCATGCATCTGAAAATCGCGCAGCATGCCCTCCTGCACCTTGGCGATCAGCACCCGATCCTCGCCGAAATACAGCACATCCTGATGGGTCGAGCCTTCCCGGTCGACGATCTGCTTCTCCGGCATTTCCTCCAAAATACGCAGGTGGTGGAGCATGCTGCCCGCTTTCTCGAATTCCAGACGTTCGGCGTATTCGCTCATCTTGGCGCGCATCGCGGCGATCAGGTTCTCCCCTTGGTTCAAAAGCAAACTGGCCGCCTGCCGCGCCGTCTCCCGGTAAGCCTCCTCCGCGATTTTCCCTTCGCATACGCCGCTGCACTTGCCAAGGTGGTAGAGCAGACAGACGCGCTTCGGCAGCTTGTCGCACGTCCTCAGCTTATAATGCTCCGTGACAAAATCGAGCACGGCATCACGGAAGCGGGCGCTCCGGTAAGGGCCGAAGCGGTGCTCCTTTCCTGAAGCCGCAGCCCGGTCTCCACCACTTGCGGTCTGCAGCCTGCGGTCGCGGTAATATTCGGTCAGCCGCGGAAACCGCTCGTCCGTCATTTGCAAATAAGCATATCCGCTGTTATCCCGCTTGAGCGCCCGGTTGTACGGAGGCTTATGGATTTTGATCAAATTGTTCTCCAGCAGCAGACTTTCCGACTCATTGTTGACCAGCACCACTTCAATGGACGCGATGTCCTGCACCATTTGACGAATGCGTCTGCGCTGATCCCGGTTTTGGAAATACGAGCGCAGACGGCTGCGCAAATTTTTGGCTTTGCCGACGTAAAGGATGCGGCCTTCGGCATTTTTCATAATGTAGCAGCCCGGGCGTTCTGGATAATCGCCCGCTTCGAATTGAAATGGCATCGCAAACTTCCCCTTTTTCGCGCGGTTCCGCGCACGGCTTTCCCCGCACGGTTCCTTTAGAGGCTTTTGTCCATTTTAACCTGCTCTACAGCGACCGTAAACCCTCCTGCCGTCAAAACCTCCGCGCAGACAGACGTCTTCGACAAGTTAAACGCACGTTTCCGCAGCGCATCGGCTCCGGCAAATACTTCCGAGCACAAGAGCCGGACGATTCCGCCCGCATCCGTGACGTCCGGGCTCGTTACGCATTGGTACAAAATTGTCGAGACATGCTCACCCGACGCATCGTACACCCGCTTAGCCAGCGCATAACCGACGGGGCAGCCTTCCGAGTCGGATGCGATAACCGTGTACCCGTCCTTCAAGCTCTGCCAGCCCGTCTGCCAAGCCGCGTTTGCGTTGTAGAAAGGAAGCCGCGCCGCTTCATGCGGGCCCGACCAGCGGACCGTATAGTCCTCTCGCGGAAGCTCTCCCGACTGCCAGGCCTCCGACGATTCCAGCAGCACCAATTGATCGGTTACCTCGTAGCCCATTCGCCGGTATAAGGCAATAGCCTTTTCGTTCTGCTTGAACGCTTCAAGCGTCGCCCGTGATACGCCTTCCTCCTGATACAACCGGATGGACGCTTCCAGCAGCTGTCTGGCGACGCCATGCCTGCGGTGCGACACGGCGACGGCTGTTCCCCCGTTCCAGGCCGTTTTGACGCCGTTCGTCGTGCGGATGCCGTTCAGAATGATCCCCACCGGCTCGTCCCCGTCAAACGCGACAAAGGAATGGTCCGCCGACAAGCTTTCGGCCACCATTCGCGCCAAGAACGTATCGACCGTCATGACGATCTGAACATAGTAATCCTCGAACCCTTTGTTCCAAACCTCTATCGCTTGATTCAACGTACATTCGGACAGCCGCTTCACCGTCAGCTCCATTGCCGATTCCCCCATTACGTATGATTTTAGGCGGAACATGACGTTCCCCTCCCTATTCCCTAGATTCTCATACAGATTCCGGAATTGCAAGATGCTGGAATTCCCCTTCCCCTCAAGGGAACAGCAAAACCATTTCCCGCGTCTACTCCATGTGCGCACAACATATCAACACATAGGAGATTACGCATGAAAAGAGTTATTTTAAGTATCGCTATCCTCTTGGGGGTCGTTTCCCTTTTGCTTTTGCTGACCGCACTCAAGCTGTCCGATATCACAACGGCCAGGCAGCCGGAAGCCGAAATTCATTATGAAAATAAAGTGATCGTTCTGGTGTACCATGACGTCCAAGAACCGGATGCGGCTGGCATGCCCCGCCTCTTGACGGTCACGCCACAACAATTCGAAGCTCATCTGAAGGCTCTGAAAGACCACAGCTATCAGGTCATCAGCATGGAAGATTACGTCCGCTTCGCCCGGCAAGGGAAACCGGTTTCCCCGAATGCCGTCGTCCTCACCTTCGATGACGGATACGAATCGTTTTATACCCGTGCCTATCCGATTCTGCAAAAGCACGGCGTTCCCGCATCCAATTTCGTGATCGGAGCGCCGACGGATAAGAGAGATCCCAAAAAGGGACAGTATTTGACATGGAACCAGATGCGCGAACTGATCCAAACGGGGCATGGCATTTACAGCCATACCTACGATTCGCACCGCATGATCGATACAGCGCCGAAAGGCCCGCAGCAGCCGGCCTTGACACATCCCGCCTACCTGGCACAATGGAAACGGTCAGAATCGGCCGAAGAGTTCCGCAAGCGGATTTTCAGCGATTTAACCTTCATGAACGAGCGGCTCCGCACCGAGCTTGGTGACCGTTCAAAGCTGCTCGCTTTTCCGTATGGGGCGTACAATAAAGAAACGCTGCAAGCGGCGGAGGAAGCAGGCATCGAGCTGCTGTTCACCATCCGCGAAGGCATTAATACCGCTTCAGACCGGTTGGTGCACCGGATCGACGCAGGCGAGCCGTATATAACCGCGGACACTTTGATCGCGACGATAAGCAAGTACCACTAAAATAAATGATAACCATCTTTAAAAATAAGGAGGATGTCCGGAAGCCGGCAGTAAAAGTCTTCACTTTGCCGGCGGCCGGCACATTCGCTTTTATTAAAGCTTCCCCGTGTTTTGACCGTCATGACACGTTCCCCCTCTCTGCCCCCCCTCGATCCTCATGCAGCTCCCACAATTTGAAATTATCGGAATTCAAATCATTTGAACCGCCCGCCGCCTTCGTTCGCCTATATCATGTGCGCACACCACGTCAAGCTTAGGAGGCACGCATGAGAAGGCTTATCCCGGGCGTCGCTTTTCTGCTGCTCTTGCTAACCGGAGTCACACTGACCGGACACACGCTGCAGTCGGAGGTCGAAGCCCATTATCAAAATAAAGTTATCGTTCTGCTTTACCACGATGTCCAAGAGCCGGAAGTCGCCGGCTTTCCGCAGCCTTCGACGGTTTCAACCGTCCAGTTCGATGCTCATCTGAAAGCTTTGAAGGACCACGGCTACCAGATCATCGGCATGGAAGACTACGTCCGCTTCGCCCTGCAAGGAAAATCCGTTCCCGCCGACGCCGTCGTCCTCACCTTCGATGACGGGTACGAATCGTTCTATACCCGTGCGTATCCGATTCTGCAAAAGCACGGCGTTCCCGCATCCAACTTTATGATCGGAGCGCTGTCGGATACATATCATCCCGATGCGGAGCCGCATCTGACGTGGGACCAAATGCGGGAGCTGGTACGGGCGGGATACGGCATCTACAGCCATACCTACGACTCGCACCGCATGCTCCATACCGCCCCCGGCGGACAGCCGCAGCCGGCCTTGACCCATCCCGCCTATCTGACCCAGCGGAAGCGGGCCGAGTCGGCCGAGGAGTACCGCAGGCGGATTCGCAGCGACTTGACGTTTATGAACGAACGGCTCCGCGCCGAGCTTGGCAATCATTCGAAGTTGCTTGCTTTTCCGTACGGGGCGTACAATGAAGAGACGCTTCAAGCGGCGGAGGAAGCAGGCATTGGGCTGCTGTTTACGATTAAGGAAGGCATCAACTCCGCTGCGGACCGGCTGGTGTACCGGATCAATGCAGGCGAGCCGTATATGACGGCGGACGCCTTGATCGCGACGATAAGCAAGTATCATTAAAGAAGGAGCAAAATTTTTTTGCGGAATCAATGAACCGGAGCCCCGTTTCGTTCGCCTATAAGGTAGAGGAAGTCAGGAAGGTGACGTAAATGGATCAGGAAAAGCTATATATGAAGCAGTGCAGGAACGGAGATAAAGAAGCTTTTTTCAAGCTGGTCGAACCGTTGTTAGGCCGCGTTTACAGCACGTCGGCCGCGATACTGCGTTCCTCGCATCTGGCGGAGGATGCGGTACAGAATGCGTTGCTCGAAGCGTATCAAGCCATTATGAACGGCAAAAATATTCGCAATTTCAAGAGCTGGTTCAATCATTTGACCGCCTGCCGCGCGCTCGATCTGGCCAGGCAACGTTCGAAATTGGCTAGCCGGACCGGCGATCTGGAGGAGATTGAAGTCCCGGACGAGCAAGCCTCCCCGATCGACGCGCTCATCCACAAGGAAGCGGGCCACGAGCTGCTGGAATCAGTGATGTCGCTGGACATCAATCACCGGACGGTCGTCATTTTGTATTATTACCAGGAGCTGTCGATTGACGAAATCGCCGATGTGCTCAGCGTGAAGAAGGGCACGATCAAATCGCGGCTGCACGCTGCCCGCTTGAAATTGAACGAAAAAATGATGCAACCTAATCCAAAGCAGGTGATGGAATGTTGAAGTCAGTACGCGATAAACAAGTTAAAGAAGAGCTCACCCAATCGCTTCAAGAGCTTCCTGTCCCGGCATCGCTGCTTCAATTCGCCAAGGACGTTCCGGACATGGCAGAATCGCTGCCTGCCATCCCGGCCCGCAGGCCGATCCGGCAGCGCAGCAGGAAGGCACGCTTCACCATTGCCGCCGCCTGTGCCTTGGCCGTAGTCGCTTCGGTCGGCGCCGCGCAGGTTTCCCCGACGTTCGCCGATATGGTGAAAGGCATTCCCGGCTTCTCAGGCGTGTTAAGCTGGCTGGATGAAATGCGGGGCTATGACGGTGTTCGTAATGCGCACTCCTATGGTTATGAACCGGCCGAACCTGTCGTGAAGCAATTCGGCGACGTCACCATCGGTATCAGCGACGTCTATTTGACCGGCGATAAGCTTTTCTACAAAACGTTCGTCAAATCCGACGAGATTAAGAAAAACGCGTTCAAACGAGATAACGGCGGTTGGGATGCGGACTGGAGAAACACAACGGATTATTTGTTCCATATCGTTGACTTTAAAGAAATTAGAGGCGGAGGCAGCGGGGGCATCATTATGTCCGACGATTCAACCAAGGAGCCTATTTATGCCGGAACTCACAGCTTCACCCTGACGCCGCAGCAAGTCCAAGATTTTATGAATAAGAACCCGAAGGAGCTGCGGTTCAGCGTATCCAAGGTTCAACCGGGGCAACAAAACGCAGAGTTCTTGTTCGAGATCAGCGTGCCGTTCGATAAATCGCAATGGCGTGAAGACCTTATTGTTCCGCTTCATCAACAGGTTGAGGTGGCCGGGGACCCGGATCTTCCGTCGTTTGCCTTGGATCAGGTCAAGATTACGCCTACGAATACGCACCTTGATGTGAAGATCCAGCAGGGGTCAAACTATTATTTGGAATTCAGACAGGTTTACGATTATGAGCGTAAATTCGACCCTTATCTTACCGACGATAAGGGGAACAAATACCCGTTACAGGTGGATAGTCCGCAGAAAATGTATGATAGCCTTGCTCGGCCTGGCGATTGGGACGGCAACAAAATGGAGTTCATGTCTTCGCCTTATTTCGACCCGTCCGTGAAGCGGCTAACCTTGCACCTGAACGGCTTCCAGCTTACCGAAAAAACGCCGAGCGCCTCATTTACGCTCTCGCCCGGCGAAAAGCTGCCGAAAACGGTACGCTTTAAGGATAAACAATTTACGATCGTCGGGACCTCTTATAAAAAGGGTTACCTGTGGCTTAAAATCAAGAAGGATCGTCCGGAAGACGTCCGCTTAGGCATCCAGTTCGGCATTCCTCAGGACCACAGGAAAGCATATACAGAGAAAATAGAGAATACACCGGAATTGAAGGAATTGTACGAACCGCGTCCCGGCGTTGCGGTAATCGATGGGGTGGCACGGTCCGAGCGGCCGGAGGATGACTATTTCGAAGCCAGCATTAGAACGCCTGAGCAGGACTCTTACGAAATTACGATGCTGCGTAACTCCAACCCGATCCCGCTAAAAAAAGAGATCACGTTCGAAATTAGAAAGTAGCAGTCTTAATCTTACCGATACTCGGCACCATCATTTTTATTGAGGCTTCCCCGTGTTTTGAACGCGTTCATGTCGGAATCACGCCGGCATGATGCGGTCAAGGCACGGGGTGTTTTTTGGGGGGAATTAGGAGCATTACGGTTCCATAATAATGGCTACCCATGGATGTTGCTCCAGTACCAGCTCTACCTTTTGAATATGGTAAGAGATGCCTTTATACGATACGTTATTGATTTCATTCAAGCCTCGCACAAAACTCCAAATATCGGCGATCCGGCTCTCGTAGGTTTCATCCGGCATGATCCAACGTACGGTAATTTGATTAATCATGTATTTCCCTCCATTTTTCAAAAAAATTCATGATTCATAAACTTTTATTCCAAACAAAAAATTGTCTGTGATATCCAAATCGTTTAAAGTATATTTAACAGTTCATTTTCATGCACAATCATTACTATGATACGTATTGCGCTATAAACATCGGGATATAGCGAGTGATGACCATGTTTGGAGGACGGCTTCGCCTGCTGAGAAGGGCACATAAGCTTACGTAAGAAGCCCATAGGCTTCAAACCGTGAAAAAATCTACCATTTCACAATACGAAAACGGCGTGAATGAGCCGGACTAGCACCTTCCTTAAAATCAGCGAAGTGTTCCAAGCCAGTACGGATTATTTGTTGGGGAAAACGGACATTCCATCATGTCATGGTTCGGACTTTAATTCTACAGATGAAGTGTTTAAGCAACTATCCAAAGACGAAAAAGCGTCCCTGCTTGGAAGCCTAGAAATTTACCGTAAAAGCAAACCGCGCTGGGAAAAAGGCAGCAAGTAATCTGTTGGATGTCAAAAGCTTTTAATATCAGAACATAAAGTTCTAAAACTTATTTTATTGGAACTTTATGTTCCAGTCAAGTGTTTAAGGAGAACCTTATGTCTACCATTGCCGAACGATTAAAAGAACTACGCGAGCAAAATCAGGTCAAACGAGAGGAACTCGCCCAAATCCTCGGGGTTTCCGTTCGTTCAATCAGCCATTATGAGTTGGGCAACAGACGGCCGGATTATGAAGGTCTTCTTGCTCTTGCAGATTATTTCAACGTTAGCTTAGATTATCTCGTTGGCCGCTCCAATGATCCGGAAAGACACTAACGGATGTAAAAAAACCTTGATTCGGGCACAACCAACCGTGACCCAAAACAAGGTTTAATTTATTTTATCCCGTTATTTATTTGTAATAATAACCGTTTGGGACGAAGGCTCCCACTTCACTTCCGCCCCCAGCGCCTCGCCGATGAAACGGACCGGGACCATCGTATGGCCGTTCACGATCTGCGCCGGCACTTCCAGCGTTTTGGCCGAACCGCCGACCGTGACATTTTTATCGCCTATTTTCAAATATACCGTCGTCGTTCCTTTCTTGGCGGTGACGGACTGCTCCTTTTCGTTCCAGTCGATCGTGGCGCCCAGCTTCTCAAAAATCGCCCTTAGCGGCACGAGCGTGCTGCCTTCGACGATAACCGGCGGCTGCTCGAAGCTTTGCGCGGCACCGTCAATGGTTACCTTAATAGCTTCGGTGCCACCTGTAGACGCTTCGAAACTGAAGGTATCGCTGCCGAATACCGGCGTGAAATCAACCGACGTTACGATACTCTCGCTGCCACCGCCACGCGGACCGGTTGTGATTTCTTTTAGCAATATGCCGGTTTCTTTATCGAACCATTGCTCTCTAGCCGGGACGACACCGTTATCCACTCTCTCGATCCCTTGGGCATCCGTAAATTTTCGATTCAATTGCTTGCTTGCGCCCGACAGGTGATAAGCAGTCCGGCCAAGGAGCGTTTCTTCTCCTTTAATAACCGGAGCTTCGTTGTCTTCTAACAGCGCCTTCAGTTCTCGCTTGGATATGTTGGAATAGCTGTACCATTCCATCCCGTTCAGCTTTACTCCGCTTGTTTTCCCTTCCGTGATGAAAACTCCGTCGTCTCCGTTGATGATCGAGGTGCTCATCGTTTTGCCGCTTCCGTCATAGTTGATCTCCGATCGGTACCGGGCATTCGGCGCATCCTGCCATTCCTTGTATGACACAACCTTGCTCGTTCCGTTTTCGAACGTGGACGTCTCCTTCCATTCCAAGTAAAACGGGCTCGGCTTCTTCCCTTCGATTTCCTTGGCGACCTGCTCAAGGGTCAATGCGCCGGTGCCGGCTCCTGCCGGGGCAGCCGTCGCTCCGTAAAGAGGCAGCGCCATGGTAAGCAATGCGAGACCTAGTCCTGCGGACACCCATTTTCGTTTGTTCAACATCATCATATCCTCCATCTTTCCATATATGGGATTGCGGCGGTGCTGAATTTTCGCCCCGAATCGTCGCCGCTTGGGCCGGACGAAAACACCTCCTTATCTTAAGGCGAAGCAAAACCGAATTCGGTTCACCCACGAACCGAGTCGCCCTTCCGTTCGCCTATAAGGTGTACGACCCAAAAAGAGGAGGAGCAAACCACAATGAAAAAAACTACCATTGCCGTATTAAGCGCAGCCGTATTATTAGGAGGACTCGCACCGCTGGCCGTTCGGGCCGATGCAACCGCCGTTTCCGCAAACCAAACCGCCGCAGTGCCGATTGCCACTCAAGATACAAAAACCTTCAATTTGAACCCGGCCATCCAAAAGCAGTACGGCGGGACCACGTTCACGTTGAAGTCGCTGTCGGCCTCTCCGGAGACGACCGAATTTGTCTTGGCCCGCCACGTCCCGGATGGGATTGCAAAAGAAGTCGATGAACAGCTCATGAAAATGAGTTATTTGGTCACGGACGACAACGGATGGATCTACGAATACCAAAAAGCTAATGAGAAAGGACAGGAGCAGCCGGACGGCTCTTTCGTCCCTTACTATACCGAAAATGTGGAGCCTTTGCAGGGTAAGCCCAAGGAACTGACCATTAGACCGTATGTAGGAGGCTGGTACGACGATACAAGCACGATGTTTTCGGATAAAGCAAATGTGACCGCGCCGCTGACCGGTCAATATCCGCTGACGCTCGATCAAGGCAAAATCGGCAGCATGTCGGTAACCGGCGTAGACTTCGGCAAGGATAAAACTATTCTGAAACTGGCGATCACCGGAGAAACGGCATCCGTTCAGAAGACAGGCACTTGGCTGGTACAAAACGGGAAGCAGCTTGATGTGACCCGCACGGAATTGGTTAGCGTAGAGGACGGCGTCTACCAGTACGAGCTGGAATTTCCGGCCGTGGACCGGACAGCGCCGCTTGAGGTGCTGACCAAGCGCATGATGCCTGTGACGTTCCTGAAAGAGCTGGAGATGAAAGTTCAGCTTCCGCAATAACGACAGCAACCCGCGCGGAGTTACGCTCCACGCGGGTTGTTTTTATGCTACAGTCCTTTGCCTACAGGCTGAATCGTTCTCAGCACTTGTGCAGCGACCTTCGGGCCGATCGTGGACGCGATGACCCATTCCGCCAACTGTTGGGCGGCCAGACAGCCGGCAGCGGTCGCGATTCTTCCGTCGCTGACGAAATCTTGGGCGACCACCTTCACGTTCATCTTCTCCAGCATCTTCCTGCGGGTCGGATACGTCGTCGCTTCTTTACCTTCCAGCAACCCGAGCGCCGCCAAAATGAGCGCCCCCGAGCACATCGATCCGATCCACTGCCTATCCGGGGCCAGCTTGAGCTGGGATAGGTACTCCGGATCTTGAATCAGCTCCGGGACCAGTACCCCGCTTGTAAAGAGGACCGCGTCCATCTCTTGCAGCTCGTCGATCGTCCCCATCGTCTGGATCGGCAGCCCGGCATCGGACACGTGCGTATCCTTGGTCCCTACGATCTTCACCTGCCAATCCTCCACGCCCGCAACGGAACGGACACGATTCAACAAGTCCCACGGAAGAAACAAATCCAGATCGGTAAACCGATCAAAAATGACTAAGGCAATTTTCATCTGTAGCTTCCCTTTCATTTGCAAATTAGAAGTAGCGTATTTAGTTATTTCACGCATTCGCAAAAGGTATTTTGTGGTAAAATTTGATTTGCAATCCTCTAAGGAGATCCCTGCTTTTAATTTTTATTCAGGAGGTTTTCCCATGAAAACGGCTATAAAGATAATTTTAAGTATAATCCTAGTTTTATCTATATGTCTGAACTTTTTTTAATTTTCTTTTAATTCCCATTCAATAAAACAAGAAACTATTGATCGTGAATTGAACCGCGCTATCAGCAGGATTTCAGGAGCCTTAGATTCTATAGACAATGGTAACTACAGTGGCTATTTGCTGGCTATCGAGCATGCTTCTAAAGCAAATGCTTTGTCTCAATTTTCATCTTATCCTCCCGAGGCTAACCTAACAGGTATAACAGCTGAATTGATTAATGAATTTAGAAATCTAAATATAAAACAAAAGAAATTAGCAGATAAAGAAGAATTAATGACTCTCTTTCAAAAACTTTCTTCAGACCCGACTAATCGTGAAATATCTGAACGTATCATTAAACTTCTGCAAAAGAATTGAAAACCACGGAACATTTACTTGATCATCAACTATTCCTCATCGCTTCGACTGACGCCAAAGCAAGTAAAGAAAATAAGGACCGCCGACAGCCGAAACGACCAGTCCGGCGGGAATTTCCAACGGCGGCACAAGCCCCCTGCCGAGCGCGTCCGCGACGAGAACGAGCAGCCCGCCGAGGAGAGCCGCCGTGGGGATCAAAATGCGATGACGCCCTCCGACAAGTTGTCTGGCGGCATGCGGCACGATCAGCCCGACGAACCCGATCGTGCCCACCACGGCTACGGCCGAACCGGTCAACGCGACGGCCATCGCCAGCAGAGACGCTCGCAGAAGCTCGACTTTGACGCCGAGTCCAAGAGCTACCGGGTCTCCGAGACGGATCACGTCCAGATGAACGGCAAGCAGCCAGGCGAGCGGTATGAGAAGCAGCATCCAAGGCAGCACTTGCAGCACTTGGTCCCATGACCTGCCCCACAAACTTCCGCTGAGCCAAATAAGCGCCGTGTTCACGTTGGGCGTGGCCCGCAACACCAGCAAGTGAATGCCCGAGGAGCAAAGTGCGCTGACGGCCACCCCCACCAGCGCCAGCCGGACGGGAGCGACGCCTCTGCGATAAGCAAGCAAATACACGGCAAATGCGGCAGCGATACCGCCGCCGAAGGCTGCTGCCATGAGCGCAAAAGGCGCTGACAGCGGAAACAGCAGCGTCACGACGACTGCAGCCAACCCCGCGCCTCCCGTAATGCCGAGCGTATCGGGAGCAGCGAGCGGATTGCGCATGACGCCTTGGGCGATGACGCCCGCGACGGCCAGACCGGCACCGGCCAGCAGCGCTAGCGCAATGCGGGGCAGCCGGTAGTCGAAAATAATCGAAGCCGTGTTCGGGTCGCCTTGGCCGACGAGCGACGCCAGGATCGGCCCGATCCCGAGCTTCGCATCCCCGATGCCGATATTGGCTATGGCGCAAAGCAGGGTCGCGAGCGCCAGCAGGCCGAGGACGCCGGCATTTCGCCGTCTGCCTGCCGCAACCGGAGCATGCTGTCCGTTCATTCGTCGTTCCCCTCCTTGCGTCTGCGGCGGGCCAAATAAATAAAATACGGCGTGCCGATCAGCGCCGTGACGACGCCCACCGGTGTCTCATACGGAAACAGCACGAAGCGGGAGGCGAGGTCCGCAAGCAGCAGCAGCACCGCCCCAAGCAAGGCGGACAGCGGGATCACCGCCCGATAGTCCGCGCCGGTCAAATAACGCACGATATGCGGCACGATCAACCCGACAAAACCGATCGGACCGGCGACGGCTACGGACACGCCAGCCAGCAGGATGACAACGAGCGTGATCAAGCTCCGGGTCTTCCATACGCGCTGGCCCAGCCCGCGGGCCATATCTTCGCCCAAGCTAAGGATGGAAGCGGAGCGTCCGAGCGCGAAGGCGACGGCAAGCGCGGGAATGCCCCACCAGAGGAGCGTTTGGACGTGCTCCCATTTTCTCCCTGATACCGATCCTGCAAGCCAGAACAGTACGCTATCGGTTTTCGTTTCGTTGAAAATAAGCAGTGCCTGCGTCGCCGCCGACAGGATCGCTTGGATGGCTACTCCCGTCAGGGCCAAGTTGACCTCCATATGAGCTCCTTTAAAGGCGGAAGCCATCGCGAAGACGACAACCGCCGCTGCGGCTCCCCCTGCAAAAGCGGCAGCCACCGTATATCCGCCCGTCACAAACGGATACGTGACGGTCACAAAAACGACCGCCGCCGATGCCCCAGCGTTAATCCCAAAGACGCCCGGAGAAGCAAGCGGATTGCGCGTCACGGCTTGCATCAATGCGCCCGCAACCGCTAGATTCGCCCCGGCGAGCGCCGTGACGACCGTGCGGGGAATCCGGATGTTGCGGATAATGCTGTGCATCCGCGACCCGTCCTCGTGAAACAGCGAGGCCAGAACGGACGATATCGGCATCGATGTCGAGCCCACGGCGACGGACAGCAAGAGCGCCACTGTCAGCAGCACAAAACCGGCTGCGGCCACCAGAGCGATCCGGCCCGCGCGCCTGCGGAGCACTTTTGTTTCCGTGAGCGGCTGTACGGAATAAACCACTAGTACCCGACCCCTTCGCTATCGAATCTGCCAAACTTGTCTTAATACCAAGAGTACGAGGCCAAGGTCATTTGGCTGTGAATAGCAGCTTATCTGCCTGGTCGATCATCACATTTGCCCCCTGCACGCTGCGGCGGAGCGACCAAGCATACCTGTCCACTTCGTATACCTGCTTGTTCTTCACTGCCTTGAGGTCCTTCCACAGCGGGTCTTTCTCGATAGGCCGGCCGCCCTGTTTGTCACGCTTGTCGCTCTCGGCGGACATCAGCATGATCGTGTCGGGATCGATCTCAAGAAGCTGCTCTAATGTCAAATTGGCGTTCGTCGAGGTAGACGCATATTTCGAAGCATCCTTCAAGGCATACGTATATCCGAATTGCGTCAGCAGCTGTGAGGTGAAAAATTCCGGACTGCGCACGGCGATTTCGTTGTTCGTATTGCCGATGAGCAGCACGCTCGGCTTCCCTTGCGGCGCCTTGGCCTGCAGCGCTTTTAACTTGGTCTTATGGGCTTCGATCACCTTCTCCATCTCGCTGCGTTTCCCGACAGCCTCGGCGACCGTAAGCGCCGTCTTCAGCGTATCGTCGTAATCGGCGTTCAAGTTTTTCAAGGCGATCGTCGGCGCGATTTTGGACAATTCCGCATACACATTTTTATGCCGGTCCGTGTCCGCGATAATCAGATCGGGCTGCAGCATTTTGATCTTCTCCAGGCTGGGCTGCGCGCGGGTGCCTACCGGGGTGTAGCCCTCGATTTTTTTAAGCACCTCTGCAGCGATTAGATTCGGTTTATTGTCATCGGCGACACCCGTCGGCTTCACGCCAACATCCAGCAGCGCGTCGATGAAGCCCAGCTCCAGCACGACAATCTTCTGCGGGGAGCTGGGAACCGGCGTTTCGCCAAGGTCATGCTTGATAGTTAGAGCGGCAGCGGAGCCTGCGTTTTTCGTCTCGGTTGATGCGGATTTCGTCTCCGTCGAAGCCGGTTTAGCTCCGGCTGCCTTATCTGGCGTTCCTTCCTTGGAGCAGCCGAACAGCAAGGCGCTGATCAAGGCGATAACAGCCAGCAGAAAAAGTGACTTAAGAAGTTTCACGTTATGTATCCCCTTTGCGTAGGTATAATCTTCCGGTCGGCACTCATTATAGCAAATCACCGTTCTAGTGACAATGATTATCATTATCACAAAATTCCGCAACTGTTCGTCCCTGCTCTTCGCACCCGCCATCGTATGGAAATTTTTTCGAAAAAGGGTTTCCCCCGCAAATGCCGAATAGTTTTAAGATGAGGAAGCCCTCACCCCTAACATACATTTAGTAAGGAGGTATTTCCCTTGAATTCAACCGCCCGTCTGGGCAAATCTCTGATGCTCCTATCCTTGGCGCTGATGCTCTGGTGTATCGGTCTTACAATTCCCGTACCCCAAGCCCATGCGTCCTCCTATTCTTACGAGGCGGCTCCCAAAGGAACCGTCGGCGTCACCAAGCCGAATCTCACGTTTTATTTCGATACCGATTTGGCCTTTGCACCCTCGTCTTACACCATGACGCTGAACGGGCAGATCGTGCCTGCCAGTTACGACCATAACAAAGGAACGTTCACCTATACGCCCGACAAAGATCTCGCGCCTGGGAACTACACCGTGCAAATGTCGATCACCTATCCAGGCTATAAGCCTATCGAGCAGTCGTGGTCGTTTACCGTAGCGAAAGATGCAACCAGCCGCTTCGAGGCACCGGCCCCGGAGGACTTGGCCGGACTTGCCGCCATTAACGACTACCGGGTGCTGTACGGACTCCCCCAGCTTCAAATGAACGACCGGCTTCTCGCTATGGCGAAGGCGCATGCGAAATATTTGGATGCGAACAAAATCGCCCAAGGCGACAAAAGCGCGGAGAGCTTGCATGATCAGAACCCAAACAAACCCGGATTTTTCGGCCAATCGCCGCGGGAGCGCGCCGCTTACTACGGGTATTCGGCTAAGCTCGGGGAAGACGCCGCGTATCACGTGGGATCGATCAGCGAAACGGTCGACGTACTGTTCGACGCGCCGTACCACCGTTCTCCGTTCTTAAGTCCTGATGCCAAAGAAGTCGGTATTGCCAAAATAGGCGATTATACGATCATCGAATTCGGCTTCGGATCAAGCGAAAACTCGCCGATCGTCGTCTCGCCGGCGGACGGGGAGCGGTATGTGCCTACATCCTTTGACGGGAACGAAGCCCCGGACCCGCTGCGTATGCATACAAGCGGCAATTACCCTGTCGGCTACCCGATCATGGCCCAATATTTCGGCGAGAATGTGGACAAAATCAAGCTGCTGAGCGCCGAGCTGACCGATAATGCCAAGCAGAAGATCGACTTGTTCGCGAATTCGCCCGAAAACGACGACAAATTGACCAATGCCGTCATTCTGCTGCCGCGCAAGCCGCTGCAAGCGGATCAGACTTATCTCGTCAAGCTGAGCCTGCAGGTGACCAAAAAAGACGGCACCACGACGACCGAATCGAAAGAATGGAATTTCACGACGGAACCGCTGCCGCAGCTCGGAAAAACAAAGCTGCACCGGAATGCGTCCGATTACCTCAAGCAGGCTGTCACCGTCCTGCCGATTCAGCGCAAAGCCAGCTTCGGGCTGGATGACAGCAGCTATTCGGTCGACGGCGTCTCCTTTCCGATGCAGCGGACGCCGGTCATCGTCGACGGCTCCTCGTACTTGTATATCCGCGACTTGGCCGCGGCGCTTGGAGCGAACGTGGAATGGGACGAGCAGCAGCGCGCGGCCGTGTATACGAAAGGAACGCTTAAGGTCACGCTTTACACGACGAGAAACGCCTACGAAGTAAACGGCGACCTGCGGCAAACCAATACGCCCGCCCGGCTGGTCGGCGACAATACGATGGTCCCGGTCCGCCTGCTGGCCGAAGTACTGGGGGCCAAGGTAGATTACGCCGAAGCCACGCGGACAGTTATGATTACTTACTGACGGGGGCAGCCCTGTCAGAAGCAAGACCCATCTATGCAAAAGGCACCGCATCCTGCCAAAACAGGAGCGGTGCCTTTTTGTCATGCGCCGTCTATTCGTCTTCGTCTCCTTCTCCGCTATCCCCTCCGCCGTCATCGTCATCAGAGGCGCGGAAGTGTGGGAGGAACCTTGCAAGCAACAAAAAAGGCGCCTGAAGGCGCCTTGTCTTAGGTATTTATTTTATGGCTCTACTTAACCGGTTTGCCGCTCATTTCTTGCCGGAGCGTTCGTCCACGTTCACATCGAGAATGTCCAGCAGGAAGACGAACACCGGAATCCCGATAATGAGCCCCCATACCCCGAAATAGTGCTCGGAGAAGATGAGAATGATGAACGTATAGAACATCGGCAGGTTCGTTTTGGACGACATCAGCTTCGGATTCAGGAAGTATCCTTCCAGAAAGTGCAGGATGGTAATCATCACGATTACATAGATGACCATCAGCAAGCCGCCCAGCGTGTAGCCGATGATGCAGAGCGGAATAAGCGAAATAATAACGCCCGCCACCGGAATCAAGCTAAGCAGGAACACCATGAGCGACAGCGCGAACAAATACGGAAAGCCCAGTATCCATAACCCGATCATCGTAAAAATCGTATTGAATACGGCGATCAGCAGCTGCGCTTCGATCACCTTGCCGAAGGAAAGCACGAACTTCCGGCCGAAATACTCCAGCTCGTTATAGAGCCAAGCGATTTTACTGGTCTGAAACTTGGAGGTGAACCGGACGATGCGGTTCTTTTCCAGGATGAAGAAGAGGCTAAGCAGCAGCGCGAAAATAAATGTCGTTCCCCAGTTGCTGATCTTGAGCACATATTCGAAGCCTTGCTTCACATACGATTGCAGGTTTAAGTCCTTCAAGATGCCCGCGATCCATCTGGACAGCTCGTCATCCGGCTGAGGCGAGTTCATCAACGTAAACACGACGTCATACAGCTGTTTGATTTGGACGATCACCTTGGGCAGATTGTAAGCAATCGCCCAGCCCAAAAGGCCGCAAATGATCAAATACAGCAAGATCACGACGGTCTTGCTGTTGATCCGGATGAAACGGTTCAACTGTGCCGTGACATACCCTTGCAGACGGTACATGATGAAGGTGAACAGGAAGGTCAGCAGCACCAAATTCAGCATATCCCGAATTTGGAACAGCAGAAAGCAAACTATGAGCAATATGGCGAACCGTCTTACCGTGAGATTGGAAAACATCGTTTTGAACCATTCCATACATCTAATCTCCTGTTCCGCCGGATTAAGAAATAAAACTTCCCATGCAGTATACGAAGCAAAGGGAACGAAAGTTTCAGGGAAACGCGCCCGATTGACATAAATATTTCAAAAGGCAAAAAGAGACAGCATGAGAACGTGTGCGCCCAGATGACGCTGCTCCCCGGATCGAACCGATCCTCGGATACCCCGTCGACGACCTGCATTTGATACGCGTTAATAATGCTGTTCTGTGCCCAAGTGACGTTATCGATATCTTGGAACAGCCAGTGGGCTTGCGTGCCCTAGGAAAAAGAACACCATAAGATCCCGCAGCCCGCCAACGTGAAGATCGCCTTTTTTAAAGGTTTCATTAGCTTTTATCGTCTTTTTTTCGTTTTTTATTCAGTTTTGTTTTTTATCCCGCCCCCGGCTGCTGCTTCGTTGCCTGAAATGCGGCATCGATCCGGCCCCGGAGCCCGCTCCAGAACTCGCCGATATTCCGCTTCGGATCGCCGATGATACTCTCGCCTTTTTTGCCGGGATGGTAGATGACGTCCTTGTTCCGGTTGATCTCCTCCAGGTAATCCTGCACAATCTGCGCCGTCTTCGTGTCCGGGTGCTGCTTCACAAGCTGCTCGTAGCTGCGCTTGACCGCCGGAAGCAGCTTCATCGTGCTTTCATCGATGGCATCGTACCGGTACCCGTGAATGTACTGCTCCATATAATCGACATACAGCGCTTTGATTTCGGTCCTTCGATGGCCGGAGGGATAGCTCGTCAAGTAGTTCTCCGCCTGCAGCATGCGATCCGCAAGCTCGCTCCGTCCGATCAGCAGACGGCCGTCGTCGAAGAACGACTTGTTCGATTCCGACGCCCGGATGGCGAGGTAAGCCTTCACATCGTCGGACGCGAAGGAAGCGTACGCTTTCTTCAAAGCCTCATAGTCGATTTTCCAATAAAAATCGCCTTCCCCGCTCATATCTAGCGCAAGCTTCCCTTCGGTTTGCCGCAGGAGCCACTGCTTCAGCGTATCGTCGTTTTGGATTTTATTGAAATCGAGAGGAAACCCGAGCTCGCGCAGCTTCTCGGCCGTTCCCGGCTGCTCCAGCATCCGCTTGAAATTGGCGTTCACGCCCGGCAGCAGTTGATCGTAATACTGCTCAAGCCGCAGCAGCATCCTGTCCGCCGTCTTCACGTCGGCCTTCTGCAAGTTGGCGTCCAGAAACGCCGTGATTTCCCGGGCTTCCTTCGCTCTCGAAGCGGTCATGTCCAACTGCTTCAGCAAGTCCTTGCCGCGAACCGGTTCCGAACCGGGCGTCCCCGGCTGCGGGGAAGTCGTCTGCCCTTGCGGCTCCTTCACGGTCAACGAGTTATCGCCGCTTCCGCACCCTGTCATGACCGTCACCACAAGCAGCGTCTGGACAGCCATCCTTCCAGCACGTTTCATCATCTGCACTCCACCTCATGTTGGTTTCTCTACGATTTCAAATCATACACCGTGGTAAAGGCGTCTTCGCCGGACGGTCCGGCTACCCGCTCGGCGACCTGCAGCAGGCGGCTGGACGGTCCCCAGACGATCGGGCTGTCCAGATTGGGGCGATCCGAGATCGGCGTCATCTGACCGCTACGCGCGCTTGCCACATACAGTCCGGTCATCCCCCGGTCGAGATTGAAGACGGAAAAGGCCACCTTGTCTCCCGCGGGTGCCCAGGCCAGCTCACGCAGATCGAACGGCTTGGTCATGTAATCGTCGGCCCCCAGCTCCAGCCCTACGATTTTGTCGGCAATGTCGTTTTTCACGGTCAGCAGCAGGATGCCGAGGTCTTTGCGGCGCTCCAGCTTCCGGTACAGCTCGAAGCCGCTTAACTTGGGCATCATGACGTCGAGCACCAGCGCATGCGGGCGGAACGTCTCCGTCTTGCGGAGCGCCTCCTCGCCGTCATAGGCCGTCTCCACCTTGAAGCCTTCCCGCTTCAAAGCATACGCAATTGCGCTGACAATCGCTTGCTCGTTATCCGCCACAAGCACTCTGAAGTCCATGCGCCGCCTCCTCCCGGGCCGGTCTTACAAAAAAGAGAAGCCCGAACGACGCACAATCGGGCTCCTCTTCCATCCATGGTGATAGTACTTAAATTTTAGCATTCCAGACTTCCACTTTCAACTTGTCTCGGGGTGCGCGCCAAGCCGGTTAAATATGCTTCCCATGCTTGCGTAAGTACCGCTCGATATCGTTGTACATCCCGCCCTGATTGGCGTATTTGACGTAGTTTTTGGCCGTCCGCAACCAGTCCAGCGTCGATGGCTGCACCTCCGCCAACGCTTCCTCCATATCCCGCATCCGGACCGGGCGCTCGACGCCGGTTTCGAGAATTTCCATCAGCACCCGCTCCACCGCACGCTCGCATACGTTCGCGATGTCCGCGCCAGAGAAAAATTCCGTCGCTTTCGCCAGCTTGGCCGTGTCCATCTTCTCGGCGTACCGCTCATGCATCTGCAGCGTGAAAATGTGCTCTCGCGCCTCCACATCGGGAGGCTCGACGAAGACCAGACGGTCGAACCGGCCGGGACGCTTCAGCGCGTTGTCGACGTCCCACGGCATATTGGTCGCGCCGATGATCAGCAGGTGGTCCGTATCGCTGTCGATGCCGTCCATCTCGTGCAGAAACGTATCGACCAAGCCTCTCGTGAGCGAGGACGATTTGGAGCGGTTGAAGCCGATGGCGTCGACTTCGTCGAAAAACATGACGCTAGGCCGCTGCGCCCGCGCTTTATCGAACGCTTCCTTCAGATTGCGTTCGCTTATCCCGATATACGGGTCCAAAATATCCGTAATGTGCACCGTAATAAACTTCGCCCGGCATTCTCCCGCGGTCGCCCGGGCCATGTACGTCTTCCCGCAGCCGGGAGGTCCGTACAGTAGCACGCCGCCGCCCGTCTTCTTCCGAAACTTGGAGAACAAGCCCTGGTTGAAAAACGGGCTGATAATCTTCATCTGGATCGTTTTCTTCAAGTCCTTGAGGCCCGCCACGTGCTCGAACGTAATGACCGGAACGTCGGACTTCCGCTCGGAAGCCGGTTCCTTGCCACCGGTCACCACCTGCAAGCCCGGATGCACCTTCGGACGGAACGCCGTCACCTGCTTGCCCGGAACACGGCGGGAATCCGCCTCGTCTTCCTCGTCTTCGTCCGGCCCGTCGTCCTCCGGCTTCCGCTCCCCGAACAGCTCGTCATGCCAGTCGGCACGCTCCTCAGAGCAGTCCCCGCGCTCCGCGGCTTCCGGTCCCCGGCCGGGGAAGAGCTCCGTCACGGTGCCGCCGGAAGCAGCCGGCCGGCCCTCGGGCCGCGACTCCGCCGGTGACGGAGTGCTTGCCGCCGCGCTCTGCTGCAGCCGCGCCGTCACCTGGGACAACACGGCGACAATTTCGCCGCGCAGGGCATCGTCCTGGGCGTACGTCAAGCCTTTGGAGAAGGCCTGAATCGCATCAAGCCAGCGTTCCGCGGCCTCGTATTCCTTGCCGAGCCAGAACCAGGTCTGCGCATCCTCCGGCTGCTTTTGTGCCATTTGCTCCAGCCAATTGATCTTGTCCATACGCTACCCTCGGATTCTCGTTAATAGTTTCGCCAGCGGCTTGGCCGTCCACGAATAGATCAAATAGGTAAAATACAGAACGAGCAGCACGATCGTCGCCTGCTCCCACCCAAGCGCCCGGGTCCCCAGCATCGTGCCGAGGCCAACCACGTAGACGACCATGGGGCCGCCGATTTTTTCGACCAGCCGCAGCGGGACGAGTATCGGATGCCTTCCCCAGTCCAGCTCCTCCAGCAGCGCCGCAAGCTCCTTATTCGTCGGGTCGAGCAGGAACGCTTGCCGGAAATGGTCGCGGGCTTCCGTCAGGCGGTCGCGATATAGGGCATCCAACCCAAGATGCACCTCGATGGCGATCTGATCGCCCGACACCTGCATCAGCCGCTCGAGCGATTGGATTTGCTGCAAACGGCTGTCCTTCGTCAGCGCGAACATGTAGTGGGAACGCACCACGTAATCGTCCTCCGGGTCCAGCTCGAGCGCCTTCCGCATCAATTGGTCCGCCTTGTCGTTATGCCCCGTCTCCCTCATCAGCATCGCATAAGACGCATGAACCCGCGCGCTCTCGGGGTTATCGCCGAGCGCATCCAGATACGCCCGCTCCGCCTCCACCCAGCGCTTCGTCTTGGTGTGGACGTCTCCGAGCCATTCGAATACCGCTTCTTTATCGTAACCGAGCACCAGAGCTTCCTGCAGATGATCCTCCGCTTCGCGGTAGCGCTCCAGAGAATAAAAGCAGACGCCGAGATAAAAATAATACCGCGCCTGGCCGGGATTATCCGCCAGCCCTTCCTTCGCCAGCTCGATCACTTTGGCGTAGCGGCGCATGCCCAAATAATGGTCGATTTTCGAATCCAACGCCCTGCTTGCTCTCTCGTCCACGAACCGCAGCCCCCCAGCCTTAAAGTGCGATCAACAGTACGATCGAAACGGCTTCGATCCCGGCGGAAATCAGGCACCATACGATTCCGCTTTTCTTAAGCGGCTCGCTCTCTCCGACGGTCAGCATATGCTGCCGGTACGGCTGGCGAAGCGCCAAATAGTACCCGCCGAACAGCAGCAGCTCCGCGGCCCGGGCAATATATTTTACATAAACGCGCTCCAGCCCGATCATGTGATGAAAATAAGCGTAGTAGAACCCCATTTTGCCAAGGTACAGCAGGGCAGCCACCAGGATGAAGCCCCTTAAGACGTTCGGGTTCACATGCAGCCAGCGGCCGGTCCGGTTCGCCAGCACGGTAAGCGCAATGACGCCTCCGAAAAACGCGACATAGAACAAATTGCCGATATCGTAGGATTTGGTGCGGCGTATCGTTTCCTGCGACAAGCTGGTTTCGTACAAACTCACTTCTTATGCCCCCATCGTTCGTTCTTGTTTACGTGCGTTTCTCTTACCAATATCGGCTGGCGGCTTACAAAAATTTACCTGAATTTCGCAGGGGCCGGCCGCCTGCGCTTACTCCGCTAACGCACGTGCCGCCAGCCGCTGCAGCGCGACATCGTCCATCGGCGGATTGTGCAGCCCGGCGCGGACGTCGCGGTACATCCGCTCCAGCGGCAGCTTGCGGGACAAGCTCGCGCCGCCTACGATGCGCATCGCGGTATCGACGATCTGGATTGCATGGTTCGTCGCGACGTACTTAGCCAGCCCAAGCTCCGGCTTCAACCCAGGACGTCCGGCCTCATCCCGGTCCCACCGGTCCGCTATCGCATACAGCAGCGTACGGGACGTGATCAGGTCCGCCTCCATCTGGCCGATCTGCTGACGGATGTGGGGGAGCTCCGCGATCGGTCTGGGCAAGCTGTTCGGCCGGTAATCCCGGGCGAAGCCGACGGCAAAATCCCTTGCTGCATGAGCGATGCCGATATAGCAGGCCGGAATGTGCAGCAGCCAGCCGTCGCCGTCGTCGATGTGCGGCCCGCCCGAATCCGATCGTCCGAGCACCTCGTCCTCCGGGACGAAAGCATGCTCCAGCACGAGATCGTGACTGCCCGTCGCCCGCATGCCGATCGTATCCCACGTTTCTTCCACCCAGATGCCGGGACCCCGCCGGACGAAAAACACGCCGGTCGCGTCCTCCCCTTCGATTCCGGCCGATACCGTAAAATGATGCAGCGCCGGGCTCAAGGTGCTGTAGGTTTTGCGCCCGCTCAGCAGCCAGCCGCCTTCGGTCCGAACCGCCGTCGTCTGCGGCTTGCCGCCCCGGCTCGGACTCCCCGTCGCCGGCTCCGTCCCGAAGTGATTGATCATCGCTCCCTCGCGCACTACCTCGCCGCAAAACCGGGCAAGCAACGCTTCCGGCCACGACCGGGTGCAGCGGAAGTGAAGCATCTGCCCGACATGCCAGCCGACCGCCAGCGCCGTCGAGCCGTCTCCGCGCGCCAAGCGTTCTTGGGCCAGCACGAGCTCGTAGAGCGAAATTCCGTCGCCCCCGTACTCCTGCGGCACGGTTAGCCGGAGGTAACCGCTTTGCCGAAGATCGGCGAAATTGTCAAACGGGAAGCTCCCTTCCCGGTCATACTCCGGCGCCCGCTGTGTGAAGCGTGCCGCCAATCGGTCCGCCAGCGCGGCAAGTTCAGCTTCACGCTCGCTGCGGATGAACATATCTGACGGTTGTTTTGGGCTCACCTGATGCACACCCCTTTCACCATTATTCACATGAGAATAATATGCTTTTAAGCCGGATCAGCCTGCGACGAATTTTCCGCACATGCCAATCCGGCTTCTATTTTCAATTATAGTTGGATTGATTTGGATGGTATAGCCGCGCGTTAAACTTTCTTGCCCGCATACGAGGAACGGGACGATTGCCATCCTTTGCAGGCACCGGACGCAAGGAGCGCATAGCCGAAGATGCCCGCGACGACGAGCAGCACGCCGATGCCGTGACGCCAAGTCACCTGCTCTTGCAGAATGAAGTACGACAGTACGATCGAAGTGACGGGAATGACCGCCGTGAACAGCCCGGAGACCGCCCCTGGAACCTTCTTCACTCCGGCGTACCACAGGATGTACCCCAGCACGGTCACGACGACCGCATAATACAAAATATACGACCACTCGCCGGCGGTCACATGCAGCCCTTCCATCCGTACGACATCGTAAACCGCAAGCGGCAGAAACCACAGAAACCCGAGCGTGCACGAGATCGCCGACAGAAGCACCGGACTGTATTTGCCGGTGAGCCCCTTGCCGATGACCGCAAATAACGCCTCGCTCACCACGGCGAGGAGAATCAGCAGATTGCCGATCCAGGCAGCCCCCGTCTCCGTCCCCGTCCCGACCGGTTCTCCGATGTGCAGGACCGCCACCCCGAGGACAGCGGCGACGACGCCAAGCATGACCGGCGGCGTTAATCGTTCCTTAAGCAGGAGCACCGAGAGCAAGACGACGAATACCGGGGTCGTGCTGGTAATGACGCCGCTTTCCGCAGCGCCAGTATATTGCAGACCATACAGCAGGCGCCGAATCGGAGGGTACCACTGCGGCCCTCCCGGCGAAAGCTTCCGTTTTTCGTCCGGAAACAGACGAAAGGCCGCCCCGTGGCAAATCTGCTTGCCGGGACGGCCTCTTCGCTTATACGTCATTTTTTTCTCTAACAAAGGTGATGAAGTCCACATTCACAGGCTCCGCACCGTCCGCTCTGAGCAAGGCGTTGATTTGGCCGCGGTGGTACTGTCCGTGCAAAGCCACGTGAGTTAAAATATCCCCGACCGAATTATCGAACACTTTGCCGGACTGATTGGTATAACGGAAAACGCGGTCCCACTCGGCAGCGGTCAGACCCGCCAAATAAGCGGTGTAATCTTCGTGATTCTGCTCCGCCATCCGGCCGCAGAAGTCCAGGTCGGCTTCGGGCCAGACCGTCAGCGCCGAGCTGTCCTTCCCCTGCAGCCGGGTCAGCCAAATCCGCTCCGCCTGCAAGATATGAGCAAAAAGCCCAACCGCCTTCGGATGGCTGCCGGCCTCCCCGCTTCTCAATCGTTCCAAGATCCGAAGATTGGCCCAATTCAAATGCTCGAACAGCTTTGGAATGTTTTGCATGAGTCCCACCCCTTATTCGAAATTAGATTTCCTGCCCTGCCGCCTTCTCAATGCGCGGTAACCGGCTGCGGCGCTTCCTTGCGTGCCGGGTACGGATAAGGCTGCGGCGGCTTGCCGTATATCGTTTGCGAAGGGAATTTGTCCAGCGTGATCACATACGGATGATTGTAGACGGTCCGCAGATGCTGCTCGGCGTTGACCTTCCCGTCCATCAGAAATTTGCCGTTCCACGTGTTGAAATACATCCAGCCGACCTTATTTTTTTTGAGCTGCCGGGGGTCTGGGATCGGGCCGTTCTCTAGGTAGGCGACCAGCTTTTTGCCGCCGGTCATGTTTACGAGCGTATCGTACACGCTGAGCAGCGGGCTGTAATCGCCGTCCTTGATATACCGGTCCACCCCGATAATATCGACCTTGTCGTCGCCGGGGTACCAATCCTTCGAATGGATCGTATCGGACGTCGTCCATACCCAAATCAGGTTATCCAGCCCGTGATAGCCGGTAAACCGGTCGAACATCAGATTGTACAGCCGCTTCGCGGTTTCCGGCCCCTTGGCCCCCCACCAGAACCAGCCTCCTTCCGCCTCGTGCAGCGGACGCCAGACGACCGGGATGCCCGCCTGCTTGAAGCGGAGAAGCTTCTCCGCCATCTCGTCGAGGTCCCGAAGCAGCAAACGGTTTTCTTCCGTGCCTGGCGTCACGGCTCTCTCCGCGTCGAAGGTTGTCTTGGAAGCAAAAAATTCGTGTCCTCCCATCGGCGCAGGCCAATGCCATTCCACGGAAACGATCCCGCCGTATTTCGCCCACTCCAGCGCATTGTCGCCAAAATCCGTCGCGGTGAACCCGGCCATGACCGGCAGCTTCCCCGTGGCGCGGTAAATATAGTCCAGCTCCTCGGAGGAGGTGCGCTGCTGGCCGGACAATATGTTTTTCCCGTAGCGGGATGTCATGTAGTTCATCAAAGCCTGCGCTTCGCGCGAGGGCTTCGGCGTGGCAAGCGTGGGCGCTACCTCGGCGATCGCGGGCCGCAGCTGCGGGGCTCCGAGCCGGATGTAATCGACGTCGAAGTAACCCCAATAGGTGGAAATACGGATCTCATTCTCGCCTTCCTCCAGCTGCACCTGACCGAAATCGGTTTCCGTAAACGCTTCCGTCTGCGGAAACAGCTTCTCCCCCGCCGTGCTGCCGTTCACTTCCACATAGTTCGTCTTATCGCCGAACGGCGAAGCATATCCGATCTTGAGCGGGTAGAACCCGTCCGCCTCCACGTTCACCGTGAACCGTACGGCGTCCCCGGCGCGCTCGAAGCCCGTAACATAGCCCGTCCCCGAGAACCCGGGCCGCGCGGCGGCTATGACCGTCCCCTCCGTCCGGGCGTCCTCCGCCTCGTACAGCATATCGGGGGGCGCGGCGGCCGCTGCCCTGCTTTCTTTGCCGGCTGCGCCATGCCACAAGCTCAGCGCCAGCACGGCGGCGATACTGATTTTGCCCGCACACGGAATTGCCGTCAATCGCATCTGGGCCCCCTCCTAAACTTTCCATACTATGAGCTTAACTTGGAAAAAGTCGGAGCGCAACGAAAAAGATAATCGTTCCAATTCTAAAATTTGATTAATTTTTCCCTAACTCCACAATGGGCTATCATTTTGTTTCCTGGCAACACCGATATAATAACCAGATGCTTTCGGCCGCTGCCGCAAGAATACATAAATTAGACTCGAACTTACAACCGGGAGGAACTTGCATGTTAAAAAAGTGGGTCAATACTTCAATCCGTATCAAACTAACCGTATTATTACTGGTGCTTTCTTTATTCCCCTTGCTGTGCAGCACCCTCTTTTTGGCCAATTATTTGACAGCGGAAATTCAAAACGAGACCCGCGACAAAGAGAGAAGTCTGGCCTCATCCAATGTCGGATATATGGAGTACTGGGTGCGTAAACGGACGGAACTCGTACAAGAGATGATCGCAAAAAATCCGGTCTTCAAATCGGGCAATGTCGAAGCGATCAGACCCTTGCTGAAGGCGTTCGGGGAAATCGACAGCGAGGTCGAATACTACTCCTATGTGGACGCCAACGGAATCAGCAATGCCGCAGATGGAAAAATTAGCCAAATTACCGACCGCGATTATTACAAGCAAGCCCGGGAAACGAAGAAGCCCGTCGTCAGCGACATGATCGTGAGCCGCCAAACCGGCAAAAATGTCATCATCTTGCTTGTGCCTATGCTGAACGAAAAGAACGAATTTATCGGCGCGATTTCCACCATACTCAACTCCGAGATTTTGTACGGACTGACGTCGAATATCAAATTCGGGAAAACTGGCTTCGGCTTCCTGGTGACCTCCTACGGTACTGTCGTTACGTTCCGGGATGTGGCAGCCGTCGGCAAAAAAGTCGAAGAGGCGTTCACCGCAGAGCAAGCGGCGGTGTTCCGGTCGGACATCTTGGCCAAAGAGAACGGTATGGTAACCTTCGCAGCTTCGGACGGCGAAAATATCGCCGCCTTTGATACCGTGCCTTCTACGGGATGGAAAATCATTACGGTCGCTCCGGCCGCCGAAGTGTACGAAGGAATCGCCAAGTCCAAGCTGATCTCTTGGATCTTCATTGCCGTATTCGTAGTCATCAACACGCTCTTGGCGCTGCTCATCTCCAGAGCCAACACGAAGCCGATCGTGCTTCTATCCCAGCTTCTCGAGCGGATTGGAACGGGCGATTTCACAACGAGACTCCCAGTCAAGTCCAAGGACGAAGTCGGTCAGCTGTCTCACAACATGAATACGATGCTGACTTCAATCGGAGGCATGATCCAGCAGGCCCATGCGACCGCCGAGCATGTCGCGGCTTCCTCCGAGGAGCTGAACGCGATTGCGGACCAGTCGGTCGAAACCTCGAATCACGTCGCCGAGGCGATACAGCAAGTCGTCAACGGCTCGGAGGCGCAAGCGACAGGCGCAGAACAGACATCGAAGGCGATGGAAGAAATGGCTGTCGGCGTGCAAAGAATCGCCGAATCCTCCTCCAACGTCTCAGAGCTGTCGTTCGCCTCGGCGCAGGAGGCGCGGGAAGGTAACCAGCTCGTCGATTCGGCGATTCGCCAAATGAAGTCGATCCAGGAATCGGTCGGACAGACGGCATCCGATTTGGCGGCGCTCAACGAGCTGTCCCAAAAAATCGGCAACATCGTCGAAGTCATCGCAGATATCTCGAATCAAACGCAGCTCTTGTCGCTCAACGCCTCTATCGAGGCGGCACGCGCCGGGGAGCAAGGCCGGGGCTTCGCCGTCGTCGCCAATGAAGTCAAGAAGCTGGCAGAGCAGGCGAAGCAATCCGCCGACGATATTGCCGGTCTGGTGAAAGAAGTGCAAGGCTCGACCCGTGCGGCCGTGACCTCGATGAATCAAGGGGTTGCTGACGTGGGGCAAGGCTCCAAGCTGATCACCGAAGCCGGAGATCTGTTCCAAAACATTTACGCGTCCGTGCGGAGCATTTCGGAGCAAATTCAAGAAATTTCCGCCGCCTCCGAGCAAATGTCGGCCGGAACGGAGGAAGTCAGCGCTTCGATGACCGAGCTGGTCACCATTTCGCAAGCTTCCCTGCAAAACGCGCAGGAAATTTTGGCTGCTTCCCAGCAGCAGCTCGCTTCGATGGAGGAAATCTCGTCTTCCTCCAAATCGCTGAGCTCGATGTCACAGGAGCTCAACGAAGAGCTGCTGAAGTTCAAGGTATAACGGCAAAATCGGCAAATCCAAGGGCCTTCCTGGATCTGCCGATTTTTTATTTTTGGGTCGATGCTCGTTTCTTTCCGCAGACGAGAGCATAAAGCGTTGGGAGCATTCAAAAAAAACACTCCCGGTTATTTTAACGGGAGCGCAGGAGTCTTATGAATGGTTATTAACGAACTAAGCGAATTTGAATAGCTTCCAAACGCAACGAATTTCCGGTTGTTCCGGCAATATCTCCATCACGGACCCATCCTTGCCAGCCAAGGCTTTCTACATGAGCCCGATACTCGATATGGTAGCCAGGGGGCGCATTCTCCAGTTTGATTTGGAATGCTTCCAGCCGTTGGGAATTACCAACCGTCCCCGCCAATTCACCGTCTTGAACCCAATTTTGCCAGCCCGTGCGTTCTACATGGGCGCGATACTTCACATGGACATCCGGCAACCCTGTGACTCTTACTTTGAGGGCTTCAAGACGCAGGGATTGTCCCTCTGTACCAGCGATTTCTCCATTCCAGACATAAGGCTGCCATCCGAGACTTTCCACATGAGCTTGGTACAATACATCTCCGAGTTCAGCAGCATGAGCTTTTGGAGCAGGGATAAACAGCGTTGAAAAACTGAGCACTAGTGCCATCATAAATAACATCACACTTTGGATACGAATTCTCATTGCTTTTTTTCACCTCGACATGAAATTTTGATTACAATCGAAGCTCGAATGCTGTCTTTTTGATTTCTGCCCAATCCGTGTAAAAACAAGTAAACAAACGGTTAGTACGCTCATGATGGAAGGTTTCGTTATTTCCGCCCCTCGCCCCCTTGAAATGAAATCATTAACTTTAATTCCATTATATTGTAATTCTATATTTTGGATATGTAAACACCTTTTTGTATATATAAAGTAAAAATGCGCGTGTAAAAAAACAAGCTGACGCCGTTAGAAGTGCAGGCGCCAGCAGCTACTTTCCCAAACATGTCATTATCCCTCTCCCTGATCTGCCGGTATTCGCCATTATGCGCCTGTTATTTCATCATGAGCTTCGGCTGATTCCCCCAATCCCTGCATCGAGCGAAATTTCCAATAATGTCTAAACAAAACGCGGGTTAATGCCGACAATTAGGAAGGAGACTTGGACACACGGCACATTATTCATGAGAAAAGGAACGAGCACTGCATGAACCCCATGAATCCGCGGTTAATTCACAGCAAAGAAACGTCGTACTTCATTATCAGCCTGCTCTTTAGCATCATGGTCTATTTTGGCCTAATCGTTTCGCTGATCGGCATCTTTTATCTGGCGATCGGTCTTGGCATCACGTTTTTCCTTCACGGCCTTATGATCGGCCACATCCGAAGCAACGGAGTCAAGCTGACAGAGCGTCAGTTCCCCGCCGTGCACCAGAAAGTGCGCGAGTTGTGTGCACATATGGATATCCGGCAGGTTCCCGACGTGTTCGTTCTTCAATCGGACGGGATGCTGAATGCTTTCGCCTCGCGTTTTTTCGGCCGCAACTTCATTGTGTTGTACTCCAATTTGTTCGAAATGGCCGATAGCGAGGAAGACGAGCTGGCTTACGTCATCGCGCACGAATTGGCGCACATCAAGCGGAATCACATGACCAAGAGCCTGCTGCTGCTGCCCGCCCAATGGATGCCTTTCCTGGGCAAAGCTTATTCGAGAGCGTGCGAATATACCTGCGACCGGATGGCGGCGGCCTATACGGGGAATGCCCCGGCGGCCATCTCCGCCCTGACCATTCTGGCCATCGGCCGAACGATGTACGCTAAGGTGAACGTTGCCGAATACGTCGCCGAGAGCCGCCAGGAAACGGGCTTCTTCGTCTGGTTCAGCTATGCCCTGTCGACCCATCCGCCGCTGCCCAAGCGCATCGAGCAGATGGAGCTGATGCAGGCGCAGCCGCAGCTATTCGGTTATGCCTCGCCCGCCTTCGAGCAGGAGCCCTTCGCCTCCTGACGGACCGACGGGCAGCAAATCCAAGCCAGAGAAGCCTGCCATTTTGCGATGGCGGGCTTTTTTTGAAACATTTTCCTGGACGGCCCGTATTAGCAGGTTAAGATATGACAAATTTCCTAAAAATCTCTTTATTTACCCGGTAGCATAAGTCGAATTTCCTAAAAAATTGTCGACAATGCAGGAAATAACTCTTATACTATCTGTAATATTTTACTAGACTGTACCGAAAAACGAACCCACCAAAGGAGCAACCCGCGATGAAAATGAAATTTCGGCTGTCCCAAACCGTTTCCGCTACGCTGGCTTCCGCCATGCTCATTACGGCTGTCCCTGCTTTTGCCGCAAACAGCGCCAAACCTGGCGTCAATATGGATATCGGCATTCAAGTTGACGGAAGAGTGCTTGTCCCGCTGCGCGATATCTCCGACGAATTAGGAGCCAAGCTGAGCTGGGAAGAAAGCACGAAATCGATCACCTTGACGAAAGGCAGTACGACCGTCCAATTAAAAATCGGCGACCCGACCGTCCAGGTGAACGGCAAGTCCCAGACGCTTGATGTCCCGCCGCAGATTAAGGACGGACAAACGTTCGTTCCCATCCGTTTCGTGGCAGAAGCCTTCGGCGCCAAGGTCGAATGGGACACCGAGGCCCAATCGACGCATATCGACACCAAAGAGAAAGATATGTATATTAGCGCCCGGCCGTATTTCGAGCTGGACGGCGTGCCGCTTGTGTACGATGGCGAGATGAAGAACGGTCTGCCCGACGGGAAAGGCTTTGCCGCGAAAGGAACCTCCATCTACGGCGAAAAATGGTACGAGGGCCAATGGAAAGACGGAAAACCGGTCCGGGAAGAAGCGCCCCCGGGAACCGAAGGCTATAAAATCTACGTTAACGGAAGCTACTTGAAGTCGGATTATGCTCCGATCGTTCGCAATAACGCCGTCTATGTGCCTCTGTGGGCCGTACTTGGCAAGGTGAACGCATCGGCCCAAGCCGTAGACGGAGTCATCCGGATAAATCATCCGAGCCGCATTTTGCTGCTGCGCGCCAATAGCAACCTGCTGACGTATTACGGAGGCAAGATGGACTCGCACACGGTACGTCTGGACTTTCCTCCGATCTCGGAGAACGATGTCATTTATGTGCCGCTTGTCTTTTTGACGGATTATATGGACATGAAAATCGTTTGGGGAGAACAGCAGCGGGTGGATCTCACCGTCGGGGACTTGTCGAAAAACAATACTTGGGGCAACCAAAATATCATTTCCGATGGAATCAAAAAGCTAAGACTCGATTCGGACGCCGAAGCGATATGGAAGAAGTATCCGAAGCTCTGGGTAGATTCCCTACCCCGCAGCAGCGATGGCGCCAAGAACGGCGGATTCGAAAGGTTCGAGCAGTTGACCGTCATCAGCTACAGCGGTCCGACCGTCGTCTTAAGCAACGGGAGCAAGAACGTCCAGTTTAATTTCGATTCGGTCGAAGCTATTGGCAGATCGTTCCTCACCGCCGATCCACTGGCCCAATTCGACTGGCCGGAAAGCGTGAAAGCGGGCATTCGCCAACAAAAAGTCAGGGTCGGTATGACCCAGGAACAAGTCCTGATGTCTTGGGGCAAGCCGGACGATATCAATAAAACGACCGGCAGCTTCGGTACGTTCGAGCAATGGGTATACCGCGGTTCGAGCATCGGCACCGGCAATTACTTGTACTTCACCGACGGCGTGCTCACCTCGACTCAAACTTTAAAGTAAGGTTAACCCAAGGCTCTGTCCGGCTCCAACAACGGACAGAGCCTTTTCCACTTAGCGATAGCTCGTTTGCATCCGCTCGCTCAGGAACCTGTTCATCAACAAGGGCAGGGAAATGAGGATGGGCGGGTCGTCCAGCCGGGGGACATGAAGCATCACTTGCTGATAAGGAACGGAGGAATACGGCTGAACGACGATCGGCTCTCTTGACCGGGTGCGCAAGGTGTTATGCGGGAGCAAAAAGTCTACCGCCTGCATCCCCCAGGAGACCGATGTGGCCATAAGATAATAGGTACCCGGCTTCACGCCGGTAAAGCAAAATTCCCCTAGCGAGGAAAGCAGCGTTCCGTGCAGCGGAATTCCTTCAGGAATCGGCTTCGGAAACAAGCCGATCAGAATCACGCCTTCGAAAGGGATCTCCGCCTGCACGGTCCCTTCGATTCTGGCATAGTGATCGAAAACGGGATGCCCCGACGTCCAATCGCTGAGCCGCTGCAACGTCCGGAAATGGCTATCCGCTTGAGGCGTCGAGTTGCGAAAGTCGGACGGTGTCACGCCGACTCGTTCGGAAAACCTCGTTGTAAAGGTTCCCAGACTCTGCTGCCCGATCTCCAGTCCGATATCGCGAATGCTCAGATTCGTGCGCAGCAGCAAGTCTTTTGCCTTTTGCAGACGAAGGGAAGAAACATAATATAACGGCGGGAGGCCGATCCTTTCCTTAAAAATGCGCGTGAAATGAAACGGACTATAGCCTGCATAAGCGGCCAAGCGAGCAAGCGGCAGCGGGTCATAAATATTCCGATGAATATAGTCGATTACCGCGTCGATCTCCGGATACTTGTCGGTCGCCATTCCTTCACTTCCTCCGATCACGTTCCTTTAGTCAAACGCTTCCAATTTACGGAACAAACGTTCGCTTTCATATTATCATAATTTTTATAGGCATGGAACAGTAAATTTTAACTTACTTCCTCTTTTTTCGCCTTAAAATATTACATAACATGTCAGATTCAAAGAGTGGATTTCTCACCAAAACAGCAATCCGTAAGAAACCGGAAATCTGGGGGAATGCTATACTTAGGATGAAATCGACCAAAACCAACGGATGAAAGGATGTTTATAATGGCGAAGCTTATACCTTATCTGGTCTCGGAGGATGCAAGAGCTCAAGCGGAGTTTTATATCAACGCGCTCGGCGGAGAGGTTCGGTCCGTAATGACGCATGGACAGCTACCGGATGCAAGCGAAGCACTGAAAGACAAAGTGCTGCATATGTGTGTGATGGCCGGCGGAATTACCTTCTTTATGAGCGATTCCGTCTTCGAGCCGCTTACCCATGGGAACGGCATTCAACTGAATCTGGAATTCCCGACGGAAGCCGAAGCCCGCGAAGCATTCGCCAAGCTTGGCGAGGGCGGCACCGTAAAGCACCCGCTGGAGCCTGCATTCTGGGGCAGCCTGTTCGGCCAGATCGAAGATAAGTACGGCGTGATCTGGATGATCACCAACCAAGCACAAGCGAGCCAAGCTTAATCCTCTTCATTAGCTGTTCGCGTATGCCCCATACAAGAATGATACAGACCGCAGGCACAGCCTTGCGGTCTTTTTGTGCATCAATATCTAACAAGCGATGTTATATTAATCCCTCCTAAACAGAACATGCCTTCGATAAAATTCAACAATTCATGCGAACAAAAAAAGGGGTGACAAAAAAAGGTAGTGTATGTAAAATGTGTAGTAATGTCATTGCTTTCAATTGTCGCATTTTTTTGCCAACGGTTTAATACAACACTACGATGTTTCCACAGCAAGCACCATCGGTTTTGGTGACCTCACGAATCTCATACCTACACGATCGTCCATACGACGCCCTGATCCAGGGACGATCCCCTTTCCATCGTTCAAAGCAACTGAGTCCAATACATAAGCGATTTATCGGTCTTAAAAATTCAATCTAGCAGCCATAGTGTTGGAAGCGTTTTCCAAACATTGCAAATCGGCTAACTTCTCGAGGTGATCCTATGAACAATCCGTCGAGCGCCTTGCTTGACATCCGTCATTTGAGTGCAGGATTTTCCATTGAAGGGAATTATTATCGCGCGGTCGACGACGTGTCTCTCCGCTTGTTGCCCGGTCAGGTGCTCGGCGTCGTCGGGGAATCCGGCTGCGGCAAATCCGTCATGTCCTTATCCATCATGAAATTGCTGCCCAAAAAAGTTAGCCGGATGGATAGCGGAGAAATCTGGTTTGACGGCAGCAACCTGATGAATTTATCTGAGAACGAGCTGCTTCAGCTGCGGGGCAGCGATATCGGAATGGTTTTTCAAGAGCCGATGACCGCGCTTAATCCGGTATTTACCATCGGCTATCAAATCGAGGAAGTGCTGGAGAATCATCTTGTCATGAGCAAGAAAGAAAGGTGCAAACGCAGCATCGAATTGCTTAAATCCGTCGGCATCCCGCATGCCGAGCGAATTGTCGGCGAATATCCGCATCAACTGTCGGGCGGCATGCGCCAGCGCGTCATGATCGCCATGGCGATCGCCTGCAACCCGAAGCTGCTGATCGCCGACGAGCCGACGACCGCTCTGGACGTCACGATCCAAGCGCAAATTATTGAGCTGCTTAAAGATATTCAGCAGCAGCGAGGCATGTCCATGATTTTGATCACGCATGACCTCGGCGTTGTCGCCGAGATGGCCGATACCGTCGCCGTCATGTACGCCGGTCAAATTGTGGAACAAGGGCATGTCACACAAATTTTCTACGAGCCCAAGCATCCGTATTTGCAGCTGCTGCTGCAATCACTCCCCCGTCTTGACGAGGAGCAGGAACGATTAAAATCGATTAGCGGCATCGTCCCGTCGCTTGTCCATATGCCCCGAACCGGCTGCCGGTTCGCCGGACGTTGTCCGAGTGCGAGCGACGATTGCCGGAGGCTGACGCCGCAGCTCGCCAATGCAGGCGGCGGCCATTATGTCCGCTGTCTGAACTTTTCAGCGTGTGTGCCGTCATCCCGGGAGGAGGAAACCGTATGAACGACTTGACCGCTCATGACCGCCCACTGCTGCAAGTTCTCAATTTGAAAAAGCATTATCCGATTCACGGCGGGCTCTTTCGGAGGCAGGTCGGCTCGATTCAGGCGGTGAACGACTTCTCACTCACGATGCGGCGGGGCGAAACCGTCGGACTTGTGGGAGAATCCGGCTGCGGCAAATCGACGACCGGCCGCGCGATCATGCGTCTCATCGAGCCGACGGCGGGCACGATCCTTTTTGAAGGTGAAGACATTACCCGGATCAAAGGCGAAAGGCTGCGGCAAATCCGCAAGCATATGCAGATGGTGTTCCAGGACCCGTTCAGCTCGCTAAATCCGAAAATGATGGTCGGCCATCTCGTCGCCGAGCCGATTCGCAACTATGAATCGCGTACTGGGAAAGAGCTGGAAGAGCGCGTCGCCGAGCTGCTCGTGAAGGTCGGACTGGCCGAGGACTCCTATTACAAATATCCGCACGAGTTTTCCGGCGGACAGCGGCAGCGGATCAGCATCGCAAGAACGCTGGCGCTAAAGCCTAAGCTCGTGGTCGCCGACGAACCCGTGTCCGCGCTCGACGTATCGATTCAATCGCAAGTGCTGAACCTGCTGCAGGACATTCAAGCCGATTTCGGGCTGTCCTATCTGTTCATCGCTCACGATCTGAGCGTCGTGAAGCATATCAGCGACCGGATCGGCGTCATGTACTTGGGGCGGCTCGTCGAGATTACGGATAAGAAAAGCTTGTATAAACAGCCGCTCCATCCTTACACCCAGGCTTTGTTGTCCGCCGTGCCGATCCCTGATCCGAACGCCAAGCGGGAGCGAATCGTGCTGCAAGGCGATGTGCCGAGTCCGGCCAATCCGCCCGCCGGCTGCGCCTTCCATCCGCGCTGCCATCATGCCGTTGCCGCTTGCCGGGAAGCGCAGCCCACGCTTAAACAGGTGGCGCCTCACCACGAGGTCGCCTGTCATTTATATGAATAATCTCATAAAAGGAGGATGCGTTCCATGGAAAAAAAAGCTTCAATGATTTTATCCGCCCTGCTGTTTCTTGCCGTGTCCCTTACCGGCTGCACCAATAAAGTGCCGGAGGCGACGGACGCGCCGAAAAAGGTCGAAGAGAACAAAGCCGCGACAAGCGAGCCGAAGCCGGGGGGCATTGTAAAGTACGGCTATGTGCAGCCGTTCAAGGGTGTACTTGATCGCGCATTTTACGGCGGTCAAGACGACGTTTTGATTCTGCAGTTCATTATGGACGACCTGCTCAAAACTGGCGATGACCTCAAGACGTATCCCAATATTGCCGAATGGACGGAGTCGGACGATCATAAGACGTTTACGTTCAAGATCAAGCCCGGTATCAAGTGGCACAATGGCGATGAGCTGACGATGGAGGACTGGAAGTTCGCGCTGGAGACCATTGCCCATAAAGACTATACGGCGGCCGGGGGCAGCCGGTACAGCAACGTGGAAATGGTTGTCGGCGTCGAGGATTACCGCGAGGGCAAAGCCAAAGATATTGCCGGCATCAAGCTGATCGACAACTACACGATGTCGGTTACCGTCAAAAGCGCTGCGCCGAATACGATCTCGAACCTGTGGTCGTATCCGATGCCGAAAAAGTATTTTGCCGGTGTTGCTGTCAAAGATATGCTTAATTCCGATCAAGTCCGCAAAAAACCGATCGGCATCGGGCCGTTCAAAGTGAAAAAAATTCAACCGGGCGAGTATGTCGAGATGGAGCGGTTCGACGACTATTGGGGAGGCAAGCCGCTGCTCGACGGCGTGATCTACAAGGTAGTTGCCGGCAATATGGCGACCAGTCTGCTGGAAAACGGCGAAATCGACATCATGGAAGTGCCGAACAGTCAATTTAAAGACGTTGAAAAGCTGAAAAACGTCGATATCAATAAACAAGATGCGCTTTCCTACGCCTATATCGGCTTCAAGCTGGGGACGTGGGATAAGAAATCCGAGAAAATTATTGTGAACCCGAAATCTAAGTTCGCCGACAAGCGCCTGCGGCAGGCGATGTATTACGCGCTGGACCGGCAAGCGCTGATCGATGCGTTCTCCAACGGTCTGGCCAAGACGATCTCCGCCCCCATGCCAGGAGTAAGCTGGGCGAAGATTCCGGACAATCAATTGAATCCGTACGAATACAATCCTGATAAAGCGAAGAAATTGCTCGACGAAGCGGGATATAAAGATACGAACGGCGACGGATTGCGTGAAGATCCGCAAGGGAACAAGCTCACGTTTAACTTCGACGCCATGTCCGGCACGGAGGTTGCCGCGCCGCGCGCCCAAACGATGATGCAGATGTGGAAGGATGTGGGACTTGACGTAAAGCTAAACGGAGGCGCATTGAAAGAGTTCAACGCCTTCTACGATGTGGTCGAGAATGACGATCCGTCTGTCGAGCTGTTCGCCGGCGCATGGTCGCTTGCCAGCGATCCCGATCCGAAGGCATTATGGAAGGGCAACGTGCTCTGGAATTTCCCGCGCTGGTACTCGGCCGAATCCGACCGCCTGATTGACGAAGGGGTCAGCGAGAAGGCTTTTGATCAGAACTACCGCAAGGACGTGTATCACAAGTGGCAGAAGCTCGTGAATGAAGAAGTGCCGATGATGTTCCTGTATTCTCCGATCGATGTGACGGTGAGCAACAAACGTCTGCAGAACGTCAAGGCGAACTCGTTCACGAATCAAATCGACGTTCATAAGTGGTGGGTCACGCAATGATCGTATCCGGGAGGCTGGTCTTATGCTGACTTATGCGTTGCGCAGACTACTGGGCATGATTCCGCTGCTCCTGCTCATCTCCGTTGTGGTGTTCACCCTGGCAAAATCAATGCCGGGGGACGCCCTGACGGGGATGATCGATCCGGCCAACGTGAAGCCGGAATATATCGCCGAAATGCGCCAGCAGCTAGGGTTTAACGACCCGATTCCGCAGCAGTTCATCCGTTGGTTCGGCAACATGCTGCGGGGTGATTTCGGCCAATCCTTCATTCACAAGATGCCCGTGAGCGACCTGTTTTTCCAGCGGCTCCAGAATACGGCCATCCTCGCCACGATGGCTATATGCATTACCTATGCGATCGCTTTCCTGACCGGGATGATCGCGGGCAGACGTCCGAATACGCCGATCGATTATTCGATCCAGACGGTCAGCTACATTGTCTATGCCCTTCCGAGCTTTATTATCGGAATCGTCTGCATCTACATCTTCGCGATCAAGCTCGGCTGGGTGCCCGCCAGCGGATCGCGCAGCGTCGGAGTTGCCGACGGCTCGCTTGCGTATTACATGAACGTATTGAAAAATTCACTCCTGCCCGCGTTCGTACTCGGCTCTTTGGGCACGGCCGCTTATACGCAATTTCTGCGCAATGACATTATCGAGAGCAGTCGCAAGGATTACGTCAGGACGGCACGGGCGAAAGGGACAAGCGAGCGGCATATTTACAACCGGCACATCCTGCGCAATTCGCTGATCCCCATGGTTACGTTTCTCGGTATCGATATCGGGGGATTGTTCGGCGGGGCGGTCATTACCGAGACGCTGTTCGTTTATCCGGGAATGGGCGAATTGTTCGTCTCCTCGATCAGCAGCCGCGATTATTCCGTCGTGATGACAATTACGATGTTTGCGTCCGTCATGACGCTGATCGGCAACTTAATTTCCGATTTGCTGTACGGTTACGTCGATCCGCGTATCCGGCTTCGCTAGCATGAGAGGAGGATGGCTATGAATACCGCGACGAAGCCGTTGAATCAAACGATGCCCATCGGCAAAAAACGAAGCGCCTCCCCGTGGGTGACGGGCTGGAGCCGATTTTTTCACAACAAGCTGGCGGTCGCCAGCCTCGCGTTTCTGGTCCTCATTACGGCCCTGTGCGTTCTGGCGCCGCTGCTGACCTCCTATGACCCGGTTAAAATCAACCTGCGTCTCATCCATAAACCACCGTCGGTGGAGCATCTGTTAGGAACGGACAAGGGCGGGCGCGACATTATCGCAAGATTGCTGTACGGCGGGCGCACGACGCTGATGATTGCCGTAAGCATCAGCTTTTTGGTGACGTTTATCGGGGTGACCATCGGTTCGGTCGCCGGCTATTTCGGAGGCAAGATCGATAACATGTTAATGCGCTTCACCGATTTTATTATGATTTTCCCGTTTCTTATTTTTGTTATCGTCCTGAAGACGGTCATTGCGGACTCGGGCATCCTGGTGCTGATTGTCGTCATCAGCGTGCTTGGCTGGGGCGGGATCGCCCGTCTTGTGCGAAGCAAGGTGCTGTCGGAGAAAGAGAACGAGTACATCATGAGCGCCGTCGCGATCGGCTGCAAGCCGTTCCAGGTGATCGTCAAGCATTTGCTGCCCAATGTGGCCTCTACCATTATTGTGCAGGCAATCGTCGTAATCGCGGTGATGATCGGCGTAGAAACGGGTCTTAGCTTCCTCGGGTTTGGCGTACCGGCCAACGTACCAAGCTGGGGAAATATGATGTCGGATGCGATCTCGCCCCAAGTGATCAAAAATCAATGGTGGGTTTGGCTGCCGTCCGCCGTCGTGATTACCTCTACGATTCTCGCCATTAACTTTATCGGGGAAGGCGCGAAGGAAGCGTTTGATCCAAAAGGATAATTTGCGGACGACCACAGATGCGTGTTACCGTATTTTGATAGGTAGGAAAATTACATATCTATAATAAGGAGCATGAAAGATGAGTTCCAGCAATAAGGTGCTGATCACCGGCGCTGCCGGCAATATCGGTAGAGCATTCAGGCAATACGCGAAAGATGCGGGGGCGGAATACTCTTTCCGTTTGGCCGACCGCTCTTCTGACGCTCTAAGCGCCGTTGCTCAAACCGAAGATGAAATCATGACCTTGGACGTGGCGGACCTAGACGCTTGCCAACAAGCTTGCGCGAATGTCTCCACCGTCATTCACTTAGCGGCGGACCCATCGCCTGATGCGGACTTCTACTCTTCTTTGCTGGAAAACAACATTAAAGGAACATACAACGTATTTCGCGCTGCCAAGGATCAGGGCTGCAGAAGGGTTATCTTTGCCAGCAGCGCCCAGGCCGTCGAAGCGTATCCGTTAGATGTTCAGGTCCATTCCGGGATGCCGGTTCGCCCAAAAAATTTATATGGCGTAAGCAAATGCTTCGGGGAAGCGCTCGCCTCTTATTTTGCCGATGTTGAAGGTCTTTCCAGCATCGTAGTCCGCATAGCCAACTTTGTAAGTGATTCGGACGCACTTCATGGGGCAAGCGCACGGGATTTGAGCGCATATATAAGCCCTCGCGATTTAGGGGAACTGCTGCTGCGATGCATCGAGACGCCTTCCATCAAGTTTGCCGTCTTTCCCGGAATCTCCAACAATCGCTATAAGCGGATGGATCTCTCGGACGCTCGCGAACAATTGAAATATAATCCGATCGACGATTCTTTCGCTATCCTAGACGGTTTAAGAAATTACTCACGGTGAGGCTAAGTCGCTCCACATGCCAAACGTCCTAAACAATACGGCGGCCGTCCGAACATGAAGCACATGTTCCGGACGGCCGCCGCCGTATTAATGGGTCGGTGCTGAGAAGCTAGCCCCTCCCTTTATTACATGAAAATCTCGATCACATTGCCGGCTTCCGACCGATTGCCCGCAAACTCCTGCTTTCCGATACGCACGCCTCCTTCGCGGTACCGGTTGGCGACGGACTTCGCCGGCAGCTCGCGGCCGTTCATCGTTACCCTGCTCAGGCCTTGCCCTTGACCGGTCAGACGATACACGAATGTGACCGGAGCTCCCATCACCTCGAATTCAAACTGCAGCCCGTCGAGCGACGTCGGCAGCACCGGATCGATAATCAAGTCGCCCTCGATCATACGAATCCCCAAGGCATTGGCAATCAGCTGGTTCATATAAATTCCCGGACCGCTGGAGTAAATTCTCCAGCCGCCCTTCACCGGCACCGAACCGTCGCGCAATTCGTCAAAGCGCTCCTGCGCCTCGTAGCGGGTGCTGAACTTCGCGTCAGAGCTGCTGAAGTAGGCGTTGCTTTGCCGAAGCTCCGCGTTCGGCACGACGCTTCGCAGACCGACCGGGTTAATCGTGGCCAGCCCCCTCCACACCTCGTCCGGTTTGCCAAGCTTGGCCATCGCCTCGATAAAACGGATATGGGCGTGAACGTACTGCAGGCCGATTTCCCTGCCTACGTTAGCCGCCTGCTCGGCCCGCTTGAACTGCTTGCTGACGCCCCCGGTATAATTCGCCGGACGATTCATCAGCCGGACGCCGTCCGGATAGAACAGCTTCTCCTTGATGATCCGGTAATGGGCCTCCGCCTGCTCCTGCGTCAGCAGCTCGCCGATCATGCTGCGCGTCATCGGCAGCAGCCGGTAGCGGATGCCGGTTTGCGTATCCGACGGATGCAGCATCAGCTCGGCTTCGCCCGGCTTCTCCATGTACACGAATCCGGGAATAACGTCGGATTGCAGCATATACCGGTTAAAGTCCTCCCGGATGCCGTCGCCAAGCCGTTCCAGCTCGGCCGCCGTCTCCGCGTCCGCTTCCGCCAAGGCCGCGGCGAGCTGACTGAATACTTGATACGTCAAGGCTACGGTCCAACTGCTGATCAAATAGCGTTTCAATTGGGCGTTCGCCGGTTGGAGCGTATCATCCCAATCCCCGTCGCCGTACGAAGACAAGTGCGTGCCGTGCAGAAAGTGCCGCTTGATATAATCAAGCTGCTTTTTGGCATGCTCCAGCACTGTCTCGGTCTCTTCCGTGAACGTAAAGACGCCCCGCTTCGTATAAGGCAGCCGCACCTCCAGAATGGAAGTATCCCCGGTCGCCGTCAAATAATCGCTCAGCACCTTGAGCGGCCAGACAATAATATCGCCATGGCTTTCTTCCTGCTGGATGAAGGCGTACCGGTCGAACATGAACCATTGCGGCCAGTTCCCGTCGTCCTCGTATTGATGCGAATACACGGTGGTCAGAATATCACGCACCACGTCGTATTTTTGTGTCGCCAAAAAGTATTCTGTCGGCCCTTGGCACACGTCGCGCGTCCCCCATGCCGCCCCGCCATACTGCTCCAGGCCGTGCGGCACCGAGAAGTGAACCAGCATATTGTGCGTATACCACCATGCGAGCGTATTAAGCTTATTCAGCTCGTCCGGCCATTCACCGCGCAGGGTCAAGCGGAAGCCGTTCATGACCGTGCGGTAAAACTCGCGGTACCGCCCGATTTCCGCATCGGCATCCCTTTCGGCAAACGGCAGCTCTTCCCCGTGCAGCAAGCCCTGCACCGTGACGGTCCATTCGCTGCTTGCGCCGAGTGCGAGGACGACCAGCGAAGCCGAGCCCGGCTCCGCGTTCGGGGCCAGCAGCCGTTCGTCTCCCGTCTGCATGTCGGCGCCTTCCACCCTCATGCGGTAGCAGAGGCTCGGATAAGCGCGGGTGCTGAGCGACTGGGCGTCAGCATAGAAAGCGAGCGTCCGGCCGTCGTCCTGCTGCTCCATGCGGAACGGCAGCTCGTATTCGGCCGCGTTCATCGTCACCTGATTCGAGAGCAGGAAGCGGTAAGGCTTGCCGCTGGCCGAACGAACGTGCAGCACGACCTCCGGCGTATCCACGGTCGTATAGCTCGTGATCACAAACAGCTCGTCCGCCGTCTTGTAATACCAGCGGGCAAAGTTGAAGCCCATCTCGAACATGGACGGCATCGCCAGCAGCCGGTACTGCCCGTCCAGCTCGACGTACATGCGCTGCCCCGACGTCTTCGGTACGTTCAGCGCATTGCGGGCGTTAGTCAGCATTTTGTTGAAGGACGTATTGCCGATCACCAGCTGCGCGTTGAACATCCCGTACATGTACGAGGTCGTCGTGATGACCCGCTCGTTCATCCGGTCGTTGTTCCCGGTCATGAGGATATGTCCGTGCGGACGCTCCATGCGCAGCTCTTTTTCCTTCAGCACGACATGCTCGTGGGTATCGGTGAAGAAGGATAGCAGTTCCTCTCTGTCCCACTCCTCTTGCTGGCGGCTCGGGAACAGGTCTTCGATTTCCTGCCGCGTCATGGAGAAGGTACGCAGCGGCGCTCCGATCTGAGAAGCCGCGCTGATCTTCGCTTGCCAAGAGCCGGAGGAGGACGGTACCAAGGCTGGGGACTCCTGCTCCCGAGCCTCGCGCCAAGCGTCCTGTATATCGGCTTCGTATTCCAGAGCGGCCACCGCCTCCGGGTGGTTGTCCCGGAACAAGCCGTAGAATACGAATCTCGCTTCGCCGGCCAGCTTGACCCGTTGGGATTGCAGCGCGATATACGCAAATTCGTATTGGTATACTTCGTTAGCCAGCGAAGCCTTGGTCAAAGCCTCCGGCTCGTTCGTTTCCTTGTAGGACAAGCCGAAAAATTGAAAACCGTCCGTCGAGTAACCGGCTGCTTTCGTCAGGCAGCCCTGCTGAAGGTAAGGAAATTTCCCCTGCTGCGGCTGATTTTGCCGGGAACAGACGACATACCCCTTCTGCGCATCCTCGAATACCGCGTGATCGATATATTGGGACAAGTAAGCCTCGTTGCTGCGGACGGCGCCCGGATGGGCGATCCCAACGTCCTGTCCGTAGACGACGTCGACTTCCGCCTCCTGCCCGTACACGGCAACATCCCAGAACCATATCCCGCGCGCCGTTAAGCGAAAGGTCACTTCATAGCGAAGCGCGCCGGCTTCGCCTTCCCAGACGACCTGACCGCCGTCCGCCTGGCGCACACGGCTTGCAGAATGAACGCCAAGCAAAGGCGTCGCTTCTATGCCGGAGGCCCGATGCTGCCGCAAATACAAATTATTCAACGATCCCGTCACCGGGTTGGACAGCCATTGATTGATCATCGTTTCTTGGCAGGCCGCTTCGTACAGATCGCCGCTGTTCAAGAAGGTAAACCGTAAATTTCCTGCTTCCGCCCTAAACCGGGACGTGCTCAGCATGGTCATCGTCTCCACTCCATTTTCTGTTTATATATGGGTGAAAAAAACCGCCGGACACCATCGCTCCAGCGGTCCTTTTTCGAAATCAGTTTTAACCCGCAACCCGCGTTAAAAGGAAAGATGCTTTCGGATAAATTCGACCGTGCGGCGGTTCTGATAGCCGCCCGTCGCATGTCCCGTAAACGGATGCACTCCGATTTCCTTTGTCGATCTGATCCGGTTGTACGCCGCGAACACGGTTTCCGGCAAGCATACGGTGTCCTTCAAGCCGACCGAGACGAGCACCGGAATCCGGATGCGCTCCGCCAAGTTCATGATGTCGAAATAGCTGAGCGTCTCCATGACCTTGTCCAGATGCTCCGGGAACCGGCTCACGAATTCCGCCGCTTCGGAGAGCGAGCTGACCGAATTCAGAATGCCAAAGTCCATATGGCACATATTCGGAATATTCGCGATGGACAGCGCCGGCTTGTCGCTCAAGGCGGAGACCAGCAGCGACAAGCCGCCTCCCTGGCTGTCGCCAGCCACGACGATGCGGCTGCGGTCGATCTCCGGTTGTGCCGCCACCCATTCGACGGCTCGCAGCGTGTCGACGGCAATGGCCTTATAGTAGCAGGTCTCCTTATCCAAAATGCCCTGCGTGATCCAGCCTTTCGTCATCCCGTACGTATTGGCCAGCCGGTTGCCCGTCTCGCCGCCTTGTCCGCGGATATCGACAGCGAATACCGCCATTCCCATCAGCAGCCAGGAGGCATACTGCTCGGGATACCCCCGGCCTCCCGTATATCCGTGAAACAAGACGACGCACGGCAGCTTCTCCCGTACCGGAAACTTCGGAAGCAGGTACCACCCTTTGATCGGCGTATCGGCGAACCCTTGGTACGTGACATCGTATGTGTCCATATACGGGAATGGCGTTTCCTGCCGCGACCGCTGCGCTTGAACCGGCTTGTCAATCACATCGGCCAGCGTCCGGCTCCAGAATGCCTCCAGGTCGGCCGGAGCGGTCGACTCGGGCGCATACCGGTGAAGCTCTTCGATCCGTTTTTGAACTGCGTTCATGCGCTACCGCCTCGCCTTATCGCTAAAAATTATTTTTTCTGCTGCTTATACCATTCGTTGACTTCCTTCGTCCAAGCTTCGCCGCCCCGCTTGTTCCACTCTGCGGCGAACTTGTCGAAATCCTTGTCGGTCGCTTCGCCGATAACCATCTTTACAGAAAGCCCGCGCACCAGTTGATCCAGGTCGGCGAAGTTTTTCGAAACGTTGGTCGACGGCATATAAGCGACGGCCGGGCTGACCACGCCAAGCTTGGACACAACCGTCAAGTTGTTCTTCACCGCTTCCTGAATGTTCTTCGGCGCACTCAGCGGAACGGAGACGAGCGGATCGTTCGGCACGTTCCAGATCAGATAGGCGATGCCGTCCTGAGCATACTTATCGCCAATCATCTCGATGGTGCCATCAGCATTTTTCTTATGGTGAACGCCTTCGACGCCCAGCTTGCGAAGCATATGGGCTTCCTGCCCGGCTTGCCAATCGAGCAGCTCGATCGCTTTTTTCGCCTTTTCCTTGGAGATGTTGGCCGGCAGCACGAACTGTCCGAACATGCCTACGCCGTCCGGAAAGCCGGTTTTGCCGTCCTTGCCTACCGGCGGAGCGATCATAATCAGCTCGGCCTTCGGATCGACCTTCTTCAGGTTCGTCACAAAACGGCTGTAGTCGCTCGTCTGGGCGCCGAAGAACATCCCGGCCTTGCCGCTTTCCAGCGTCTCCCACATCTGGTTGTCTTTCATCACCGTGAAGTTTTTATCGATGCCACCGTCTTTGTACAGCTTCGCCAGCCACATCAGCGCTTCCTTGCGCTGTGGTGTAACGGACGAGTTCATCAACGTACCGTCCTCCATTTTGCGCCAGCCGTTGCCGGTATCGAACGCCATGAAGACCGGGTCCAGGTGATAGCCGAGCGTCTGGTTCAGCACGATGCCGACCGTATCCTCTTTGCCGTTCTTGTCGGGGTCGTTTTTGGCGAATTTCACCGCCGTATCGTAAAACTCGTCCAGCGTCTTCGGAATCGGCAAGCCGAGGTTATCCAACCAATCCTTGCGGATCACGACGGCCCGCTCCATCTGTGCCGGACGCGGGATTCCGTACGTTTTGCCGTCGATTTTGATGAAATCCCACAGCGACTGCGGCAAGTTTTTCAGATTTTTCGTATCTTTAATATAGTCGTCGAGCTGCAGGAAAGCCCCTTGCTTCGCATATTGCGTAAAGTTCGGGTCCGGGAAGGACATGTAATGCGTAATGTCCGGCAGACTGTTAGCGGCAATGGACGCTTTCAACTTTTCCGGATATTGCGCCGAAGGAATCGCCATCGACTCGTATTCGATGCCAACCGCTTCCTCCATCTTTTTCCACACTTCCGTCTTTTGCGGAGGATTGCCGTACAGCGGGTACATCATGCTGATCTTCTGCTTTTTCCCGGAATCCCCGGATGCTGCGCCTTCTTTCCCCGTACCGCCCGATTTATCGCCGCAGCCGGTCACCGCAACCAAAGCTGTAACAAGGGCCAAGGACGAGATTTGTTTCCACCGTTTTCCCGATACTTTCATGTGTGAACCCCTCCGTTTTATGTATTCATAATCGCCATAACTATATGGTCAGAACCGCGCCGATAGCGCCGCTCGTGAACCCAACCGCCGATGCCGCTCAGCCCTTCACGGAGCCGAGAAGCACGCCTTTGGCAAAATGCTTTTGCAGAAACGGATACACCACCAGAATCGGGAGCGTCGAGACGACAATCGCCGCCATCTGAATCGTGACCGGAAGAATGTCCTGCCCCCCCGAGAAGCCCGATTGCCCCATGACATCCTGCGTCGAGCCCTGAAAAATCATTTGCCTCAAGAACACCTGCACGGTCCACAGCTCCGGCTTCGTGATGTAGAGGACCGCGTTGAAAAACTGGTTCCAGTTGCCGACCGCATAGAAGAGCGTAAACGTTGCCAGCGCCGGCATGGACAGCGGAAGCACGATCCGGAACAGCAGGCCGAAGGTGCGGCACCCGTCGATTTTTCCGGCCTCCTCCAGCTCGGAAGGAATGCCCTGGAAGAAGTTTTTCAGAATAATGAGGTTGAACGCGCTGATCGCGCCGGGCAAAATGAGCGACCACACGCTGTCCAGCAGGCCGAGCTTGTTGACGACGATATACGTCGGAATCATGCCGCCGCTGAACAGGATCGTAATCGTCACGAGCAGCAGCACCGTTTCTCGGCCGGGCAGCGTCTTCTTGGAAAGCGGATACGCCATGAAGGTCGTCAGGGCCAGATTGACGAACGTTCCTCCGATCGTTGTCACCGCCGTGATGTATAGCGACCGTACAAAATTGGTGTTGCCCAAAATCGTGCTGTACGCATCGAACGAAAACCGATCCGGCCATAAAATGATCCCGCCGCGCAGCACCTGCTCCATCGGCGATAACGACGTCGCCAAGATATACACGAATGGAAATAACGAGCTGAGCGCGAGCGCGATGAGCACAAGTGCGATCGCCGCGTCGGCGACCCGGTCCGTCCAGGTTGCTCTACTGTTCATTGTGCAAGTCCCTCCCCCTAGAACACGCCTTCTTCGCCGAATTTTTTGGCCAGTCGATTCGCGCCAAGCACCAAGATCAGACCGACGACCGATTTAAACAAACCGACCGCGACACCGAAGCTGAACCGGCCGCCGCCGAGACCTGCGCCCCCGATGCCTTCGCGGTAGACAAACGTCTCGAACACGTCGCCGACCGGGTACACCAGATCGTTAAGCATCAGGAAAATTTGCTCGAAGCCGACATCCAACACGTTGCCGAGCCGAAGTATGAGCAAAATCAGAATCGTGCTGCGCAGCGCGGGCAGCGTTACATGCCACAGCTTGTGCCAGCGGTTCGCGCCGTCGACGGTCGCCGCTTCGTACAGCTGCGTGTCCACGCCGGAAAGCGCTGCCAAAAAGATAATGGTCCCCCACCCGACTTCCTTCCAAATGTTCTGGAGCACAATCATCGTCCGGAACGAATCCGGGTCAGCCAGAAAGTTATGCGCTTCGCCGCCGAACGAGACGATGAGCTGGTTCACCAAACCGGTTTCGGTATTGAGCAGGATATACGTGATCGAGCCGACCACGACCCAGGAAATAAAATGCGGCAGGTAGACGATCGTCTGGATCGTGCGCTTGAACCATTCCCGCACCAGTTCATTGAGCAGCAGCGCCACGATGATCGGAGCCGGGAAGTAAAACACGATATTATAAAAGCTGATCAGCAGCGTGTTGCGCAGCAGCCGCCAAAACTGGTCGTATTGGAACAAATCGACGAAGTGCCGGAAGCCGACCCACTCGCTGCCCGTCACGCCGAGAAACGGACTGTATTCTTGAAAGGCCATGACGATCCCGAACATCGGCACATACTTGAAAATCAGGAAGTACAGCACGCCCGGGAGCAAGAGCAGGTAAAGCTCCCAGTGCGTAAATATTTTTCTCGTAAGCGAAACGTTCCCGACTGACGATCTCAAGTCTCCATCCCCTTCCCGCGATTCGGAGCAAGCCGAGGAGGCTGGCAGGACAGGCGCTCGATCAGCTCGATTTTTAATTTATACGACTTGTTGACGTATTCGCCGCCCATCGCCTGGAACACAAGATGCGCAGCCATGGTGCCCATTTCGTACTTGGGCTGCCGGACTGTCGTTAAGGGAGGAGACAAGTATTCCGCCACCTGAATATCGTCGAAGCCGACGATCGATACGTCCCCCGGTACGCTCAGGCCGAATTCGCAAAGCGCCTTGTAGCCGCCGATCGCCATTTCGTCGTTGCCGTAGAAGATCGCGGTAGGACGCTCTTCCTGCATGAGCAGCACCTTGGTCGAATGATAGCCGCCCTCTTCCGTGAAATTGCCGACCAGCATCCATTTCGTATTGGCGATTCCTTCTTCTTGCAGCGCTTTCAAATAGCCTTCTTTACGGTGCTGGCTGCCCAGCGAATTGCTCGGTCCCCCAATCCAGGCGATATCGCGGTGTCCCTTCTCCATGAGATAACGGGTCGCTTCGTATCCGCCCTGAACGTTATCCGCTGCCACATTCATGATGAAATCGCCTTCGACATAGCGGTCCATCACGACGATCGGGCAGCCTTCCCGGGCCGATTCGCGCAGCAGATGCTCGCTGATGTTCGGGTCGAGCACGATCGCGCCGTCCACTCTTCGCTCCTGCAAAAATTTATACGCTGTCGAGTCGGCCCCGCCGACCGAACTGCACGCAATCAGATCGAAGCCGTTGGACAGCGTGACTTCCTGCGTCCCGCGGATCAGCTCGGAGTAATAAGGACCCGACAGGTCGCTTAAAATGAGCAGAATCGTCTTCGTCGACTTGCGCTTGAGATCCATCGCGAAGCCGTTCTTTTGGTAATTCAGCTCCTTGGCTGCCTGTAGTACCAATTCGCGGGTTTTCGGACTTACTTTATCGCTTCCGCTGAGTGCGTAGGATGCGGTCGAAAGCGCCACTCCCGCATGCTTTGCAACGTCTTTAATCGTAACCATAGTTCCCCCCGATAAAGCTATTCGAAATTTATCGAAACGTTTCGATTTGTTTTTATTATAGCTCCCGAGGAAGGTTTGGTCAATGCGGGTCATAAAAGCGTCACAGAACCTGTTAGGCGTCGGAGGCGGCCCCGGCCAAGAAAAAAAGCACCGGTCTTCAGGCCGATGCTCTAGTGCTCGTTTTGCGTATATTGGCTTGCTCCTATCCGTGCTGCGGGTAGGCCAGAGGAGAATCGCAATAAGGGCATGTTTTATTCTCGCCGGGCTGCAGCAGAGCGGACGATCCACAACCGGGGCATTCAACGGTCTTGGGCATTTGGGGCTGCGGCCTGCTCTGCTGCGGCACGAAGCTATCTCCGTTCACGGACACGTTGACATTCACCATCGAGGCCCCAGGGGCCCATTGATTGAAGACAATGGACATCGAGTACATATCGATGAAAGCGTCCTGGAACACGCCAAGATAAATCATGCGCTGCAAGTCGTTGACCACCACGGCCGGCCGCTGGTTCGTCGTCTCCGCCAAGGCTTGGACGGAAGTCACTCCCTGCACCAAAACGAGATGACGGTAGTGGTCATATCTGGCAAAAAGCTGCTTGCGCCGCTGCCCGCTCTTCCACAGCATGTATATGCCGGGAATCAAGTCAAGGAGGACAACCCACACCATCACCCAATACTGAATATCGCTCCCTGCGGCCAAGTGAGACAAGAACGAAATTAGAAACGGGATAAAAATAATAAGAAACGTCGTGCCGGCGTTTTTCCAGTCAATGACTTTCTGGTAGCTCAAATCGCGGTGCTTCCATAGCCGGATAGCCAGCAAAACGATGCCGATCGGAAAAAAGAAAATAAATCCCAGCGCTATCGCAACGCCGCTTATGGCTGGACGATCATAATTCAAGAAGGCTCCCTCATCTCTATATATACTTCGACATGCCTATTTTTACTGCGGGTAACTTAGCAAGGAATCACAATAAGGACAAGCTTTGCTCTCGCCAGGCCGCACTATTGTAGACGAACCGCAGCCATGGCACTCAACCGACTTGGGCAATCGTTTTTCCGACGGTTTGTATACAGGCATCGGCTCGTTCCATTCTTGAATGTGGCCGTCGTCGTTCCCATCGCCAGTACCCTCGCGGGCAACAAAACCTTTCTGATGGAAAATAAGGGTCAACGAATACATATTTATGGAAGCATGCGGAATCATGCCGCGACCGATCATGCGTTTCAAATCGTTGATCACCACGACCCGGCGCTGGTTGATTAATTTCTCGATGCCGAGAATGGATTTGATCCCTTGCTCCATGATGATATTGCGATAAAGCATGTACCGGTCATTGAGCCGCTTTCGCTGCCACTGGCTTATCCCTAACAGGAATACACCCGGAAGAAGAAAAAATAGTTGATTGATTTCATTCGTGAAGATTAAGCACATCAAAGGAAACATAATCAAAAACGCCGTGCCCGCAACTGCCCAATCATATATTTTTTGATAGCTCAAGTTCCGATGCTTCCGTACACGGATAACGAACAGAATGATACCGGCCGGGAAAAAGAGAACCAAAGCCAGTACCACTAGCACGCCGTTTATCGCCGGTTTATCCATATCCAATTCGCTTTCCGCCTCCCCTCTTGATGTGCTGAATACCTGCCTTCTATCCGCTCTTCGGATACGTTAGAGGGGAATCGCAATACTGACACGCCTTGCTTTCGCCGGGCTGCAGCAAGGTCGACGAACCGCAGCCGGGACACTCCACTGTCTTCGGCTGCAGCTTCTCCACCGTTTTGGACGACGAGGTCGTTTCGATGTGCCCGTTTATGAGTAAATCGAACATATCTTTGAGATCAACGTCTTTTGCCAAATCTTCCAATTCCTTCATTGCTGCAGCGCGTTTTGAGGAGAAATCCCTTTCCGGCGGTTCTGCAGTCCGCTTCATAACGATGGTCATTGAATGCATATCGACAAAAGCATCCTGGAACGCGCCAAGATAGATCAGGCGTCTCAAATCGTTGGCAACGACCGCCGGCCTCTGCTTGGTCATCTCCACGATCGTCTGGATCGAAGTAATTCCTTCTGTTGCGACGATATGACGATAATGATCGTACAGGGCAAAAAGCTGCTTGCGTTTCTGTCCGCTCTTCCACAGCATGAACAGCCCCGGCAGCAGCAGAAACAAGATAACGGCGATACAAGACAAATAGAGCCCCCCCATCTTCTTCTCTTGGACGGCGAAGGACAGGGTAAAGTAAAGCGGAAATACAGATAACCCAAATAAAGTAAATAATGTTGCCCCGGCGTTTTTCAAATCCAATACTTTTTGATAACTCAGCTCGCGATGCTTCCACAGTCGGATAGCCACCAAAATGAGACCCGCTGGAAAAAACAAGAGGAACGCCAGTAGGATCCAGCCGCCTTTTATAGCAGGTCTATCGTCAAATTCCAAGCGTGTTCCCTCATCTCTTCTATATTGCTCTGATGCACCGTGCCGACCTCATTTCAACGTGATCAGCTGGCTGTTTCTGCGGCCCAGGTCGGCGGAGATATCGCGCAGAAGCTTGCGGGACATCTCGACCTTGCCCGTCTCTCCCGCCTGATCACTGAGCCCGCGGACGCAGCGCTCCAATTCCTTGATCTGCCACAGCAAGTTCTCCTCCATATGGATCATCGAAGGATGGGAAACCGGGTCGCTGTACTTCACTTTTTCGATCAGCTCCCGCACTCCCGCATTCAACGCTTCCCGTTCCTCGATTTCCTCTTCTTCCAGCGCATAGCTCACCGAGTCGAGAGCCAGCTTCATCTGCTTCATCAACTGCATCTGTGCCCTTTGATCGTCCTCTTGATTCCGCACATAATTCGTAAAATGATAGGCAAGCCCCATCCCGATCGCCCAGACCGCGGCGGTGATGACTTCAATCACCACGTAAGAGGTCAGGGAAATCCGCAAGGTGAGCCAGAAGAATGCCGTATGAAAAATAGCGGCAGCTCCATACAACACCGATATCGTAACGAAGGTCAAGGAGGCGGGAAGCCCGTCTCCACGACGGTTTTGCTTCACTTCGGGTACAGCGCAGTAATAACATGCCGCTTCCGCAAGAACGATGGAGATCAAGGAAGTCCACCAGTGCCCTGTTCCCCAATCCTCCACACTGCATAAGAAAAAGGCAGCTACGGTTACCAAGACAATGAGGCCGAACATCAATTTGGCGGCCACGGCAGGCAAACGATTCATATTCATCTCAAGCTCCTTTTCACCCTAACTTATTCCCGCATTCAAAACAAAACTTTTGCCCCGGCTGTACGACCTGCTGACACTGACTGCAAGTGAGCACCATACTCTTGCCGCACTCCGGACAAAACTTCGCCCCCGCTTCCACCATCGTCGCGCATTGAGGACAAGGAGCGCCCAGCGACTCCCCGCATTTCGCGCAATGAAGCGCTTGTTCCGGGTTATCCGCTTGGCAGCGTGGACAAGGATGGTACTTATCGCCGCAGTTCGGGCAAAACTTCGATCCCGCCGGAAGGGAATGTCCACATGCTTGGCAGGCAACGTCCGAGGAAGCAGCTCCCTGCTTGAGCGAATGTCCGCACCCTCTGCAAAAGCTGGAATCATGCGCATTGCTCATGCTGCAATTCGAACAAGTCTGAACGGGAGTAGACACATCCATATGTCCCGTCAACCGCGAAAACGAATCGCCAATCGTCATACCGACGCCTTGACCGAGCCCCAGACCGATGCCCGCTCCCAAGAAGGCCGATGAATTCCCTTCGTTCTTCGCCGCGCTTTCCAGCGTATTGAAGGTTCTTTCCTGCTGGTAGGAGAAGCCAAGAATGTCCATTTCCGCTTTTTTCGCCAGCGCTTCCTTTAACCGCTTCGTGGCCGGATCTTCCTCGGGCAGATTGATGGAATCGATCTGGAAGCCGACTAGGCGAATTCCGTACTCTTGAAAAATCGAAACGATTCGACTTTCCATATGTTTGGAGATTTCGGAGATATAAGCGTTGATTTCCAGAATGCTAATTTTTTTATGTACCAGATAAGCGGAGATGAGCTCTTTGATGTTCATCATCAAGATGCTGCGAAAATATTTGCCAAGCGCCGCTTGATCGACCGCCGGAAGCGTTCCGACCAGCTTAAGCAGAAACTTGCGCGTGTCTTCGATCTGGATGCCTAGCTGACCGAACGCCCGGACCGATACCATCATGTGGTATTTGGGCTCCTGCAGTTGAATCGGAGTCGGCGTCCCCCATTTCAAGTCCAGCTTGTGCAGCTTGTTCACGAACCAAATTTCCGCCGTAAACGGCGACTTGCCGCCAAAAGGCAAATTGACGACGGAGGAAAGAACCGGAATATTTTGCGTCGATAGCGTATGCCGGCCGGGACCGAGCAGGTCAAGCGCCTCCCCGCCTTTGAACAACAGCGCTTCCTGGGTTTCATTGACGATCAGTTGAGTCCATGTGCCTAGTTCCTGGTTCGGATATTTCCATACCAATAAATCGGGCGGCCCGTCGAATTTGACTACTTCTATAATTGCCATCTAGGTACCCCTTTCCATATGCTGGTCTCACGTGAAATCCTTTTACATTAATATACTACGAAATTAGCCCTTTTTGGACTCAAAATTTTCCATTTGATGCGTTATAACAGACATTTTTGCTAGATTTCTACAAGAGGCGGCAAGACTTGGAGTGGTTTTGTCGGGGAGGATGTCGAGAAGTCCTATTTTCAAAAAATACATACGCGCCGTATAATTGTTATAACAGTTTGACATATTAATAAGGAGAATGATGAGATGAGCAAGGTGGTTAGGATGGAGCGAAAAGTCGCCAAATTCGGCAACAGCTTAGGCATCACAATGACGGAGGCCTTCAAACGAATCGGAGTGGAACTCGGTGATTCGGTACAGATCAATGTGCGGGAACAAGACGGGGAGATCGTCATACGAAAAGCAAACAAAGTTTCCCTGCCCACAGGAATAAGTCCGGATTTTATAGATACCCTTTCGCAAGTCATGGAGGAGTATGATGAAACACTGAGAGGGTTAAAAGATAGATAATGGCTCACGTTCGTTATTTAACCATTCAAGAGGTCATCGCCGTAAACGTAGCCGTTATTCAAAAATATAGTCTGGGGGAGCATATCGGAGTAAAAAGCAACAGCTTGTTGGAGTCAGCCGTTCTGCGTCCTCAGTCTTCTGCGTTTGGAAAAGATGCTTATAGGACCCTATTCGATAAAGCAGCTTCCCTTTTCGAATCTTTGGGGCAAAATCATCCTTTTCAAAATGCAAACAAACGAACGGCATTTACCGCTTTAGTCATTTTCCTTCGGTATAACGGCCATCGGTTTGTGATGGATGTTAAGAAGGCAGAAGATTTTACTGTGGATATGGTGAATCATAAGTTCTCTTTTGAAGAGCTGGTCGAAATTATCGAGCAGCATGCTGTGGTTATTGATTCGGAGTAACATATTTAAAAGAAAATGGGCCGAGGACCACGGTTCTCAGCTCATTTGTCAACAACTGCAGCTTCCGCTCAATCGGCATTGCTGCTATTTAAGCGATATACCGTAATGAATCGTAGATTCAGCCCGCCTTTTCGCTTCTGAACCTATCTTCTCCGGAATGGAATAACCGACGACCGGCACACATTTTTCCGGTTCAGCCGGACGATTTCGTTGATGCCGTATTTGTCGAATTTATCGGTCAAATCATTGCAGCCGTATTTCAATTTGAATTCCATCTCTTCCTGATACAAGGGGACAATGGAGTAGAACCGGATCGTTCTCTCCGAGTCCATCTCCAGCGTCAGAAAATCGGGATGTACCATGATGGGCGGCAGCAAAATGACTCCGTTCAATTTCGTCTGGTCCGACAAAGGACGCGCGGGATCGCCGTTAGGCACCGTATGTCCGTGACCTAGCCACGTCTCGTACTCATGAGGAAGCCTGGCCAGCATCTTGAGCCAACGGACCGGCCAATAATGATCCTCGTCGGCGAAGGCTTCCTGCGTGATCGGCCATTCGGGCGGCAAACAAATCATCAGTTCCGCATAATTGTAACCCTCGATACCTTCGGGAACGTTCATCGGCAAATAGCTCATCCCCGTCGTAAACAACGTGTGGTAGTTCCGTTCCTGCGTCGGCTTAATATGATAAACGTCGATATGGACGATGTCGGAAATAATTTCATGAAATACGTTGTCGATCTCGCCGATGTATGTCTCGAAATGCCGTTCGATCTTCTCGCTCCAACCTTCCTCACCATAGTTGGGCGGCATATAACTGCGTTCCTTATCCTCATACGTATAAATCCGGTTGCCCGATTCCGAATAATCCGAAGGCTTGACCAAAGAAATGCACCTCTGCTCTCGATTCGTTCCCTTTTTTTCCAACCTGCACCACTTCTCTTATTATCGACAGAATCATGAGGAGATTGAATAGAGGGACAGCCGATAAAATGTTGGCTGCAAACGAAAAAGGAGTCCATTCCTCTTTTTTCAGAGGGTTGAACTCCTTATCCCAAGACCCGTGTTTCCTATTTTTTCGAATTAAAGTACGCTTTATCTACCTTAAGCTGTTGTTTCAAAATCCGGTTGAACAAACCTTTGCTGATCTCCCCGGTTCCTTTGGACACAGCGGTCCTCAGCACTTCCCCGCCAGGCAAAGTCTTTTCATAAATTTTATCCCTGCCATTTTGTCGAATCAATAACCAACCGTCCCACTTTAAAAACTCTCCAAATCGCTCCAGCTAGGCATGGAACATTCTTGCTACAGATTCAATATCGTCTTCTAATATTACACGTAAAACATATGGTGCATGTTTATGGCGGTTTGGACTGTTGTAATAGCGGGAATAGTTAGCTTCATAATCAATTGCATACTCGACTAATTGTCTCGCCAGCTCGAATCGCAGTCCTTCGAGTGTTTCAGCATCGGCAACGATATCTTCAATTTGTTCTATAGAACCGGCATATACACCATCTTCATCTTGCTCGTATTCAAAAGTCAATTCATAAGCGGATAATAGTTCCTTCATCTGTTGCTTAGAGAAAGCCAAGATTACATCTCGATTACGCTTCACGGCTTGGGGTTTTTCTCGCACAACGGAATCAATGAAACCGCCAAAATTTGCTCGTACCTCGGTAGCATTAAGCAACGTTTGCATGAATATCCCTCCTCACCTCCATTATAACAATTGTTTTTCAAAATGTACATAATGTACTCTATGTACATTCATATCCAGTAAGCTTGCCATTTATTCATACATTTTAGGAAAAAAGAACATAACGACTTATAACGACGGCGACCATCAGAAATGGAAAATTGACACAGCGGTTTAGTCAGCCCTACCCGGTGAGAGGCTTTTTTTATATACTCCAAGTGCCTCAAGAAACAGCCCAACAAACATATGTCTTAAGCTTCGTTTACTTTTATCCGATCTATCCGCTATGCTGAAAGTAACCGCATTACCACCAGAGAGGAGAGACATCGTCGTGTTACCCGAGCATATTCGCCGGATTATCGAGCGATTCCGCTGTTTTGAATCCGTCGAGCCGGAAGATTGGCAGCATCCGGACATCGCCGTTACTCGCGTTCCTGTAAGCCAAGCCATCCGCCAAGGACGGCTGCTGGAGCACGCGATATTCACGCTGGACGGCAGCATTCGCGTCTACAAAGTTAGCGAGACGGGAAGAGAAATTACGCTATACCGTGTTCGGGGAGGTGAATGCTGCGTCTTGATGATGGCCAGCATTTTGGGCGAAATGGAATATGAAGCGTCCGCATCGGTCGAGACTCCCTCGGAGCTGTTCATCCTCCCCATTGACGTGTACAAGCAGTGGATCGAGAAGTATAAGCCGCTCCGCCAATACATTTACCGAATGTTCACGCAGCGGATGTCCATCGTCACCACCCTGATCGACGATGTCGCCTTTAAGCCGATGGAATACCGCATCGCCGACTTTCTCCTGCAAAAGACGCCCGGAACCTCAACTACGCTGCGTATCACGCATGATGAAATCGCCGTCGAGCTAGGCACTGCAAGAGAAGTCATCAGCCGGAAGCTGAAGGAGTTCGAAAAGGAAGGGTGGCTTGTCTTAGGCCGGGGATGAATTCAAGATATTCGGCGAGCCGCGCTTGAACAAGTGAAAACCCGTTATGTGACTTAGTCACATAACGAATGGGAACCGTCCGCTACAATAAGAGATGCAAACCATTATTTTAGCGGAGGGATCACGATGAAAAATGTAGGCGGCTTTGACTTGGTATTCCGGATTGTCGCAGGACTGGCGCTGCTCTCGCTTTTATTCTTGCTGGAAGGAGGAAGCAAGTATATCGGCTTGATCGGGATTCCTCTGCTCTACACGGCCCTTACGCAAAAATGTCTCATGAACCGTTTGCTCGGCATCAATTCATGCAAGCTTTGACTTCCAGCTTCATCCGCGGCCGCCCGGAGCGCTCCTACCGCTTTCGGAGGGCCGTTTTGCGTTCCCACCGTGCCCCCGCTTACACTATCGAATTATTGCTGTCCTATTCTTGCTCTATTATCAGAACGCGCGACTTCGGTTTATAATGAGTGGCAGAGGGGAGGCCCCAATATGAACGACGCACTATTTCAGTCGGTGTACGAGACGATTTTGCAGCGCGACACCCGCTACGACGGGCGGTACTATATCGGAATCACATCGACGGGAATCTTTTGCCGGCCTTCGTGCCGCTCCCGCATTCCGAAGCCGGAAAACGTTAAAATATATGGCAGTATCGAAGAAGCGCTGCAAGCGGGATTCCGGGCATGCAAAAGGTGCCGTCCGGAACAGCCGGGCGAGCATGGACCGGATGCGCAAATCGCTCATGCCGTGAATGAATTGATCAAGCGGCGCTACTCCGAGCCTTTGACGCTTGGCGACATAGGAGCGGAGCTCAAAATGAGCCCCTACCACTTGCAGCGCGTGTTTAAGCGGGTTACCGGAACGACTCCCTCGAAGCAGCTGCTCCATATCCGTATGGAAGAAGCACAGCGGCTGCTTGCCGCAAGCGAGCAGCCGATAACGGATATCGCGGCAGAAGTCGGTTTCCGCAGCCCGTCCCACTTTACATCCGTATTTCACAAGACGGTCGGCTGTACGCCGATGGAATACCGGGAAACCGCCGGCACCCGTTAAGCCGGTCAAGAAGGAGGCATACTTATGGAAAAAACAACGACCGAGGTGTATTGGACGGCCATCCGTCATCCCAAGTTCGGGGACAGGCCGCTCTATCTGGCCGCTACGAAGCAGGGCTTATGCCGGATTACTTGGCCTAATGAATCATTCGACACCTTAACTACATGGGTGGTTAAATATATTCCGGGCGCCGTGCTGACGAACGATCAAGAGCCGTTATCCGAATACGTCGGGCAGCTGAAGGAATATTTGGAAGGGGCCCGCCAAACGTTCGACCTTCCCCTCGACATGCGGGGTACAAAGTTCCAAACCGCCGTCTGGCAGGCGCTAACCCGCATTCCCTATGGCGAAACCCGCAGCTACTCGGACATTGCCGGGGAGGTGGGCAGTCCGGCGGCCGTCCGGGCCGTAGGCACGGCGAACGGTGCCAACCCGATCCCCATCGTCGTTCCTTGCCATCGCGTGATCGGCAAAAACTCCGCGCTCACGGGGTTCCGGGGCGGTCTGCAGGTGAAGCAAGAGCTGCTCCGGCTGGAAGGCTTCGAAGATTTTACGCTTGAGGGACATGCCCGATTTCAGTTTTGACTTGATTGCGAATCCGCGCAAAAAAACTGCTCCCCATAGCTTGATAGCTTGGAGGAGCAGTTTCCGTTTCCGATCTATGATTCAGTTGGCGGCGTGAAGGTACGCTGCGCCAATTGGGCATCGAGCATATAGAACGCATTGCTGTCGTTATCGATGCGGCGAAGCTTCTGAATGATGCTGTCGAACGTAGCTTCCTCTTCGACCTGTTCATCGATGAACCACTTCAAGAAGTTGATCGTCGCGTGCTCGCGCTCGTTCCATGCAATATCCGACAGCTCATAGATGCGTTTAGTCACGGTTTGCTCGTGAGCAAACGCATGTTCAAAAGCATCCAGCAGCGAGGTATATTGGTTTTGCGGATCCTCCATTCCACTGACATGGGCACGCTTGCCCAGCGTGTTAATGAAGTGAAAAATTTTCATGGCATGAAATTTTTCTTCCTCGGCTTGTACGATAAAAAAGTTCGCAAAACCGTCGAAGCTTTCCGACGAGCAGTATCCGGCCATAGCCAGATATACTTGGGAGGAATAAAATTCGTAGTTCATTTGTTCGTTCAGCTTGGCGAGCAGGTTCTCACTTAGCATCAGGTCACGCCCCTTGTTCGCAGTCTATCCGAGGTTTTCCCTCTATAGTAGGTGAAAAAAAGAAATTACTTCCCACACCTGTTCTTAGTATGTTGTAACTCTTTCCAAATGTAAAGCAATTTCTGGCACACCTTATTCCACAAAATAGTGTCCCCAAATCACGCACCAACGATACGGCGATTCTTTTCTCCATCAATCAAAATACTGCATCTCCATAAACGCCCGTAACAATCGGCAGCAAAACCATACAATATCTTATCCTGCGAAAAGGGGAGGATATTGTGGCTACGTTTAAGGCTGCACTGCGAATGAAAAGAAAGATGGCCCCACACATATTGAAAAAATCGGGTATTCACGGGGTTGGAATAGGCTACAAAGATCCTGCGAATCCAAAAAAGGGCGCAGCCGTCATCGTCTATACGGATAAGGTTTCTTCCGCAAACCTGGGTCTGATTCCCGCAATGTTTTCCGCCAAAGCGAAGGGCAAAGGAGCCGCCGTCCCAATCCGCGTCGTCAAAACGGGAAAAATGCGGGCACACGCGAACTACACCCGCCGGATTCGTCCCGTACCTCCCGGCTACAGTGTCGGTACTCCGGTGGAGTCGGGCAGTGCAGGCCTTATTGTGACAAACAATTCCAAGGCCGCAAGCCGTTATTTGCTGAGCAATAACCATGTGCTGAATCCAAACAATGCGAACCGCGCTACGGAAACGATTCAGCCCGGCGGCGCCGACGGAGGCCGTTCCGTCACGGACCGCATCGGCCGTTTATACAGCTATATAAAGCTGAAGAAAAACAAAGATAATTTTATCGACGCGGCGCTCTCCGTCCCTACCAACAACCGTCTGCTTAATCCGGACTATCCGACGGTCGGAGCCATTCCCGGCTATGTGACGTCGTATCGGGTGGGAGAGCAATTAAAGAAAGTGGGACGCACGACAGGCTTGGTGAACGGAAGGGTGGAGTCGATCGACACCGATATACAAATCGACTACGGCGGCAGTCTGGGGGTTCTTAACTTCAAAAATCAAACGGTGATCCGAGGAACTACCCCTATTTCGCTGGCCGGCGATTCCGGATCGGTATGGCTCAGACGCTCGGACCATTACGCCGCGGCCATCAATTTTGCGGGCACGTCGGACGGCCGTCTTTCCATTGCCTTTCCCGTCCATTGGGCGATGCAGGCATTCGGAACGAAGGTGGCTCTGGCGAGCGGCGCAGGCAGAGTAAAGCAGATCCAAGCCGTGAAAGCCTCCCGCGCCTATGTCCGTAAGCTGCCTGCAGAAGTGCTTGCCCGAATCAAGCCCAAAAAAGCTGTAAGAACCTAACAGGCCGCAGCTCCATAACGTAAAAAGCACTGAGCGCCATGGCCAGTGCTTTTTGTTTTAATCCTCGAACGGCTCTCCCGATAAGTTTCCATCCAAAATATCGTCAATAATGCCGGCTGCCTTAGCCAGGAAAGCTTTCCACTTCAGACCCGGCAGCAAAATCAACTCGTCATGCTCGACATCGAGGCTGCCCAGACATTTTTTGTCTTTTACCCACACAATAAAGCCCGTATTGGAGTAATTTTCAATGTCTTTGACCAGATCGATGAATTGCCTGCCTCTCCACTCCAGCACTCTGACGTCAAATATCGTTTCGAATTCAATGTATTCGGTTGTTTTCGAGTCCGTAAGATCAATCCTTCGATTCTCGATCCCAAGCCATTTGATAATATCAGCCGGCAAGCCCAGTCGCTTAAGCTCCTTTACCCGGCTATCCATCTCATGCCAAATCGGAGGTTCGAATTGCTTGATGTACGCCATCAGCTCCGTATAGTTATTCTGTTTGGCATAAGAATAAGCCCGGTCGCCGTTCTTGTCCTTAATCGTGACGTCGGCGCCATGTTCAATTAAGTACTTTACGATTTCAAAATGGTTGATCGAAGCGGCCATCTGGACGGGGGTCGTACAATACGGAAACACCTGACTGCGACCGTTAAAGTTGACATCGGCTCCATGCTCCACGAATAATTTGACGAATTCGAATTTTCCGGACCCTGCGGCTTTACGAAGGGCGTCCCCGCCTGCGTAGGTTCTCATATCGAAACCCAATTCGAGTAAAGCACGCACTCCCTTGTGATTGCCGAAGGCAAGGGCCCTTCCCACAGCGGAATTCTGAACATGGTTAATAGCATTTAGATCAGCGCCCGCTTGTAACAATCTTTCAAATAGATCGCGCGTTCCATACCTAGCGGCGTGAGGCATCACAGGGTGCTTCTCATCGTTCAAATGATCGAGTACGTACTTGTCCAATAAAAGCCGGGCCAAGGCCAGCCGCTTGTACTCCAACGCCTGGTTTAAAATATGGACGGGAAGCGTGCTCCCTTCCAGTAATCCGTGCTTTTCCAAAGCGACCACGACCCCGTCCGTATCGTTGCTTTGGATGCAGCTGACAACTTCTTTTTCAACTTCGGTCATGATAGCCTAGCCTCCCAATCGAATCCAAAACCTCTTGACGATACTGCCGTCGTCTTCCGTAAATTCCGATTCAAACCTGCCGCCATGTTTCAATATCGTCTTCTCCGAGCCGAGGTTGTCCTTGTCACAGACCAACAGCACTTGGTCCAATCCCATCGCTTTGGTGATTTGCAGCGTCTGGGCCAGCAAGGCGCTCGCATAGCCCTTGCGCCTATAGCCGGGGCGTATGCCATAACCGATATGGCCGCCGCTGTTCAGGAGCTTTTCGTTTAAGCGATGACGAATGTTAACCGCACCTACGACAAGGTTCTCTTCGTTAAGCAACCAATAGGTCGAATGAGGTACCCAGTGAGGATTGCTTAATTTCTCCTCGCTGTCTTCCGCATACAGGAACTCCAGCATCGCTTCGAAATCGTCGGGAGCTTGACCGACAACCCAAGGGACTATCGGTTCCCCGCTGCTTATCCAGTCTGCGTAGAACGACAAGTATGGCTCACGATATTCCATAGAAGGTCTGACTAACCGGACCTTGTTCATCCAAATCCCTCCCGTCTTCAGCATCGAACTCTCCCACATATCATTCACAATTTGGTCTATTATAGCTCCTCTCCCTCCTATTGGCAATGAAACCCTACGGCTTCCGCCCGATCAACGCAAAAAAGGCGCCTTTATAGGCACCTTGTCACAGCATTCGTATGAGGACAACAGCGGTTATGCCAGGCTGCCATTCGCCGCCGCTCCATACTGCTTATCTCTTCTATTTACTGCCAAACGCTGTTCAGAATACCCAGTACGACAAAAGACAGCAAATGCTCCCCAACGGCAATCGCATAAACTTTCATCGGCATGAGACCGAAGGCGGCGTTCTTCAAATACACCAGTGCAATGATGACAGCAACTACAAGCCCCAGGATCAAACCTGACACCAGACCGCTCGCCCCCGTCGCATGAACCAGGAACGCCATGAAGAAAGAGCTCAGAAACGCCACGATGGTAGATGCGACATAAATAAGCGGATTGCGCATATGCCCGTCTTGGATACGGTTCAGTCGTATCCAATGGTTGCCGAACAGGACCGGAGAATAATACAGCGCCCCAAAAGCCATATAAAAAATGGCGCCTGCAAGCACCGCCCAGTAATTTATTTCTGCTAAAGCTGTCGTCATAAGAATCCCCCTGATTATTTTGGCTCTATGGGCAGTGAAATGGCCGTAATGCGGCAGTCCAGATCCAGCGTGCTTGAGTTCGGTCTGATTTGCACCAACTCCACCGGGTCGCCGAGATACCGGTATCCGCTGCGCGGGAGCCAGAAGCTGTACAGTTCGGAATAGCATTCGATCAAAATATCCCGACGGCTGTACTCAATTGGCTCATCAAATTCGTACACAACGAATTTGCCCCCTTGAAAACTCCCTGATTCCACTTCGTTTCCTGTCGGTGTTCCGCTAGGCACGATAATGCAGCAATCGTACCTGCATTTATCAAGCGGCGTAATATAAGGGTTATTGCGCGGAACTCCCAGCAGCCTCGTACCCTTCGTGATCAATTCTCTTGCTTCCGCCCAGCGGTATATTTGCTCCCAAGTGTCTGCGAGTTCTTGCGTATAAGGCCCAAAGTGGTGCGAGAGTACAATATGACCCTCCGGAAACATTTCCGTCTTTACTTTCGACAGGTCCACCCACTGGAATCGAGTATACCTTGTTTCCGGGTTCATTTCTTGCTCATTTCTACTATTTTGTTTAGATTTCTTACTATGGAGATAGCGTCTCGGGAACTTCTCTAGATAAGCCCCTTCTCGCCAAGCTCTGGGACTATGCTGGTACCGCTCCGTAAACGCTGTCGTAAAGTAGGACAGCGAAGTGAAGCCATAGCGCTGCCCAATTTCCGTTACAGCTAATTTCGGCTCATAGATCAAGTCATGCGCCGCTTTCTCCAGTCTTCGCCGTTTGACATAATTGGCAGGCGTCTCCCCTATCATCTCCGTAAACAACCGGTGAAAATGCGAGGGCGAATAAGTAGACCTTTTGGCCAGATTGTCCAAGTTCAAGGTCTGGTCCAGATGATTTTCGATATATTCCAGCACTTTGCCGATCCGAGTGCGCTGTTCTTTATCAAGTTCCGTCATTCCAATGACTCCTGTTCAGGTGGAGGATTCCGATTTTCGTTTTACGGCTGATTTTCAAGCCGTTTCTTAATGTTCTTCAGATCCTTCCGGTTAGCTCTCCGCATCATGAACGACATGAACGGTGCGAACAACACGGAAAACCCGGCCGGATTCCCTCTGTTTCGCAAGGTCATTCGGGTTGCATGGCCGCCGACCGATTCCCAGGTATACATCGTTTCCATCGGAAAAGGTCCGTCAGCCGTGCGCATGACAAGCAACTGACCCGGCTTATATTCGACAATCTGATAGACGTAGGCAAGCTGCTTTCCTAGAAACTGCGCTTTAAAAGCGATTTTGGAACCGACGGCAAGCGGTTTTGGGGTCTGCCATTCGGCTGAATGAATATTGACGTACCATTCTGGAGCCTTATCCGGGTCGGCCGCATAGGCTGAAACTTGATCACGGGGACAGTTGATGATGATTTCCGTTTGAACGTCGACCATGACGGGCTCCTTCCAGTTTATTGTTCGCTACCGCGTAGACAGAACAAATATAGGTTGTCCATATTAGCCACTAAACATATTACCACGAATAAGCTGCTGACGAATATTTTTGCAGCTTGGGAGGTGCCGTTATACCAAAAAAGCACCGGCCGCTTTTGGCTAGTGCTTTTACTTTTTGTGGAAACGGGAAGATCCCGCCTCGCCTATGCAGATATATTCGCCAGAAGTGCCCCAAGGCGATCCATGTTTTGTTCGTTTCCTTCGATGGCATATTTCTTAACCTGTTCGAATTCGACAGCCGTCTCGAAGCGCTGACGAAAAGTAAGTTTCGTTTTGCCGGCAAGGTCCTCGAAAGTAGCCGTCACTTGGAATTTAGGGCCTGATACATGCTGCAAAACAATCCGCTCCGATTCGACGATCTCCACGAAGACGCACTTATTCCGATAATCGGTACCATCCGGTCCATGCATGATAAACTTCCATGTGCCGCCCGGTCTCAGGTCAAACTCCTGAAACGTATTCGTAAAGCCATTCGGTCCCCACCACTGGGATAAGTGCTCAGGCAATGTCCAGGCCTTAAAAACAAGCTCGCGCGGCGCATCGAAAATGCGTGTGGTTGCCAGCTCAAGCTCGTCTGCATTCGTTGCGTTGCTGCTCGCTGCATTGTTTTCGGGCATAGTTATTCCTCCAACGATTTATTTGGTGTCCGTCCTGTATCCTCATTATAGCATGGAGTAAGCCAAGCGGTTTCTTATGGATTGCTATTGCAGCTATACATCGGATTGTCACCAAAAATAGCGCCTTCTTCCGCGAGAGGGCTAGCCCAATCTTCTTTTCCGAGATCAAACCTGCACCTAATTACAAAAGAGCCGCTATCAAAACGATAGCGGCTTTAATCTGCGGCTGGTACAGTTTTATTACCTTGCACCTCGCCTAAGTGTTGCTTTCTCCATCAGCTCTTTCCCGAGATTATGGATTTGGTGTGAGCGTTTTGGAAATAATGCCGTTTACGATAAGCCGAAGAACTTTGACATTCTCCTCAATAAATCCGGTGCCGAGCAACTCATCATGGTTGCCGACAATATCATATTCCGCATAGTTCGCCGATGAGGACGACTTCCACAATAAGGTATCCCCTAGAGCGGCGGTTCCTGCAACAGAGGCATCGGCGATTAATGCATGAATGTTCGCTTGAACGGTTCCCATATTTATGAGTTCATTCTTATACGTTAAGTAAGCATACATTTTATTTTTTACTTTTTCCCGAATGGACGGTGTGAATAAGGACTGCTGGTAGGAGAATTCATTCAGGGCATCCTCGACCTCGCTGTCTATCTCCTTGAGCAACCTTTCTATTTTATCCGTCCTTCTGTAAGAGTCGAGCATTACAATATCCGATACGGAATAACCCCGCTGCTCCATGGCCTTGGCAACCTCAAAAGCAAGATTACCTCCCAACGAATAGCCAAGAAGTATATAAGGCCCTTTCGGTTGAATATTTATAATGGATTCGACATACTGGGTCAGCAACTCTTCGCCATGGAAACGGTCGCCAATAAACTCCAGGCCATAGACCACACAGTGATTTTCGAGTTGCTTGGCCATTTCATGATAGACAATGCTATAACCCGATACTGGCGGGAAGCAAAACATATTTACAGGTCCATGCTCATTCAGACGGATAATCTCACTCTCATCGTTGCCATACTCTTCTTCAAACCTGTGTTTACTAATTTCACGGCCCATTTCCTCGATGGTCGGCATATTAAACGCGGTATGAAGGGGAAGATTGACTCCTATGACCGAATGAACCTGGGTAAGCAATTGCAGCACCTTTAACGAGTGCCCGCCGATCTCGAAGAAGTTGTCCCGGATTCCGACCTTACCGACTCCCAGCACTTCCTGCCAAATTTCCACCAACTGTGCTTCTACAGCCGTACGCGGAGCTACGTATTCCGTTCCGGCCGGCACGCTTCCCTCCGGCGCA
>NZ_JNVM01000013.1 GCF_000722545.1 Paenibacillus tyrphae
TACCCCACCTCCGTATGTATCTCTATCTATCAAAAATCACTTTCTCAACACTCTGAGCTCTGGGGATATCCCGGAACTTTATTATTTTTAAAAATAGCACTTCGTCGTTAGAGCATTGACGACGTACACACCAAAAAAACAATAAAGAGAAGCCCATTTTCGCACTGGCTTCTCTATGAAATAAACATTTATTATCACCGGACGCTCTCCACCTGCTGTTCTTGAAAGCGGGACAGTCGGAACATGCTTAGATCGAACGCGTCCGGTTTTCCCTCGATCCGGTCCGCCAAAATTTCGCCGACGACGCTGGCGAACTTGAAGCCGTGACCCGAAAAGCCGCAGGCGATCTGAATGTTCGGATCGTACGGCGCCCGGTCGATGATGAAATGTTCGTCCGGCGACAGCTCGTATTTGCACACCCCTCCGCGCAGCAGAGCGCCCGCCGCAGCCGGCATATACGTCTCCAGCGCCCGGCGGACATCGCCCTCGTCCTCCGGCAGCGTCCCGAAATCAGCCGGCTGCTCGATCGGTGAGAGCGGAAGACCGGTCTCATGCCGGCCGATCTTTACGCCGGACCCTTGAATGCTCGGAAAGCCGTAAAAGCCGCCGTCCGGGGTGCTTAACGTGAATCCCGGGAACCGCTCGGAAGTGAACAGCGCTTCGTCGGCCTGAAACCAGGCGACCGCTTTGCGGACCGGCGCCACGGGCAGTGCAAGCGACGGAAGCAGCACGCTGCCGACTCCGGCGCCCGCACTTACAATAAGACAGTCCGCGTGGAAGTCGCCGACCCCGGTTTTTACGGTGACGCCCGCGTTCCACGGCACGACCTCCGTTACGCGCGTATACGGAAGCAGCGCCGCCCGATTCGCCAGCGCCGTTTCGCGATACGCCTGCACGCACTGCTCGCTGAGTAAATAGCCGGCCTCCGGCTCGAACAGCCCCGCATAGTCGTCCGGCAGTTGAACGCCCGGCCAGCGCTTCGCAATCTCCTGCGACCGCAGCAGTTCGACCGGCAATTGAAGCGCGGCCGACGATTCAAGCTTGTCGCGGAGCCCCAAATGCCCAGCCGGCGCCATATTCAGCACGCCGCTGCGAAAGAACAGCTTCCGGCCGCGTTCCTCCTCCAGCTCGCTCCAGAGCCGGTGCGCCCGGACGGCCATGGCCGCGTAAGGGCCACCTCCGGCATAGGCATGACGGAGCAGTCTCGTTTCCCCGTGATGGCTGCCTCCCCCATGGGGCGGATCGAACGCGTCGATCAGCAGCGTGCTTATCCCTCTCCGCGCCAAATGCGCCCCTGCACTCATGCCCATGGAGCCTGCGCCGATGACGATGACATCGTAAGACGTACGGATAACGGTCACTCCTTCCCAATCGTATATTAAACCGCCTTATAATTAGGTATAATCAGACTATGACCACCTACATTCCCGAAGGAGTGAACTTTTTTGGAACATAGATATTTCGGCGCGTCCAACAAGCAATTTCCGATTCTGGGCTTCGGCGCCCAGCGCATCGTGGACGAGCATCAATGCACGGAAGAGGAAGCGATACGCATCGTCAACCGGGCGATCGACGAAGGCATTACCTACTTCGATACGGCCCCGAGCTATTCCGACGGGCAGTCGGAGGAACGGCTGGGCAAAGCGCTCCGGCACCGTCGCAGCGACGTCTGGATCGCAACGAAGACGCACGACCGAACAAGAGACGGCTCGTGGCGTCTGCTCGAAGCCAGCCTGAACCGGCTGCAAACCGACCGTGTCGACGAGTGGCGTCTGCATAATCTGGTGACGATGGACGATTTGGAGCAATGCTTCGCCAAGGGCGGGGCGATGGAGGCGATGCTCGAAGCGAAGGAGCAGGGTATCATCAAGGCGATCAGCGTCAGCGGGCATACCAACCCGGAAGTCCAGCTCGAAGCGATCGAACGGTTCCCCTTCGACAGCGCCTTGGTGGCGCTATCCGCCGCCGACCATTTCATCTACAGCTTCGCCCACGAGTTTGTTCCGCGAGCCGTAGAGAAAGGTGTCGCCGTGATCGGCATGAAGGTGATGGCGCTCGGGAAGCTCGCCCCATGGTACGAGCAGGCGCTGCGGTATACGTTCTCGCTGCCCGTTTCCACGACCATTATCGGGATGGAAACCATGGAGCAGTTAGAGAAAAATCTCGCCATCGCCAAGCGATTCCGCCCAATGTCCGACACGGAGCAGCTCGACTTTTTGAAAGAAATCATCCATCTCGCCACGCCGGACGTACTGCGCTGGAAAGCGAGCGAGTGGATGTCCGGCGAATGGTACCGGCGCGACTAGTCCCGCAGACGATCCAAAGCGTGAACCGCCGTAAGCGCAAATAAAGCCGCTCCCGGTACTAACGCATCCTCGTTCAGCGTAAATTTCGGATGGTGCCACTCCTCCGTTCCGCTCGTGCCCATCCAGAGGAAGCAGCCCGGCACCTGTTCCTGGTAGTGTGCAAAATCTTCGCCGCCCGTGGAACGCCGGGCCTCCGTCACTTGGAGGTTCAAAGCTTGCGCCGCCCCGCGGGCGATCTCCACCGCTTCCGAATCGTTCGTTACGGACGGAATTCCCGCAAACCAAGTCAGGCGCGCCTCTGCGCCGTAGCCCGCAGCGATGCCGCTGGCGATACGCCCCAGCAGATCCGGCAGCTTCTGCCGGACCTCCGGGCGGAACGTCCGCACGGTACCGTCCAGGACCGCTTCGTCCGGGATGACGTTCCACGTGCTGCCCGCATGAAAGCTGCATACGCTGACGACCGCGCTGTCGAGCGGGCTGATGCTGCGGCTGACCGCGGTCTGGAGGCCGCCTACGATCGCGCTGGCGGCCACGATCGGGTCGATCGCCGCATCGGGAATGGCCGCATGGCCGCCCTTGCCGGTCACCGTCAGCTTGAAGCCATCGACGCTGGCCATCAGCGGCCCCGGCGCCAAGCCCACGGTGCCGACCGGCAGCTCGGGCTTGTTATGCATGCCGAAGATGGCCTGCACGCCTTCTAAAGCGCCCGCGCCGATCATCGCTTTCGCTCCGGTGCCCTTCTCTTCCGCCGGCTGAAACAGCAGCCTTACGGTTCCCTTGAGCTCTGCGGCATGCCGCTTGAGCAGCAGCGCCGCGCCCACTATCGCCGCGGTATGAAAATCGTGCCCGCAAGCGTGCATTTTCCCCGGAATTTCCGAGGCGAACGGCAGCCCGGTTTCTTCTGTCACCGGCAGCGCATCGATATCCGCCCGCAGCGCGACCGTCGGTCCGGGCTCAGCCCCTTCGACCTCCGCCAGCACGCCGACAGGCAGGCCGAGCGGCAGCAGCCAGATGCCCGCTCCGCTCAACGCTTCCCGGATCTTGCGGGTCGTCTCCACCTCCTGCATCGACAGCTCCGGATGTCGGTGCAATTCGCGGCGAAGCCGCACCAATTCGGGCTTCAGTTCCTCAGCCTCTTGAAGCAATCGTTCAGGGTTCATGCGTGGATTCTCCTTGGTTCAGCCTGTGGTGGCGCGGACTTCAGGCAGCAAATTTTTACGCAAAAAGACGAGCTTGTCGTCCCGTCCCAGCTCCCGTTCATAGAAGCGCACATAGCCTTTCCGTTCGTACATCGGCAGCAGCCAGGGATGCTTCGCCGAAGTCGCGAGAACGACAGCCGGTGAAAGCAGAATGTCCCGTACGACCGCTTCCTCCGCATAGCTCAGAAGCTTGCTACCGACTCCGCGGTTCGCATACGCCGGATCGACGGCAAAATTGTACAGGAACGGCAGATCGGTCACCTCCGGCAGCGATCGGAGCGAAATGGTCGCGACGATCGTTCCGCCGATCTCCAGCACGTAGCTGGCATGCTCGGCGATATTCGTCCGTACCATCTCCAAATCCGCATGGACCGCCGCAAATTCGATTTTAAGCTCCCCGATGCTCCGATAAGCTCTGCGAATCACGCCCAGAACCAGCTCGGCATCGTCTAATGTCGCTTGACGGTACACCTCGTTCACGGAACTCACCTCACGATTTTCGCTATTATATCACATAACTCCATTCCGGCGTGATTCTCCGCAGGAACTGCTTGGTTCGCTCTTCTTGGGGGCGGGAGAAAATGTCCTCCGGCTTGCCCTCCTCGACGATGACGCCTTCATCCATAAACACCACGCGGTTCGACACTTCGCGGGCGAAGCTCATCTCATGCGTCACGACGATCATCGTGATCCCTTCGCGGGCAATTTTGCGGATGACGGACAACACCTCGCCGACCAGCTCGGGATCGAGCGCCGACGTCGGCTCGTCGAACAAAATCACCTCGGGATTGAGCGCCAATGCCCGAGCGATCCCGACCCGCTGCTGCTGCCCGCCAGAAAGCTGGCTAGGGTAGGCATCGGCTTTGGCCGCAAGGCCGACCTTCTCCAGCACCTGAAGACTTCGCTCCCTCGCCTCTTCCTTAGGCACTTTTTGCGCAATAACGAGGCCTTCCATCACATTTTCCAGCGCCGTCTTATGCTTGAACAAATTGTAATGCTGGAACACCATCGCCGTTTTGCGGCGCAGCGTCAAGATGTCGCGCTTGCTCGGATGCTTGCAGCTGACCGTAAAATCGCCGATCGCCACCTCCCCGTTCTGCGGGCGCTCCAGCAGGTTGACGCAGCGGAGCAGCGTCGTTTTGCCTGATCCGCTGGGCCCGAGAATGACGACGACCTCCCCTTTTTCCACCGACAAGTCGATCCCTTTCAGCACCGCCTGCTTGCCGAACGACTTTTGAATATTCGTCAGCCGAATCATGTCACGCCTCCCCGATTGTATTTGGTTACCTTTTTTTCCAAATAAGCCGTCAGCCGCTCCGCCACGACCGTAATTCCCCAATAAATCAGCGCCGCCGCGATAAAGGCTTCCAAAAACTTCAAATTATTCGACGCCACGACGCTGGCTTTGCCCAGGAGTTCCATCTGCGAGACCGTGAACGCAAACGTCGACGTATGCAAAAATCCGACGAACAGATTGCACAGATTCGGCAAAATGACCCCGATCGCCTGCGGCAGCACGATGCGTCTGAGCGCTTGTGGCGTGCTCATGCCGACAGAGTAGGCGGCCTCGATCTGACCGCTGTTTACCGCCAGGAGGCCGGAGCGGATGATCTCAGACATGTAGGCGCCGGCCGTCAGGGAGAAAGCCGTCAGCACGAACGACAAGATCGGGATCGAAGCCGTCTTGATCCCCCACCCGTAATGCGTCGACAGCTTGTCGATCAGCATCGGCAGTCCCCAATAAATGAGGAACACGTGCAAAATGACCGGCGTTCCACGCAAAAAGGAAACATACGCGTCGGCGATCCGGTGCAGTACCTTCACCTTGTACATGCGGAGCAGCGCCGTCGCCACGCCGATGACGAACCCGAACAGCAGCGGGACGATCGTGATGACCAGCGTCAAGGGCAGCGCGTCCAATATTTCAAAAAATGCCGTAACAATAAACCCGATGTCGATACTCATTTCGTCCTCACTCCATCCCCGGACCGGCAGCCGGTCAAGCGCTCGCGATTCTTTGTTCGTGCCGCTGCAGTCGGATTTCCGTCAACGCAAAGCCCTTCTCCAGCACGAGCACGGTCAAATAGTAAACGATCGTCAGACCGATATACACCTCCAGCGTATGGGCGGTCGTCGCAATCAGCGTCTGCCCCCGCCCCATCATGTCCATGACGCCAATGGAGTACGCCAGCGACGTATCTTTCAGGAAGCCGATCACCGTGCTCGCGAAGTTCGGAAAAGCAATGACGAACGCCTGCGGCAGGACGATCCGGAAAAAGGCCTGCGGCCCCGTCATGCCCACCGCATACGCGCCTTCAAGCTGGCCGCGGTCTACAGCGTTGACCGCCCCGCGGATCACCTCGGAGATCGAGGCCGCGCTGCCGAGCGCATACGTAATAATAACGAATACGATCGGATTCATCCGCGATATGTCGAAGTCCACGAGCTGCAGCAGCGCAGGTACCCCGTAAAAGACCAGAAACAATTGGATCAAAATCGGCGTTCCGCGGACAAACGACACGTAAACGGCAGCGATCCGGGCCAGCACGGGAACGTTGTACAGCCGGGGCAGCGCGATCAACAGTCCCAGCAGTACGCCGAAGAAAAGCGAAGCCGCCAAAATAAACAAAGTGACATGAAGATAGGACAGCAGTATAGGAAGGAACTCCCATATGAGCGCGGCGTCAAACGATTTCCCCATTCCCACCCATACCTTTCTGTAAGGAAATTTGGTCTACTTCTCCACGGTGTAATCGTCGCCCAGCCACTGCTTGCTCAGCTTCGCGAGCGTCCCGTCGGCCTTGATCTCCTTCAACGCCTCGTCGATCCGCTTTTTCAGCTCGCCTTCGTCCTTGCGAAGCATGAAATACACCTTCGAATTGGAAAGCGTCTCGCCGACCGTTTTGAGCTGGGCATCCGCGCTTTTATTCAAGTAATCGATGGCAAACTGCGTGCTGATCAAGGCGTCGACCCGCCCGGTTTTGACTTGCGTGCTCGTGTCTTCGCCTGCGCCGGTATAGACGACCTGAATCGGATTGCCGTGCTCCTTATTGTATTTTTCGGCCAGCGCCGCCGCATTGCTCGTCGCAGTGGCAATCAGCTTCTTGCCCTTCAAATCGGCAATCGACTTGACGTCGTTATTGTCCTTGTGCACGACGATTTTGTTCGGGAAAATGTTGTACGCTTCGTCGTTGTACAAAAATTTCTTCTGTCTCTCCTCGTTCACTTCCATTTGATGCGCGATAAAATCGATCTTTTTCGTTTCTAAACTGAGCAGCAAATTTTTGAATTCCATCGTTTTCAGCTCGAACTCATACTCCGGCAGACGTTTGTCGATTTCTTTGACGAGCTCCACGTCGTAGCCGGTCAGCTTGCCGTCCTTATCGATAAAGCAAATGTTCGGAAACTGCGTGCCCGTGCCGACGATGATTTTTTTTACAGCCTGGCCCCCGGCGGAGGCCGCAGCACTGGAGCTGCCCGCCCCTCCCGTAGAGGCTTGGGCGCCGCAGCCTGCCAGAAGGAGGACGGTCAGCAGAGACGCCGAAAGAAATCGTTTTTTCATATGGTAACCCCCACGATCATGATAAATTGCCGACAAAAAGCCCCTGCTTCAATCAACAGGAGCTTTTGGCGGTCCAATCAGCTTCTTTTTTTGCAAGTATTTTTATTTCGACGTTTCTTTCTGCGGGAGAGCCTGCTTGATTCGCTCGATCTGCCGCAGATGCGTCTGCACGTGATTGATAAAGGCTTGAACCGCTTGCTCCAGCGTCACGGTTTCGCCTTTGAAATTTACGCCGCTCTTGCTCCAATCTTCCCCGGTTAACCGGCGGAACAACTGGCTGTTGAACACAAGCAGCGCTCGGAACACATCCAAAATATCGTCAGCGGAGCTTTCGTTCGCCCGAGCCGAACTCACCCAAGGGTCCTGCTTGAAGGCGGGCAGCTGCGCCGCCGATCCGGACAGCAGCTCGCGGATGCGGAACGAGACGACGATGTTGTGATCGGCCAGATGCGACAGCACCTCCGTTACGCTCCACTGCTCCGCCGACGCCTTCCATTTCAACTGGTTTTCCGACAAGCCCTCGATGGCTTGCTTCAACTGCTCATGCGTATGCAAGTACGCTTCAATATCGATCACACTCTGGCTCACAGTGTCTCCTCCTGACTTATGCGGGATCATGGCAAGCGGCCCAACGGCCCGCTCCCACTTCGGTTAACTCCGGCTCCTCCTCCCGGCATCTCGCCGTCGCTGCAGGGCAGCGTGGATGAAAGCGACAGCCCGAGGGCGGATGGGCCGGCGACGGGATTTCTCCTTGAGTGGCGATGCATGTTCTTTTGCGGGAAGGGTCGGGGACAGGGATGGAAGCAAGCAGCGCCCTGGTGTAATGATGCGCCGGGTGGCGGAACAGCTCCTCGCTCGGAGCGATCTCGACCAGCTTGCCCAGATACATCACCCCGATCCGGTCGGAAATGTAGCGGACGATCTGAAGGCCGTGGCCGATAAACAAATATGTCAGCCCCAGACGGCGCTGCAAATCCTGCATCAAATTGACGATCTGCGATTGGACGGACACGTCGAGCGCCGACACCGCTTCATCCGCCAAAATAAACTTCGGACGCAGCGCAATCGCCCGGGCGATACCGATCCGCTGCCGCTGTCCGCCTGAAAATTCGTGCGGATACCGGTCGTACCACGCCGGATTCAGCCCTACGGCGGCCAGCAGCGGCTCTACCCGCTCCCGCTTCGCGCGTCCGCTCCAGCCTTCATGCACCGCCAGCGGCTCCCCGATCAGATCGCCCACCTTCCAACGCGGATTGAGCGAGCCGAACGGATCTTGAAAAATCATCTGCATGTTGCGCCGAATTTCCCGTAAATTTCCAGCGGACAGCTTCGACAAATCATGTCCGTCGAACCGGACCCGTCCGCTTGTCGGACGGTCCAACTGGAGAAGCAGCCGTCCCAGCGTCGATTTCCCGCTGCCCGATTCCCCGACGAGTCCGAACGTCTCCCCTTTGCGAATGGAGAAGGACACTTGATCGACGGCGCGAATGTGCGCCCCGGCACGCCCGAATCGGAGAAAACCTTGCTTTACCGGAAAATGTCTGGTCAGTTCGTGCGCTTCGATCAGGTTGGTGGTAGGGGGCTGCGTAGCTTCGTCGTCCTCCGGTTCGACGATCCGGGACACCCGGGCAGCGGCGGTTTCGGAGGCTCCGGAGGCGAAGGCGGTCTCCCACCGCCCGGAATGCGCTAAAGCCCCGGCGTGCCAGCACGCGACCTGCCGGCCGCCGATGTCCGCCAGCGGCGGCCGCGCTTCACCGCAGACCTCCGTGGCAAACGGACAGCGCGGATGAAAGCGGCAGCCGCCCGGCAGCTCGGACAAGCTCGGGATCGAGCCGTCGATCGAATACAGCTTCGCCCCCCGGTCGCTCTCCAGCGTCGCGACCGATTGCAGGAGCCCCTTCGTGTAAGGATGCTGCGGCTCCCGGAACAATGGCTCTGCGGCCGCCTGCTCCACGATCTCTCCGGCATACATGACGATAATGCGGTCCGCGACTTCCGCCGCCACCCCCATATCGTGCGTAATGAGCAAAATCGACATGTTGAATTCCGATTGCAGCTCCTGCAGCAGCTGAAGTATTTGCGCTTGAATCGTCACATCCAGCGCGGTCGTCGGCTCGTCGGCGATGAGCAGCTCCGGGCCGCAGGCCAGCGCCATTGCGATCATCGCGCGCTGCAGCATGCCGCCGGAAAGCTCCCCGGGATACTGCTTCATCCGGATTTCCGGCTCCGGAATGCCGACCTTGCGCAGGAGCCCGATGCCGCGTTCCCAAGCTTCGGACCGGGAAGCCACATGATGGCGCACCATCGACTCGGCAATTTGACTGCCGACCGTAAAGACCGGGTCAAACGCCGCCATCGGCTCCTGAAACACCATGGCGATTCGTTTGCCGCGCCAGCGCCGGATCTCCTCCTGCGGCAGCGCCGTCAAGTCCACGCCGTCCATCCGGACATGGCCGCCCGTAATGACGCCGTTCTCGAAGTCGATTAAGCGCATCAAGGCTTTGGCCGTCACGGTTTTGCCGCTGCCGGACTCACCGACCAAGCATACCGTTTCGCCGGCTCCGATGCGAAGCGACACGTCCCGGATCGCCGGAACATAACCGGCCGGGGTGACGAAATCGACCGTTAGCTGCTCGATCTCAAGCAATGCCTTCACTCGGGCACCTCCTCTGGCGTAGTGGAAAATGGATGCGCGGATTCCGCTTCTTATTCACGCGCTTCGCTTCGGATCTAACCGGTCGCGGAGCTGATCGCCGATCAGATTGACGGCCAGTACGAACAACGTAATCGCCAGCCCAGGGAACGTCGCCATCCACCAAGCGGCGGTCAGGTAACCGCGCCCTTGCGACAGCAAGGTACCCCAGTCCGGAATTTCCCGCAGCACGCCCAGCCCCAAAAAGCTGAGCGACGCGCCGATCAAGATCGAAGAGCCGACGCCGATCGTCGCCATCACCAGCAGCGGCGACCACGAGCCCGGCAGCACATGCCGCAGAAGGATATGCGCATGAGATGCGCCGACCGAGCGGGAAGCCGCCACATAAGGGCGCGCCTTGATGCTAAGTACTTGGCCCCGCAGCACGCGGGCATATCTCGGGATCGCCGATACGCTCACGGCCAGCACCACGTTGAACAGACTCGGGCCGAGGGCAGCGGCAATGACGAGCGCAAGCAGCAGGCTCGGGATCGCCATCAAAATATCGATGAACCGCATGAGCACGGTATCGACCACACCGCCGATGTAGCCCGACAACGCGCCGATCAGACTGCCGGCCAAGCCGCCGAGCAGGACGGAAGCGACGCCGATCAGCAGCGAGCTTCGGGCTCCGTAGACGACGACGCTGAAGACGTCCCGCCCGAAATAATCGGTGCCGAACAGATGAGCCGCTCCCGGCGGCTGCAAAATCCGGTCCGCCCGCATGTCCGTAGGCGAATAAGGAGTGATCCACTGCGGGAAGACTGCGCACGCCGCAATGAAGAGCACCACCAATACCGCCCCGTAGAAGAACGGTCCGGATAGCGACGATGACAGCTTAGGACGGCTCGGAGCGGACCCGAGCGGTCTCCTGCGGGACAATACCGGCCTGGCGACCGAAACGACGCTTTTCATGATTAACCCTCTTTTCCTTCCGGATTACTTGGTTTAAAACGAGCGTCTTACCCTCGGATCGACGATCGAGTACGAAATATCCACGAGCAGGTTCACGACGACATACGCAATCGCGGTAAAAAAGACGACGCCCTGAACGACGGGCAAATCTTTGGCCGTGATGGCTTCCGCCAGCAGACGCCCGATGCCCTGCCGGGAAAAGACGGTTTCGATCACGACCGCCCCCGCCATCAATTCGCCGATTTGAATCCCGACCATCGTGATGGCCGGAATGAGCGCGTTGCGCAGCGCGTGCCGGTACATGACGATTTGTTCCGGCAGTCCCTTGGAGCGCAGCGTGACGATAAACGGCTCGCCCAGCACCTCAAGCATGCTGTTGCGCACCATGCGTACGATAAACCCGGCGCCGACAAGCCCAAGCGTCAAAGCAGGCAAAATCAGCGTCCGGACGCCTTCCGAGCCCATCGCGGGCAGCCACTGAAGCTGCACCGAGAAAATCAGAATGAGCAGAATGCCTGACCAGAACGTCGGCATCGAGATGCCAAACAGGCTGACGATCCGGGCGATCAGATCGACCGTGCGTCCCTTATGGATCGCCGAGAGCACTCCGAGCACGACGCCAAGCGCAACGGCGACGCATGAGCTAACCAGGGTTAAAAGGGCGGTAGCGGGGAACTGCTCCCAAATTTTCGGCAGCACCGGATCGTCGCTAACCAGCGAGCGGCCGAAGTCTCCGCGAAGCATATCCCACAGGTAGGTGCCGAGTTGGACCCATACCGGCTGATCTAGCCCGAGCTGGTGGCGCAGGTTCTGCACCGTCTCCGGACTGGCCGGCGCCCCGGCGAGCATGATCAAGACCGGATCGCCCGGCAGCAAGTACAGGATGAAAAAGACAAGGACCAAAGCTCCGACGATGACCAAAACGGACGATAAAAGACGCTGAACGATCACCCCAGCCATAGCAACCGGCTCCTTCCGTCGTTATTTTTTCACCGTCACGTCATAGAAGAGCGGATAGCCGAGGGAATCGAATTTCAGTCCGCGAACCGATTTGGCGGCAGCCACCGTGTACGGGAATACGTAAACCGGGAACCCGTAGGCGTTGTCCACGACATAGCTCTGCACCTTTTTGTAAATTTCCGCGCGCTTCGCCGGGTCCTGCTCCGTCAGCCCTTCCTCCAGCCATTGATCCAGCTGCGGGTCGGAAAGCCGGGTATGGTTGTGGCCCCATTTTTCCGGCGTCGGAATGGCGTTCGTATGGAAGAAGCTGCGCAAAATGTCCGGATCGCCCGACACATTGCTGACGCCGACCAGATCGTTCGTCCCCTTGATCATGACCGCATTGGTCGTATCCGGGAGCAGCTCGATGTTGACGGCAATACCAATCTGCTTCAGCTGCTGCTGGATCATGGCGGCGATATCGTTGCGCTTCTCCCGGTTGGGCGAGCCATCGATGTAATGAAGCGTGAGCGGCTTGCCGTCCTTGGCCCGGATGCCGTCCGCTCCGCGTGTCCACCCGAGCTCGTCAAGCAGCGCGTTCGCTTTGGCGATGTCCGGCTTCACGGCCTGTTCGAGCGAAGCGTTATAGCCCAGCATGGACGGTGACAGCGGGGACCATGCCCTCGAATACGTCCCGAGATAAAGCGTCTTGACGATCGCCTCGAAGTCGATGGCGAGCTGCACGGCCTTGCGCGCTTTAAGCTCGTTCCATGGAGGGTGTTGCTGGTTCAGCATAAGCGTGTACGGAATGCCCGTCGACTCGGCCTGCAGCAGGTTGACGTTCGGATCGCCCTTGAGCGACACGAGGTTTTGCGGCGGAACCGTCTCGACGGCCGACACCTGCCCGCTCTGCACGCTGCCGATGCGGGTCGCTTCCTCCGGAATGATTTTGAAGGTCAGCTTATCGATGCGCGCCGGACCGGCATTTTCGGCAATCGGAGGCGCCCAGTTATAGTCGGGGTTTTTCTCCAGCCGGATCGCCGCATTCTCCGTCCAGCCGGCGAACGTGAACGGGCCGGTGCCGACCGGATGCTTGGCCAGCTGGTCCTTGTGCTTCTCCGCTGCCGCCGGCGACACGATGCCGAGAAACGCTTGGCTCAAGCTGCTCAGAAAAGCGCTGTAGGGCGATTTCAAGTTGACTTTGACCGTGTAGTCGTCGATCACTTCCGACGATTCGTAGGGTCCGATCAGCGTCACCGCAAACCGCGATTTGGTCGCCGGATTGACGATGCGGTCAAAATTGTACTTGACGGCCGCAGCATTGAACGGCGTGCCGTCGTGGAACTTCACGTCCTTGCGCAGCTTGAAGGTGTAGCTTTTGCCGTCCGGGGAGACCGTCCATTCTGTCGCCAGCCACGGCTTGATCGATTGATCGGGCATTTGGACGACCAGACTGTCGTACAGCGCCCGCATCACCCGGTAATCGACGGCCCCCGGCACGACGTTCGGGTCCAGCCCCGACGGCGACGTGGCGAGGCCGTAGGTCAACTCGCCGCCTGACGAGCCCGACTGCGTCTCCCCCGTCTGCCCTCCTGACGAAGGCTTGACGCCCGTTTCGCTTCCGCAGCCTGCCGTAAGCAGAAGCAAAGCTGCGGCAAGCATCCATGGCCGTAGTAACCGTAACCGTTTCACTGGGACCCTCTCCAATCCGTGAGCGTAAAATCGCAAGCCATGATCGAGTCCGATCAGGAGCTTTTCACAAAATCTTGCGGCGTTCGTCTGGCCAGCGTATGGCGGTTTTCCGGCTTAGCGAGGCCCAAATTCCCACGCAGCGTGTCGGACTCGTACTCCTCCCGGTATATTCCCCGCTCCTGCAGGATCGGCACGACCAGCTCGACGAAATCGTCGAGTCCTCCCGGCACGCTCGAATGAATAATAAATCCGTCGGCCGCCTTCTCCTCGAACCACTGCTGGACGAGATCGGCCACCTTCTCCGGCGTCCCGATAAACTGGCCTTTCGGCGTCGCCGTCTGCAGCGCCACCTGCCGCAGCGTCAACTGCTGCTCCTTGGCCGTCTGCTTGATTTTGTCCGTCGTGCTGCGGAAGCTGTTGCTGCCGATATCGCCCAAATCCGGGAAAGGTTCGTCCAGCGGGAACTGCGAGAAGTCGAAATGGTCGAAGAAGCGGCCCAGGTAATTCAGAGCGTTCTCGATCGTCATGAGGTTCGCGATCTCTTCGTATTTGCGTTCGGCCTCCTCCTGCGTCCGCCCGACAATCGGCCCGATGCCCGGGAAAATGAGGATATCGTTGGCGCTACGGCCGTATGCGGCGGCCCGCGTCTTCACGTCGTGGTAAAAGCGCTTGGCGTCCTCGATCGACTCGTGCCCGGTGAACACCGCGTCGGCCGTCTTGGCCGCCAAGGTGCGGCCGCTGTCGGACGACCCGGCCTGAAACACGATCGGGTGCCCCTGGTTGGAGCGGGCAATGTTCAGTGGACCCTGCACGGAGAAAAATGGCCCTTTGTGGTCGAGCCGGTGCATTTTGTCCGGATCAAAGAACACGCCCGAAGCTTTATCCCACACGAACGCATCGTCCTCCCAGGAGTCCCAAAGCCCGCGGGCCACCTCCAAAAATTCCTCGGCGATTTTGTAGCGCAAGTCGTGCGACGGATGCTCTTTTTTGCCGTAGTTGAGGGCGGAGCCTTCCAGCGGAGAGGTGACCACATTCCATCCGGCCCGGCCTCCGCTGATATGATCGAGGGAAGCGAACTGTCTCGCGACCGTAAACGGTTCGCTGTAGGAGGTCGACAAGGTGCCGACGAGCCCGATCTTCGAAGTGACCGCGCCGAGCGCGGATAAAATCGTTATCGGCTCGAACCGGTTCAGAAAGTGCGGAATCGACTTTTCGTTAATGAACAGTCCGTCGGCGATAAACACCAGATCGAACTTGCCTTCTTCGGCCTTGCGGGCTTGCTGCGTGTAAAACTCGAAGCTGACGCTGGCGTCAGACCGAATATCCGGGTGTCTCCAAGCCGCCATGTTCCCTCCGACGCCATGGATGATTGCGCCCAATTTCAGCTTTCTTCCGTTTGCCATACCGATTCCTCCCTCGTTTTCCACGTTTATACGACCGTTTCGGCGAATGCTTCCTTGAGCTCCGACAGTGCATGAAGCCGCTGTTCGAATTCCTTCAAGGCGAGAATCAAAATCAGTTCGTCCACGCCGTACTTCCGCTGGATGTCCAGCAGCTTCGCGCGCACGGTTTCCTTGGAGCCGTGCACGACGTCCGCATCCTTGACTTCGATCGTATATTTCTCCTCGCTTTGCCGTCCGAATTCTTCCGCATGCTCTACGGTTTTGACAGTGATCGTCCTTCCGCTCTCCAGGTGAATTTTCACGAGCTTGGCGTCGGCGGCAAGCCGTTTCGCTTCCTCGTCCGTTTCCGCCACAATGACCGACAGCGCGAGAATGGCCTCCGGCCGGAAGGACCTTCGGGGCACAAACCGGTTCCGGTACGTATCCAGCGATTGCCGGACAACCGTCTCGTCCCCGTTAATAAACTGCGCGAAGACGTAGGGGATGCCCCGGCTCGCCGCAAGCTCCGCACTAGCCGGAGTCGTTCCGAGCAGGTACAAGTCCGCGGGCTGGGCTGGCAGCGGAATCGCTTTAAGCCCATGCAGCGGATGGTCGCCAGGGATCGTATCGGTCAAATACTGCTCCAGCTCAATCAGCTTATCCGCCAGCGGCCTGCCGTTTCCGGCCGCCTCCTGCTGGAGCGCCTTCGTCGAGCGGGGAAGTCCTCCCGGCGCCCGGCCGATGCCGAGGTCCACCCGTCCCGGGGCGAGCGAAGCGAGTACGTTGAAATTTTCCGCCACCTTGTATGGGCTGTAGTGCTGCAGCATGACCCCGCCGGAGCCGATGCGAATCCGCTCCGTCTGCGCCAGCAAATACGCGATCAGCACCTCCGGGGAAGAGCCTGCGACGGCCGCCGAATCGTGGTGCTCGGACACCCAGAAACGGTGGTAGCCGAGCTCCTCCGCTTTGCGCGCCAGAGCCACCGTATGCCGGAACGCGTCGACTGCCGTCTTTCCCTCGTCAAACGGACTTTGATCCAAGATGCTTAGCTTCAGCCCCATCGTCCATCCCTCCTGTAATCCGGCTATTGAATTAAATAAAATCCAATAGGTTTTGTCGGTTTTATTTGGTTAAAAAAAGTCTATCACCGCCCCTGCAGTCCGTCAACGGGGTACGTAATAGAGGATTTCTATTCTAAAATAGAACAATTCGATTTAAGCATTCCGTTTCCAATCGATCTCCCGGCTGAGCTCCAGCACCATTTTGCCAAGAGCCGAGCCTTCCCCTTTGAGCGAAACGAGATTGGTGCGCAGGGTGATGCCCGCGAGGGAAGGAATGTCGACTGGCCAAAGCCGCCCTTCCTTCACTTCCTTGCGCACGCAAAGCTCCGGCAGGAAGCTGATCCCCATTTCTTTCAGCACCAGCTTCTTGGCCGTCTCCAGGTTATCGAGCTGCAGCTCGATATTCGGCGGGCGGTCGAGCGTGTCGAACAGCCGGTGAATTTTCATCCAATCGAGGGCTCCGCATTCGAAAAACACGATCGGCTCACTCCCGATATCCTCCAGCGCAATGCGGTCCTGGCTCACAAACGGATGCCCCTGGTATACGAAGAGGCGGATCGGGTCCTCGTAGAACCGGACGGAATCCACGTGCGGATGCGTAATGTTGCGCACAAGCCCGACGTCCACTTCCTTGTTCAGCAGCTTTTCCAAGATTGACTCGCTCGAAGCCGTCACTAATTTTAGCTGGAGATCGGGGTATTTTTGCTTGAAAAGGGGCACCAGCTCCGGGATCATATAATTGGCTACAGACACGGTGCAGCCGATCCGAAGCTCGTGAGGCGCGGCGTTCATTTGCTGCAGCTGCTGCTTGCCTTTCTTGTAGGTCTGCAGCACTTGCTGGGCGTAGGGCAAAAACTGCTTGCCCTTGTCCGTCAGCGAGAAATGTCTGCCCTCCCGATCGAAAAGCCTGACGTCCAATTCGCGCTCCAGCGACTGGATTCTGGCGGTAATGGACGGTTGGGACAAGAACAACGCGTCGGCCGCTTTATTAAAGCTGTTGAAATGAATAACATAAACGAACGCCTCGAGATTCTCAATATTCACGAGCGCTCCCTCCTCCTTCCAGCTCTTGGCGAACTTGGTTAAAAATCAATATATCATAAGTATTCCATTAGGAATAGTGTAATTTATATTCAGACAAAAACGACGAAAAAAGCAATATCCGTTAATTGTAGTTGAGTTTCCGCCATTTCGGCGGACACGCAAATCCGTTAAGCTATAGGAAAGACGACCTGTTTTTTCCAAGCGGTCCGAACGGCGGATTCCATTCGAAAATTGTCGGCGTTTAGCGAAAGCGCTTCCGACATGTCGTCTTTGGCAGCTCGGTTCGCGAAAGGGGTGACGGTTCGAAAGTCCGCAGTACAACCGGCCAGCCGGTGCGGGGCTTTGACAAAGCTTCACAGCCTGTAAAGCTATTCATTCGAAAGGACGTGTTCCGATGTTCGTCAAAAAATACGCAGTACTCTCATTAGCATTTATCGTATGCTTTGCCATTCTCGCTTTCGGAGCGCCCGCGCACACCGCATGGGCTGCGACCAAAACCATACCTCCCGGCGACATAGCCGCTCTACGCAGCTATTTGGCCGGCGCCCAGCCGGGAGATATCCTTGAAGTATCGGGCACATATGCCGTATCGGACGGCACAATTGCGACGTCGGTCAACGGAAGCGCGGGCAAATATATTACTATCCGGGGAACGGGCAGTGGTGCGGTCTTCAATTTTACCGAAACCGCGGGCAATGCGGCTTTTCATATCAAGAACAATTATTACAAGCTGGAGAACGTCACGATTAACTCGAATTCCAAATCGAACAAAGGCATTCTGATCGAAGCCTCTCACGGCTATCTTACGAAAGTAACGGTGAAAAATACGCTGGGCGAAGCGTTCAAAATCCGCAAAAACAGCCAGTACTGGCTCCTCGAAGACTGCACGGCAGAATCTACCGGGCAAAGCGGGAAATTTGGGGAAGGGTACTACGTAGGGGATGCCGATCAGAACTGGCAGACGAAGCCGGACGCGGACCGGAGCGGGTACATTACGTTTCTGAACTGCAAGGCCATTCTCACCAAGAACGACGGATTCGACTTCAAGGAAGGCACACACCACATCAAGGTGATCGGAAGCACAGTCGATTTCAAGAACACCGTGCCGGAGTCCACGGTAGGAAACAACGGCTTGTTCATCCGCGCGAACAACGTGCAGGTGATCGGCACGACGGTGAAAAACAACGCCGGGACCGGTCAAGCTTTTCGCGCCAACAAAATAACCGCCGCCGACGGCGTATCGTACGGCAGCAATCTTGAGCTCAAAGCTGTGACCGCTTCGAATCTCAGCGGCGCGATGATTCATACGAACTTCGGCTCGACGAAGCTGTATTCGGATTATACGATGACCAGCGTCGCGGGAGGGCTTAAAACGTCGGGCTCCGCCACGATCACCACGGTCGCACCTTCCACTTTCGTAGAGATGACCTGGAACGGCGAGGGCGGCGATACGTACCAGTAAGATTCAAGAACAAAGGCCAGCCATGCGGCTGGCCTTGCTCGTTCAACCTGCCGCCTTCAGCTTGCCTTGGATCTTCTCTTTCCTTCCGAAGCCCTGCTGGCCCAGGAAAAGCATGGTCAACAAGGACGATTTGGACATGAGCCAAGCAGCCCCTAACGGAAGCAAGACGCCGGCCAGCGTAAATACAAACGAGCCGTACTCCAAGCCCAAACCGTACTTTAGCACGATATTGATCGGAATGTGCAGGTACATGATCGTGATGGTCACAGTTCCCAAAAACGCCAGAGCGGACGATATCGGCCAGCGCGATATCCAGTAGCACAATTGAAGCACGACGAGGACGCACGCCAGCGGAATAATAAGATCCAGCACCGGCTGGGTATACACCTTCATCTTCATATCCATTTTGAACATCAAGATTTGTTCTTTATCAAGAACAATAGCAGCTGCCGAAATGAGCATCGCCGGAATAAACCAGATCCCCCGCTCCAATCCGGTAGCCAACTGGGCCTTAAAGCTATAGCCCAGAAAAAAGAACGCTATCGCCATAAGCGTCACATCCGCATTCCAAGGGATGTCCACTTTTGCCAAAGGCGTCATGCTGACGAAATGAGCGGCGATATAGGACATAAGCACCGCTGCCGCTTGCACCTTAACCGGGTATCGGGTAAGAAACCCCATCAAAAGATGCACAAGCAGCAAACAGGTGATGAACCAGAAGACGCCGTACCACCCGCCTAACACCGTTCCTCCGTAAATGAGATTCCAAATATCGTGGGGAACGGATAACGGATCTCTCAGTTTGGCTGCGACCAGCACTGCAATGACAATCCCATAGGCGAAATAGGGAATCATGAACATTCGAATACGTTTCAGCGCCCACGATATGTACTTGTCCGGCATCACGCTTTTGAACAAAAGCCCGCTCACCAGAAAAAACAACGGCATACGGAACCAACCGAGATAATCGTCGATCAACTCATTCCCCGAATGCCCCAATACGACCAGGATGATGCTTAACCCCCTGGATACGTCAATCCATTTTCTGCGCTCCTGCATGACCGTTCCTCCTTCCAGTTTCATAACCCAGCTAAAACGATACTAAATTTGGAAGGAGGATAAAATAGGTTCATTTGTCGAAAACTGTAGGTCTTCCGAATGGTATATGGACAGCCACCGGAAGCCACTCCCCAGTCAGACGCAGAAAGCTAATCCGAATGGCTTATTCATTTTGCAGCCCGTGCAGCCGATAATCCGTCACCCGATCCTCGCCTGCGCCGAACCGAGTCATGTACACCTTGCCTTCGTTCCCCTCTACCGGAATCGTGATCAGATCGAACGCCGTTTCGGTAATCGTCCCCTCCGTCCGCGCCGGAGCCTCTTCGAAATCTTGATTCGTATACGCGTTCAAGGTGGAGATGACGCGAATGCCGTCTTTGAGCAGCATTTGATCGAAGTGCACATGGCCGAAAAAGCTGGCGATCAGCCCCCCGGGACCCTGCTGCGAGTAATCGGCCTCCACGTCGTAGCCGAACTCTCCTTCGCGGGACGAACGGTAAGCCGTACCGGTCCGGAACGCTTTCATAATGCCCCACATCGCTTCGTCGTTTTCGATGCCGTGATCGCCCCCGAACACACCCTCCTGCAAAACGGATGCGTGCGAGAACAGAACGACACGCCAGTTCTGCGCATCAGACTTGCTGCTGAAGTCAAACGCTTTATGCGCCACCCAGTTAAGCTGCCTGTCCGAGAAAGCGTACTTCCACTGGCCGTTATACTGCAAACTCCCCTTTTCCGTCACGTGGTAAGGAATGTCGATGATGTTCAGCACGACGATCCTCACCCGCTTCTCCGGGATGTCGTAGGAATAGTACAAACCCAGCGGATGCTCCGGGTCCAGCGCAACGGCGTCCTGCCGTTCCTGCACGTACAAGGCGAAGCTGTCCTCCGGAAAGACCACATGGCCCGCGCTCTCCGGATGATGATAAAAGTCGTGAATCGAATTGTCGTCGTGGTTGCCCTTGAGCGGCAGCACCGGGCATGCCGCTGCCGACAGCTCGCGCATAATTTCGCGCTGCGATTCCATAAAATCGCCTAGCGGCCCATTCAAGCAGTGGTCGCCGCCGCAGACGACCGCATCAAGCGGCAGCCGGCGCGCCAGCTCTTGAATGGCCCGGGCCGTGCGAAGCTGGTTCCCGCCTTTCCAGTGATGAAGATCGGTGACGAAGAGAAGACGGAGTGCTTCTTCCTGCGGCAGCTTGTCCCATCGCTTAACAACACGGTCCATTTCGGCGTTCATATAATCGGGCAACTGCGGCTCGATCTTCGTTTCATAGACGGTTTTCGTTTTCAAGTTCAGCCCTTCCCTTCAAGGCGAAATGAGGATATCGGTTACCCGGAACCGGCGATCATGACGATCCCTGCGACGACGATGACCGATGCGGCGAGCCTTCTAGCCCCCTGCCGTTCTTTAAGCACGGTCAGGCCCAGCAGCGTGCCGAAGACGATGCCGATTTCCCGCAGCGGCGCAATATAGGACACTTGAGCGTGCCTCATCGCGAGTAAAAACAACAAATACGAACCGGGAGACAAAAGCGATCCGAGCATCACGATCTTCCACCGCCCGCGCACCGCCCGCTTCAATCTCCCGGAGGATAGAGCGGCCGGGGTCAGACCAAGCACGAATCCGATATTGGAGACGGCGAGCAGCGACAGCGGCGAAAAATACTGCAAATTTTGCTTGTCGATCAGCGTGTAGCAGGTAATGCAGAGTCCGACCGACAGCGCGTACAGGATAGGCTTCCAGACCGCGGGACCGCGTTCCGCTTCCTGCTTCCGCCCGCTCATGACGACAAAGCCCAGAAGCATGCAGCCGATCCCCAGCCACCCCCAGAGCGGTAACGATTCCCCCAAGAAGAGGACTCCCGTCGCGGGAATGAGCAGCGTGGACGTTCCCCGCATCACCGGGTACACCTGCGACAAATCTCCCAGCTTGTAGGTATGGGACAGCAGCAGAGCGTAAGCGCCTTGCGCCAGCAAGGATGCGATGATGAACATGAAGGCTTCGGCCGGAATTCCCGTCCGGATAAGCTCAAGAACAAGGTAAGGTATAAGTGCGATCGTCGTAGGCATGAAGATCGCCCACAGAAAAACGCTTTTGTCCTCGCTTTGCTTGGCGAACAAATTCCACACCGCATGCGTCATGCCCGATCCGATCACAAGTAGCAATGAAAGTACAATTTTCAAGCACCTCCCGATATATTCAACTATTCCAACATAATAACACATATATACACACATTTACAACGACTTATATTATTTTCCCCACAAACCTAACCCGCCGCACCCAAAACAAAAAGTCCCGGAAAAACTCCGGGACTTCAGGCTTACTGCGTATTTTTTTAGGTGCCGGGACGGTTCCTGCTATTGATAGACGATCTCGACGCCGTGCTTTTTATATTTGTCCACGATGGCCGGATCGATATTCGAATCGGTCACGAACCGTTCGATCTCCGCGCAGCCGCACACTTTGATCAGCGAAACCGCCTCGAACTTGCTGCTGTCGGCGAGCGCAATCGTCCGTTTGGCATTCTTCAGCATGATTTTCTTCATTTGCACTTCGCCGAAACCATAGTCCGTGACGCCTTCGGTCAACGTGACGCCGCTCATGCTCATAAAAAACAAATCGGCATGGAACCGGGAAGCGAACTCCTCGGCCAAATCCCCGATCATGCCCTGCTCTTCGTTGCGGATCACGCCCCCGATCAAAATGATCGTATATCCCGGCATAGGGACCAGCTCGTTTGCGATCGGCAGCGAGTTCGTAATGACCGTCAACCGTTCGATCTTTTTCTTCAGCACTTTGACGAATTGCGTATTGGTCGTACTTACGTCAAGGGCGATGGATTGCCCCTCCGTCACATACCGCGCGGCAATTTCGGACAGCTCGTTTTTCCCGTCCAAATGAGCCTTTTCCCGGACGGTCATCGGAATCTCTTCGCGGTAGTCCCACTCCTTCAGGATCGCGCCGCCATGGACGCGCTTCAAGTACCCCGCCTTCTCCAAATGCTCCAGATCGCGCCGGACCGTTTCGAACGACACGCCGAACAGCTCCATCAGGTCCGACGCCTTGATCGACTTCTCGCGGTTTATTTTTTGAATAATCGCTTGATGCCTTTGCTCAGCGAACAACCCGCTCCCTCCTCTCCATGAAATGACGGGCACGCCGCACTTCTCTATGCAAGTAGTCTACCATAAATAAAAGCAAACACAAACATTTGCACATCGAACGGCATGCCGCTTACAGATGGAAACGCCCCTCCCCGGAAGCGTTTGTATGACGGTATCCGTTTCTGGAGACAAACAGGATTGCCTTTCAACGCAATAAAAAAACAGCGGCCTCCGCTCGGGAGTCTGCCGCCATACGGGCCACAGCCTATCAGGCAATATTCAGCTCGGCCAACGCTTGAACAAGTGCCGGCGCAGCCCGCGTTTGTCCGTCTCTTCCATGAAGCCCGCTTCCAGCCCGTTTAACAGCAGCTTGCCGATCTCTGCCGGGGTAAACCCGAACTTTTCCGTCAAGATATGATATTCCTTCGTGAGATTCGTGCCGGATACCGTGAGATTGTCGGTGTTGATCGTCACCGGAATTCCTTGGTCGAAGTATTCGCGGATCGGGTACGCGGCCCATCCGGAGACGGCTCTCGTCTGAATGTTGCTCACCGGACACATTTCAAGCGGAATCTGCCGCTCCTTAACGAGCTCCAGGACGGCAGGGTCTTCCTTCATGCGGACGCCATGCCCGATCCGGGCCGCGCCCAGACGGTCGATCGCTTCGTACACGCTATCGGCTCCGGCCGCTTCCCCGGCGTGGATTGTCACCGGCAGCGCTTTGCGGCGGGCCAGGGCAAACAGCTCGCGATGAAGTCGGGCAGGGTAAGCCCCCTCGTCGCCGGCCAAATCCACACCCACGATCCCTCTGCCCTGGAAACGCGAAGCGGCTTCGATGACTTCCATATTATCGAGCTGCCCATGATGCCGCAGACAGCAGGCGATCCCGTTGGCCTTCACGCCAAACTGCACTTCCCCTTGGTTCAACCCGGCGATGACGCGGGCAATGACTTCATCCGGCGTCATGCCGCGATCGCGATGCAGCTGCGGGCCGAATCGCACCTCAATATAGCGGCACCCGTGCGCCGCCGCCTGCTCTACGACCTCGAACGCCACCCGTTCCAGCGCTTCGGGCCGATGCAGGAACCGCCCGACAAACTCGAATTTCCCGAGGTACGCCTGCAAGCTGCCGCACGGCTCATCAACCTGCATGTAAGGAAGCAGGCCTTCCGGCGTATCGGCTGGCAGCCGGATCCCCTCCGCCGCGGCAAGCTCGATAACCGTCTCCGGCTTGACGCTGCCGTCCAGATGCAGGTGCAGGTCGACCTTCGGCAGCAAGCGCAGCCACTCCATACGGTCGCTCATTTTCATTCCGTTCACCCTTTCCCTTTACTTTGTTTATCTCCTCAGTTCAGTTATTGAGTTATACTATATGTCGGCGTTATGTGAATGTCAATATAACTTACATATATTGCATCCGACTTTTTTTGTTCGAAAAATCTGACATTTATATAACACATGTAAGGTCACTTTATGGTTTACTCCGCTGAAAAACAAGAAAATCCTTGATTGGCTCAAGGATTTTCCTGTACTAGCTTATTCGGCAACCGGTACGTCCACTCCTGCGCCGCACCTTTTTCCAGAAAATCATTTCCCCCGCATCCCGCCTGCACCGAGAAGCTATTATTAGAATTCAATGAGAATTTTCCGCCTAAATCATTTGACAAAAAAAGCCGTGCTCCAAGAGCACGACTTCCTGTATTCGCCGCACGAATAAAGATCAATCCATAAAATCTTTCAGCCGCTTGCTGCGGCTCGGATGTCTGAGCTTGCGCAGCGCCTTGGCTTCGATCTGCCGGATACGCTCCCGGGTCACACCGAATACCTTGCCCACTTCTTCCAGCGTGCGCGTTCGGCCGTCATCAAGACCGAAACGAAGACGCAGCACGTTCTCCTCCCGCTCCGTAAGCGTGTCGAGCACATCCTCAAGCTGCTCCTTCAACAGCTCGTAAGCCGCTGCGTCCGCCGGCGCAAGCGCCTCCTGGTCCTCGATAAAGTCGCCCAGGTTCGAATCGTTCTCCTCGCCAATCGGCGTTTCGAGCGATACGGGCTCCTGCGCGATCTTCATAATTTCCCGTACTTTATCGGGCGTCAAATCCATTTCCTTCGCAATTTCTTCCGGGGTCGCTTCCCGGCCAAGCTCCTGCAGCAGCTGTCTGGATACGCGTACGAGCTTGTTGATCGTTTCCACCATATGTACCGGTATCCGGATCGTTCTCGCCTGATCGGCAATCGCACGCGTAATCGCCTGACGAATCCACCACGTGGCATACGTGCTGAATTTGAAGCCCTTGGTGTGATCGAACTTTTCCACCGCTTTGATTAAACCCATGTTGCCTTCCTGTATCAAATCAAGGAACAGCATACCTCGTCCGACATAGCGTCTTGCGATACTGACCACCAAACGGAGGTTGGCTTCGGCCAGTCTGCGCTTCGCTTCTTCGTCTCCGCGCTGAATCCGTTCCGCCAGCTCGATTTCATTATCCCCCGAAAGCAGCGGCACCCGTCCGATTTCCTTTAAGTACATACGCACAGGATCATTGATTTTGATCCCCGGCGGGAGCGACAGATCGTCGTGAAGCAGCTCGTGTTCCTCTTGATCCGGTCTGAATGCGGGGTCCTCTTCCGGTTCCCCGCCTACCTCGATGCCCAGCTCACTAAGCTGCTCGACGAACTCGCTGATTTGTTCCGGATCGGGATCGAACGGAGCGAGTTTCTCCGTAATTTCTTTGTAAGTGAGCGAAGCTTGCTCTTTACCTTGCGCGATGAGTTGCTGTTTCACCCGATCTATGGTAAGCTCCGTCTCCGCTTCCTTGTGCTGATCGTTCGCCATATGCTGCCCCCTCTTCTCCGAACCCACTCTTTATTAATTCTTGACAAAGCCGTGAAGATGTGATAGTATAATATTGGATATTAGTGATAAATATCACATTTTTTCAACTGCTAACCGTCATTTTAACACAAAAACGATAATAATTCAACTGTTTATATAAAATCGGTATCCGCCTTGGCGGACGCCGGTTTTTTGCTTTTGCCGCCAACATGAGAAGGCCCGCCCGGCCTGAATTTTGTTCCAACGAAAAGAAACGAAGCCCGCAAATCTGCGAGGCTCCGTCGCTCCTGTTCCATTCCTATGCTTGCTGTTTGCCGTTAATTGATCCATTGGGCAAGGGTAAGCCAGCGGCTGATCATCACTGCGGCTTCCGCCCTGTTTGCCTTGCGGTTCGGAGCATAGCTCGTATCGGTGAAGCCGGTAATAACGCCCGCCTTCACGTTTCTCGCTACCCCGTCTCGGGCCCACGAAGAGATACTTTCACGGTCCCGGAAGCCCTGCAACGTCTCCTCCGGCTTGTCGGCATACCCATCCGTCTTAAGTCCCGAAAGGGTCATCGCCCGGGCAATCATAACGGCCATTTGCTCCCGCGTCACAGGCGCATCCGGCCGGAACGTGCCGTCATCGAAGCCGCCGATCAATCCGGCCTCCAGAGCGGTTTCAATCGTCCCGGCATGCCAATCGGCTCCGGCAACGTCTTTGAACCGTCCTTGCGGCGGTACCGGCTGCAATCCGAGTGCGCGCGTCAGCAAAGCCGCAAACTGCGCCCGGGTGATTTCCGCATCCGGGTTAAAGGAACGTTCCGTCATCCCTTGGACGATCAGCTTGGCGGTCAATCGGTCGATCTCCTTTTCCGCCCAATGTCCGGCTATATCTGGGAACTTCCCTTTCTCCCGGACAAGCACCATGTAAGTGCCGTTCGTCCGGCTGAATACGGTCGCCTGACCGCCGGAGAATATCGCCGGGACGAAGCTAATCGAACCGTCCGACAGGACACGAACCACCGTCGTTTCATCCGGGTTTGTCGCTCCCTGAAGTTTTATCGTTTTCGGAACGTAAACGGGGAAGGTGTCCAGCGGCACAGCCGATCCTCCGGCACGGGCCCTCATGTCGAAATCCATGACCGGAGCTATAAGCCGATAGCCGGCTTCCGACGCCTGCCGCTTGAAGCTCTGTAGTCTATCCGGGTCCGCAACCGGTCTCATCGTCACCGAGATCGTCAATTCTTTGATGCCGCTCCCGAGCTGCTTGGCAAGCGACGACAGATCGACGGCGTCTGCAGTCAAAATATAACCGGCTTCCGCGCCTTGCAGTACGATCCTTTTCCCAGCCGCCTGCGCGGCCGCCACGACCGATTCCGCAGGCAGATCGACGCGTACCGAACGTTTCCCCGCTTCATACGAAGCGTCGATTGGCAGCACCACGTCCGTCCCGCGAGCTTGGGCGAGTGCCCCGGCGAATGCCTCTCCGCGGACGGTTAGCCGCAGATCTTGCTCAGCCGCCGGGCTGTTGACTTCAAACATGCCGGGTCTGGCGACTTCCGGCTGGCCTGCAGGCCCGGGTCCCGAAACGCTTGGCGCCGGAGCGACGGGCGTCGGCGAACTTGGAGTGGAGCTTCCGCTCTCTTCCTCTTCCGGACGTACCCGGACCTTACGCACAACTTCAAGCGCGCGGTTGCCGGATGAATCCTCGACCTGATAGCGCAGCTCGTAAACTCCGGGCTTGCGGGAATCAATAGTTCCGACCACCCGAATGCGGCCGCTGATGTCCCCGTCATAGTTATCCACGGCTATAGCGCCCGGATCGACGAAGGAGGTGCCGTAGCTTATGGCCATCTCCGGCTCTCCCCGTAACGTGATGACCGGCCGGATCGTATCCTTCACCCGCACCGTACGGGTTACGGGGAGCGCCGGATTTCCGGCCCGATCCGTCACATCATATTGGAGCACGTAGCTTCCGAGCCGCGACACGTCAACACGACCTGTTACCGCGATCCGGCTCGTAAGGTCTCCGTCCTGCGGATCGAACGCCTTGGCGCCCGGATCGACATAGGCCGTACCGACTTGCCAATTCAGCGGATTTTCACCAAGCAGTACGATATAAGGGCTTTCCTTGTCCACGACATGAACGGTGCGGACGGCTTCCGCCACATTACCGGAGCTGTCGCTAACGCTGTAACGGATCATGTAGATTCCCATTTGCTTCGTATATACGCTGCCCGTCACGGTCATCCGGTTCGTTAAGTCGCCATCGTAATTGTCCATCGCCGTCGCACCCGCATCCGTGTAGGAGTCTCCCAAAGCGACGATGGCCGGATTCGCTCCTCTTATCGTGATTACAGGCTTCGTCGTATCGACAACGTGCACGATCCTTGTCGCTTCAGCGGTATTCCCTGTCCGGTCCGATACGCGGTACCGGAGCTCATAGGTGCCGAGCTTGGCCGAATAGACGCTGCCCGTCACCGTCATTTGCCGGGTCAGATCGCCGTCCTGCGCATCCAGAGCCTCAGCGCCCGGCTCCGCATAGGGGGTGCCGACTTCCAGCAGCATCGGATTATCCCCTCTTAGCGTAATGACCGGCTTCCCCCGGTCGATCCGGACTACCGCTCGCGCTTCGGCGCTCCGGTTGCCCGCCGCATCGACGGCCAGCGCAAATACCGGCGTCTCTCCATCCGAGCTTACTTCAACCGGGGTGCCCGGGTATTCCGTCCAAGGTCCGTTGGCGCCTTGCTTCACCATATACTTCGCAAGGCCGCTTCCCGTATCCGTGCTGCCGTAAACCTCGAACGTCACGGGACGGTTCGTCCAGCCGCTTTCGCTTAACGACAAGGTCGGCACGCTCGGCGGCGTCCGATCGATACGTATGATCGCGCTAGCCTCTTCGCTGATTAAGCCGACCCGGTCCACGGCCCGGGCGAAAACAGCCGTTTCGCCTTCCGCCTCGACGGTCACCGCGGTGACCGTGTAATCGGTCCAACTCCCACCTGGGCCGATTCGATACTGCAAACGCGCGACCCCGCTGCCCGCATCCGTACCGCCGCTCACGGTAAAGGTAACCTTATCGTTTGTCCAGCTTGTCGCGCTTGGTGTTAAGACCGGGGCGGTCGGAGCCGTCCGATCGATGCGAACGACAGTATACGCCTCTTCGCTCATGTTGCCCGCTTCGTCCGCTGCCCTCACGTAGACGGGCGTCTCGCCTTCGGCGCTCACGGTGAAGCCGGTTCCCGGAACATCGGTCCATGCGCCGTTCGGGCCCAGCTTGTACTGATACTTAACCGCCCCGGAAACGGCATCCGTGCTTCCGTAAACGGCCACCGTCACATTCCCGGTCGTCCAGCCAGAAGCATCGGTCGTAAGGAACGGGACCGTAGGCGCCGTGCGGTCGATTCGGACCCGAACGGCAGCCTCCGCGCTAACGTGGCCCAGCCGGTCCACCGCACGTGCCGTGACCGTTGTTTCGCCTTCGGCAGTAACGGTAACGGAATCGCCAGGAGTCACATCCTGCCAAGGGCTGTCCGGCCCCAGCTTAACTTGGTATTTCAGCAGCCCGCTCAGGCGGTCCGTGCCTGCGAAGTCAACCTTGACGTCCCGGCGGGTCCATCCGGACTCGCTGACCGTAACCATCGGCGCCTCCGGGGCCGACCGGTCGATTCGAACGATGGCGGACGATTCGTCGCTCACGTTGCCCGCTTTGTCTATGGCGCGCACCCGTACCTCGGTTTCGCCTTCCGCTTCGACCCGAAGCTCACCGGTGTATTCCGTCCAGTCTGCGGTCGCTCTGCCGCTGAGCTTATACTCCAGACGCTGCAAGCCTGACAATCCGTCCTCACCATAGACGGCGACGGATACGCTAGGCGCGTCAATCCAGTCGGACGTTTGCGGGGTCACGACCGGAGCGTTTGGCTTGGTCCGGTCGATCAGTACGGTTAAGGCGCTCTCCTCGCTTACATGATTCAGCTTATCGACGGTCCGTGCGCGGACCGTCCAGCGTCCTTCTTCCCGGATCGTCAAGGGCGAAACGTAAGGGGCCCAATCCGATATGACGGTACCGTCGGAGGCAACAAGCCGAACCTCAGACCGCAATACGCCGATTCCCGCATCCGCGCCGTCCGCCACGGTAACCGTTACCTGCTCCGCGCGGGTCCAGCCGGAAGCGTCCGCTGTCACGGCCGGGGGCTCCGGTCCAAGGCGGTCGACACGGACCGTCTTGGCGCTTACTTCGCTGACTTCCCCCAGCTTGTTCCAAGTTCGCGCCTCGACCTTCGTCTCTCCGTCCGCTTCAATCGTGAACGGCGCCGTGTAGGTCTGCCACAATCCGCCGTTCAACCAGTATTCCGTGCGGTCCACTCCGCTTACAGCCGGACTTTCCGCAATCGTGACCTGGACCGGCTGCTCGCTCCATGCTTCCGAACTGACCGTGATCACCGGCACTTGCGGCGGTTGATTGTCGATCACAATCGGATTCGTCGTCACATACTCCGACAAGCCGTATTCGGTTCCTGCCCGCACCCGAAATTTTGCCTCGGATGTATTGACGCTTGCGGGTATATCATAGGTGAATTCAGTACCGGTCACCCGATCTCCAATTTGCGTCCATGCGCTCCCGTCGTAAAACTCCACCTGATAATAGCGGTCGCTGCCGAGCCCCCACTCCGGGGGTGTCCACTGCAGCAAGACAGGCCCTTTTTTTCGAGGGGACGACGGAGTAGCAACCGAGCCAGGCGTCTGTGGCGCATATTGCTTCAAGGCCCATTTCAACTTCGGTTTGTAATTGAAGCCTTTCGCTTGGGCGGCAGCCACCGCCTGTCCGTTTTTACGAACAGCGACGGCATGAGATTGACTGCGGATCGAGACCTGAATGATGTCCGTCCACTTATCCATTTCCGCTTGAATTTCGGAGAACACATAGCCTGCCGTGACAACCTTGCCGTCCTTCGTAACGCCTGCCGCAACCGAAGAGCCCGCGGAAATCCATACGATATCTTTCCATCCGGATACGTCGACACCGCCAGTCGTTACAACCGTCCCGTCGGCTCGAAGCCCCATGATGTAAGTATCGCCGGCAGCGATCTGCATGATATTGGTCCAGGCGCCGACATTTCCCTGCCCATTGGCCGTGTTGCCCTTCATGACCACCTTGCCGCTGTTGGCCAAGCCGACCGTGAACGTATCGCCTGCGGCAATCTGCTTGATGCCGGACCATTCCGACAAATTGCTGATTTGCCCGTAGCCGTTCATCCTGCCGAGGCCGACGACGGTTCCGTCGTTTTTCAGCCCCACCGTAAAGCAATCTCCCGCAGCCACAGACTTCATCTGCGTCCATTGCGTCGCTCTTTGAGTCAAGTCGTCGCTGGTGTAGCAAGCGGTGTCATCGTTTTTCCCCGCCGCATACACCCGTCCGTCCGTCGTGACCGCTACGGCATGCTTCAGTCCCGCATCGAGCGACGCTACGTCCGTCCAACCCCACAGCTTGAAGGATTGGACTTGACCGTCACCGGACACCGTTCCATCGGTATTAAGCCCCAATGTATAGTCTTGTTGGGTGACGATGTACTTGGGCAGCGGATGGGGCGGATACCCCTCTGCCGCTATCGCCGGCCGATCGCTGCACAGTCCGGCCAACACCAACACCCCGGCAGCCGCCAGAATGACCGTCGGCCGGCCTCGTATTCTTCCGTTCAATGATTTCGACAACTCCTCTCCGCCTGTTCATGTTCAGCTAACCCTAACAGCATAACGCGGAGAGTTTAAAACCAGTTAAAATCAGAGCTATTTCATTCAAAAAAACAAGCGCATGCCGGCCAACGCATAAGCTCTTGAGCTATGCTTCAGCTGAACGGACCTAAAAACTCCCCTTGTAACGCCTCGTAAATCGGCAGCCAAGGCCCCTATTCCGCCAGCGCCGCATCAAGCCGCCTTATGTCCAGCTGTGATTTTGCCGGATTCCCGATAAGGTGGCACTTTGGGTCTGGACCCGAAAAGCATCCATGAGCTTTTCACATACTTTTGCGCCAACCCGACAATGCCCCACGAGAATAGAAGCGTGACGGCATAGCCTGATGCGATATACACATAATAGGTGGCAGGCGTGTAGTTTACCGGAAGCCGGAAATAATAGAAGAGAACGGCGGCATGGATGATGTATACGCCAAAAGAAGCGACGCCGAGATGAATGATCGTATTGATCATTTTCGTATTCAAGGTACGGTACAAAAAATAAGATAGTTGCAGCAGGATCAATGGCGATGTAAACGTATGGAAAAACCAGTAGCACTCGTATAGCAAAGAATTGGCACTGAAATCGTTCACGCGGGTCTGGTACCATAAATTCACATCCCCGAAGCTGGAAGCAATCCATACGGTCCAGAGCGGAGTCCAGAGCAGTGCTTTGGCAGAGAACAGCTTGCTCCACGTCACGATAATCCAGTCTTTGAACACAGGATAGTAAATCCCACAGAAGGCTCCCATAAAGTAATACGAAATATAGCTGATGGCAAGTTGGCCTTTATCTTCGTAATGCAGGCTGAAATGGTTGTAAAGGACGAAGGCCCACTGCAGAACGAAGCCGATCCAGATCAAATGCTTGGTTAGCCGAGGCTTGCGCTGCAGAACCCACAGAAGAAGCGGGAACAAAATGTATAGCTGCACACTGATAAATACGAAATACAGATGGTAAAACGCTTTGCCGTAAAGAATCATCGTAAAAAAGTCGGCGAAGGAAGCGTGCTCGTAAAATTGTTCCCACGTTTCTCCGAACGAGTAATAAATTTGGATAACATAATACAAAGCCGAAAAAATAAGATAAGGCGTCAAAATGTATAAGAACCGCCGTTGATAAAACCGTGCGATTAATTTCCCGTTTAAAGGCCGATCGAAATAGCTGTAAAAAAGCACAAGGGCGCTAAGAAAAATAAACGTTGGCGTACCGAACTTATTAAAGACGTTCAAAAAATTAAAGTAAAAAAACATAGGAGAGCTTTTATCTTCCATTTCTCCGATTGGAATCGATGTGACATGAACAAAAATGACGCCAAGGATGGCTAATGCCCTAACGATATAAATGATGTTCAACTGTTCTTTTTTGTTTTGCTTCGCTACCCCATGGACCATTCCTCCTCTTGAACTTGCTTACAAGAACCAAGTATGGGAGGTTAATATGAAATAATTATGACCCTAGTCTTAATGTTAGCTGAAAATGAAATGGCAACGCTTACGTTTTTCAGAGGCTGACGCCGGTCAAGTCCGTAGGGCTCCGGCTCCTCCAGGTTTGAACTGCTGAATGATAACACCAGCGGGGCGACCCGCACCTCCACTTCTCCTTCGCATAAAGCATTCCCATCGACCCCAAGTTCCAACAACAGCTTCACCAATTTCAAAACCCCAACGCGCCAGATATCAGTAAATTGCTCGGCCGACAACTGATGCGCTGTAAATTTGCTTGCAGAATTGATCTCATATATTATATAACCTTGAGTATATGAATGATTGGGAATGAAAAAGGAGTGAACGAGGTGGAACTGCTGCAGCTCCATTATTTTCGCACGGTCGCCAAGCTGGAGCATATGACGAGAGCGGCGCAAGAGCTTCATATCGCGCAGCCTGCGCTCAGCAAAACGATTTCCCGGCTGGAGGCCGATGTCGGCGTGCCGTTATTCGACCGCGAGGGCCGGCAAATCCGGCTCAACTCGTTCGGCAAAGCGTTTCTGGACAAAGTGGAAACCGCGCTGACCGCGCTGGAGGAAGGACGCCGGGAAGTGGCCGATATGGCCGGCAGCGAGCAGGGAAGCATCAGCTTGGCCATGTCCACGCTGAATCGCCTGACGGACCCTTTAAGCGCGTTTTTGTCGGTTTACCCGCATGTGAACTTTCGCATGACCCAAGCTTCCATGGATGAAATGGCGCAGCTTCTCGAAGCCGGAGAGGTCGATTTTTGCTTTACGGCGATGCCCATCGAAGGGCCGGACATTCATGCCGTAGCCGTCCTGCACGAAGAAGTGTATCTGGCCGTACCTCCGGGACACCGTTTGGCACACCGTGGCAGTATTGCGTTAAGCGAGGTAGCCGATGAGCCGTTTATCGGGTATAAGGAAGCCTTTATTTTCCAAAAGATGAACGATGCGTTCTGCCGCGAAGCGGGGATATCGCCGAACTTCGTCTGCCGGGTAGACGAACCTGCCGCCATAGCAAGCTTGGTGCGCACTGGGCTGGGCGTCGCTTTTGCAGGGGGATGCAACATTAACGCAGCCTCCGCGCCGCTCGCGCTGCTGCATATCGAACAGCCTGTGTGTCATCGCACGTTCCAGCTTGCATGGCATGAGAAGCGTTATTTATCGAAGGCGGCCCGCAACTTTCGCGATTTCGTCGTCGACTACTTTGCCGGGCAGCAAAAGCAAGAGCCAATATCCGCGCTGGAAGCCGCCGTTAAATAAAGATGGAAAAACCGTCTGGACATCTCCAGACGGTTTTGCTTTGCCAATCTACCCAAGAAGGCCGGACTCCCGCACCTGAGCGTAAAAATTCCCGAACTCCTCGATATTGAGCTGCTGGGCGGCATCGGACAATGCCGTGGCCGGGTCCGGATGCACCTCGACCATGACCCCGTCGGCACCGGCGGCTAAAGCCGCTTTCGCGCATGGGGCAAGAATGTCTTTGCGTCCTGTGGAGTGCGTGACGTCGACAAGCACCGGCAGATGGCTCTCCTGCTTCAGGATCGGCACGGCGGAAATATCGAGCGTATTGCGGGTCGCCTTTTCGTACGTGCGAATGCCGCGTTCGATGAGCATGACCTGCGTGTTGCCGCGGGCCAAAATATACTCGGCTGCATGAAGGAATTCGTCGATCGTCGCCGCCAGCCCGCGCTTGAGCAGAATCGGCTTGCGCACCTCGCCCGCCGCTTTCAGCAGCTCGAAGTTTTGCATATTGCGAGCGCCGATCTGAATGACGTCGATATACTCGCATGCCAATTCCACGTGAGCGGGATCAACGATTTCGCTGATCGTTTTCAGACCGAATTCGTCGCCGACTTCCTTCAATATTTTGAGCCCCTCGATGCCCAGCCCCTGAAAATCGTAAGGTGAAGTTCTCGGCTTAAACGCTCCTCCGCGCAGCACGGTAATGCCCGCCTGCTTCAACGCCGCGGCTACCGTCCGCGTCTGATCGTAGCTCTCTACGGAGCAAGGTCCTGCAATCAGAACGGGACTTCCTCCGCCTACCTTCACATCGTCTCCCAACGTAACGACGGTATCTTCCTTTTGCTTCTTCCGGCTGACCAGAAGCTGCTTCTTATGATCGGTTACCTGAAGATTCAGCGAAGCCTGGAAAATTTGCTTGAACAGGTGCCGGATCGTATCGTCGGTGAAAGGCCCCTTATTGCTGGCTACTAGCTCCGTCAGCATTTGCTTCTCCCGTACAGGGTCGAATTTCGGAATGCCCTGCTTCTCCTTGAGGTTCCCGATTTCCTGGGCAATCTTGGCGCGTTCCGACAACAGCTCCAGAAGCTGGCGGTTCGTTTCGTCCAATTTTTGGCGTAAAGTCTCTAAACTTGGTTGGTTCATTTCTCATCCGCTCCTTGAATTGTTTTTTGTTGGAACATAAAAAAGGCCCCCCGTCGCAAGGGACGAGGAGCCGTGGTACCACCCTTATTAGAAGTGCGCTCCCTTCGCAAAACGAACCGGAGTGCTCTTCTCACTTTCAATCCTTTAACGCAGGACCTACGGGTAACCCTACCAAGAAGCCTTGTCGATTCAGGCCGCTCATCAGGCACCAGCTCAGGAGTGAACTTCAGCGCAGTGCTTCATCGGGTGCTCTCAGTCGCCGGCACACCGTCCCTGGTAAGAAGCGTTCTTCGCTTACTCTCTCCTTCATTGCTTGTCAGAACATTCAGTTGATTTAATTAAGATGCATTTTATAACGAAACAAGCATGAAATACAAGTACATAATTTAAAGCATTCTTGCTTTATAGCAGCGAAGTATTTTGAGGGTTATGCAAAGCAGAAATTCCGTCAATTCCACGAGTTTACATGAAAATCCGCCTATAATTACTAGGAAAGGCACTGACTTTATAACTATCGTAAGCGGTATTGTAACCCTTTAGCACGGCTCACGCCGTTCTGTTAAATTTTTATTAAGAAGTGCGCTCATCGCCCCGCACTTTCGAGAGCGGCCTTCATCTTCTCATGTACGAGTGCGATAATTTGTGCAATATCCTGCTTCGTCGCGTGATCGATGTGGATTCCCATAATCACGACTGCACGATGGCGCAGCTTCGTTGCCGCGCTTTCGGCCAACTCCTTGACCAGCTCCCCTTCCCGGTGCCCGGGCACAGATATCGTCTCCGACCGGACCTCCCCTTCGTGCCAGTAAGCGCAAGCGACCGCACCCACATGCGCTTCTCCCCCGGTGATCAGAAACACATAATCGTCCCCCGCCCGATACGAATCGATGCGAATTCCGTAGTCGTTACCGTTATTTTCCACTGGCCTGCCCCTCCCTCGGATACGTTTACCTTACTCCCTTTCGTCTACGAAGGCTATGAGCCGAATCACGAGGAAGGAATAACCCGCCCAGAAACAGGTCTGTCTATGAAAACAAAGCCCGGAGCAAGTCAATTAACGGTCGGCCGTTCACAAACGGAGCGTGGAGCAGCAAGCTGACAATGGCCGTGGTCATCGCCGCGGCGGCCAAATTTTCCAACACCTTCATCATCCGGGCACCCTCCTCACGGCAGGTCTTTTTCTCCCTAAGCTGCGGAGGAGCAGAACGGTTTTAATCGCGCCCATTCCCAACAACACGATCGGGATGAACAAGAGCGCGTGTCCCGCGCCGGGAAAAAACAGCGTGACGACCGGCCATGGAGCCGGGTCCAGCTTAGGGAAATAAATCAATACCGCCAAAGGAAGCAGCACATTCAGGAACAGAATGGACAAGACATGTGCGGTCATGCGCAGCGGCGTCGCCTTAAATTTCGTTTTCCAGGCCCACAGGCTGTAAACGGACCTGAGGATCAGAGCGAGAATGACCGCCATAATTAGATCCAGGATCAGGTACGTCTTCGTATAATCGGGCAGTTCGGCTGTCGAGCGTTCTTGGCCGTGAACAATTCCGTTCAGTCCCGAGACGATGCCGTCGTAGGATGAGAGAAAATCGTAGGCGTTGATCAGCAGGACGATGCCGTAATCCCCGTCCATCGCCATAAACGAATACGTATTCTCCGTGATGCCGTTATGAAAAATGACGCTGTTGTTGACGCTCCACCCCAGGCCGTAAAATAAGCCGTCTGCAATCGATGCCCCAGGCTCGTGCATTTGCCGGACGCCTTGCTCGGACAGGACGGTCCGGGCTTGGAACCGGCCCCCGTTCAGCTGTGCGATCAAGTAATTCGACATGTCTTCGGCGCTGGAAATCAAGTAGCCTGACGCGACGGTCGCCTCGTGATTCAATTGTTTGGTTGGGACCATATAGCCGAAGACGGGCTGATACCCGGTTGCCAGACCGTCGTCGCGAGCTTGATCCGGGGTGGCGTAGCTGTGGTTCATCGCCAGCGGCTTGAAAATATGGTCGCTCACATATTGGGGGTACGGTTCCCCCGAGACCGCTTGGATGATCCCGCCAAGAATATTGTAGTTTATGTTCGAATATTCATACGCGGTGCCTGCAGGCTTGTCGAGCGACGTATCTTTCAGATCCCGGATATGCTGTTCGATCGACTTGTACCCTTCTACCATTCCTTTACGGCCGGCATAGATGGAAAATCCGCTAGTTTGATTCAATAAGTGGCGTACGGTTATTTTGGATGAAGCTGCCTGATCGGCGGTTCGAAAGTATGGCAAATACCGCTGCACCGGCGCATCCAGCTCAATCTTCCCGGCCTCCGCCAGCTGCATGACCGCCAAGGCGGTAAACGATTTGCTGGTGGAACCGAGGACAAAAGGCGTCTGCGGCGTGACGGGCACTTGATCCGGGCCCGAGATGCCGTAACCCTTCAGGTAGACGGTCCGGTCGCCCTTGACGATCCCCAAGGCCGCGCCCGGAATGTGAAGCCTATCCATAGCCGCTTCGACGTAGGCATCGATTTTGGCAGGATCGATCTGAAACGTTTTCGCCTCGGCCCTAGCCGACAGCGGGGACATGATCAATCCAGCAATAATTATCATTAAAAGAAATATATGGAAACATTTTGCGTAAAAAATTTTCATCGTCTTGTCTCCTTAATCCAGTCCTTCAGTTTGTCTTCATTCCCCATTACGAAGCTGCGCCGCGCAGCACGCTTTTCATATACCCTCTGCACGCGACGACAAAATAAACCGTCTGCATGGCCATATATACGCCGATGACGACGAACGAATAAAGCCAATTGGACAAATGAAGCAGGTTATCCAGTGCTTTCATCGCAACGAGCGCGTGGGCAATGCCGATCAGACAGGGCGCGAAGAACATGACGCCGACCTGCGGAACGACGATTTTGCGAATTTCATCCAAAGTGATGCCGATTCGGGTCAAAGCCTTGAATTGCGCCCGGTCCTCCTGCAGCTCGGTAAACAGCTTGAAATACATCATGCTGCCGGACGCGATAAAGAACAGCAGGCTGATAAAGAGACCGATAAACATCGTCAGGGCAATCACTTCTCGAACATTATCATATTGCGTCTTCAGGTCCTGGTATTGCCCCGCGACCGCAAGCATATACACCGCGCTAGAAGCCGTTAACATGACCGCGCTCAAAATCGAAACGATGAATAGCACGTGGGCGTTGTCTTTCATTTTGTAGCCAAGCTGGGCACAGACGAGCATATTCGTTCTGTTGTAGTAGATGCCGTCGCGCTTCCGAATCAGCCGCAGAAACAGAAAGCTGAACTGTGTAAACAAAAGATACGTGCCGAGGACTACCGTAAACAGAATCAGCAGCACCTTCAGATCGAAATACGCCTCGTTCAACGTCAGCGCCAGGCTGTAGCCCGTCCCGAGACAGGTCACCGCAAGCAGCGCAAGCCAGCGCGAATAGACGAGCTGCCCTTTCGGCTTGCGTGAAGCTTTAAGCCGCTCGGTGATTTCCGTATGGCTCATTCGCAGCGTCGTCCACAGCGAAATCAGCGCGAACAGCAGGAAGAAGCCCCCCGCGGTAACCCCCACCGCTTGCTGCGGGACGGCAAACGGAATCGTATCGCTTATCCCGAGCAGCACGCCAAGCCCCATAAAGAACAGCTTGCTGAACAGGATGCCAAGCCCGATTCCCGCTCCGATGGACAGCGCCGCAATCGCCGCATTCTCGTACAGCACAAGCTTGCGGAGCTGCGCGCGGGTCATCCCGAACAGCGAGAATAGGCCGAACTCCTGCTGGCGCGTCTTCAGAAACGCGGAGTTGGAATACAGCACGAACAGAAATGAGAAAATGACAATGACATATTCGCAGAACACCATGCCCTGTCGGACTTTTGCGGCGGCCACGAGCCGGCCGCTTGCCACCTCGGGATGAGCGAGAAACGCGGCATAGATGTAGAAGATCATGACGGAAAACACACTGCTCATAAAAAACGCGCCGTATGACCGCCAATTGCCGCGGATGTTGCTAAGCGCGAGCGAGCGAAACGTCATCGAAATTCCCTCCCAGCACGCTGAGCGCGTCCAAGATTTGTTGGAAGAACACTTGCCGGCTCGTCCCGCGCCGCAATTCCGAGAACAGCGTGCCGTCTTTAATAAACACGATGCGCCGGGCCCACGCAATCGCCGCGCGCTGCTTCTGCCCGCCGGACACCTCATACGGACGCTTGCCGAGTAACCCGGCGGACGGCCCCATGACGCCGACAAACTCGCCCGCCTCGATCGTCAAATCAATATCCTCCAACGCTTTGTATACGATATTCCCGGGGGAGCTGTACGTTTTACCGAGTCCCTGCGCTCTTAGTACACTCATCGTTCACTCGGTTCCTCCTTCATTGCTGTCTTCTATGTCTATAGCGCTAGTATAGCTCGGAGGAGAAGCCGGTCCCATCGATTTGCATGACATTATACCTTACAAACTTGTCACCTGAAGTGCATGTCTTGTTCTCTATTGTCACCTAACGCATGAATGCTTCGCGGGTGGAAGAAAACGGTAAATGTCGTTCCCTCGCCCAGCTTTGACTCCACAGACAACCGGTGTCCGAGTCCGCTGCATACCTGCTTTGCCAAATAAAGCCCCATGCCGGTCGACTCTCCGGCCTCCCGTCCGTTCTCTCCGGTGAAGAACGGATCGAAGATTCGCGACAGATCGTGGGGTGCAATTCCGATCCCCTCATCCGTCACGCTCAGCTTGCTGCCCCCGCCCGTATCCGGCTCCAATCGGAAAATAAGCTTCTTGGTTCCCGGCTTGCCCTTGCTGTATTTGATCGCATTGCTTACAAACTGATTCAACACGACCGTCATCCATTTTCCGTCCGTTTCTACCCATGCTTCGCCTTCGATCTGCGGAAAGATCGAGTGCCGGATACAAAGCCGCTTATGTGCATTCATGACGGTACGCACCAGCTCGTGGAGCGCCGTTTGCCGGAAATGGAGATCCATTCGAAACTTATCGAGACGCGCCGTATTCAGCATCAGATCGAGCCCCCTCGTCATGCGTTCGGCTTCCTCTTGCAGGCTGAGCGCAAGCTGCTTCTGCTCCTCTTCCGTAACAGGCAGCTGGGTTAGGGTATCCTGCACCAGCAGATCGATAACGGAGACGGGGGTTTTCATATGATGCACCCATTGCAGCACAAAATGGTTGTGCTGCTCCTGTTGGCGGCGGTACCGCCCAAGCTCGTTCAAATATGCGCTGTGCTGCTCCTGCAGCAAACGCATGACAAGCCGCTGCTCGCTCGTAACCGCGGACTGGACGATGACGGCGGCCTGCAGTTCGCCGGATCTCTCCACCGCATGCTTCAACTGCTTGTAATACGCTCTTTGGCGAATGTAATCCACGGCCAGCCACACGCCGGCGAAAAATAATCCGAGGATGACAAAATAAGAGATTGTGCCCGTCCCAATCCCCTCCGGATTGCGTGCCCGCTCCAGCAGCATAAGACCGGCGCCGAGTCCGATCATAAGCAGGATTACAAGTGCATAAACGAGCCGATCACGCAAAAACATAGTGGCGGACGCCCCTCTCATGCGTCCGCCCCCTCCCGCTCGTCCCGTAAGAGGAGCATATAGCCTTGGCCGCGCATCGTTTCGATGGCCTTCGGTAGTCCCAGCTCCTCCAGCTTCTTCCGAAGCCTGGTCACATTGACCGTCAGCGTATTGTCATCGACAAACTGCACATCGTCCCACAGCGCCTCCAGAAGCTGCTCCCGGGAGACGATCCGCCCCGGCTGCCGCATGAAGCATTCCGCCAGCAGCCGCTCGTTCTTCGTCAGCATCGCTTTCCGCTTCTGCCACATCAGCTCGCCCCGTCCGAGGTGCAGCCGCAAGCCATACGCGTTCAGCTCCGCTTCCGGAGCCCCCGCAGCTGTGCCGTCATGTCCAGAAGCAGCAGCATATTCCCCGTAGACTCTTCTTAGTACACCCTTGATCTTCGCCATGAGAAGATCAAGTGGGATCGGTTTCGTAATATAGTCATCGCCGCCATTCTCAATGGCCATCACCTGATCCATCTCCCCGGCCCGCGCGGAGATGAAGATGATCGGCACGCTGGAACGCGCGCGAATTTGTCTGCACCAGTAATAGCCGTCAAAATACGGCAGGTTAATATCTAGCAGCACCAGATGCGGCGCGTAGGCTTCCAGCTCCGGCATCAGCTCACGGAATTGCGTCGCGCATGCCGCCTCGAAGCCGTATTTCTCCATATTTTTTTTCAGGACGGCCCGTATTTTGTCGTCGTCTTCTATGATGTAAATGCGATACACAGCGATTCCTCCCAAGTTTTCAACAGACACTACCAAGATAGCAGGATCGCCGCCGCCAAGCAATTTTTAATTTACAGCATAGTTTATTGTAATTTAATTGTATATTACCCATTAAAAAGGTATTTTTTCTTCCAAAAGGGGGTTATGTCGTTTTCGCGCTTGCGACCAACTTAACTCAAGAACTCTTTACGAACTGCTTGCAGCAATACCACATATCTTATCAGCTTGATTAATTGGGGAACGTCTTTGTTCATAGCATATTTTACACAAAAAAAGCCTGACCCCATTTGTGACGGGTGTAGGCTTAGATTTTTGAGAAAGTGGTCTTATGCAAAAAATAGAGATACATACGGAGGTGGGGTATCTACTGGAGAAGCGATAGCGTCCGCCTTTGTCATCGGGAAATGTCCGCTAACAAGCGGCTTCAATCAAATTTCCTGATGACCCGGGGTCCCCGCAAAGTACTCGGACTAAGCTTCCCTGATTCAGCTTCACTTTGTGGGGTGGAGCAGCGGTCGGAAGTAGATACCCCACCCCCTCGTAACCTCAATAATCCAGTTTGATCACTTTCTCAACAGCTCAGTCTCGCTTACAAAAACACAAAATAAATAACGGCCGCAAGCACCAAGCGGTAGATCGCAAACGGTGCGAGCTTAATGCGGTTGATCAGCTTCAGGAAGAAACGGATCGACAGAAGCGCGAAGATGAAGGCGCTAATAAATCCGGCGACGAAAAACGGAATGGTGTCCGCCGTGATCGAGTCCCAGCTCTTCAAAAGCGACAGGAAGCTTGCCCCGGTCATAATCGGCACCGCCATAATGAAGGTGAAATCCGCAGCCGCGCGATGGCTCATCCCAAACAGGACCCCGCCGGAGATGGTCGATCCGGAGCGGGAAAAGCCCGGCCACAGCGCCAAACATTGAAACAATCCCACAAAAAACGCCTGCACGTATGTAATCTGGTCGGCGGTCTCCGTCTTCGGGCGGCGGGGCCGGAACCAATCGGCCGCAAGCATGAGAATGGCTCCGAGCACCAGACCGATGATGACCGTCTGGGTAGAGAACAAATATTCATCGATTTTTTTATTGAACAATACCCCGAGAATACCGGCGGGAACTAAACCGACGAAAACCTGCAGCAGATTCAAGCGCGGGCCGGAAGGCGTTTGCCCCGGCAATTTTTTAAGTCCAAGCAAATTCATGAACCGGTCCCACATCAGGACGACAACAGCCAGAATCGAACCCAACTGGACCACGACCTTGAACGTATTCGCTACGCTCGGGGGAAACATCTCTTTGGAATGGAACAAGAAATCGTCAACGATAATCATGTGGCCGGTCGAAGAAACCGGCGCGAACTCGGTGAGGCCCTCCACGAGTCCTAGAATGAATCCAACAAACACTTCCCACAAATTCAACAGCTCCACACTCCTATTTTCTTGTCTGCATATCTATATCAATGAATATCTACCTTTTTGAAGTAGATAATCGTTGCCGCGAGTCCGATGATTGAAGCTGCCAGTATAGTGGCATAAGAAAAAGCCGGCGGATACTGGGGAACGAAGTCTCCGTTCGCGATCACGTACGAGGCAGACCATGGAAATAAAGCCTTGTATTCCGATTCGGAAAGTACCACGTTAGCCATCGTGATCATCGCCGTAAAGATGATGGTGGGAACGTAATTTTTGAACAAAAAGGTGATGAACATCGTCGGCGTGCACAGGAGAAATAGCAGCGCGCCCCCGACTACAAATTGCTTCAAGGATTGGAGTAGTAAGGCCATAGTCAAGCCTTCAAACTGCCCGATCAGCCCCAGGATCAGCGTCAACGACCAAATGGTGAGCGTCAGGACCATAATCCACAGGAACAGTAAAATAAGCTTGCTTACGATTAGACTTACTCGGGATACCGGGATGGTTAGGAGATTTTTCAAGGTATCTTCCGCATATTCCCGATGAAACAGATACGCCGTAATGACTCCGTAGAGAAGGGTCCCTACGAGCAGAATCACATACATATTGGTGTTCATAAAAGCGACGTCGAACTCAATCGGAGTTTCGGGCTTCTTGCTTTTCATATTCAGCAAGGCGAGAAACATCATGATAGGGGCCGATACGGCTCCGAGCAGGCTGACCATAAACATCTTGGCCCGCTTTAGTTTGATCAGTTCCGTATAGAGCAAGTTAACCAATCGACCCGCCCCCTATCAATTGTATAAAGTAATCTTCCAATCTGTCTACACTCATTGTCATTTTTGTGACTTCTATCCCATGCTCCACCAGCATCCGGTTGAGCTTACCCTGCTCGCCGATATGGCTGTATACCCGGATCACCCGTTCGTCCTGAACCTCATAATCCGTAATGGCGAAATACTTCTCCAGCAGCATTGCCGCTTTGTTGTCGTCGGACACTTGAAACTCAAGATATTTCCGGTTCCGCTTGCGAAGCTCCTCGAAGGAAATCTCCTCCAGCAGCTTCCCTTGATGCACGACCCCGATCTGGTCGGCCAACTGCTCGACTTCGGACAAAATATGGCTGGAAACGAGTATCGTTATTTTTCGTTCCTCGGCGAGAGATTTGATCAGTCTGCGGATTTCCTTAATTCCCACCGGGTCCAAGCCATTGGTCGGCTCATCCAAAATTAACAGCTCGGGATGATGGAGAATGGCTCTGGCGATTCCAAGCCGCTGCTTCATTCCCAAGGAATAGCTGCCGACGAGCTTTTTCGTTTCCTGATGCAGACCGACGATTTCCAAAGCCTCGTCCATGGCGTTTTTCTTATGCACGCCCATCAGCTTGGCGTTGATCAACAAATTCTCGCGGGCGGTTAAATTCTCGTAAAATCCCGAGAACTCAACAATCGACCCGATTCTTCTTAAAATCTCTTTCTGGTGCTTGAACAAACTTTCACCAAAGATTTCAATCTCTCCGTGCGTCGGCTTGATTAAACCGAGCAGCATGCGGATGGTCGTCGTTTTGCCCGCGCCGTTCTGGCCGAGAAAACCGTAAATCTGCCCTTGACACACATTCATGTCAAGGTTGTCCACCGCTTTCTGCGTCCCGTACATCTTCGTTAACTGCGTCGTTTTGATAACCGCACTCAAATCGTGATCCCTCCTGCTTTCATCAGATGTTAATTTCATGATAAGCAGGCGATTTTAAATGCCTCTTAACCAGTTCTTAATTGTTTCTTAATCTCGGTTCGCGGCGCCTCGTTTCGGGATCGCGAAGCCGAAGGTCGTTTTCACGCCGGGCTCGCTTTCGGCCCACAAGGTTCCCGAATGCTTCTCGGCAAGCGCCTTCGTGATGGCCAGACCTAGCCCGCTTCCTTGAGCGGCAGGATTTCTTGCCCGGTCCGTGCGGTACATTCGTTCGAACACGCGGGGCAAATCCTCCGGCGCAATCCCGCTCCCCCGGTCCCACACCAGCAGCCGGTACTTGTCTGCGGCTTCCGCCAGCTCGATGCCTAATACTTTACCGTCTTTTCCGTGCTCGACGGCATTTTTGATCAGATTGCTGACGATCCGCAGCACGCTTACCCGGTCGGCCACGATGGGGCAGGCTTCTTCCGGAATGTTGACTTTTAATTCGATGCCATACTTTTTCAGCTCGGGCAAAAATCCGATCGCCGATTCCCGGACAATTTCCCCAAAATCCAGCGTTTCCGGCTTCAACGGAATTTCGTCCGCATCCAGCTTGGCCAGCTCGAAGATTTCGTCAATCAGCTCTTTCAAGGCGACGGCTTTCCCGGACAAAATGTCCAGATACCGCTCTTTCTCTTCGCAGGAAGCTGCGATGTCATCCTTCAACGCATCCGCATAGCCGATGATCGACGTAAGCGGAGTCCGGATATCGTGGGAGATGTTGGACAGCAGACTTTTTCTCGCCGCCTCAGAGCGGATCGTGCGGACGTGAACCTTGGCCAGCTGCTCGATCAATTCGTTGATCGAAAAGATCACCTCGTCAAAGTGACGGTCGTCATTGGCAAGCAGTCGGGTATTCGTATTCCCTTGCGTGGCGCGCCTCAGCGCAGCCGCCATATCCTTCAGCCTGGCCGTGAACCGGTACCGGACAGACAAATGGATGACCGTCAAGGCAAAGAGCGCAGCGAATAAAGCCCCGCGGACGATGCCTTGGGGCTGGTAATTCCAATCCAGAATGAAAAGCGCGGACAAGATGATGAACTGAACGATAAGGAGAAAGGCGCCTTTGTCATGCTTCATCTTTGTCACCTGCAAACTTATATCCGATTCCCCATACGGTCTGAATCCATTTCGGATCGGACGGGTCCTCCTCGATTTTCATCCGGAGCTTGCGGATATGGACCATCACGGTATTGTCGTCTTCCAAATAATCGCTGTCCCAGACTTGCCGGAACAGCTGCGTCTTCGTAAACACCTGCTCGGGATGCGAAGCCATAAACTTCAGCAGCTCGAACTCTTTGCCCGTCAGAGAGATTTCTTCCCCGGCTCTTGTGACCGTATACTTTTGCAAATGAATCGTCATGTTCTTGAAGCTTAGCACCGTCTCTTGCGGCGGGCCGCATTCGCTGCCCAAGACCAGGAAGCGCCGTAAATGAGCTTTAATCCGGGCGACCAACTCATGGATGCTGAACGGCTTCGTAATATAGTCGTCCGCCCCGATGCTCAGCCCCAGTACTTTATCGATTTCCTGATCCTTGGCCGTGAGCATGAGAATCGGGACATTCGTCTTCATGCGCAATCTCCGGCATACCTCAATACCGTCCACCTTGGGCATCATCAGATCGAGCAGAATCAGGTTATAGCGGTGCGCTTCGAACAGACGGAGAGCCTCTTCCCCGTCTGCCGCCGCATCGATCCGATACGTTTCTCTTTCCAAATACGTTTTCACCAGGTCGCGAATTTCCCGATCGTCATCGGCAATAAGAATTCGAATATCGTGCTGCATCGTTCCACCTGCTTTTTTCTGGGCATTCCCCAATTAAGGACCGGTTACCATCCGCATTAGGATGTCGCTGCTTGGAATCCGGTAATTTTCCTCGTCTTGGATATTCAGCATCATGAGACTGGAAAGAACCGATAAATAAGCGGAAATAAGCTCCACAAGATCGCCCGCCGCAATTTCGCCCGTCTGCTGTCCTTCCTTGAAGACAGGAAGCAGTTCGTCCACAAAGCTATTCATGGAATATTGGGCAACAAGTTCTTTAACCTTCTCCGGGACGCCTTCGGACGTACGTGCTTGATGAATCAGCATGAAGTAAGGCCTGCCGCTTTCATCGAGAATCTCTTTCGTTAAATATTTTATTTTGTCGAGCGGCGAGCCCTGCAGGTCGTAGATGCTCTTCATTGCGTCCTGCGCTCCCAGCATCGCCATTTGGACAAGTGTAGTGAAAAGCTCGTCTTTCGATTTGAAATAGTGGTACAGCAAGCCGTGGCTGATACCGGCCTCGGCCGCAATCATGCTCATTTTCGTTCCGACGATTCCTCGCCGGGAAAACACCTTAAGCGCGGCCTCCATAATCTGTTCCTTGCGCTCGTCGCGGATTTGATGCAATTGTTCATCGTTTAAAGGCGCCAATGATTATTCATTCCTTTGCCTGAAAATCTTACGGCCATTCATGGATAGATAGACGTCGCCTATGAGTATACCATTTCTCATGATCCGATGGCTATTGTGCCAGATCGCCGGATTGTAACGGCCCTTAACGGCTTGCGGACGGATAAGGCGCCTCGGAGAAGGAGGGCACGATGTCGTTCCATACATGTTCCAGCGGCTGACCGTACTGCTCCGTGAGTTCGTCGAGCCACTGCCGGCCTTCCTCCGTCGCCGCGAGCACGCTCGTGACCAGATCCGGATTCAGCATTTCCCGTGGCGAGATCGACAGCGTATTCACGGCCCAATACAGTCCGAACAGCTTAAAATCAGGCCCGGCCGTCGCACGCTCCAGATGCAGATCGAGATATTTCCGGCCGAACGAAATGCCCTTTAGCGGCTCCGCGCCTGCATATTCGACGCCCTCCCACTGCAGGTCGTTCGCACAGTTCAACCACCAGGCCGGCTCGATCGCAGCCTGAATGCTTCGGAGCGCCCGTTGTTCGAATTGCGGCCGGGGGGCCTCCCATTGCTCGCGGAGGCAAGCTTCCAGCACCTCCACTTCGATAGCTGCGACGGTCATACCTTGACCGAAGATCGGATCGTAGATGCAGAAAGCGTCTCCCAGCACCAGCAGTCCGGACGGCCACCGGTCCATTTGTTCAAAATGATGGCGGTGCAAAGCCGGCACTCGAAATCCGCGCGGGTTGGTGATCGGTTCGAGCCCTTGCAGCAGCTCGGCAATGAGGGGGCTCGGAAGCTGGGCGACCGCCTGCTCGAATTGCTCCGCATCCGTTGGCGGGTAATGTCCGCCCGGGCGGTAGAGCAGCACCTCTGCGATCTGATTCTCAATGATCGAAAACACACCTGAGAACGTGCCGTTTGCCGGCTGCCCCCCGATGATCACGGTATCCCACGTTTCGGTCAGATGGGCTTGGCTGGGAGGAATTCGGTACCGCCGGGTGCTGTAGCCCAGATTGACCTTCAGCAGATCCGGCTTCGGCACGTCGTATCCCAGATTCTCCAGCCATGCGGTCAGCTTGGAGGAACGCCCGCTTGTATCCACGACCAGATCGGCCATCAGAAACTTTTCTTGTCCGTCCGATTCCCGATCCCGGACCGCAATCCCCGTAACGGCGGCATGACCCGGCGTCGTCAATAAGCGCAGCACTTCATGTTTCGGAAGAAACCAGACACCGGGAATCTCCCGGACGCGCTTGCGAACGACCCACTCCAGCAAAGCCCGGCTGAACTTGTAATCATTGCGCGGATACTGGACGACCACGCTTCCGTATTGATTCATGTTGTGCACAGTCTTGTTCAGCACCGACCGGGCTCCCTGCTCCGCCAAATCTTGTTCGAAGTCGGGAAAGAATCGGGTCATAATCTCTTTCCCCCGCTGGGTGAAGCGATGCGGGTGAAACGATTGGGGCGTGCCCGCCCGGTCTTCCGGACTGGCGGGAAAATCGTCCTTCTCCACGATCACGACTTCTTCGTAAACATCCGAAAGCACCCGGGCAGACAGTAATCCGGCAATGCCTCCTCCAATAACGAGGGCTGTTCCTTTTTTAGACATGTTGTTCATAGATATCGCTCCTTTTTCTTTATGATTGACTTAATCAGTCAATAATTTGGCGCAGCTATTCCTGTAGGCTACTCTTGAACCTTGGGCTTGAGGCAAAAGGCTCCGAATATCCAGTCACCTCAAAGCCGGACGCAAATTGCTAAGACGTTATGCACGACATTTTTTAGATTGACTGAATCAATCAATTTCAAAATACGCTACTTTTCATTTTTTGTCAACGATAAGTTTTTGCGTTCCGCTCCATAGCGCCGGACAAAAGCTTTCTTCCATTCTTCGAAGCGAAAAAACCTACTGGCACGAGGCTAATAGGTTCGTCTTTATACCAATCGCGTTGTTGGCCGTATCAATCGGTTACTTTAATCTTGTAATAATAATTGGAACCGTTATGCTTCGCAACAACGCAGCCCGTTCCAACTTCCACTCCTTTTACTTGCGCGGAATCGTAAGTTCCTTGGTGCTTTACTCTCAAGTCAAAAATATCAGGCCAGCCTCTGACCGGTTCAATGGTTCCTGTATCTCCGAAAACAGGACCTCCAAGCGTATTTACAGAAACTTTGATCAATTCATCATAATCAGAGCAGGAACTTTTCGCATACGCAGCAGGTGCAATCGAACTAAGAGCCAACGCCGACAGTAATGCCAAGGTTGCTATTTTTTTCATGATACTCGCTCCTTTTTGTTTTCTTGTTTTGATTGACTGAACACATTCATCATAGCCTGCTTCCCGCTTCTTTTTAGTTTTTGGAATGATCTCGCAGAAAAACTGTTTTATCCCGTGCAAAAAAAGTCGATTTGTCGATGTTTTCGTCGAAAAATTCAAGAAAAAAATTTTTTATTGACATTGCCACTAGTGTCAATCTCTAGAATAAGGGTCGAACACGTTGAAAGGAGTGCTTGCATTGATGAATAGCAGCCCAAACGAAAAAGAAAACCACGAGAATGCAGGAGCAGACAGCCGCACGCCGGTGACGGTAATCGGTCTGGGGATGATGGGGACGGCACTCGCCGAGGCGTTCCTGAAGGCAGGCCACCGGACGACCGTCTGGAACCGCTCGGCCGATAAGGCCGACGCTCTCGTCGCCAAGGGAGCCATCCGTGCGGCTACCGCAGCCGAAGCGGTGTCGGCCAGCCCGCTCATCGTCGTCTGCGTGCTGGATTACGAGGCTGCGCACGAGATCCTTGGCTCCGTAGGCGGGCTACTCACCGGCCGCACGCTAGTGAACCTCACGAACGGAAAACCGGAACAGGCGCGCAAAGCGGCGAAATGGGCGGCTGAACAAGGCGCAGACTACCTCGATGGCGGGATTATGGCGATACCCCAGATGATTGCGGGGCCTGGGGCACTACTGCTTTACAGCGGATCGCCGGGGGCTTTTGAAACGTATCGGGGGGAGCTGGACGTACTTGGCGCCAGCCAATACTTGGGTGAAGATGCTGGTCTGGCTGCGCTTTACGACTTGGCACTGCTCAGCGCGATGTACGGGATGTTCGGCGGTTTTTACCATGCCGTTGCGCTGGTCGGCACGGAAAAGGTCGAAGCGTCCGCGTTCACGGCGCTCGTCATTCCGTGGCTGCAGGCCATGATGGCCTCGCTGCCCCTCCAAGCGCAAGCGATGGACGCGAACGTTCATGCGACCGACGTCTCCAGCCTCTACATTAACAAGATCGGCTTCGTGAATCTGATCAAAGCCAGCCAAGAACAGGGCATCAGCACCGAATTGGTTGCCCCGCTTCAAGCCCTTGTCGATCGGGCGGTCGCTGAAGGCTACGGCGCGGACGGCCTTTCCAGGCTGGCCGGGCTGCTTAAGAAGCCGCAATGATATAAACACCATTACGAGGAGGCCATCTCAATGAATATAAATTCAGCAAATGAAGCCCGCACACCGGTAACGGTTCTCGGCTTAGGTCCGATGGGCCAGGCGTTGGCCGGCGCGTTCCTGAAGGCAGGCCACCCGACGACCGTCTGGAACCGTACGCCCGCAAAAGCGGATGCGCTTATCGCACAAGGAGCGGCTCTCGCCAATATGGTTGTCGAAGCTGTCGCCGCCAGTCCGCTCGTTATTATCTGCGTATTGGACTACAACGCCGTGAATGCGATTCTCACCCCTGCCGGGGATGCCTTAAAGGGGCGGACGTTGGTCAACCTTACCGCCGATTCGCCGGAGCGGGCCCGCGAAATGGCCGCATGGGCCGCCGCCCGGGGAATCGACTACCTTGACGGGGCGATCATGACCCCTACCCCAACCATCGGGCAGCCCACGGCAGTCGTTCTATACAGCGGACCGGAAGCCGCGTATGAGACCAATCGGCCAACCTTGGCCAGTCTGGGAGGCACCGCCGCACATCTCGGCACGGACCCCGGAAGGGCGGCAGCCTATGACGTGGCTCTGCTGGACATCTTCTGGACGTCCATGAGCGGCTATATTCACGCCCTTGCCTTGGCCCGGGCGGAGAACATTGCAGCCAAGGATCTTGCGGTTTACGCTCAAGGGATTGTCAATATCATGCCGGACATTATAACCGAATTCGCACAGCATGTCGACGACGGCCATTACCCCGGCGAAAAGTCTAACATCGTCTCGGCGGCAGCCGGTATGGAGCACATCATTCATGCCGCCCAGGCCCGCGGGATCGACGCCAGCATACTGAGCGCCGCTTATGCCGTCGCTAGGCGGGCCATCGACGCCGGTCAAGGCAACGACGCATTTTCGCGCCTCGCCGAGCTGCTCGGCAAGCCGTCTGCGTAATCCGGCGGCAGCCGGACGTCTCCATAAAACGATCCCGGCCCGTTCCCGGACCGGGATCAATCCTCATCGCGATAGGCCGAGCAGTCTAGCATCTGCCTCCGTCGCGATTCCCTTTTCTTTCATTTGACGGATTTGCTTTTCCAACCGTTGCTGAACCGTAGCCAATGCGTTCATTTGCTTGTTAATCTCGTTCAGCTTCTCCTCATAGACGGCCAGCATTTCGCCGCAATATTCGTCCTCTGCATACTCCGGATAAGTGTCCTTACAGTTCAATACTTGTTCTATTTCTTCCGTGGTCAGACCTAAGCGCAGATAGATTTGGATCGTTTTCACACGCTCGACGGCCGACTCGTCGAACTCGCGGTAATCGTTTTCCAGCCGGTTCGCCGTAAGCAGCTTCTTCTTCTCATAATGCCTGATGGAACGCGGGCTTGCGCCGGTTGCTCTGGATAACTGACTGATTTTCATGGAAAATGCCTCCTTTACCCAAAATACTCCATTCTTAATTATAAACCATGACATTAGGGTTAAGGTAAAGAGGCAATTTTTCAAGAATCGCTTTTATCCGGTCAGCTCGCTCCTCAAAAAGGCTGCGGTATCGTACAGGAGTATCGTGGAATCGAAATGAGAGAGAATCGAATGAGGTCGAGGCTAGGAGGGCATAGGGCGTTGTACGAAGAATAAGGGAAATTCTGAAAAGGAACCGGACGCGCCGGATCGCAGGGCCGGAGCTTGACGCGCAGCCTGCGCCGAAACGCGGACTGCACGCCTGCTGCTCCATTCCTCTGCCGAAGCCGGGCTATTCCTGCTCCAAGACGCCGGCCGTTTCCTGCGATGCCATTTGCTTCTGCGCGGAGGCGACTGGATTCTGGTTATGCTCAAATTCGTTCATTTCGCTAAATGACTCCATTTCGCTTTCTTGCGGCTGCTTTTCTTTGTCGGAGGCTTTGAGTTCCGCCATCAGGTTCCCTCACTTGTCGGTCGTTTTGCCTTAACATGTATAGAATATCCAGTCCGGACGGGATACTATGCACAGACTCCCTCACTTCACGCCCCAAGCTCCAGCTTGACGCCATATTCCTTCAGCCAGTAATTCACCTGCACCAGGTAATCCAGAATCGCACGGGCTTCCGTTCCGCTCTCTACGGTGCTTTTGCCTTCCGCAATAAGCCTCACCTTCCCGGCATCGATCAGCGCATGAATCGGAGCATTCGGGTCATCCAGAATGTCAAGCATCCACCGGCTGATCAGGTCGAAGTAAGCTTTGTCCTTCGTGCTCGGGTAAGCGCTCTTCCGGCGGTTCCGGACATCATCCGGAAGAACGCCTTCGAAAGCACGGCGCAAAATTCCTTTCTCGATATGATCGATGCTTTTCAGCTCGAACGGCACGTTCCACAAATATTCCACAAGTCGGTAGTCGCAGAACGGCACGCGCACTTCGAAGCCCGTCATCATGCTGGCCCGGTCTTTCCGGTCCAGCATATAAGGCAGGAACTGCATGATGAACATGTACGAGATCTGCCGCTGCTTCCGCTCAAGCTCCTCTTCGCCTTCGAGAAACGGAATCTCGTCGACGGCTTCTTGGAAACGCCGCTTCCGGTACGTTTCGAGCTGAAGCATATCCCGAATATCCGCTTTCAGCACATCCGAGGTATAGCCGAAGTTCAGCAGCCACGGAAAGATCTCAGCATTCAAAAACTGCTCTTGATAAAAGAACGGATACCCGGAAAACACTTCGTCGGCGGACTCGCCGGACAGCGCTACCGTCGCATCCTTCTTCATTTCCGTAAACAGCAAATAAAGCGAGGTTTCGATCTCGCCGACGCTCGGAAGGTCGCGGGCCCGCATCGGCTCAAGCAAATGCTCGATCAGCTTCTCCGGCCCAAAGACGACGGAATGATGCTCCGTGCCGACATGCTCGGATACCCGCCTGACCCAAGGCTCGTCTTTGTCACGCCTCATAAAATCCTCTTCGAAGTCGCGGTCGTTGTTTACAAAATCGATGGAATACGTGTGGAGCTTCTTCCCTTGTTCACGGAAATTTTGGCCCGCCAGAGCCGTCAATCCGCTGGAGTCGAGCCCGCCGGACAGCATGCAGACGACCGGCTTATCCGCGATAAGCTGCCGCTTTACCGTATCTTCGAGAAGTGAGCGGATCGTCCGGACCGTGGTCTCGGTATCGTCCGTATGCTTGCGGCTTGCCAGCTTCCAGTAGCGGATATTGCGGCTGCCTTCAGCTGTAAACGTTACGTAATGGCCACCTTTGACCTCCTCGACATCCTTGAACACCCCTTGCCCGGGTGTCCGCATCGCCCCCATGCCGAAAAGGTCCGCCAGCCCTTCGCGGTCGACGACGGCTTCTACGAGCGGATGCGCCAGCAGCACCTTGATTTCCGATCCGAAAATGATGGCGCTCCCTCTTCTGCCAAAAAACAGCGGTTTTACCCCAAGGTGATCCCGGCCGAGCATCAACTGACGGCGCTGCTCATCCCAGATGCCAAACGCATAGATGCCGTTAAAATGCTTTACGCAATCTTCCTTCCACTCGACATACGAATGCAGAAGCACCTCCGTATCGGATTTCGTTTCAAACCGGTGGCCTTTTCCTTCCAGTTCCCTTCTCAGCTCCCGGTAATTGTACAGCTCGCCGTTGTAAGTCAAGGCTATGGTCTGCTGGCCGTCCCGATAAAGCATCGGCTGCTTCCCGCCTTCGGGATCGATCACGATCAGGCGGCGATGCCCGAACGCAGCTCGCTTCGAATACCAGAAGCCTTCAGCATCCGGCCCGCGATGCGCAATGGACCTCGTCATCTTCGTTAACACCGACCGTTCTTCGGAAAGGTCCTGGGACCAATCCACCCATCCTGCAATTCCACACATGATTTTCTACCTTCCTTCCTCATCGTTTAGTTTGCTGCGCCTTTCGGCTCTATCGTTGACATCACACCGCCTTAAATTCGACCAAATTCAGAAAACGGTCGAAAATTGAGTGAAAAAATCGACCAAATTCATCCATTGGTCATAAATTAATAATAGGACATTCCAACAATTTTGGCAATCATTGACTATTTAACTAGGTTAATGAATAATAGATAGCATATTATATACTATGGGGGCATGGGCGGGTCAATGAAACAACCGGACAAAAAATTAAAAATCATCGAAGCGGCAACCGAGCTGTTCCTCCATTCGGGGGTCCGGCGGACAACGCTGAGCAAGATCGCGGAGAAGGCGGGGATCGGCAAAGGAACGATCTATTACTATTACGAGGATAAGACTCAAATCTTGATGGATTGCTACATGAGGCATGTTAACGAGATGCGGTCGAAGGCTTTTGCCGAGCTTCAACAAGAAAGCGATATTTTGGTGCGTCTGCGAAACATTCTTCGCTATTTAAGCGCGGAGGTGCATCAGGACCCTTTCGTATCCACCTTGTTCGAGGAGTATAAGGAATTCCGGCTCGCGGAGATTGAAAAATGCTTCGTCCAATCCGAAGAAGCCGCCGTTCAATTGATCGGCAGCTTGATCCGGGAAGGGCAGCAGCAAGGGCGCTATGCCCAGGTTCCTCTGCCGCTTACCGCGTTTATGTTGGTCAAAATGATCTTTTCCTACGAGCTCGATTATCCGAAGACGGAACAAAGCGATCAGGAATTGAAGCAGCTGCTTCGTCATATTTTATGCAAACGATCCGACGAATAAACCGAAGCGGCAGCCTCATATCTTGAAGCTGCCGCCCATCCGAAATCGCCGGAGTTTCCAGTTCTAATCCAGCACGGTGCTCTCCCCCGCGGGAGCATCGGCTGGCTTTACGCGAACCAAGTAATAAAGCACGGCTATCGCGAAAATGGCGACAACGACGCCCCAGAGCGGAACATTCATGCCGAACAGCGGAAGCGAGGTCGTCATGAGGCTGTAGCGGATCACGCAATAAAGGAACAGCAGCCCCAAAATCAGCGCGATGGCCGGAATGACGGGAAAGGCCACTTTAAAAGGCCGCTCCATCTTCGGTTCCTTCACGCGTAGAATGAACAAGGAAATCATGCTGAGACAGTACATCACGACGGCGCCGAATACCGCAAGCAAAATCAAGGCGTTGGCAAAATCGGCGGAGCCTGCGCAAATGACGCCGATCGCACCCGGTACGATGAGCCCCCAAACCGGTACGCTTTTGGAATTGAGCCTAGCCAGAAACTGCGGGAAGTAGCCGGCGCGGGCCAGCGCGTACGTCTGTCGGGAATAGCCGATAATAATGCCGTGCAGGCTGGCGATCAGGCCGAACAAGCCGATAATCGCTACGCTCATGGCAAGCCAGCTGCCTTCGCCGTAAACGCTTCCAAGAGCCTGAGGAAGCGGATAATCTGCCGGTTTTCCGATGCCTCCTCCAAGACCGGCCGTAACGAACAGCGTCAATAGCGTAGCTGTAGTCAGCGTTAAAATGCCGGAGATAAAGCCTCGCGGAATGTCCCGCTTCGGATTCTTGACTTCCTCAGCCGCCATCGCGCCGCCTTCGATCGCGAGGAAGAACCAGATCGCAAACGGAATGGCCGCCATGACGCCGCTGCCCCCGCCGATAAACGAATTCGCGTTCACCAAATTCTCAATCTTCACATGCGGCAGCCCCGCCGCGTAAAAAATCGCAAGCCCGATCAACGCGGCAATTGTCGCGCCAAGCTCGATCAGCGCGGCACCTTTCATCCCGACCAGATTGATCAATATAAAAAATACGAACACGCCGATGGTCACATAGACCGGCTCAACCGCCGGAATCAGGAAATGCACGTACGCTCCCGTCGAAACCGCAATGGCCGGCGGCGCAAACACAAACTCCAACAGACACGCAATTCCGGCAATAAAACCGCCGAACGGACCCATCGCTCTTGCCGCGTAAGCCGAAGGCCCGCCGGCATTCGGAATGGACGTGGACAGCTCGGAGTAGCTGAATATGAAACAGGTAAAAAATACGATGACGAGCAGCGAAGCGATTGCAAGGCCCATAATTCCGCCCTGCTCAAACCCGTAGTTCCACCCGAAATATTGACCGGAGATGACCATCCCGACCGCAATTGCCCATAGATGAATCGGCTTTAACGTCTTCTTCAATTCATGATTTTCCATACGTCAGTTCTCTCCTTCATGTGGGCTATGAGGATCTATTTCAGCAATTTCTCTTCGGACGATCCTAAACTAACGCTTTTTTCGGTATTTCGGAACGCTCCTGTATTATCGTCTCTTCCTTGCAGCAAATATTTGGCGTTTCCTGTGCCTATGCCGTTAGCCGCCGTTTTCGACAATTCCCCGATTTCCCCTCCCTTCAAGCGGTTGACGATCAATCCTAGCTTCATGTCTTTAAAATCCGTCAGCATCGCCGTATCGCCGTCGCTGTCTCCGGCCACGAAGATCGGCTCGTGCCCGTATTTGGATACCAGAAAACGCTCGATCGTCTTCGTCTTTCCTTTGCCCTGCGTCTGGTCGTACCCTTTGCGATATTCCTGCTGGATGACCCCAGCGGCATCCCGTTCCAGCTCCATTGCCAGAACGTGATCCTCCGGAAGGGAATAGCCGTATTTGGGGTTCGATGCAAATTCTTTGACGACATCGACGAAGGAAGCGGAGCATACATAGACGTCGATTCCGTTGTCCATAAACGTTTTATACAGATTTTGCTGCTCCGCAAACGCCCGCAAGCCGGTTTTAATCTTCACTTCGACTACGCCCGCTTGACCCGGCAGCTCGCTCGGACTGGTCAGCGTTTTTTCGCCGATGGCGTCCTGCAGATTGGAATCGATGGAGGCTCCCGCCAATTGACGCACTTCCTTCTCCGTCATGCCGGAGAACAAATACGTGACCCAAGGATAGCTAACATCCGGGCTGAAGGTTCCCCCGATCGCTTCGTACAGATATCTGGCCTTGGCAACAAAATCTTGATATTGCGGGGTTGCTTTGATTTCCTCCAACGGATTTGGTTCCCTTGAACCCCTTGTAGGTTTCATAAAGATACTTGTAATCCGCGCCCAGATCTTCGCTGATGAGATCGATCTGTACAGGCTTCCCAGCCTTATTATTGAATTCTTTCTTGAAATTATCCTTCGGAATATTGATTTTGATTGCGCTTACAAATTGTTCCGGCGTTTTGGGCTGCAGCCTGCCGACAAGCTTCGAATGCGGCGACCAATATCGAAACGATCGCTTTGGTTGTTTTGACGCTTCCCGATGGTCCTGCCGTTCTCCTAGGTCCGGCCAGCCTCATGCTTTATCTCCCGCCCTTTCTATGTTTTGATCCCCATCGTTCCGGAAACAAAAAAATGCCCTGGAGCAGAAGCGAAATTACACACTTCTGCAGCCATGGCACCGTTGCCCTGTTTATCCACTTGTATAAAAAGATATTAAAACACAATTGCCCGATTTTGCAACATTAATTTTTTAGAAAATTTCGGCGTTTACATTTTTTACCGTATCGCGGGCGACGATTTGATGCGGAAGATACGTTCTGAGTGTGGCCGGACCTGCTCCGTCCAGCACTTCCTGAAGCGTCCGCACGGCCTTGTAGCCGATCTCGTAAATCGGCTGGGCGACGGTCGTCAACCGCGGCAGCGACATGCAGGCGATTCTCGTATTGTCCATCCCGAGGATGGATACCTCATCGGGCACCCGGATTCCACTGCGATAAAGGAAATAAATCGCCCCCAGTGCCATCTCGTCACTCGCCGCGAACACAGCGGTCAGCTCCGGATTTTTGGTCCACAGTCTCTCCATCGCCGCATAGCCGTCGTCATAACGATAGTTCCCGAACTCCACACACCGGTCGGAATCGAAGTCAAGCTCGTTTGTTCTCATCGCTCGCATGAATCCTTGCAGACGGGACATTCCCGCGATCGGGTCGAGGTGCGGCCCGCTAATCATGGCGATCCGCCGGTGCCCGCAATCGATCAAATATTGCCCCGCATCGAAGCCGGCCTGCTCGTCGTCGATTTTGACGGAAGGAATGGCGTACTCCAGACTTTGCGTGGAAGCCAGCACGACCGGCAAGCCAAGCTGATTGAAAATATCGTAATAATCGGGATAGACCGGCTCGCTGGTGAACACGAAGCCGTCGATCTGCTTCTCCTTCATGCTCCGGAGCGCCGAGATCATCCGCTGCTTATCCTTATCGGTGTTGCAAATGATAATGTTATGCCCGAATTCCTGCGCCGCATCCTCCATGCCACGGAACATTTCGGCATAATAATAATTGGAAATATCAGGAATCAAGATGCCCAATGTTTTCGTCTTTTTATGGATCAAGCCTCTGGCCAAAGCATTGGGATGATATTTCAATTGTTCGATCGCGCGGAGAACCCGTTCCCTTTTGTCCTTCGACACTTTGTCCGGCGTATTCAACACCCGAGAAATGGTGCTTATGGACACGCCCGCTATTTTTGCAACATCTTTTATCGTAGCCATAATATACTGTACTCTCCCGATTCAGGGGAATAAGTATGAAAAGGTTTTCATACCTGTTTCATTGTAAATGATTTGGCATTCGTCGTCAAATCGCCCGAACGTCAATTAAGAACAAACCTCCGGTTCCACCTTCACAGCGGCTCCGGAGGTTTATTTTGCTTTTATTCGGTGACTGTCCGTTTATCGAACCAGCGGCAATATGGCTTCCAAGGAAAGCGCGGCCGTGCTTTCGTACACCAGGTCCGCATGGGCGAACAGCTCTTTCGCTCCAATTGCTACCGCGAACATACCCGCTCCTTTAATGGCCTCTACTCCGGCCGCCGCGTCTTCGACGCCAATGCAAGCGCCGGGCTCCACTTCCAGCAGATGAGCGGCTTTCAAAAAGATTTCGGGGTCCGGTTTGCCGCGCAGCACCGTTTTGGCATCTACAATCGCATGAAACTTGTCCTTGAGACCGAGCGACTCCAGAACCGCAAACGCGTTTTTGCTGGCGGACGCCAGTCCGATCCTAAGCCCTTGGGCCTCAATCTCGGCAATAAATTCGTTGATGCCCGGCAATACGTCCGCAGGACTAATGTTTTGAATCAAGGTCAAATAATGCTCGTTCTTTTTGTCCGCAAGTGCGATTTTTTGTTCCTCGGTAAAATCGTGCGCTTTGCCGCCGAGAACGAGAATTTTTTCCAGCGATTCCATCCGGGAGATCCCTTTCAGCTCCTCGTTGGATTCGCGTGTAAACGGGATGGCCAACTCCTCAGCGCGCGCTTTCCACGCCTCGTAATGGTATTCGGCCGTATCTGTAATGACGCCGTCCAGATCGAAAATGACCGCTTGCACCGGTGTGTTCATGTTCTGCTTCCCCTTTCCATAAGCCAAGCTTGGGCCTCTCGGTTAGTTTGCTTTCAAGGCTTGCTCCAACGGCCGATTGTTCTGCAGCGTCACGTCGTCCCCGTACAGCTTGAGCGTCAGCACTTCGCCTTCTTCCAGCGTAAGCCGGATGCTCTGACGGTCGACATCCACAGCGAGCTTGCGTCCGCGGTATTGAAGCTGGAACGAATACCGGTCCCACTGCCCCGGAATTGCAGGCGCCAGCGACAGCCCGCTCTCCTTCAAGCGGAGGCCGGCAAAGCCGTAGACGATCGACATCCAAGTGCCGCCCATGTTCGCCATATGCAGGCCGTCTTTGGTATTGCCATGTGTGTTGTCGAGATCGAGACGGGCCGTTTCGTTGAAATAATCGTAAGCTTTGGCATCGTATCCCAGCTTGGAGGCCATAATACTGAAAATGCAGGAAGACAGCGACGAATCATGGGTCGTGATCTTCTCATAATAGGTATAAGAGTTGCGGATCGTCTCCAGCTCCTGCTCGTCCTCCAACAGGAAGTGCGCGAGCACCGTATCCGCTTGCTTGCACACCTGGTAACGGTAGAGCGTCAACGGATGATAATGCAGCAGCAGCGGGTATTTCTCTTCCGGCGTGTTTTCAAAATCCCAAACCGCTTTTTGCAGGAACGTATCGTCCTGAGGGTTAATGTTCAGCGCCGAATCGTACGGCAGATACATGCACTCCGCCGCTTTCTGCCATGCTTCCGCTTCCTGCTTCGTCACGTTCAGCCGCGCGCACAACCGGTCTAATGTTGTCGGAGCAATTTCGGCCAGCAGCCCGTAAGCCTTGGCCGCCCACTTCAGATTATGCTTGGCCATCGCGTTGGTATAGTAGTTGTTGTTGACAACGCACGTATATTCGTCGGGTCCGGTCACGTTGTCGATCCGGAACTCGCCGTTCAAATAATGGCCCATATCCAGCCAGAGACGCGCCGTTTCAAACAGCAATTCGGCGCCGTACGTTTTCATGAATTCGTCGTCCTGCGTGCCGAGATAATACTGGATATAGCTGTAGGCGATATCCCCGCTAATATGATACTGGGCCGTGCCCGATGGGAAGAACGACGAGCATTCCGTCCCGGAAATCGTGCGCCATGGGAACAAGGCTCCTTGCTTATGCCCCATTTCTTTGGCCCGAGCCCGCGCCTGATCCAAGGTCGAATAACGGTAAATCAGCAGCTGGCGGGCAATCTCCGGCTTCGTCATCAGAAAGACCGGGAACATGTAAATTTCCGTATCCCAGAAATAATGCCCTTCGTAGCCTTCCCCGGACAAGCCCTTGGCCGAAATATTGCTGTGTTCGTCCCGGCCGACCGACTGGAGCAAATGATAGAGGTTGAAGCGGATGCCTTCCTGCAGGCTGCCATCTCCTTCGATATGGATGTCGGCGTTTGCCCAAAAGTCGTCAAGGTACGTTTTTTGGGCATCCAGCAGGTCTTCAAACGTCATCCCGCCGAGCTGTTCATGAATGCCGATGGCCTGTTCAACGAGATTATCCTGGTGGCGCAAAGTGTCCGTGTACACGTTCCACTTCGTCACCCGAACCGGTTCGGTCAAGTCAAACGTCAGCACGGTTTCGCCGTTAGCGATCTTGACTTCGGCCGTGTCGGATGCCGTATGGCGGCTGACGCAAGCCGTTTTCAAGCCGGACGCCAGGGTGCGGTCCAGCGCGTAGACGTAGCCTTGCTTTTCACCGGCTTCTTCCACTTGCAGACGTTTGGAATGACCGGAGGCGACCCGGGGATCGTTCGGATCGGCGAAGTTGGACACGTCCCCGTTGACGGTCGACACCACTTTGACCCGCCCGGTGAAATTGACCGGCTCGATCCGCAGATCGATCGCAAACAATTCTCTGACGGTCATGGAAACGACGCGCCGGAAGTGGAGCTTCACTTCTTTGCCGCCCGGAGAACGCCAGTGCACCGTTCTTTCGGTGTAGCCGCGGTCAAGGTGAAGCCGACGCTCGTAGGCAACCGCCTCCCCGGCAAATAAAGAGAACTCTTCTTCGTCGTCGCCCAAATAGATCTTGATCGTTTGCGCGTCGATGATATTGAGCAGCTTCTGCTGGGTTCCCGGGAAGGCGTAAAGCTTTTCTCCGTAAGGGATTTCGATCACATCATGAAACGCGTTCTGGTACGTGCCCCGGATCGAGACCATCTCCGGGCGGTAGCCTTCTTCAAAGTTGCCGCGAACGCCAAGATACCCGTTGCCTAAAGAAAATAAGCTTTCCAAATTCAGCAAAGCTTTCGGAGTCAATTCATTGTTCGTCAAAGTCCATGTCACCGCTTATCACTCCCGGACGTAAAATTAATGTTTGAAAAGCTTTTCAAATTCAATCAAAGCATGGTTTCTAGTTTATCGAACCATTCCACTCTATTATCAGTGAGATTGCGGGTTGTTGTAAAGTGGTTTTTTTCGCGGATTTTGCTTTGTTTTTGGCGTTTTTCGCCGCTGGGTCGTGTTATTTAGCCACTATTGAGAGAATCCACGGGTTTCCCGTTTTTCGAGGTGAAATGTATGAAAAGCTTTTCAAAAATTCGACGAGTGCCCGGAAGGCGATTCGAGTCTCAGGCCATCGTAAGTTACGGGTTAAGCCTTTCTTGCGGATGGGTGGCATATGGCAACGGTTTAACCGAAATATTCTTAGTTAACTTAAGAAACTCAGTAAAATCAATGGGTTAACCGGTTTATCACGGTTAACTTCAATAAAATCAAGGCTAAAAAGTTTACCTGATTAAAGGGTAGTATACGGGGTCTGCTCACGAAACGGAATAAATCCGTGCGCTAACCAATCGGCCCCCTTAAATTTTATACCCCTGTATCCTTTTAGCCTCCAAAATCAAATTATCGCTGTTGGGACATGCAAATTGGCGAAGTTAACCAAATATATTCGATGGTATAACAAAGTGAAAATGGAGGGTAAAAGGATGTTTAACTGTTTTTTTGTCGAGGTCTCGGGAAACACAATTTTCGTGCGCCGTTATGGACAAGGGCCGGCAATTCTATTGGTGCACGGCTTCCCGCGCACAAGCCTGATGTGGCGATTCCTCGCGCCGAAGCTTGCGGAAAATCATACTGTGATTTGCGTAGACTTACGTGCCTACGGCCGCAGCGGGATACCCGCCTCCAGCCACGATCACTTTCCTTATTCAAAGCGCGCGATGGCGAAGGAATTGGTTGAGGTGATGAGTAAACTTGGCTTTCCGACCTTCATATTGATCGGTCACGACCGCGGGGGACGCGTCAGCTACCGTATGGCCTTGGATCATCCGAAGAATGTGGAGCGTCTGGCCGTGTTTGACGTCATTCCGATTTTCGAAGCGTGGAAACGGGCAGATGCGCGCTTCGCTCAAACCTACTGGCCCTGGAGTTTACTGTCGCAGAAACAACCGCTGCCGGAGAGTTATCTGCTCGGTGCTCCCGAGGCCGTCTTCCATAACCCCTTCGGCGAAGGTTCCTTCGGCCGCGAAGTCTTGCAAGAGTACGTTTCAACCTATTACAATCCGGCCCGCGTGCATGGTATCTGCGAGGAATATCGAGCTGCAGCGACGATCGATGTCGAACACGACCGCGCGGACAAAGAAGCGTCGAAAAAAATTGAATGTCCGATGCTGCATCTGTGGGCGGAGGGCGGTTGGCTTGACACTTACTATGCAAAAGACGGCGGTCCGCTCGGCATATGGCGGCAATGGGCTCCGAAGGTGCAAGGGCAAGCGATAAAGGGTGGCCACTTCTTCCCAGAAGAGAATCCTGACGACACGGCGGTTCTCGTGAAGCTGTTCCTCTCCGCTTAATGAAAGATGTGGTACTGCTTGCTGTTTCTTCTTATCTGCTGAAGCAGGTGCATTTGGCTCCTTTCTTGACTGAACCGCCAGCCTACTGAATCTGTTTAAATGTGGCATTCTCGCCGGGGTCTAATAGGGGTCTGCTCACGAAACGGAGTAAACCCATGCGCTAACCAATAATTACCATATCAGACCCCTATACTGTTGTGGCCTGGGGTGGCGTTTGTGACCGAGGTTAAACCATCCGTTTAAAGGTTAGGTTTTTCAACCGATCCTGCAATATTTCTTCCATGATAACCGGCAAGTTGTCCCCGATTCTACCTCAACAATATGCAGTGATGGTACATTGCGACAATTAATTAACAAAGCTACATTTTTTAATGTTTCCTCTACTAACTTTTTTAATGAGATATCTTCTTTAGTTAATTTCACATCGATTTCAATAGACATGGTTTACCTCGGGATAAACTATTAATTACAATCCAACCATCAGCAGTAATGACGTAAATCCTACTAAATTTTCTCTGACTCGAATTTTACAAAATGGACCACTTTGGATGAAATTCAAAAGGGTATCATTGATGTGCATCATTTGAAATGGTGAAATCTTCATACGGGTATTACCTGGGTTATATGTGTTATTAACTGAATGATGGTTCAATCAGCAGTGGGTAACCCCCACCCAAAGAAGGACCCTGAATGGCACAGGCCAATCAAGGTCCTTCGTAATCATGAACATGAACAAATTTTAATCATACTCAACCCATACTTCTTTATCTATGGATTGTGCCTTTTCAAGTAAATCAAATATGCTTTGATACACCGTCAATGTCTCTTGATCTAATTCTTTTTTATTGACACTTTGAAGATCAATTAACGCATCTCGTAAATCTGGTATTCTCCATGGGGTCTCTTCAAACCAACCAGTATCCGTATGATAGTAATACGAGAGCCCCCTCCACCCGTTCTCATTAGGTTGAGTAGCCATCATAATTGAATCAAAATAACCAATCCACGTTCTAACCACAACTTTTTGAGCATCGAACTCCTGAAAAAAGAAGATGATCTCCGGCTCACCCTCAAATCCAGTATAAAAGTCTTTAACTATTTCCATTTGACAACTCCTTTTCTTAAGGTGCAAGCCAGTGACCTGAATCTAAGAGCGCTTGTTGTTCAGGGGTTGCTACTCCATTTTGTCTTGCACTAACCGCATCCTGCCACTGTTTCATAGGCGTCCACTGATTTTCACTGGTCAAAATATGTTGTACTTTTCTTGTAGTTTGACTTCCCGGTGTGGTTCTTGTAACAACCCAAGTGTTTCCTTGATCGGCAGGTGCACCAGGAGTTCTCGTATGCCACCGTGCTTCATACTTATAAGTTCCATCAGACCAAGTATATTTAATTTGATCATACCCATTATTAGCCTGCTCTACTTTTACGGCGTTATCTGGGATTTTAATTGGACTTGATTTTGCAACGTTACCCGTCCCCTAAGTTATAATCTTAGTGAATAAAGAAGGCGGTAACTGTTTGAGCAATTACCACCCATTATATCGGCTTGCCTGACGCTCTGTTAGAGCCGCCGCCCGATACTCTGTCTTATTCTTCATCATGCTGTAGAGTGTTTACAAGCCTTCTCATGATGCAGATGAGGGCTTGTTTTTTTTGGTCTTACCCTCCGCTAATTTCCTCTGGTAATACTCGTAGAAGACGGGATTCCGCTGTTTTTATTGTCACCTTTGGCTACTTGGACTTGTTGAACGGCTAGGTTATGGAATATGGCGTTCAATACCCGATTCCCTTTACCGCTTGCTTTGTCTTTCCCCTTGCCGCCTAAACTAAAGCGGACAGGAGCGATTCCCGCAAATCGGGCTAGCTTATCGACATTGGAGAAGCGGCGAATATCGCCAATCTTTGCGATCAGTTCCGCCGCTGTCACGGTGCAATGCCATCCATGGACTGCAACTTGAAATCCATCTCCGCTAGCAGCCCCCGAATCCTTGATAAGTTCTCGACTTCGCTTCATATCCTGTACCACAGTCAGAAAGTCTCTGGAAAGCTGATAGTTCCGCTTTGTCTCCCCGTCCTTCGTGACCAGTTCCAATATTTCCTCTGCCTTACGAGTAGAACAAGTATTATGACTTGCTTTACGGAGATTTTAAGCTATTACTATCCATCCTACAAGAAGTTCTTTTGTGATATTGACGGTAAAGCGGCGTTAGCCTTTTGGGAAAAGTACCCTGTCCGATTACTTGGAATCGGTAGGGGCAGATGAACTAGCGGCTTATTAGCGCTCCGCCTTGCCACCAGTTGCCCGATTATCCAGTAAAAGTCCTGCGGATTTACTTCGGGCAGTTCATCTAGCTTTGCAAGCAACGCTTTGGCGATACAGTACGCATCCCAACTATCTGACTTTTGGGTCGTTACATAACTTTTACGTTCTGTAGGACAGAGCAGAATTGACTTCTTTAACGATTTGCTACTTCTCGACAAGGTGAATGGCTAATGCTCTAGCATTGCCGCCCGTATCTTCTAACCCATAGACAGGGGTCATGCCTTTCTTGCAGTGCTTCTTCACGAACTTCATCAGGTCATCGAAGCTATTTGACTTGTTCTCGATTTGAATTTCGCCAGCTTGGTGTTCCACCAGTCGATAATGACCGCTGTGTGATGGGCTTTATTAGGTAAGTATAGAACTTGCTAATTCGCACCTAAATATTTGTTTACAGTTATCTCATTTGCTGGATAAATGACAGCCACTCCATCAGACCATTCCGTTCCGTCAATATTCAAAGCCCGACCGCACGTATCACACTCTAAAATTAATTTTTTCTCCGTTGTCTTCAGAACTTCAGCAACAACATAATTCAACTCATCATCTTTACACCTAGGACAATCTTTTCCTGAACGAAGTTTAACCAAATCCCATAGTGTGTCACATAACCTCATTACAAAAGAATCTACTGTGTCTGGTTTTAAACTAAACATCCTTTTTGGTTCTTGGTTAAGCAATATCTCTGGCTCTTTTGAAATATAGTCATTTATATCAACATCCAAAATTGGGCCAAGCCTATTCCAATATACTGAATATTTCAAATCGCTCTTATGCTTTTTTATCCAATCAACCAAAATTAAAAAATAATCGATATAACTGTTAAATAATAAAGGGTTATTCATCAAACTTTTAAAATCTTCCCAAATGAAATCGTCCAATGTTTTTTCATTGTCGTGCATTTTTATCGTCCTTTCCTAATCTAAAGCCTCATGGTGCTGGTACAGGATAAGTTGTTATCAAATTACCTGCTTTATCTGTAAAAATTTTAATCCAAGTGGTTTCTCCACCACCATATTTTAAGGCTGAGTTACCAACAAGTTCTCCAACATCTACTGTTCTAGTGAACTGACCCCCACCGATGTCTTTAACAGTAGATTTGACAACGTCTGATCTCTGTAGAATTTCCTTTAACTTATCTGGTGTAATAGAGAAAATCGACCGACTATTAGCTAATGGTCTATTAAAATGCCCTTCAAGAACATGATTAAATCCTGCTGAAACTGGTTCACCTGAATCTCTTAATGGAGTAAATCTGGTCCTCCCATTCGCAATGTTTACCCTTGATTGTACAGATCCTAAACTTGATGTAACTTGTCCCGTCCCCTTAGTAGCAGCTCTACTTAAAGCATTAGCCTCAGCTTGGACTGTCATTTGAGTTAATACAGGCTCTTCTACTGGTCTTGGTGCAACCCGAACGCTTGGCGTAGTCGTCCTGCTTGTGCTATTCTGAGCCGCCCTTGTTGCGGCAGCCGAACCTGAAAATCCGGCTCCCATGCCCCCGCCACCAATGGTTGTATCTTCCTCGGCAAGATTACCCGTCGAGTCTTTGTAACGTAAAGGGTTATTCAACACATACGTGTACAAATTCAGACTACGCGGGTTATGGAGCTGTCCTTCAACAGGGTCCCGGGTAATGAATCGTCCTACACTTGGATCATACCATCTTGCGCGCAAAAATTGAAGGTTTGTCCTGTTATCCCAGTATTCCCCACTGTAACGGAATGGCTGCTCAATTTGCTCAGATACGGTTAACGGATTCCCCCAGATATCATATGTGTATTGATTTATTACATTCCCGTTAGCATCCGATAGTCCGACAATATCACCATGTCCGTTCTGTAAGTAGTACGCCTTTGTTCCATTCGCATCAACGCGGACTGCCAAGCCATTCCCTCGAATATATCTCGCTTTTAATGCAGCAGATCCATTTACGACAGTACCCTCAGCAATGATGTTTGGACCATCGTAATAATAACGGGTTGTCTGGCCATTCCCTGTCCGTTCGTAAAGCATGCCGTCTCCATTATAGCGATAGGAAACGACTCTTCCGTCGTCGTTAGTGACTTGAACCAGCCTGTTGCGATCATCATAACGATAATCGGCTCCGCTCATATTGAAATTGTTGGTGCTTTGAACGGTTTCTCGATTTCCGCGAAGATCGTAGGTGTACAGTTCATCAAATTGACTGGAGGTTCGAATGCGATTCAAGTGATCATAAGTAAACGTATGAGCGGCTCCGTTCTCCGTCTTCTGGATCACGTTTCGTTTGTAGTCGTAACCATAATTGAAGGTGTTGATCGTTGCTCCCGGTTTAGTTTGGGTTAAACCGACCAAATTGTACCCATCGTAATTGTATGACGAAGCTATACTGTTACTTTGCTTTACCGCAGACAGAAGTCCATTTTTCTTATACTCATAGCTCACATATCGTTCGTTCAAACTCTGCATAACATCGGTTAACTGGTTTCGGGAATCGTATCCATACATCGTCACAAATCCGAATGGATCTGTCATATGAGTTCGATTCCCTTGCCGATCGTAAGAATATTGAATGGTCCTCCCGTCAGGGTATCTTACATTATCCAACTGACCGGCAGTATTATAATGGAACTCCGTTCTTCCGGTTGCATCTTGCATCGCTGTACGACGGCCTGCGCTATCATAGTCGTACGTAATGGCTTCATTACCTGTGATGCTTTTGGATTGTAAATTATTAAAATTATACTCATAGCTTGTGACTTGGCCATTACGATCAACAAACCTGATTAGATTATTGTTTGCATCATAGAAATATTTTTCGACAAGATTAGAGGCATCCGTTTTTTTGATCATTCGCCCTAACTCGTCATACTCCTTGATTTCCTTACTGCCATCAGCAAATAAAATTTGCGTCAGCTTGCCTGCCATGTTATACGCATACTTTGTTCTTTCAGGATATGATGCATCAACCGCAATTAGGCAGTTAAATATGTCATAGTCAAAGTTCCCCTCCAAGCTGAATGATAGATTTCCAGCAAAATCATACTGATTTTTTTCGATCAGTTCAGGACCCGAAGCTTTCAACCATTCCTTTTTGGTCACACGTTGCAGGTAATCGTAAGTCTCCTTCGTTTGAGTGCCTTCTTGATCTGTCAACGTGGCTGTGTTGCCGATATCATCATAGCTGACGGTAGATGTTGAATTGTCCGGGTACGTAGTGGAAACAAGCCTGTTCCAGGCATCATAAGAATATGAAGTACGATGGGATAATCCATCTTCGCTCCATGCCAGGCGCCCATACATGTCATATCCGTACTTGGCCTGCTGACCGCCCGAGACCCCCTCGGAAACTTTATACCCTAACTCATTCCACCGGACGTAGCTTGTCACTCCAGCTTGGTCCACTTTTGTTATTTCGTTCGAACTATCATCATATCGAAGGACAACTTTCCCCTTGTCCGGAAAAATAGCAGTCGTAACGCGGCCAAGTGGATCGTACTGATACTCTGTAACAAGGTTTTTTCCGTCGATATATTTGGAAATCTTGCCCATTGAGGTTCCTTCGTACTGGAATTGCTGAGTGACCGCCGATTTCCCGACGTCCGCGTCGGTCACATTCATCGTTTGTTGCGTAAGAAACCCATATTTGTAAACATCGCTATATGCTTTGTTAACGACAATATTGCGGTTATCGTCCTTCAAAGTAACCGTTGTTGGATTTCCAAAATTATCATAGGTAAAATTGACTTGGGCCTTTAAGTTTCCTTCTCTAGGACCTTCTATTGGTATCTCTCTGTCTGAAATTTCTAAAATACTACCTTTCTGATTATCCCGTACGTATTTTGTCAGGCGAGTAATGAATGGACTGATTGGTTTGGTTACGGTCTCTAACCAATGGTTGTTAGCATTATAGGTGTATGTTGTCGTTACCTCTTGCGCATTTGTCTCCGATAGAACGTTCCCAAAATCATCAAACTTGCGCTGGGTAACGATGGGTTTGGGAGAAGAGCTATCTCCCTTTTTATGGATTGTACTTATGGTGTCAGGCAATGATAAGCGTCGTTCGGTATCATAACTCATCGTTTGAATTTTTTGATTATCGCCCGCGGCCTCAACGACTGATTTTGTATAAATGTACGGCGGTTCCTTGTCATTCAGATGCTGTTTGTAATTTGTGAATGTGGTTGTCTTCAAGCCATCGTCAACCGTCGTAACTATGTCATAACTGGTCGGATAAGAACTGCCGACATCCCTGGAATAAGAAAAAGTCTTCTGATTGTAAACCGAGCCATCTTTTGCCCGGTCGAGACGTTTTGTCACCTTATATACTTGGTTGTAGCCATCGGGACCAAAATATCGGTCTGCTAAGGCGTAACTATAACTTGTTGAAGCCCCTGTTGGATATTGAACAGATGAAAGCAAGCCATATGGATTATTTAGAGGTTGATTCTGAGAAGTGTTGGACCAAAAATTAAACTTGGCGGAGTTCAGCTCATAATTGTAACTCGTTTTATTGCCGACCTGGTCTTGAACGGACTGAAGAATTTCCTTACCATTCCAGTTTGTTTTGGTATAAGTTACCTTTTGGTCCATGAGTTGCAGGACTACACTATTTGCGGAGTAGTATATGTTGATTTGATTCCCTAACGCGTCCTTAATTCCGGTAAGCACTTTGCCATAAGGATCTACATTGGAATATAAGAATTGAATCGTATTCCCATATATATCCTTTATTTGAATTAGTTTTCCATCCGAATTGAAAAATTGCTGGGTGCCATCCAAGCTTCGGAGAACATAGGTCGAGACTTCCCCATTCACGTTGACGCTACTATCTGCTGAGAAAGAAAGATCTTTCCACGGATAGCCCTTAAGCTTGTAGTCGCTGATCTCATAGGTTCCTTTATTGGCCAAATGCAGATATTTTTTATCTTTCTTGGTTTCAATCGAGCTGATATTCCATGACCAACCCTTGCCGATGGGGAACATCTTTTCTTCATATGTTTTCGGGTTCGCCTTATTAAAAAAGCCATTATACATGAACCAGTATGAAAATCGCGGTTGACCTAGACGAAGATCCCTAAAATAACCCGACATACGGTAATAGTTTCCTAGATTACTAGGACCCATATACTCGGACCTAAAAAGCGGTGCCGTTGCAGCCAGCCTGTCCTTCTCAATTTGATCAACACTGGACTTGTAGCAGGCTTCGAACTGATCGGACGGGATATCCCCGCTGCCACAATAATAAAATTTGTAGTAGTCCGAATAAATTGTCAGGTTATCGTAATTTTTCGAAAACCTCGGTGTATCAACTGGATTGTAAAAATCTTGATCGAAACCGAGTCGTTCTAGTCCATTACTTTCGCGCTTATCGAACGTGAGAGCAATACTAGGATATACGCGGTAGTGATAAATGTCTTTTGCTTCAACATCTGGTTCATACCACTGAGCCGCGGTAGAATCGTAGACTCTTTCCAAGGTGAATGAAAGTCCATTGCGCCCCGGCAAAGTTAAATCCCCGTGATGTAAGGACAGGCTGCCGGTTACAGTCGAGATACTTTCTCCGGAAGAGCTGATGCTGAAAGGAGCCTCATCAATCTTTAAGTTTACGTTATTATATGCAATTTGGTCATATGGAGTTGGGTTAGAGCTTGAGTCCTGGCTAAAACCTCTACTTTGATATACAGAATCGTAGACGGAACCATACACAGAACGAGTGACAGGCAGTTTACCAGCATAGCCCTCAGTTGAAGATACTTTTATGGGGTCGGGAACGTAATTATCGACATTTTTTCTATCAGGTTCATGATTTTCCGTAATCGGTCCACTCGAATTTATATTCGAAATTTCTTCCGGAAGCGGTTCCGCTGAAAATATAGGTGTCGCTGCGGAAAAACAAAGGATGACGCTTAAACAAAATGAAATCAATCTTTTCATATGTTGCCTCCCATTAATTTTTCATAATAAGGCAGCAGGAAATGACTCACTAAGATGCCGGGGGTTCAGTGGGATTCGTTCGTCCTCCACCGCTTGGTGGACTTTGTGGGACTGTAAAGGTCCTTCTCATAGTGAAGGTCTTGTTACTATGTCCTGTTCCGAGCACAGTGATGGTGTAAGTTCCACCCGGAAAATAATTAATAGGTATTTCAGTTTGAAAACCCGGAAAGCATCTGCTGGTATTACTATAGGATTCCCCTACTAAGTGATATATATCTTCTCTAAACTGTCCGTAATGGGGCTCGTACTCGCCGTGGATGCCAGGTCCATCAATGAACATTTTCACATTTTTCACGCCGCTTCCATCGACTAACCAGCCCCTAATGGGCAATGTATCTTTGAACTGTAGCCCATCTCTATCCGGAAGTTCTATCGATCCAAGGAATGGCGGAACATTTACGATAAATGTTCGGCTTTCTTCAATCGTTGTATTGTCTCTTCCGGTAAAACGTACGGTTAACGTATAGCTGCCATTGTCCAGTAGATAGCTATTGAAAGAAAAAAAGAATCCTGAATTATGCTCTTTAAATTCTGGGAATGCTTGATAAATATCCTCTCTTGAGAGACCATATGAGGCCCCCCCCCAATAATTGCCATTAATAAAATATTCCACCTTCGAAACTCCGCTTGGATGCAGAAACCAACCACTTACGGATTCCCAACCATGGAATTTTCGCCCGTTTTCAAATGACTCTATCTGTCCCATTGGCTTTAGAAGTGGTTTTTTACTTACGGTGTTTCCATTTTGATCATATTGATATGTTAGAGTCTTTCCAGATGAGAGTTGAAAACTGAGAAGTCTGTTTCCCGCATCGTATTTGTACGTTCGAGGATAATTGTCTGCAGCTGTAAGTGAGTTGGAAGATTCATTAGATATTGTCGGAGTATCAATCTTAGATGGGGATTCAAGAGAACTGTTTGTGGAATTGGTCATTGAGGTCAGCCTAGCACAATTGACAGGTGGAAGAGGTGCATCCGCTGCCTTAGACACATAGAAGGTGCTGGAAAACAATGTTGCACAAACCAAGAAAAAAGCAGTTATTTTTCGAATAATCAACGAATTTTACCCTCCCTATAATTTACTTTATAAAAGCATTTCAATCGTTTATTTTGATCCCGTATCTACCAATTTAACTCGAATCCATCGGCATAATCCTCCTTCTTACCGTTGTTGAAGGCAGTATGCCTCCCAATCATAAAAATACGCTTTTTATGCAACATATGTTAATAGGTAGGTCTGGTCATTTTTGTCGGGAAAAAACGATTAAATCTTATATTAATTTACATCCATTAGTAATTCGACTTATACTTTGTAAGATTATGACGAATCTTGCTTATAAGAAAGAATTATGACGATTTTTACTTATTTTATTGTCAGATTAAATTGACTTTGCTATAATAACGTTTGTTTAATTTCAAAATTTAGGAAGGGATGTATGAGGATGGCCGTTCGCTACCAAGAAAAAACCATCGCTGATTTCATCTTCCAACTAAGAACAGAAGGAAAATTAACATATTCGGAGCTTGAAAAACTTACTGGTGTGAGCATTCCTACAATACATAAAATCGAATCGGGTGTGACAAAACATCCAGAATATAAGACTGCTAAAGCCTTTGCTAATGCATTTCCAATCTTCTATGAAGAAATCATAAAGGCATATGTAGAACAAGAAGACGGAGTAGAAACTCTATTCGAAATTTTGCACGAGATAGTAACCTCAGGCAAAAATCTTACATTAGCTCCCTTAGCGGCGATCCGCATCTTACAATCTCCTCAAAATAAAACCGAGCAATCCCTACAACGTCTGTATGACTTTACAGAATCAATAGACATTGATTCAGTGAAGGTTTCACTTTACCAAGTAATTGTTCAATATTCTAGAGATCATGGAATACCTATTTTTGTTGCAAAAGGTCTTTTTCGAAAATATTTGATTGAACGAACCGACTTATCGAAGATGAAGGAGGCTTTTCGAGAAGGAGAGGAAATACTTCATTACATTGATTTTTTGTCACTTGAGGAAAGAGTGTCCTATTACTATAAAATGGCTTTACTTGCATATACCCTTAAAGAGTATTCTAAATGCATTCAATTAGGACATTCTGGTCACGCAGAGGACAAAACAAATTCCGTGTTGAAAGAACGGGTAGCCTTGGCGATCTGCAACTCCTTATGGCAGCTTGCTGACTATACAGCTTTTGAAGAACACATCACATTATATGAAAAGCTCAATTATCAAATTATCATTGATCGATTGAAAATATTTCGCGCTATGATTCTAGCTCGAACTGATCGCCATATGGAATCACTCCCATTACTGTGGGAATGCTTGGATGAAGTAAAGGGGGTTCATCGTTTACCTAGATTGAATCTGCTTTTAGAAGTATTACTTTTAACTAAAGACGTTGATTCTATCAAAAATCTGATTAATTCGAATGAGGAATGCTTCTTTCCTATCGAGAATGCTACTCCCTACCAGTATTCAGAGGTTGGAAAATACTTCAGGTTTAAAGGAAAGTTTATGTTTGGAAAAGGCCTTGTAACTCAGGCAATTGAGGCCTATCTTTGTAGTGTAGAGTATTTTGGCAAAATTGGTTCACACACCGATATTATAGAACTTTCCCATGACATTTTTTCTGCGTTATGCTCTATGAAAAATCAAATAAGTTTGGAACTTCTAGAAAAAGAAAAAATGGTATATAATGGTATCATCACTGAAAAAGGGGAGGTTTGACCATGAAGAGACTTCTCATGAGCATTGCAACACTATCCGTAGTTTTTACATTCTACTTTTATTTCAATCATCAAAATTTTCCTTTGGATGATACAAACAGGATTAGTACTGAAAATGTTGCGAAAGCTTATGTGGATGACCCGGGACTATAAAAAAGTTCAAGAAAAACTTTGCAAAAACAGGTGTTGTTACGCCTGTTTTTTTATTTTATTCAATGAATGACACAATATTATGAAGGCGTTTTTACCTTTCATTTTTCTTATAAATCCAAAATCTTCTTTTTTAAGAAAAAAATATTACATTGGTTAATAGCAATGTCAATAAAAGTTGAAAGGAGTGTCAAAATGAGCCTAATAGTCGGTAGAAAGGAGGCTCCCAAACAGCATTTAGCAGATCAGCTAAGCGATGACGCACTTCAAAATCAAATGAATTACCTTCTGGCCCAAATGGAAATTGCAGTCCTGTACGGAGAAAGCCTAACAAGTGAAAAAATGGTTCATTTAAGTCAACAATTAGATGTTTATGTTATTGTTGCTCAGTCCAGGAGGATGAATAAACATTTATCGACTAAACATGTCCTTTTTGAGCACACCATGAGCGATTTGGAGAGAAGAGTATGAATGAGAAAGAACTCCGCTCTACGGGGATCATTAGGGGAATTGATGAGCTTGGCAGAGTTTCAATTCCTATAGAAATCAAACGATCATTGAATATTTCTACAGAAGACCCCATCGAATTTTTATTTGACGATCAAAATCAAAGAATTGGGATACGGAAATATCGTACTCAAGAGTGTATTTTATGTAGGGAAAAAGAACACTTCAAACTCAAGTTCTTTAAAGGTTATTATGTTTGCGAGTCTTGTATTAATAACCTTCCACCAGAAAAAAAATTACCCAGAAAAACCATTAGCAGCCCAGAAAGAAACAGCACATTTAGAACACAGGAAGAGAAAATAACGAGCCAAAATACGATGGAGAGAATAAAGAAAGTAGCAAAAGAAAATCCTCATTTATGTCAAAAAAAAATGGCTCAAATAATTGGAATCTCTCAACCAAGGGTGAGCCAAATTAAAAAACTACTTGCTAAAAAAACAATACCTTCTGATTTTAATCGTGGACATTTCTAAGAATTTCAAAAAAATACGTAATATATATAATACTCTGAATAAACGGTCGTTCATTGGCGTTCGGATCGTATTCCAATGGTTTAAAATTTTTTTATAAATGAAGCTGAAGGTGTGAGGATAATGCAATATGAAACCTTGTTGGTGGGAGAAAGCGAGGAACGGATTCGCTATCTTGCCCGGATCGGTGCAATCTTTGAACGTTTATATGGCGTTAAGGATTTACATGACGCAGTCTACAGGGCGACGACTGGTGCCGGGTTCGCGGCCCGAAGGCTAGCCGATCTAGGCTATAGTAATGAGCAAATTGAGAAACTTTTACGCGAGCGATTGTTTTTTTATAGGGCAAACAAAAAGGGACACTAGAACCCTAGGGAACAATATATTCTAGTTCGCAACTCTTCCGGAAACGGTCCGCCGCTACATCATCTATTGAAATTGAAGCAGCGACGGACGCACGTTTCCTTACTACATATGAGTGGAGAGATTTAAACTGCATCCCAAATTCAAAAAGTAGTAGTACTTATGAGAAATAAAATATAATAATTTTACTCATATACTCGTATAAATAAATACATTTATTGTCTACACTTCTATCAAGGAGTGAATAATGACATGGATGTATTGAGTAATGTTGGTAATCGTATACGAGATATACGTAAATCGAAAAACTTATCGCAACAGCAGTTGGCGGATTTGGCCAGAACGCACTATTCCTATATTGGAGATCTTGAACGCGGCAATCGAAATATAACGTTACAAAGTCTTGAGAAAATAGCTTCTGCCCTTGAAGTTGACATTTCCGATTTTTTTATATATCAATATCATTCTAAAAAGAGTCAAAGTAATCCTACGCTTGTAGAAATCATGGATTTATTACTTGAGATAAACGAAAGCAATCAAAAGAAAGTACTTAATATACTAAAGGAAGTGTTTCGCTAAATCGCAGGCACGCCTAACGGAAAATTCGTCGTTTTCTATTGGTCTTAGGGCTGTGGATCGCTTATTTATATTTTTTGCTTCCTTCTAATCAACTCCCGATTTTCCCACAGAAGCATGCGCAAGTTTGATTTTGACCCTTGAATAATAAAATGCGGAATTTGTCGTTGCTTTGCAATTTCAACGCAGCTCCAGGTAGCTCGGTGCGATGTGGCCGTCAGCAGAAAAAATAAGGCATCGGCTTTGCTTAAATCCGCGTGAATTCGCTCCGGGGCATCGCCGCTATCATGTATGAGTATTGCGCCTGTCTCCGCCACAACCCCCTCGAACCATTTCCGCAGACCGCCGACAATTACAATTTTACAGTTATCCAAGAATGGATCGGGCTTCGTCTTCTCGGCTTGCCTCTTGAGTAAAGATGGCTTATACGCTTTGAATTCTTGCTCGGCCGCAGTCTGTTTTGTTTTCCGGTACAATCGGGATAATCGGGCAAATCGCCCTTCGTCAGCAACGTTGAATAGACATGGATCTCCGTCGTTAGGCTGTTGGATTTCAATATCTCGTCGGTGCAATGGATATCGGTTTTGTGCATTGTTGATGTCCACACAGTACCATGTAAAGTAATTTCCGAGCTCGACATATCCATCAAATTGGCGGATCGGAGCATAGGTATCGTCCCCTTGGAGTAAAAGCTCAATTTCATAGAGTATCATGCCGTTATGTTGCTTGCCTGGCGAGCATTGGACTTCGGCTTCGTGCTCAAGCCCGTGTTGATGGATCATCGATTCCGTAATGTTAAACGATTTTCCGTCCTCCATCACGACGTAACCGCCATGATCTCGTCGATAGAACGTGCCGACACAAGATTGCCGGCTCGCCTCGGGTACGCTTGGAACCGATTCAAACGAAGGATCGCTTATCTGGACATGATCTTGCGATTGCGCCTGCCCGGTTTCTTGCCGAAACTGCTCCAAAAGATCGATCAAGTCAAAAATTTTCCTTATCTGCGCCCGAAGAACAGATGCATTCTCCGGATTGGCTTGCCGAAGCTCGTAATAAAGCTTGTCCGACTCCGGCAACAAGGAATGTAAAAGAAGCGCGATAAGCTCTTGTGTGCTCCCCTGCCCCTTCCTCTCATGCCGTTGCTTCCATTGTTCCAATTCATGCTCCGCTTTTACCGCATTGGCTTTCATTTCCTCGACTTTCAATTCGGCTTCTTTCACCAAATCTTGCAGATCGTTTTTTTCCTGATTCAGACGATGCAGCCGAGCTTCCAACTGATTCCGGTAGGCTTCCGCTTCCATCTTTTGCTTCAGCGCTTCTTCTTTCAAGATCCGCAGCTCCACCGCTAATTGTTGCTTTTCTCTTTCGAATTGCTCTAGCTTTTTCGTTTGAGCTCCAAGCTCCTTGCGCAGCTGCTGGGCTTCCTTTTCCTTCGTCTGGCGTAAGGCAAGCTCGTTCTTCAGCTTTTGCTCAATCACAGTATGCTTTTCGTCGTTGGAACGGTCATCTTGCGGGCTCTTCGCTTCCGGAGCCTTCTCTTTTAATCCTTCTTCAAACTCTCTTATGGCCTCTTCCCAAGATGTTCTATCTATCGAACGGTCAGGATGAAACCGGAGAGCCCAATAAACATGCCATCGCCCAAATTTTAAGATGTTATCCTCTTTTGTAGCCAGAAATGTTTCCAAAGAGCTGTGGGATTCATTTTTCAATAAATCGAACACGGTGAATATGATAACCCAACAAAGTCGTTCTCGATCGGAGGTAAGATAATGTTTTTGCAGCTGGAAGAGTAATTTTTGAAAGAGTGCATCGGGAAATTTCTTATACTTGGAGAAAACGATGGGGAAATTTAAGAAATGGGCTATGGCTCGTTTTTGTTGAACGGATAGTTCATTAATTAAAAATCTGAACTTATCGATCGGGAAAGGGAGACTTATCTCTTCTTGTATAGCTTGCATAAAAGTCGGCTTTTGTTCCTCATATCCCTCGGTTAAAGAGTTAATTTGACGGACTTCGGCCTTTTCGCTCATGAACATCCTCCTATTTTTATGAATAAAACACCATAATTTAGGATTCGATGCTCAATTCCTAATTCCTCCAATTTATACATAAATACTTAGGACCCGGTTAAAATTTCCTGCATACCCGGGCTCCCCGCAAAGCACCCGGATTTACTTTTCTTGATTCAACCTTGCTTTGCGGGGCAGTGCAGCGACCGGAAGTAGATTCACTGTCTTGGCGGCTTGTTATATCCTCTGTCCCCGTAAGGCTGCAATTTCTCCAGCCACGGCTTTTCCATCATTTTGAGCTCCCACTTCATATCCGTTACATCGTCCGTTTTCTGCTCCTCCAGCACCTCGTAGGTGAAGGCTTCGGCTCCGAACTCCTTCCAATCCTTTTGCAGCTCTAGATTGGCGAATCTCCCCATATCCAACTGCATCTTGATGGTCATCCATTTGTTTTTCAAGTTCGGATGGCTGTCCACATAAATTTTGCCGTTGACTTTGTTTGTGATTTGGATGATACCCATGTAAGTCTTAATCTGCTTAAATTCCTCCAGCAGCTCCTTGCGCTTGCTCTTATCCATTGTTTTGTCTCTCCTTCTGAGCCCGTAAATCATAAATACCGGGCGATTATCCGAACCAGCTTGGCCGGAAATTCATGTAGATTGGTAATATCCAGGAATCGCTCATTCCCGTAGATCTGGCTAATGACGTCCTTGTCTTGGCCGATCGCGGCGGCAAGAAAGGTAATTCCTTTCCGCTCGTATTCGGCGATCGTCTGCTGCATGTCTTGAATGGCGTAGCTCCCGGTATAATCGTCCATCGCTTTCGGCTGCCCGTCGCTTATGCTGATCAAGAGCTTCGTCTTTTGCGGCGTATCAGCCAGCCGTTCCGCGATAATTCGTAAAGCCATGCCGTCGCGATTGTTGCTTCTGGCCCGAATCCCCATCAGTCGGAAACGGTCATTCGCATCGGTTCGATCAAAGTCGGTATAGGCATAAACCGACATTTGCTCCAGTCTGGAAGCATCCGCCGTATCGCCATAGATCAAAACGGGGATATGACACAGCTGACAAAATTCATATACGGCGATCACCGCGCGTTTGGCCGCTTCCAATCTGCCAAAAGCCTTCATCGATGCCGATTCGTCCACCCTCAGACCAACCACAAGCGAAGGCGATTCCGTCGGTGGGCGTTTTTTGGCAAAATACCTGAAATCCCGGTAAGCGACGCTGTCCGCTTGAAATTTACTGCCATAGTAATGATTCTTGGCAAAATCAAACGAAGCCTCGTGCTCCAGCAGCGGAAGCGTCTTTCTTGCGATTTCCCGCACGATGGGCATCAGTCCCTTGCTCAGCCGGACATATTCCTGCTGATTTGCCTGATCGTAATCTGGACGATGAACGATGAGCTTTACCTTATGATGAATGGAGTGGGACACCACTTCCCGAGCGTCGTGATTCAGCTTTTTGCGAAAATCGCGTTCTTGCCGCTTCGCCTCCTCTGACATGGGCTCGGGGTCGGCCGGATGATAAGCCGGGGCATTGCTCTCCCCCAAATCCGAGCTTTCCATGCCGGCGTCGTCCTCGGAACTATCGGAATCATTGGCGCTATCGGACGAGCTTTCGTCGCTGTCCGCGCTTTTTTTCAAAGCGATCGCGTCATCGTCCGCAGGACGGTCCAGATCCAAGCCGGTGCTGTCGACATCTCCCCATATTTTGATCTCTAAGGCTTCAGAATCCCGTTTTTTTTTACTTGAGCTTCAATCTCCTCCAAGCTTGCCGTCAAGCCGTGGCTTGCAAGCGCATCTTCCAGCAGCTTGATTTCCTCGGAGTCGGTTGTGATCTTGTAGATGACTTTATGATAAAGGGATTGCTTGACGGAAGCCCCTCCGGCAACCGCATCCGCCCAGTAGAAATAGGAGCGCATTCCAGCCACCCCTTTAATTGCATTGGCCCGGGCGGTTTTGTCCAGAATAATAATGGTGTCTGCCAAAACGTCCAATACCCGTTCATTGCTGTAGCCGGTTTTGGCCATGGCGCGTTCCATCATCACTTCTTTCGTGGGCAGATCCATCTTTTCCGAGTGCTGAACTCTGTCGCGCAATGCCTCGTTTAACGGCCTGGCCCCTGCGTAGCTGCGGTTTGTCGTGATGACCGCTATAAAATCCGGATGTCTGCGCACGATTTCCGTAGGAAGATTGATGCTGCCATCCAGCTCTAGAGCGGAGTTCAGCGCCATTAACACCGCGGCATCCCGAATGACGTTCGGCTCTTGGATTTCCAGGACGTAACCCATTTGGTAAGCTCGAACGATCTCCGAAGGGTAGAAGCGATACTCTACCGCTTCGCCGTCGCTGTTTTCCGCAGCCAGCTTCAGCAGCTGCTTCATCTTTAAGGCTGCCTGCTCCGGGGCGATTCCCAGGACGTCGGTCAAAACTCCGGCTGCACTTTGAAAACCGTCGCTCTCGTATAGCGCCTTCAACGCCTTCCGATCCGCAGGCTCCAGCTTCTCCAGCCGTTCCGAGGAAATCACGGGCAAAATCGCGCCGATAATATCCGATTTATCCATGTCCGCAAAGCAGGTGACCTTCGTATACGGCAGCCCGAAATTCGCCGATAACGCTTTGGCGAGCTGCGTTTTGCCCGAGCCTGCGTCGCCTTCCAACAAAATGTTGGCGATTTTCATTTCGCCGCGGTTCCAGTTGCGCTTGACTTCCGCGCTTATGCGGCGCTCTTCTTCGCTGGCCTTATGCGTTGACGGCTTTTGCCACACAAGCGCTTGTTCCGCATCGGTCAGTTGTCTTGCAGGAGACAATATATATTCCTGAATCATTTCTAACCACTTCCTATTCCAAGTTAATACCCCATATCCTTCAAAATTCTGGATAACGTGCGCAGCCGTTCCCCGATCAGCTCGTCGTCATCGCTCAGAGCCTGACTGAACAGCTTGATGTCTTCATTGATTCTCTCATTGTCCGTACAGATGGCCACGGTCATGGCGTCCCCCTGGAGGCCAACCCGGTCGATGACCGGCTCCTGCGGATCATACAAATGCTCATATCGGTAAGCTTCGCGAAAATGCGCCATCGTCCGGCAAATCAGAATGGATAGATCAAGAACGCGATGGAGCGGCAGCTCCTCCGATTGCCGGGACCATTTTTCTCCCGTGTACCGCCATACTTTGGCCGAAATATCGATTTTCCCCCTGTCATTCCATTGGGCCAATCCCAAGGAAAGACCTTTGGCATCCGTATTTCGGGCAAATCGGCCGTCAACCTGCTCATAATTTTCAGAAACGACAACGGGCTTATGCTTTAACGTAGTCGGTATTTTCATGGTATGTCCCTCTTTTCATTTTCTGTATCACTCATTTACTAATTTACTAAATTACTAAATCGCTACTTCATTGTAGCCTGCACTTGATCGAATGTCAATCCGTTGGTTGACCGGCTGCTTTAAAAAGAAAAAGAGCCGTTTCGACTTCCCTTATTTTGGGGAAACCCGGCTGCTTTTTATTGAAAGAAAATTAATTATATTATAAGTTAAGTAATATATTTACAATTCAGCTGACGATTTAAGGTGAGGTGAACAATGAACGGACGACTCAAAGCAATTTTATTAATATTTGGACTTGGCTTTTCCAACTTGGGGAATTGGATTTATTTTGTCGCAATTAACATTATGGTTTTGAATATTACGGGATCGGCGACTGCACTTGCAGGTCTATTTGTCATTAGGCCTATTGCTATGCTTGTAACCAATTTCTGGTCCGGGAGTATTATAGACCGTATCAATGTTAGGAAACTCATGATACTTGTTGATGTCATTAGAGGCATCTTAATCGGTTTGATTCTTTTCGCTCCTTCGTTGTTCGTTATTTACGCCTTAATGTTTGTCATTAATTTATTCGGTTCATTTTTTGGCCCAAGTTCCTCTGTATATATAACAAAGCTTATCCCAACAGAAAAACGACAACGATTTAATTCCTTGATTAGTATGACTAATTCCAGCGCGTTTCTGTTAGGACCGGCCATTTCCGGTTTGCTAATTATGACAGTCGGTGTTCATTTTTGCATCGTATTTAATGCAATAAGTTTTATTGTATGCGCTTTTATGATTTTCCTGCTTCCTGACGTAGAAAATAATAGTGACCATGCTCGCGGAAAAATCTCTTTCAACATATTGGCCAATGATCTAAGGACAGTGGTTAAATTTGCAAAATCATCAACATTTTTTATCTCTATCTATATTTTATTTCAAGCTGCTGCGCTAATAGGATATGCGATTGACTCTCAGGAAGCTGCCTTCATTAAAATGGTTTTGAAATTAACGGATATGGATTACGGCAATATCATAAGTATCACCGGCGTGGGATCGTTACTGGGATCTTTTATAGCGGCATTAACTTCGCAAAAAATATCATATCGTTGGTTTATGAGTTATGGCATATTACTGACTACTTTTTTTATATCCTATTTTATGCATCTTCCAGTTTTATGACCGCAGCGCTATCATTTGCATTGTTGGGTTTTTTTATGTCTTTTGCAAGCGCGGGATATGCCACATGTTTTCAAAATCACGTCCCTCCCGAAATGATGGGGAGATTCGCCAGCATAGCCGATATGATTCAAGGTACTATTCAAATTATGATCACACTTTTAGTCGGTCTGTTGGCCGATCTTATTTCACTGCAGCTATCCTGTCTCCTTTTCGCAGGATTTGCATGTTTACTTTGTATCCTTCTTTGCTTAAAAATGCTTGCACCATCGTCTAAATCAGAAAACGAAGCCCGCAAACCTGCGTGACTCCGTTTTTTTTGTTATTAGGACAAGGAACCAACGGCTAGACGCTCCTCGATTTGGGAGCATAAAGCCTCCTCGGTTTCCAAGCCGGCCCAATACATCTTGAGTTCCTGATTGATGACGGACAGCTCACGTGCGCTGATCGCCAAATCGGTGAAATATCGAAAGCCGGGAATCGTTTCGCGAAATAGCGAAAATCTCGACGGAAGATACCGTTTCTCTTCCCCTACCCACTCGGCGGCGGATTTTCTCGCGGGAAGACTGTACGTGTTCTGCCGAACGAAAAGCTGGGCCTTGTAACCTGTCAAAAATTCCACCAGCTTGGCGGCGGCGGCCTTGACCTGCGACTGACGATTGATCGCAAGCCCGATGTTCAGCAGCATGGTCATCGGCGTACCCAAATGCGGTACGGGCGCGATGTCAAAGGCTACCCGCTCGCCAAGCAAATAATTCAAATAAAAATAACTCGTCATGATCATCGACGCTTTCCCCTTCGCCAGAAGCAGCTCCGATTCGCCGGTCGTCACCCCTTCCGATAAAGAGGGAATACTATGCTTCATCTCCCCGCAGTAGCGAAGCGCGTCCATCATCGGCGTATCGGCAAGCTTAAGCCGACCGTCTTCGTGCCGCTCGAACTTCCCACCGGTCTGTAGCAGCAGAAGAGGCCAGCGGTTCGACGAATACAAGTCGCAGTGAAAGCCAAGCCGTTCACCCGGAATGGCAAGCCGCGACGAATAGTCAATCAGATCGTTCCACTGCCAGCTGCTGTCCGGCTCGGATAAATTGGCCGCCCGAAAGTGCTCCCGGTTATAACATAGAATGAGCGGGGAAAAAATAAACGGCTGCACGAGCTGGCGGCCATTCACTTGAAACGCGTCCGACAGGAAGGAATACAGCTCCGGATTGCGTTGCATCGGCTCCAGCAGCCCTTCGTCTCCGTTCTCCACACATTCCCGAAAATTCATAAAGTTCATCATGACCACATCGAGGATGCCGCCGGACAAGTACTCGCTAATATATCTGTAGTTGCTGCTGGATGTAGGCACGGCTTGTACCCGGATATGCGGGTTTTCCTCCTGAAAGATCGACAGCAGCTGATGAATTCCTGCTTCTCCGGTGACAGAGCTGTGAAAACCCAGCTTTACGGTGACGATAGCTTCGTCCAGAGGACCGACAACCTTCGTGCCGACGCGCGGTATTTTTTCGATCAGCCCCTCCGAAACGAGAACGTCCAGCCCTTTTCGCACCGTTTGATTGCTCAGTTGGAACTGCGCGGCGAAAGATTTTTCGGAAGACAAATAGTCTCCTACCGGCCGCTTTCCTGTCAATATGTCTTCCCGCAGCGTGCTGACGAATTCGCTTAGCCGCTCGCGGGGCGTTTTGCGACTTGTCCTTCCTTCCATCCTTAGACCTCATTTCCATCCGATACACTGTAAAGAACAGGAAATAGGGACGAATCCTGTATCCGCTCTAATAGTTGTTATTATAGCAAGATCCCGCTAAAAAATCGAAAAGTTGCCGGCGCTGTGTTTTACCGTATCGCTTTCAGCCGGCAGCGCTTTCCGGTTGACCTTCTCTTCCAGACACGATGTCATGAAGAAGTAACCTCCGTTTCCGAAAGCGCCGTTCGTCGCTTCATACTTGCCGCCCGTGAAGTGGGCGCCGACGGCCTTCAATTTGTTCGTTCCGCCTTGCATGTGAAAATGTGCCGTATCCGCGTCCGAAGCGGCGCTCCTGCAATTTCCGAAATTCCACGTGATGGCGTTTGCCGGATCGACGCTCTTCAGGAACGCCTTCTCGCCGTTCGTTCCGCTGAATACTGCGCCGCCGTCGATCGCGATCCACTGATCGGGTTTGTTTTTCGGATTGTTGACATCGCCGACCTTGTCCCAGGCGCCGGTGAACAAGAAGCAGCAATCCACAAGTCCGCCCCCCTGCATAACGATTTCACGCGTGCCCACCTTGACCGTGCCTCCTGCCTGAGGCAGGCCCTTGAACCATGTATTGATGAGCGTCAGCTTATCGATGCTCCCCAAGTTGACATCCTCGACGTTGTAAAACTCGCTGTTGAGAATCGTCAAATCCCCGCTGCACGGCATGTAACCGACTTGGGCCGTTCCCGAACGGATCGGACGGGCGATTTCATAGCCCTTGAGCATGCTGAAGGAGCAGCTGTCGATCATATTTTTCCTTGTGCCCCGGGAGGAGCTTTTCGAAATCGTTATCATCTCTTCCGCCGTACAGCCTCTCATTTGCAGACCGTCCATGTTGACCCAGAACGAGCCTGAATTCGCCATTTTCACGCCGGGCTTCGTATACGTCACGACGGCATGGCAATCCTCAAGTGTCAGGTCGGTCAGCCGCTTGTGCGCGACGATCCGCGATGCGATATGCTTCTTGACGGTCACCCGCTTGGCGCTGTCGCCCCAAGTCGAGCCGCTGTTCGCGAACGACAACAAGCCGGAGTTGTTGATATATGTAAGATCGTGCTCGAATTGACCGTGCGTGACGAACGGGCCGTACTCGTCGCCGTCTCCATGGCAGTTCTCAACCATGCAGTAGGCCGCGCACGTAAAATCGTTCAAATGACGGGCATTGCTGGTGTTGCAATCCCTGACGTGGCCGTACAGCACGTTGATCTGCTGCGTTAAATAGCCGGTACCGCCCCAATCGCGTTCTTCCGGATTCATCAGTTGACAGCGTTCCGTCACGTAATGGGTATTGTATCTGCGCATGACGACCGGCCAGAACACTTTGGTCGCCTTGATGCCCGATGCGTCGCATTCGACCGCGAATTCGTACGCGACCGGATTCGATCCGATCTGGTCCCAAGTCGGGAACGGCCGGGTGCTCGTACCGTTAGGCGGCACCGGGATGCCGGTAAAACTCATATTCCGCACATGGCAGCGGAAAACCGGGTTGATCTTCCGGTAGGTCAACTGGCGTCCCTTCGCCAGCGGCCAGCCGAGCTTATAATTGAACCGGACATGGGTAGAGTCGAGAATTTCCGTTACTTTGAGCAGGTAATCGAGCTCACGCTGCGCGCTTCCGCCCGGATTGTTCTTGATTTGCGCATGCCACCAGCTATCCACCACGAAGATGGACGAATCGGCGACCTCGAAAATATCTGAGTACTCCGGCAGTTCTTCGGTCAACGTCACGGTGTAGACCATGTCGGTTTTGATCCCCTGGAAAAACATAACGGCGCCAAACGGATTGTCTACCTTGTTCAGCTCGATTCCCTCGGTCGTTACGGTATGTCCCTGAAAATCAATCTCGATATCGCTGCGGTGAAATACATGGCGCTTGACGAAATTCAAATCCGAGTACGCTTCGACGCGGCGGATCGACAGATCGTTGACCATCGCGTCCAACGCCCCGTCCGCATTCGTCTTCGCATCGAAAATGCCGAACCAGCGAAAATCCCCGACCCCGTCGTGCACGACTTCAAAGCAGCCTTGGCCTTTTGCCGGCTTGTGTACCGTGCCGCCATTATCGGCTTTGGCGCTGCCTGCCATATAGCGAACCAGCTTGCCTCCTCCGTCGCCGCTCTTGTAGTAGCCGCCAACGAACACATGCAGGCCGTCCTTGAGCTGGCCGGGTGGAAGCGACATCAGCTCCTCCACGCTGGCGACCCACAACGTTTGACGATCCCCCTTACCGTCGGATTGCAGACTTTCTGCCGAAGCAAACCGCGTACCGCCCAAGGCGCTGCCCGCCAATATCGCCCCTCCGAGTCCTAAGGTCTTAAGAACTTTTCGTCTACTGATCGCTTCGTTCGCCTTACCGTTCGTTCCATTCTCCTCGCCGGTTGCGTTCGCTGCATTCGGCCTTCCCGTCTTGTCGTCTGAGAAGTACATCGTTCAACAGCTCCTTTTCACTGGGTATCCGTTTTCCGATTCGAACTTGATCGTCGTGCCCTTTGCTGCAGAAGCAAGCTCGGCATAGTTGTCGAAAATCGCTTTACCTCCCCGTTGCCCTCTTGCTTATAACCGCCTACAAACAAGCTGTCCGTCCTCATCAGTAGATGCTCTATAGGTAAACATCCCTCCCAGATTTAATAGTTGAAACTTGGCATGGCCTCCGATACTTACACTTTACTTTTGAAACATCTTTTTCAATCTGGTTTTATTTTGATTCATAAATATTAAGATTATCAAACAAATAATGATTCTGGTTTGTTTCAGATTTGTTTTCTATGTCCATCATTCATGAAATTGTAAGCGTTGTCAATCCTTTTTTTGTAACACTATAAGAAAAGCTTTTTGTCGAAGCCCTTTCGAAGAAGATACATTCGTGTTTTAGAGGAAGCTTTTCTTGAAATGATAGAATGGTTCAGCTTCGCTGAAAACTTATACATTCTATCATTATAAAAAAAGAACCCGAACGGCTTCGGGTTCATAGGCTAACTATTCAAATGATTTCAATACCACAGATCCGTGGTTTGGATGTCCTGCAGCGCGGCCAAAAACGGTTTTTCGTTATCCACATACAGCTCAGTATCGAGATAGTACAGCTTTTTATCGTCCAGACATTGCTTGATGTAATCCTCGTTCACGATGCTCTTGTCCTTGACATTGGCTGCAAACGCTTGAAGCTTGGGCAGTGCGGTTTGACGATAGTCCAGCCACGAATGGTGAAACCCGACCGGTTCCTCCAGGCAGTAGATGTCCTGATACAGCCCTTCGGCAATGCCCTTCTTCCTTAGATAATCCGCCGAGAAAGGCATGCTTCTGAAAAAGCGTCCAGTCATCGCAAAGACGCGATAGCTCCAATGAGGAGCGCCGTGATTGGAGCGGCAGAATAGATTCAGAAAAAAGACGGAATAGTGCATTTTGACGGTAATGACTTGACGTCTTTTCACCTCCGAGACAATCCGGTCCGCCATGCGGCTGTCGATAATCTCGTCAAAGTCAGCCAAAATGATCACATCGTCATCCTCGACCCGCTCCCGCAAGATGTCAGCGCACCGGCTTCTTTGGTACGCTTCGTTATGAAATGCGCTGTTGTAGCTGAGCAAGCGCCAATACCAGCGGTCAAAGTTCGCCGCTTGGCACGTATCCGGGTTGAAGTACAATTGGTGCCGTTCCGGCTTGCGAAACGCGTTGTCGGCATGAAGCGAATGGTAAACCACCTTCGGACCGAGATATGCCGGATCGAAGTTTTGGGGCTTGTCCGCATAGCTGAATGTCTTGTTGGCCTCGATCACGTGAAGCTCGTCGACCCAACGGGCATCTTCTTTCAGTTTGATTTCCGCGACCCGGTTTTCGTTGAAAAACGGGCAAAATTCATAAATTTTCATGATCGGAAACTCCCTTCTCCTGTCGTTGTGAGCGTATTGACCTCGATACCATGGCGCAAATGTTCGGCGAACCGGCGAACCAGCCCGACAATCGTTTGTTCTTCGTAGTGCAGCGTGCTGTAATAGCAGGTCAAGCTCAGCCTATCCCGCTTCAAGCAAGCCGTCATGTTTAACCAATAAGCGGAAGGGTTGTCCGGCGCGCTGGTATTTCCGTACGGAAGGGACAACGGCTCGTAGAAATCGTCGGCCTGCCATGTCGTTTCCTCCGATTGGTAGTGGAACAGCATGCGGCTTTCATCGATAAGCGGCTCCGCCTCCGGATGAAGCTCCGGAACGATATGCCGCAAAGCAAAATAGTCCATGCCTTCCATAGGAATTGCGTGCAGCGTCCGCTTGACATGCTCCAGCAGCGCCTCGGTATCGCCCGTAAGCTCCTGCTTCCCGATGCGGATTCGTACGGGATACGCCCCGGCAAAAAATCCGATCGTGCGGTATATCGCAATGTTCGGCAAAAAGGATTCGCGCTGGTAGGACATCAGATGCAGTAGCAGGTCCGGCTGCTTTTTCAAGTCGAAGCAAGCCTGAGACAATGCCGTTAACAGGACGCCGAGCGGGGTGGTCTGCCGCTGTGCCGCCAAAGTTTTCAGCAGGCCGACCTGCTCCTCGCCTTCCAGCAAATCATAGGTGATCGTCGCCATGTGGCGGTGAACCGGTAATTTCTGCGCTTCCCAGTCGACCTGCAAAGACTGGCCGCCTCCGACAACGTCCCTCCAATAGGCTGCCGCCTCGGTCGAAATACCCCCGGCTGCGTATTGCGTCAGCGCCAGGCACCAATCGCGGTAGCTGCTCCCCGCTTCGCCGTCGAGCTCTTCATCAGCCTCCGTGAAGAGAAGCTGTCTGAAATCATCCAAAAAGATGTTCATCGACATCCCGTCAAAAATCAGATGATGGACCAAAAGCAGCAGCACCTGCCCGCTTCCGCCGTCATAATGGTCAAACAATACGGCTTTCCACAAAGGACCGGTCCCGATATCAAATTCATGCTGAAGCTTCGAGCAGTAGTCCGAGATGAAGGCATCATGGGATGCCGCGGTCTCCCGCAAATCCACGTAGGCAAATGCCCGGTCGTAATCGATGGCCCGCTCATATTGGTACCATTCTCCGCGATCAAGCCGGGCAAAGGTTAGCCGTAGCGCCGCATGCCGATCGACCAGAAGCCGCAGCGCACGGTTCATCTCTTGCTTCGTGATCCGCTGCTTGAGCAAAGCCAGATAAGGCACGTTGAACATGTTGCGGTTCTTCAAGTCGCGGTTGAAAAACCGTCTCTGCACCGCCGACAGCGGAAATCCGTCATTTGGATACGACTGTTGTCCCGAAGCCGAGGCCATTCCCGTATCCGGGCGGGCCGCCATAGCCGAAGCCGCATCCGACGCCGAAAGCGTTCCGCTCAAGGAGCGGGCCAAGCGTTCGATCGTTTGCTCCCGAAAAATTTGGTTGACCGTCACCGGATAGCCGTTCTTTTGCAGCAGGCTGACGATGCGCAGCGCATGGAGCGAATGGCCCCCCAACGCATGAAAATCTTCATCCTTGCGGATGTGATCGAGCTTCAGCACATTGCGCCAGATCTGCTCCATCAGCTGCTCCAGCCCGGTTGCGGCACCGGGTTCGGACGTCTGTCCTGTACGACGCGCTTCCGGCAGAGGCAGTCTCGCCCGGTCGATTTTCCCGTTTACCGTTAACGGAAACGACTCCAGCCGAACATACCGGAAAGGAAGCATGTACGAAGGCAGGCCGTCGGCCATAAAGGCTCGAAGCCGTTCTTCCGGAATGTCCTGTTCATCCATCTCCGATGTATAATAAGCGATCAACCGCAACTCCCCATGGAGCTCGCGGGCGATGACGAGGCACTGCTTGACGGCGGGATAACAGCCAAGACGGTGCTCGATCTCTCCCGGTTCGATTCGGAAGCCGCGAAGCTTCAACTGGCCATCGCTCCGCCCGATATATTCGATGTTGCCGTCCGGAAGCCATCTCCCGAGATCGCCTGTCCGGTACAGCACCAAATTTCTTCCTTTTGCGCGATCCTCGGCAGAAGCGTACGGATTCGGAACAAACGCTTTCCGCGTCAGCTCCCCCTGCTTCCAATAGCCGCGCGCGACGCCGTCTCCTCCCACGTAGATTTCTCCGACGGCTCCGACAGGCTGGACACGGCCCCTTTTGTCCAAAATGTAGCAGGTCGTATTGCTGATTGGCTTGCCGATGGGGATGTCGCGTTCAAAGGGCCGCTCGATCGGATAGCTCGTCGAAAAAGTGGTGTTCTCCGTCGGACCGTAGGCGTTGAGAATGGTAAGCGACGGATACGCCAGCCGCAGACGATTGATCGGCTTCGGCGATAACGCTTCTCCGCCTACGAGCAGCCAACGAAGTCCGGCGAACATCGTTTCGTTCTCCTGGGTCCACTGATTGCACAATCCGGCAGTGAGCCATACCGCGTTAACGCCCCACGCTTTCATCCGCTGCTCCAGCAGTCGGACGTTCATCAGATCGTCTTTGGAAACGACGAACAGTCGACCTCCGTTCAGCAGCGTGCCCCAAATTTCAAACGTGGAAGCGTCAAATATGGGCGATCCGGTATAAAGCAGCTTGATGTCCGGTGAAAACGGGAAATAGTTCGTATGCTTCACCAGACGGACGATGCTGCGGTGCTCGACCATCACGCCTTTCGGCTTGCCCGTCGAGCCGGACGTATACATCAGATAAGCAAGATCGCAGGCGGCCGCCGGACCGTCCCCTTCTTTTTCCAGCCCCGCAAATGTAATGGTGTCGAAATCATCGGCGCAGATCAGCTTTAAGCTCACACCCTGACATGCTTCCGCCAGACTGTCCGCGCCGCTGCGCGAGGTAATGATCGTGTCCAGTCCAGCGTCCCGGATCATGTCGCGCGTGCGTTCCGCCGGGAAATCGGGATCGATCGGCACATAGGCGCAGCCCGCCTTCAAGATACCCAGGATGGAAACGATAAATTCGAGCGAGCGCGGCAGACAGACGCCGATGAGCTTCCCGTGAACCGGCGCATCCTCCGCCAGCATGCTTGCCACATGCCGGGACAGTCGGTCGAGCCGATCGTAAGTCACAACCCGGTCGTATGCGATCACCGCCGGTTGGGAAGGCCGGAGCCGGACCTGTTCCCCGAACAGCTCGGGAACCGAGCTCTCCCTTGGGTACTCCGTGAACGTACGGTTCCAATCGTAGACGATTCGATCGTAGTCGTCCGTGGTCATTAAACTCATATCTCCGACAGCGCTATCCGGATGCTCCACCGCAAAATGCAAAGCATGACGCAAATGCTCCGTCAACCGGCGAACCGTTTCTTGTTCCAATCGGTCGGCATCGTAAATCAACTTGATGACGATCCCGTCTCCGTCGCTCGCGATGGTGATCGTCATCGGATAATTCGTTTTCTCGCGTTCCTCCATCGCCGACATGTTCAGTCCGTTTGCCGGCTGACGGTAGTCGTTCAAATAATTTTCGAAAGCGACGATGCTATGGAACAAAGTATGGCCTTGCACGGAGCTCCAGCCCTTCAATTCGTTCAAGCTGACGCAGCAGTAATCGTTCAGCTTTTGAATCGTGCGATGAAGCTCCTTCACATAGTCTGTAACCGTCTGCTCCATATTCCAATGCATGACCAAAGGAAGCGTATTAATTAGCAAGCCGGTAATACGATCCGCTTTGGGAAGGTCGGAGCCACGGCCGGACACGACCATGCCGAATACGGTTATATCCGCATCATGAAGCACTTGCAGCACTTTTCCCCAAGCGAACTGCACCAACGTATTGAGCGATATTTGCGTTTGCTGCACAAACGCCGTCATGCGCCCGGTAAAGCCCGAATCCAGTTGCAGCGTCTCGGTCTGCTGCCTGCGGATCGGTCGGTGCGCATCGAAGCGCATGCCGCTTTTCTCCATCGGCAGCGGGGTCGGTTCGGTAACGTCAGCCAAACTAGCCTTCCAGAAGGTTTCGGCCTCCGTCCGGTCCTTCACCATCAGCCACCGCATGTAAGATTCGAAAGGAAGCGACGGATTGCGGTGAGGCGCTATGCCCTGCAAGCTGCATTCATAAAGGTCGTGAACCCGATTGAGCAGCAGCGGCAGGCTCCATCCGTCCAGCAAAATATGGTGGTAGCTCCAAACTACCGTCCATTCCTCCGGACCGCCGCGGATCAGTGCCAGGCGGTACGCGGGCCGTCGCAGATCGAAGCGGCGGTCGCGGTCCAGTGTCATCCACCGTTCGAAATCCTCTTGCCGCCAATCCGCAGGTTGTGCGGCGATATCCACCACAGACCAATCCGGTTCCGCTGCTTGAATGACGCACTGCACCGGCTCGTCCAGCGCTTCCCAGACGAAGCACGTCCGCAAACATTCGTTTTCGGCAACGACACGCTGCCACGCTTCGCGATAACGGGTGACATCGAGCCTGCCTTCGTATTTCCAGCTTGTCTGCACGAAATACTGGTCGGAGGAAGGATGATCCAAATAATGGAACAAAAGTCCTTTCTGCAGCGGACTAAGCGGCATAATTTTATCCAAACCGTCTTGCGCATGGTACGTATTTACGATCCGGTCCAGTGAAAGCTGATCAAGCAAAACCAGCGGAAAATCGCTCGGCGTAAACGCTTCGCTCTCTTTCCCCTCGCAGTGCTCGATGATGGAAAGCAGATAAGAGATGAAAGATTCCATCACCCCGGCAATCGTCGCTTCCTCGTAATGACGTCTGCTGTATTTCATGAACAGATACAGCTGGCCCTGAACGATGGAGCAGTTAAGCTCCAACAGACTTGTTCCGTGGTTCCGCGGCGAACTATAATCCTGCGCGGCATCGCGCGTGAAGCCTAACCATTCGTTCGCTTCCCCGCCTTCGGCCTGATCGAACTGGCCCAAATAATTGAACAGTGCCTCCGGCTCGGAAGCCGTCAAGGCCGTTCGAATCGCCTCGTCCGGATGGCAGTACCGCAGAGCCCCGTAGGTGATGCCCCGCTCAGGAATGCGGCGCAGCTGCTCCTTGACGGATTTGATCGTTTCTCCTAAAGAAGTCTCAGCCGACAAACGGATGCACACGGGAAACATCGACGTGAACCAGCCGATCGTTCGGGTCAGATTCATGTCGGATACGGAGTGCTCCCGTCCATGACCCTCCAGCCGGAAGGCGACCGTCCCCTGTCCGGTCCAGGCGGACAACATCAGCGACCAGGCGGTAAGCAGCAGATCGTTGATCTGCGTATGGTAAGCGTGAGCGCACCGGTGCAGCAGCCGCTGCGTATCGCTTGGCGGCAGCGTTGCAACAAGCTCCGCGGATTCGACACTGCTTCGGTTATCCGCACCATAGTCCACCGGTAATTGGAATGCGCCGGAACGGGTCAGCACGTCGCTCCAGTAGCTGACTTGATCGCGTAGGTCCTCTTTTTGGGCATAGTCCGTGATCGCAGCCTGCCATTGTTTGAACGGGCTTGGAACCGAGGGCAGCTCGGCGCCGTGATACAACTGATACAGCTCATGAAGCAAAATTCTCCAGGAAACCCCGTCGATGACCAGATGATGAACGGTAAGGAACAGACGAAGTTTACCGTCAGGGTGGCCTTCGATCAACCCGGCACGAAGCATCGTTCCCGTCTCGTAGTTCAGTTGGCCGTGCCACTTCGCGCAGACGGCGGCAATTTCCGGATCGGGGCGCTCCGTCTCCCGAATGGCGTGGGAAGCAAGCCGTACGACGGCTTCCGTTCGGTAGCGCTGCACATACGTATGCTCGCGCCTTACGAATTGCGCCACCAGCTCCGGATGCAGCCGGACTAGCCGATTGACGGCATCCTCCAGCCTCGCAGGGTCGCAATGGTTGAGCAGCAGCATATGCGACTGATTGAAATAGTTCGGCTCTTCGAACCGCTGCTCGAAAAACCAATGCTGAATCGGCGTCAGCCCGAATTCGCCCGCCAAATCGACGGCCTGCTCCTTTTGCTTCCCGCCGTCCACCCAAGCGGCCACGGCCGCCAAATCCTTCACGGTCGGATGCTCCGCCACTTGTCGGGGAGTCACGACAATCCCGTGATCCCTAGCCATGGATACCGTCTGAATGGCGAGGATGGAATCTCCCCCAACGGCATAGAAATGATCGTTGACCCCGATATTTTGCCGTTTAAGCAGGTGCCGCCAAATGTGAAGCAGCCGCGTTTCCATTTCATCTTCGCCCGCTTCCGGCGCCTTTTCGGAAGTGTGCTCCCACACCGCATTCGGATGAGGAAGCGCCGACCGGTCCACTTTGCCGTTTGTATTCAAAGGAAACGCTTCCAGTCGGCAAAAATAAGACGGAATCATGTAGGACGGTAACACGGAGGTCAGGTGCTGCGCCAATTCGGCCTCTTCCAGCTCTTTGGAGGAGGTATAGTAAGCCGCCAGCTTCTGATAATGCCCGTCGTGCCACGCCCGGACCAAGCATTGACGGATGCCCGGATACTGCCGAAGCCGCTGCTCGATTTCCCCCAGCTCGATACGGTAGCCTCTAATCTTGACCTGATCGTCACTGCGGCCGATGAATAGTAATTCCCCGCCCGGCGTCCATTTGACGATATCCCCGGTTTTATATAACCTCTCGAGTTGTGGAGTATGCCCGTCCCCCATCACAAGTTCTTGGTGAACGAAGCGTTCCTTGGTCAGCTCTTCGCGGTTCAGGTAGCCTCTGGCCAGCCCGACGCCGCCCACCCACAGCTCGCCGGGAACGCCGACCGGAACCGGTTGGCCGAACGGATTCAGGACAAACAGCCGCTTGTTATAGACGGGCCCGCCGATCGTCACTTGTTTCCCCGGACGGCAGCGCCCTACGGAACAAATAATCGTCACTTCCGTCGGACCGTAAGCGTTCAGGAATACCCGCTCTTTTCCCCAATCCTTCACGATATCCGGCGTGCAAGCCTCTCCGCCTGACACGATCGTCCGCAAATCGGGTAAATCACGCTGTTTCATCGTTTTTAAAACGGATGGTGGCAGCATAGCGATATGAATATTTTTTTGTTCGAGCACGTCCGAAATATCGGCATACGGAGGCAGTTCCTCGTCCGACAGGACAACGAGCGTTCCACCGACTGTTAGCGTTCCGATCCATTCATAAACCGACGCGTCGAAGCTGATGGAAGCGAACTGCAGCACTCGCGTATCCGGAGTTAGGCCAAACTTGTCGATAAGATAAGGAATCAGCGCAACAAGTCCGGCGTGTTCGATGAGCGCGCCCTTCGGGTTTCCGGTGGAGCCGGACGTATAGATGACGTATGCCAGATCGCCGGGCTTGACCTCGACGTTCAAATTGTCAGCGGAATCGCAGGGCTTCGCAAGCCAGTCGTCGATACAAATAACCGAGTGCTCCTTCATACCGGCTTGAGCAATCACCGATTTCAGCTTGGCGGCCAATGGGCTCGTTGTCACAATGATTTGGGCTTGAGCGTCCTCCAAAATAAACCGAATGCGTTCCTCCGGATACTGGGGATCAATCGGAAGGTAAGCCCCTCCCGTCTTCATCACGCCCAGCATGGCCGGGAGCACATCCGCGCTTCGCTCCATCATGATGGGAATCAGCATGCCTCGCGGCAGATCGCCCTGCCCGTTCCTCCGATACGCGTCCACAAGGATGCGGGCAATTCGATTCGCCCGGCGGTTTAATTCGAAGTAAGTCAGCTTCTGCTGACGAAACTCCAAGGCGACCGCTTCCGGCGTCCTGGCCGCCTGTTCCTCTACCCATTGATGAACGGTTTTATGCGGGGGGTACGCCCTGTCCGTATCGTTCCATCGGAGGAATTGCTTCCCTTCGCTTGCGGTCAGGAACGGGTGGAAAAGTACGGGCTTCTCCGGGCCATTCAATGCGTTGGTCAGCAGCACCCGAAAATGTCCCGCGAGCCGGGAGATCTGCGTTTTGCTGAAGCGTTTGCCGTCATACTGAACCGCACATTCGAGTTCGTCGAGACGATAACGATAATGAAGTGCAATCTCCGGCCGGTCCATGCCGCGCCGAACGTTTTTCGTATGGACGTCAGGGAGCAGACTGCTTCCGCGCGCTTCCAAGATGCCGACATTAAAATAGTCCCCGTGCCCCGGTACAGAAGGACTCCCTTCGGCTTGCTGCGCTAACGTTTCGCTCCAAGAACCGCCGTCTGTTTTCCGATCATCCCCTTGCGTTTTGACCCTGCGTACCAAATCAAGAAGACCGTCTTCTTGCCGAATGTTGACGAGCAGCGGATAGTGCTGAAGGCTTATGCCTTCGTCTTCATCCGGCATGACGGAATACAAAACGGGCACCTCGTATTGATTGGCATAATGCGATAGCAGGACAGACCATACCGCCGTTAGAAAAGAAGGCACGCAAAGCTGATGCCGGCGGACAAATTCCGTCATTGCTTTGAATTGTCGGCTCCCCAAACGGATCTTATGGAAAACGTAATCGCCCCTGAGTTCACCCTGGCCCCTGTTATTCGAAAACAGCGGCAAGCCGTATCGGCTGCCGTCCAAGGCATCACGGAGGGTTGTTTCGTTAGCAAGTGTCATCGGTTACTTACTCTCCTCTCTACTTATTCTGAACAATCTCCCCTCGTGCTATTATAAAGAGGGCATTTCAAAGAAGTTTTGTACTATTCTAATATAGTCCAATCCATTCATTAATTTCCATCATTAATTATTGTTGTGCGATTTTGGACTTTAATCCTTTAATTTTCCAAGCTGCCTGCCAACGTTGCACCCTGAGTGTCAACGGCACTCGGGACAGCCGAAAGCTCCTGCCAATGAAGCAGAAAATCCGTCCCTTAATCAAGGAACGGATTTTCTGCTTTTGACATTTCAAGTATCGAGATTATCCATGAAATGACTTTTTTAAACAAGAACCTGATCTTTTCCAACCTTTTGTTCAACAATTTTTTCGACGATATACTGAATGACTTTTGCATTTTCCTCAACAAAGCCCGGGGCGAGCACCTGTTGATGGTCCCCGATCACCTCATATTCCGTATACCTGCTCGGTGCAGCCTGCTTCCACAATAATGCATCACTGTCTGCCATTCGCCCTGCAATTAAACCATCTGCAACCAGCCCGTGGATGTTAGCCCGGACGGTCCCCGTATTAACCAGCTCATTACCGTAATCCATGTATGCATACATTTTCTTCTTTGCTTTATCCTTCGTAACCGGAGCATTGAAAACTTCATTAAACGGTTCGGGAAGTATATCCAGAATATGATCGATGTGATCCCACATTTCCTGTCCAGTCTGCTTTCTCATCCGAGTGATCCTCTTGGAGTCTACCATCACGATATCCTTCACTCCAATAGGTTCAACTCCAAGCACGTCACGCCAAATACTTGCCAATTGCCGTTCCATTGGCGTTCGGGCCGACACATACTCCCCTCCGCTCTTCATCTCCCCTTCCGGTTCAGGCAGCGCGCTGCGATCGATCTTTCCATTCACCGTGATTAATGTTCACAAGATACTTAATGGTAATTTTACACAAAATTCACTTAAATATTTGTGTTTATTTACAGTTACCCAAACTCCTATTTCATTCATCTACGTCCCCTTCATGTAAAAATAAAAAAACAATCTTGAGAGCTCAAGATTGTCGGGTTTAGGTTAGGTATGGCATCTATTTCAGCCCTTTCGCTTCCCGGCAGGAAGTCGGAAGGGCATGGTTTGTGAATATTATTGCGGGTTGGTCGTCCAGATCCCGGCATTTTTGATGAAAACACGTGCCGGCAGCTTCAAGGTGGCGAGCACAAGTTCAGCTATGTCCTCCGGCTGCATCATCCGGTCTTCGTCGCCGATTTTGAGACCGGCGTTCGCTGCGAGTTCGGTGTTGACCGTGCTGGGCGTAAGCGCCGTTACGCGAATGTTGGACTTGCGCACCTCCTGCATCAGCGCCTCCGTAAAACCCAGCACCGCATGCTTGGACGCACAATAAGCGGACCCTGTCGCGAAGCCCCGCTCTCCTGCCGTAGACGAGATGTTGATGATGCTGCCGCTTGCTTGCGCCAGCAGCGTCGGCAGCGCAGCGCGAGTGACATAGTAAGTGCCCATCAGGTTCGTTTGAATGATGCTCTCCCACAACTCGGGTTCCATTTCGGCGACCGTGCCGAACTGGGCGATCCCTGCATTATTGATTAAGATATCAAGCGAACCGAGGCTGCTGATGAGCGATCCGACCGCTTGCTCGGCCGCTCCTCTTTTGGCAATGTCTGCGGCTGCGGTATATACTTTCACGCCATATGCGCTTTCCAGCTCCGTGCGAAGCGATTCCAGATCGGACGAGGTTCTGGCCGTCAGACCGAGATGGACTCCTTCCTTGGCAAGCTGCACGGCAATCGCTTTGCCGATCCCTTTTCCCGCTCCGGTGATAATCGCCGTTCTATTTTTCAAATCCATGATAACCTCTCCTCATTAATATAATAACTGACTACTTCGTCATGATCCCCAGTTTTTCCTTTAAGCATGCAGAGTGATTATGGCCTCAATCCTGCTACGAACTTTTTATGACGATGCCCATACACTAAATCATCGATACATCATCATAACGGAGGATAACCATGTATGTGCTTTCACGGTAGCTTCGGCGGTTTTTGGCACGGAGGCATTGGAATCCCGTTTGAATTAAGGAATCTTCAGCAACCATCCATACCTTACGTTAGAGCAGCTCACCACATTTACTCGGAGAAGCACATGGCACCTCAATTTTACAATGGTTTTCATCACAATGCTGCAGTAGCGCAAACCCCACCGGTTCCAGCGCGGGGAATGAAGGTGGATCGAAACAATACCGCTTTAGTGATCACAGATCCGCAAAATGACTTTTTAAGTCCAAACGGTGCAGCATGGTATTTAGTGAAAGACAGCGTGGCTGAAAATCGTACGATCGAGAACATTGAATTATTATTTAAAACAGCAAAGGAAAATAAGTTTAAAGTGTTTGTGTCGCCCCATTGGTATTATCCCTATGACCAAAAATGGAGGTTTGGGGGAGTTTTGGAACATTTGATGCACGATCTCAAGATGTATCAACGAAAAAGTCCATTATCACTTGAAGGCTTTACAGGTTCCGGTGCCGACTTTTTGGATAGGTATAAGCCCTATATTGAAGATGGTCAAACCGTCATCTGCAGTCCGCATAAAATTTTCGGACCCGAAGCCAACGACTTGGTGTTGCAGTTGCGAAAACAGTGCATTTCCCGCGTCATTCTTGCAGGAATGTCCGGGAACCTGTGCGTTGAATCTCATATGCGCGAACTCATGGAGCAAGGATTTGAAGTGGCCGTAGTTCACGATGCCACAGCTTCCGCAAAAATGAACGACTTGGATGGGGATAAAGCCGCAAAAACAAATTTTCGAATGATCGCTAGTGCTTCATGGTCTACTAATGAGACTATAAATAAAATGAGATCCTCTCATAGAATAAGCCCGTACCGTTAAGGTACGGACCTGTACACGATAACGTTCACGCTCAGCTCCCGGCTATACGCTGCTGGCTAGCAGGCGCTTCAGCTCGTCATCGATAAACCGACTGTCATCGGGATTCAATCCGCGACCTGCAAAATGGCCCCAGATCGACCGGATCGGACGGAGCGCCGCATTGCGCATCCGCAACGTCTCATACGCGCTATCCTCCGGGGTAAAGTACAAATCGGTGGTTGCCGGCATGACAACCGTCCTCGCCTTAATGCTGCGCAGCGCCTGCTCGAAGTCGCCCTTGTACGTTGGATTCGCACTAATGTCGGCATGCTGTCCCGTCCAGAGCATCGAGAGCAAATTATAGGGGTCCGATCCGGCAAAATTGCGGTCCCAGAAGCCGCTGAGAAACGCATCCAACGAGTCATAGCCAAGTTGTTGGTACCCCTCTTCCCGGTAAAACGCCTGCGAAAATCCCCAGCCGGCGTAGACGCGGCCTACCGCGCGAAGCGCTTTTTCAACCGTCTGCCGATCGTGGCCGCTCCGCCATCCAGCGTCCGCCTCCAGCGGCGCCTTGACTCCTTCAAAGAACACAAACGTATGGGGCCAAGTTTTGGCCGTTCCGGCAAACGGCGCAATCCTCTCCACCATATCCGGGTAGCTCGCTGCCCATTGAAACGTCTGCATTGCCCCAAACGACCAGCCCGTCACCAGAGCGAGCTTGCTTATTCCGAACCGCTGGGTGACCAGCCGATGCTGCAAGCGGACATTGTCCATAATCGTCACCTGCGGGAAATTCCCCCGATCCCAAGGCGCCGGAGTGTTGCTGGGCGATGAGGATAAACCGTTGCCAAGCAAATTCGGAACGATAATAAAATAATGCTGCGGATCGAGCGCCTTGCCCTCGCCTAGCAGCCATTCATTTTGAACATGCGTGTCTCCGAACGCTGTCGGATACAAGATGGCATTGCTTTTGTCGGCCCGCAGCGTTCCATAGGTTTTATAGGCCAAAAAGGTGCCCGGCAAAATCGCTCCGGATTGCAATTCCACATCGCCCAGCTCCATGACTTCGTACCCCATATTCAAAAAACTCCCTCCAATTTTTAAAATATTGAAAGAAGCTTACTGCGCGCGGTAGCTCTTGACTTCACTGTAAACCAGAGATAAGCTCAAGTAAATTAAATGCTCCTAACGCTTAGCTTCAAAATTATTGAAGATTGGAGGGATAGGATGGAGCTGCGCCAGCTCATCACTTTTCGCACGGTGGCCTCTACGCTCAATTTCAGTCGGGCCGCAGCGGCATTGAACTACGTGCCGTCCAACGTGACGATGCAAATGCAGGCTTTGGAAGCGGAGCTCGGCGTCCGATTGTTCGACCGCCTGGGCAAACAGCTGATCCTAACCGATGCGGGAACGCGTTTTTTATCCTATGTCGAGCAAATGCTCAATACGCTGGATGAAGCGCGCACCAACGTATGCGACAGTGGCCGGCTGACGGGTACCGTAACGGTCAGCGCCAACGAAATCCTGTGCGCTTACCGGCTGCCGGCCGTATTTCGCCGGTTCCGCGAACATTATCCCGGTATCCGGCTCATTTTCCGCCCTTTTTCGAATGATGAATTGAAACAAAGCTTATACGACGGGAAAGCCGACGTTGTCTTTTTCTTGGATGAACCGGTTCGCTCGACAGGATTGTGCACGGAATCGCTGCTTCAAGAGCCTTTCCGCCTTCTTGTGGCCCCGAATCATCCGCTCCTGCAGTGGAAAGAACTTCTTCCGGAGCATTTTCAGGGGGAGCTGTTCTTGCTTAACGAGAAAGGATGCACTTATCGCACGCTGTTCGAACGTTCCCTTGCCATGGACGGCATCGACAGCAGCATACATCTCGAATTCAGCAGCGCCGAGGCGATCAAGCAATGCGCGATGGCCGGCATCGGCATCGCCTTTCTGCCTGAAATCGCAGCCGCAACCGAGCTGGAACGGGGCGAATTGATCGCCCTTCCGTGGGCGATGCCGGATTTGCGGGTCGCTACGCAAATGCTTTGGCACAAAGAGAAATGGCTCTCGCCGGCCATTGAGGCTTTTTTGGAAACCGCTAGGACGACCTTAAGGCCTTAATTCTTCGGCATCGGAGCCCGTGGCGCAGCAATCGCAGAAGGCGCGGGCGGTACATATGCGATGAAAACGAAAGTGTCGTAGAGCGCGGTATTTTTGGAATCGGCCGTTCCTTTTGTCCATTGGATGAAATCGTCCCGTCCATTTTGAAGATCCGCGTCATTGACGGCGACGTTGAAGCCGATCATTCCGCCGGGCGCAGGCTTCAGGTCTTTGACATAGGCCGACGGGATTTTAAACTCATAGACGGTTCTGCCCGCTCCCTCGTCCCGAACCGCCTGGAACGGGATTTGGCCGCTCACGTCGCCACTGGGGTTGGGCGGCATGGCGCTAAAGATGTTGACGAGCAGCCCGCCGTTGTCTGTCAATGCGAATCCCCATTCCATGTCATCGGGCCCGTAAGGAGACTCGCGGTTGTTCAGCGGATCCAGGCTGATCTGAACGGAATCGTTCTTCCACATATTCGCCGCGTTTTCCGACTGCTTGTGGATGTCGTCCCGCACGGATACCGCGACATAGAGCCCGTCGGCCGCCCACTTGGCGTAAGCCGTCGCTTCGAGATTCGCCGGATCGTGATAGCCGCTCGAATGCTGAGCCTTATAGCGAAGGTGGATCGGGAATGCATCCTGCCAATCGTTCAGCACCCCGTCGACGGTCACGTTCCCTGCCTGCTGAATCAGATTGAAATCCAAAGGCATCAGCGGATCATGGAAAATCTCCTCGTTCTTCACGGTCTCTTCGACCCGGACATCGACCGGATACTCGTTGAACGGAAGCGGCGTATGATAGGTCCATCGGAAATCCAGTTGAACACGCTGCCCTTTCTGCAACGCGGCGAACGTATCTGAGGCGACGGGCGCCAGCGCTGCGCCGTCCGGTCCCTTGACGGTCACCTTACCCGTCTTGGGCAGCGAAGAGCTGCCTGTCAGTTCGACCGACAGCACATCCAATTGTTCCACCGTCTGCTTCACCGGCATAAGCCTGACGTCGATCCCGTCTTCAACGGTCAACTGCACCTTCTTCGTATCGAACACCTTTCCTTGATAGATCAGCTCGAAACGGATGTCGTAGCGGCCCTTCGGCGTATGGTCCGGAACGCGGATCGCATAAGCCTGCTCCAACGAACTTTGCGCCGGCACCGTCACGACGGCTTCGGACGGATCGGCTTGGACGGCCTCCCAGCCTGCCGGCACCTTGAGCCGCACCGTTACCTGCTCGGGCGTCGCCATGCCGTTGATCAGGGACAGATTCATCGCAGAGGCATAGCCTGCTTCGCCTGTCGCCTGCGACGGCACGACGTTTGCCAGCACGCCGACGAACTTGGTCCCTTCCGCGTCCACAATCGCCGCCACAGCCGGGGCAAATTCCCGGGCCAGCACGTTGTAAGCGTAGCTTGCGGCATAGCTGCCCCGCGCATACGCTGCTTCGGCCAGCCTGCCGTAGCGATTCAACCGCAGCACGGCAGCGGTCGAGATCGGCATGACGCTGTAATCGCCTTTCTTGGCGTTGAACGCCGCGGTCACGCCCTGCACGGCCTGGGCGTAATCCAGGCTGCCCGCACCAGAGCCGCCATGCGCGTAAGCTAGCGCCACCGAGGCGCTCTCCGCCATGTTGTAGAGCGCCTCCAGCGCGACGTAGCCAGGGGTCTGCTGCGCATAGCCGGCCTTGATCTGGCCGGCTATGTGCGCCATAAGGGCATAGACGGCCTCGATACCTTGCTCCAGACCGGCCGCCGGACTTTCGCTTCGCAGAGCCGCCTCCAGCTGCGAGGCGATGCGGCTGAGCTCAGCGGCATCGGCGTCGAGCGCGGCATCCTGGCCCGGCTTCCTCGCCGCATCCAGCTTGCCTGCGGCCGTCTTCTGCTTGGCGCGCAGCAGTTTGTTCGCCGACTCGAACACGAAGCCCGCCGGGACCCCGGTGACGTACACTGGCGAACCCGATACGTCAAGCTGGATGCTGCTGCCGGCCCCCGTCACGGGAACGTCTGCGCCGTTGACATCCCGGATATGCACTCCCGCCGGACCGAAAGGCAGCGTTACCGTACCGACGGGAGGCTTGAGCGCCGGGTCGTCTTGGTGATCCGCCATTTTCCAGGAAACGAGGACGGGCTCGTTCTTGTTCAGGAAGATGTGGACAGCAACGTCCGGGTCCCCCGTATCCCAAGTTCCGATGTACCTGGCCTGATCCAGCGTCGTCATCAGTTGGTTGGCGGCGGCGTAAGCCAGCTTCGGCCTGCCGTCATTGTCCGTCAGCCCCCAGAAAATGTCATAATACCGGTCATCCGTGCCGTCGTTTTTATAATTGTAATACTCGTAAGCTTTCACCTGATCGGTAATCATATAGTTCAGGAAAGCGCGCACGACATAGTCCCGCTGCGCCTCCTCCGGAACGGAAGGATAACCCGCGCTGGCGGTCGGCCAGCCCCCTTCGGTCAAATAATAGTCCTTCCATCCGCCGTAAGCGTTCACAAGATCCTTCACGCCTTCGATGATATTTTGCAAATGACCGTCCGGCATCGAATTGTATACGTACGGATGATACGAATAGGCATCCGCGTAATCGAAGGAGCCCGCCTCCAGCTCTTTGGGCAGCACGCTGCGTACGCTGGACGTATGATCGCCTGCAAGCAGCATCGCATTCGGATCCGCCTTTTTCATATTCAGATAGGCGATCTTCTGCAGCTGGACGAATTCGCCCGGCACGTAAGGCTTTGAGAAAATTTCCGGCTCGTTAGGCATCTCCCACTGCCGGATCCGGTCTTTGTACCGGTTGACCGTATGCGCCACGAACTTGCCCATAGCCTGCAGAGAGGCTGTCGTATTGACCGTGCCCTCTTGGTAATTGGCATTCTTGTCGATGCCGAGCACCGTGATTTGATTGAACCCATAACCGGCTAGCTTGTTCAGCAGCGGATCGGTCCGGCTGTAATCGTACGCCGGATTGCCTGTCGCATCCGGCGTATGCTTATCCACATCCTCCCACGAAATGCCCGAGCGGTGATGACGCGCGCCCAGCTTGCGCGCGCCGTCGATGATAGCATCGTTCCAGTTCAGCGCGTAATGCGTGTTCAGCCCGAAGATGCTTTCATCGTCCAGATCGGGTTGTCCGACCGGGGCAGCCCGGCCGACGACAACCAGCCGCATCTTTTTCGATTTGACAGGCTGTGCGGCGCCATCGACCCGGATGGCGGCCGATATCTCGTAAGTGCCCGGCGCGCCGGGTTTCGGCGTGAACGGCACGATCTCCGCATCTTTGGCATAGGCGGCCAAGCTGTACGTTCTCGTTCCCGAAGCAACCGTCGCCTGATCTCCGTCTGCCCGCCGCACCGTATAATCGACCTGTATCTCATGGGCCTGAGCGCCGGCTTCCAAGGCAATCCGAAGGCCCGACGATTGTTCACCCGTATAAATACCGGCATAATTGCCGGAAGGCTGAAGATCGATCACATAAGGCACCGGGCTCGGCGTAATGGAGAAATTGTCGATCATCAGATTGATTCCGCCGACCACATTCCACTGAAAGTAGCCTTTCTTCAGCGCGAGCGGATCGGAATCGTCCCCGCTGGCCGACTCGACCCCGTCAATAAGCAGCTTATGGGTGATACCGCTGATCTGCAGCTCATAATCGTGCCAGTCGCCGAGCAGTGACTGTACATAGTTGGCGATATAATAATTGCCGCCGAGCGTCGTTTTGCGCATCAGAAAATATTTGGCGTTATGGGTCGCCCATTCCAGCGCATTGTTATTGGCATCGTCCGCAGCCCGGTAGCGGAACCGCCACGTATTCTGCACGGCCGTACTCGTCCGCTCGTATTTGGCTTTGAATTTGACCGTGAAATTGTCCGCATTCTGATACATAGGCACATTCAGCTTGGCGCTTCCCGAGCCGTTCAGGTTGAACACCTTGTTGCCGTCCGGCAGCTGAATGACCTTGGTATTGCCGCCTGTTTTCCAGCCTATCGGGACCGCGCCGACCGTCTCGCCCTCGAAATCGTTGACATAGGGCGCGATGGCGCCGACCTGTACCGTAAACGCTCCCGCTGCCGGATAGCGCGCGCTGCCGCCGCTGTCCTGCGCCGTCAAATAATAGCGGAGCTGAGCCCGGTTCGTGCCGGGGATCGTTCCCGTGTAAGGACCGTTCCCGCTTCCCGCCGCCTGCAGCGTTTGTTCGGCCGCGTCGTCCCCGTAGACGTAATGGATCACGGCGCTTGGCGCTGCATCCGTCGTGCCTGTCAGCGTGAAGGATACGGGCAGATCGACATTATAAGGAACCTCTGACGCCGGCGTATGTACGATCGTTAGGACCGCCGGAGGTGCGGCCGGCGTCACCGTCACCCGCTTCACGCTGAGATGGACCGCCGGTCCGACGCTTTTCAGCGCGAAGCCGACTCCCCCTGCGGTCAACGAAGCATCCTCGAACGTCGTGATCAAGCTTCCGTCAATGTAGAGCTTGAACTCGTTTCCCTGCACGTTGATCTGATAACCGTGCGCGTCCGATAGATTGAAGCCGGTGATGACCGCGCCAATATCGATCGACGACCCGACCTGTACGCTCGCCGATGCGTTCGGATATTTCCACAGCTCGACGATCTTGGAGTTCTTGAATTCCAGAAAGTAGTAGCTGGTGCCGGACGAATAACGGAACAGAACCCTGAAGCGGTCCCCTTCCGCCGTAAATCCGAGCTTATAGTCAGTCGACGCATACGGGAGCGCAGACGATTTCACGACCGCCCGCACGGGGGACGTCGTCGCCGTCGAGCCTTCAAGCCGGGTATCCGCGCCCGTCCCGGCCGTGCTCCAAGCCGTGCTGCCGAACAAATCCCAACTGCCCAGCCCGCCCGCAAAACTATCCTCGAACAGCGGTGAAGCGCCGGAAGCGGCGGCCTGTTGGGGCAGCCACGGCATGATTAAACAAGCCAGCAGGATGCATAAGCTCCTCATGAAGTATCTTTTCATCATCAATCACCTCCAAAAGGAATAGTAAGAAAAGCTTCTTGTCGAAGCCCACTCGAAGAAGATACATTCGTGTTTTAGAGGAAGCTTTTCCTGAGCCGGCGGGAGACCTTGAATAGGCACAGCTTCATTTGCCGACTTTTTTCTTGAAGGAGGCTTCCAGCTCATTCAAAATTTGCCTCCCTCCCTGCGCTTTCCATTTGTCCGCGAACTCGTCGAACTTCTTGATGTCAGCGCCCATAATGATCTGCGTGAAGACCGAGTCGCGGAGCGTGTTCAACTCTACGAGCTTGGCAATTTTGGTCGGGGAATCCAGGTAATTGGAGGCGTCCGTAATCTGGAACTTGTTGTTGATCGCCACGTCCAGCGCCTGCGAATGACGAATCGGAAGCGATTCCAAATAATGCGGCCAGCCTTTCAGACCTGGAGCGAACAGATAGCTTTGAATGCCGCGGAAATTCCCGTTCTTATCCTGCTGCGTCTTCGGATCGATTAGATCGGTCACGACCGACATCTTGACGTTCTCGATCCTATAGTCCACTCCTTCGATGCCCCATACGGTCAGCATCTGATTCTCGGGGGACAAAGCCTTCTCGATGATGGAGAGCACCTTCTTCGGATCTTTCGTCTTGGCGCTGATCGCATGCATTTGGCCGAACGGCGCCCCGGCCGGAGTGACCGCTTTGCCTTCGGCACCGACAAGGGAGCCCGTCAGCGTCAAATATTTGAACAGCTGATTGGACTGATCCGCAAGCTTCCCGTCCGCCGGCAGTTTGCTGCTTTTCTTCAATTCATTGGTTTCCACCTGCGTATCATAGTCGTTCGCCGTCGACCACCAGCCCATCCAGGAAAACAGCTTGCCGCTGTATAGCTTCGCCCGCAGCTGCTCTTCCTTGATCGTGGCGAACTCCTTGTCGATCAGGCCTTCGGCATACATCTTCTGCAGATACAGCAGCGCCTCTCTCATCTTCGGATCGATGTCGTAATTGCCGAATTTGCCGTCCTTCTCGGTGAAATACCCCGGCGTCACGCCGAAGGCGCCGAAGATGTGATCGAAGGAATTGTTGGCGTATTTCTGCTGGCCGATCTGGGCCGTATAGCCGCCGAGCGGGATGACGTCCGGTTTCTCGGCTTTCGCCTTCTTCAGCAGATTGTAGTACTCATCCAGCGTTTTGGGCACCTGCGCGCCCAGGCCTTCCATATAATCCTTGCGCAGGACCAGGTTCCAGCGGTAGCCGGCGCCCGGGCCTCCCTGGTAAGGAATGCCGTAGATTTTGCCGTTGACTTTGGCCTGCTCGAACACGTCCTTCGGCACTTCCTTGAGAATATTCGGCGTATCCTTCTCGTTGATCAGATTCGTTAGATCGAAGAAAGCGCCCTGCTGCGCGTATTTCTGGAAATCGTCGGCGAAGTCGATGCGGACGACATCGGGAATGTCGCCGCTCGACATCTTGAGGTTCAGCTTCGTTTTGTACTGCTGGACATCCACCATTTCCGGCACGATCCGGATATTGAGCTTTTTCTCGATCGCTTGCTTAACCGCATCCTTGGACGGATCGTAAGGCTTGGAGATGTCCTGTGCCTTCAGCCATTTAAACGAATAAGGCTCTTCCGTTTGCGGCGATGCCGACGCCGATGAAGCGGACGGCGAAGGCGCAACAGCAGCCGGATCGGCGGCTTTGCTGCAACCTGCGATGGTGACGGTGCCGACCAGCAGCGCGGCAAGCGCGCCGTACGGATAAACTTTGACTGGATAGATCATGTGAACAGACCTCCTCAGTTTATCTTATCTATTTGCGCCTCAATGGGTTGAAGCCTGATCGTGGCCGATCAGCCCTTCACGGAGCCGATCAGCATGCCCTGTTCGAAGTGCTTTTGAATGAACGGATACAGAACTAGCATCGGCAGCGCTACGATGACGATCGCGGCCATCTGAATGCCGATCGTGGGTGGGGGCGTCGAGCCGGCCGCTTCCAGCAGTTCCGGCGGAAGGCTCGAGCTGGCGATGATCGTGCGGAGCACGAGCTGCACGGGCGCTTTGTGCCAATCGGTCACATAGAGCATGGCGTTGAAGAAATCGTTCCAGTACACGACCAGATACAGGAGGCCGATCGTCGCAATGACCGGCTTCGATAAAGGCAGCACGATCTGCCATAAAATTCTGAACTCGGAAGCCCCGTCGATCGAAGCCGATTCGCGTAAGCTTTCGGGGATGCCCTCGAAGAATGATTTCATGATGATCATATTGAAAGCGCTGTAGGCCATGACCAGCATCAGGACGTAGCTCGTATTCAGCAAACCGAGCTGCTTGATCGTGATATAAGTCGGGATCATCCCGCCCTTGAACAGCATCGTGAAGACAAAGTACAGCATCGCCGCGCGTCTGCCGGGCAGCTTCTTCTCGGCCAGCGCATAGGCCGCCGTCGTTGTAAGCAGCAGCGCCAGCAGCACGCCCCCTACCGTATTGCGGATCGTATTGCCGTAAGCCGAGAACAGAAGCGACCCTTCCTTCAGCAAATACGCATAGTACTCGAAGCTAAGCGCGGCCGGGAACAAAATCAGGCCGTTCTTCTCGCTGAAAATATGGTACGGTGTCACCGATACGGAAATGACATACCAGAACGGAATCAGAATGATCATAGTGATGACCGTCAGAATCGAATAGTTGGCAGCGACAAAAGCGCTCTCTCCTTTGGTAAGCTTCATCGGTTCTCTTCTCCTTCGTCAGAATATGCCGGAATCGTTGACCCGCTTGGCGATTTGATTGGCGGCCAGCATCAGGACGAGCCCGATTGCGCCTTTGATGACATCGGCGGCAGCGGCAAGGCTGAGGCTGAACTGCTCGATGCCCACGCGGTAAATGTACGTATCCAGAATATCCCCGACCTCAAAGACCATCGGATTGTACAGGTTAATGACCTGATCCAGCCCGGCGCTCATAATATAGCCGACCCGCAGGATGAAGATGACGATGATCGTTCCGGTTATGCCCGGCAAAGTGACGTGGACAATGCGTTGAAACCTCGAAGCTCCGTCCATAATCGCCGCTTCGTATACCTCCGGATTAAGCCCGGCGATGGCGGCCAGGTAAATGATCGCGGCCCAGCCCATTTCTTTCATCGCATCCGTGACGACGAGAATTGTCCGGAAATAAGCCGGCTCGACGAGCAAATAAGCCGGATGGCCGCCGAAAAATTCGATGATTTTGTTAATGACCCCGGTTTCCGGCGATAGCAGCAGCGTGATGATCCCCCCGTACACGACCCAAGAAACGAACCTCGGCAGATAGACCGCCGTCTGGAGCGTCTTTTTGAACCATGCAACCCGAATTTCATTAAGTGCAAGCGCTAACAAGATCGGGCAAATGAAGCCGCTGATCATTTTGTATAAACTGATCAGCAGCGTATTCTTGAAAGCATTCAGGAACATCTCCGATTCGAACAGCATGCGGAAATATTTCAATCCGACCCATTCGCTGCCGGAGAAGCCCTGAATGGCGTTGTAATCCATGAAGGCGATGCTGATTCCGTAAAGCGGCAAATAATCGAATAGGAAAACCCATATGAACGCGGGCAGCAGCAGCGCATACAACAGCCGATACTTCCATATCCTCCTCATCTGCCTGAGCAGCGGCGTTTCTTTCGCTGCGGTGAGCTTGGCGGTCGCGCGTTCCATTTCTTTCTCCTCCTTTCCGATCTCTGTTTCCGGCCTCGCCTGAAAAACGTCGGCTAGAAGTCGTCCTCCTTGAACATCGGTATGAGAGTGACGGCAAAATCGAACGCTTTCTCGTCGAACCGGTACGGCTCCCCAAGCTCAGGTCCGCACGAATTCGAGCCGACGCCGCTCATCTTATAATCGAGCTGCACGATCGTTTCCTTACGGCGGACAAGCTCGTGGTTGTGCGCGGCCTCCGTCAGGTCCTGCGGCGTATAATGCGCAGCCTGGAAGGAGAATGATTTTCCCCCTTGAAAGAGCAATCCCATCCCGAGCGCATTGGCGACAGTCGCCCAGGCCGTGTCGTACCGGGAGCCGTTCTCCTGCGGCTTGATATAGGGCTCGAACATCTCGTCGACGGTCATGGCGTACCGGCCCTTCTTGACGCTCTGCCTCTTGTCGATATAGCTCTCATGCGGCCCGTTGCCGGCGTACTCGACCTGCTCCATTCCCGCCGGCATTGTGAGCTGCAGGCCGAAGCGGGGCAGGAACGGCAGATTCTCCCGGACATTCACGCGGACATGAAGTGCGATCGCTCCTTTACCGTCGATATGCCATACCGCTTCGCCGTGCAGGTAGGGATGGCGGATATAGCCGGAGAGGGAGAAATTGACCCGGATCTCGACCGTTTGTTCGTCCGGACGCTGCCACTCTGCACGGTACACTTTGCAGCCGGCCCGGTCCAAGCCTTGAGCCAGCCATTTTTTCTTCACCTGCATGTCGTTGTCCGTCGGAGCCCGCCAGATGTTGAAGGCCGTAGGGGCAGCGATCATAGGAACGCCATGCTTGCTGATCTCCACGAACACCCCTGCGCGCAAATCGAACGTATGCCGAAAATCGAACCCTTCTATCGTCAGCAGACCGCCGCTCTCCCCGACTTGAACGAATGGCGGGGCGTCCTCCTTCCTGCTGCAGGGGGTCGCCGCTTGGCCCTCCTCGAACTGCCGGAACATCACTTCATGCCCGGCCTCCGCCCAGCGCGTTTCCTCTTTCAGCCAGCATGACAGATGCAGCAGCATTTGACCCTCCGGCATCTCCGGCCACGCGTAGGGCAGCTGTACAATCTGTTCGGCGTGCGGAGCGGCGTCCAGCTGCCACACCGTTCCCTGTGCGAGCATCCGGCCGTCCTGCTCCAACTTCCAGCGCAGCGCAATGTGCGATAAATCGGTGAAATCGTAAAGGTTCGTTATTTTCAGCTTGCCGGCCTTCAAATCGTACCGTTCGATGCGAATAGGCGCGATGACCTGCTTCAGCTCCAGCAATCCCTTGTGGGGAATCCGATCCGGCGTCACGAGGCCGTCGATGCAAAAATTGCCGTCGTTCGGCATGTCGCCAAAGTCGCCGCCATAGGCAAAATAGGGAATGCCTTCCGGCGTCTCCGTCTTCACGCCATGATCGCACCACTCCCAGACGCAGCCGCCCATCAGCTTCGAATTCCGGTAGATCACATCCCAGTAGTCCTTCAGATCGCCAGGACCGTTGCCCATCGCATGGCTGTACTCGCACAGGAACAGCGGCTTGGCTTGGCCGGCGTCCCGGGCGTACGCCTCGATTTCCGCCGGCGAAGCATACATCCGGCTCTCCACGTCGAGACCGCTTACGTCGGCATGGCCCTGATACACCGGGGCTGCCCCCTCGTAGTGGACAGGCCGGGAATCGTCCCGGGCCCGGGTCCACGCCGCCATCGCCATATGGTTTTCGGCGTAGCCGGATTCGTTGCCCATCGACCACATGATGACACAAGGATGGTTCTTATCGCGTTCGACCATGCGGACCGCCCGATCGACAAAAGCAGCACGCCAATCCAGGTCGGCGGACAAGCGGTGTGAAGCGCCATCCGCCCAGTCCTCGGCGATTCCGATGCCATGACATTCGAGATCGGCCTCGTCGACGACATAGAAGCCGAATTCGCTGCACAGCTCCAGAAAACGAGGATCGTTCGGATAATGGGAGGTGCGGATCGTGTTCACATTGTGCTGCTTCATCAACTTCAGATCCTTGATCATATGCGCCACGGGGATCGTCTGGCCGAGCTCCGGGTGGGAATCGTGGCGGTTCACGCCCTTGAGCTTGACCGGCCTGCCGTTGATAGCGAAGACGCCGTCCGCTATCGTAATCTTTCGGAAGCCGACCGGCAGCCGGATAACTTCCTCTCCCCCGAGTACATACAGCTGGTATAAATGTGGCTGCTCGGCGTTCCAGAGCTGCGGCTTCTCCACCGTCAGCGCAACGGCGTCTTTGCCTTGTACGGTCTTGCCGCCTGTCGCCGCGACATGTCCTGCCGGGTCCCGCAGTTCCACCTGCACGTCCACGCCGTCGCTCCCTTTGGTTTCGATTTCGACCAAGAGACGGGCCGAATTGAAATCTTCCGAGAGCTCCTGCTTGGCGAAAATGTCGCGTACATGCGAGCGGTCGCGCGCCAGCAAATACACATCCCGGAAAATGCCGGAGTAGCGCCACGCATCCTGATCTTCCAGGTACGTGCCGTCGCACCATTTCAGCACCATCACTGCGATCCGGTTGCGGCCCGTTCGCAGATTGCCCGTCAGATCGAACTCCGCCGGCACCCGGCTGCCCTTGCTGAATCCGGCAAAGGCACCATTCACCCAAACGTAGAAGCAGGAATTGACTCCTTCGAACACGATCGTTTTGTCTTTGGCCGCCCACTGCTCTTGGAGATGGAAATCCCGGACGTAAAGGCCAGCCGGATTGTCGTCAGGCACGTAAGGCGGGTCGCATGGAATCGGGTAGTTAACGTTCGTATAGTGGAGCTGATCGTAACCGCTTACCTGCCAGCAGGAAGGAACAAGCAGATCGTCCCAGCCGCTGACCTCGGCGTGCTCCAGATAAAACCCGTCCTCCGCTTGATGTACACTGGGCAAGTAGCGAAATTTCCAATTGCCGTTGAGCGTCTGATAGAAGGACGATCTTCCTCTTTGTCCGGCTTTGGCCGATTCCGTATCTGCATAGGGGATATAGCTGGCTCTAGCCTCCTGGCGGTTGATATGCAGTACATTAGGGTCCTGCCAAATGTGGTTGCTGGTGAACAATCGAATCGCTTCCTTTCAGCCGGTTGATAATTCTGGTATCTACGCTAAAATTATAGTGCGATAGCGGTTACGGTCACAGATACGAAAGCGGACAATATCTAGTACAAAACGGACATATTGAGGTGACGCATGGACCATCTTCATCTTCGAAGCAATTTAACCGGCCCGCTTGATCCGGACATCCCCTTCACCGTCTATACTGTCGGCACGGAGGAGCAGCAGCTGTTGACGCGCTTGGAGGGATTTTCTGCGAATCAGCTCTTCCTTACGTTCTCGGGAACAGGGTATTTTCGGCTTCTTGGCGAGGACAACAGGAGCCTGGTCACTCCCGGGACACTGCTGTACATTCCCGCAGGGCTTCCCTACGAGTGTGGGCCTCAAGGGGCGGAGCCCTGGAGTGTCGGGTACCTGACGTTCGTGGATCGGCAGGAGGAACGTAGTGGGAGCGATCATGGCGATGGCGGCTACGGCGGATGTGGGGGAAACAAGGGGCTTTTGGCTAACTGGGGCTTCGGTTCAACCTTCTTTCGCGCTCCACTTCGGAATTGGAGTCGGTTGTATGATCTCCTACAGCGGATTTGGGGCCATTCCGGCCCGAATTATGACCCCTGGGTGACGGCCGAGCTTCTCTTCTCCTTCTGTCTGGAGATAAAAAAGCAGCTCGCAGCGGACAATGAAAGGGCAAACGCAGCAGTCACGGGTGCGGATCGCTATCCCCATTCCGTCGTCTACCGTGCCACCCGCTTCCTGCAGGACCATCTGCAGCGTAATCTCACGGTGACGGAGCTGGCGGCCCATGTCGGCTATTCGCCCAAGCAGCTTACCCGGCTATTCCGAGAATCGCTGGGGACGACTCCGCTGCAATACATGCAAAGAATTCGTCTTCAGACGGCAGCTTCGCTGCTGGAACAGCAGCCGTCTATGGCAATCCGGCAGGCTGCGGCTCATGTCGGGATGGAGCCGGTGTATTTTACCCGCTTGTTCCGCAGGCTGTTCGGCGTTACGCCATCGGATTTTGCGGACGGCAAAAAGGGCTAGACAGGACATGTGAAAGGCAGCCTGTTCCGCCCTGCACTGCCGGGCCGAGCCGGTCAGCTTGCCCGGGGGAATTGTCTTGGGCCCGCACCGGCTCCGGACAAGCCTAAGGCCCGACCGCCGCTATGCGGGATCGGGCCTTTTCCGTTACAACTGCGCCGTGGTGATGACCGGTCTAACCTCCACTTGTCGAATATCCATGGACGCGACTGGTCCTACGCTTTTCAGCGAAAACCCGACGCCGCCGGCCGGCAGCGTGCTGTCGATGAACGTCGTGACGACCGTTCCGTCGATCGTAAGCTTGTATTCGGCTCCGCGGACTTCAACTTGATACTGGTGCCAATCCACCGTATCAAAGCCGGGCAGAGCGGAACCGATATCGACCGCGGTCCCCACCTGTTCGTTCGCCGACGAGTTGGGATATTTCCATAATTCTACGAATTTCGTATTTTTAAATTCCAAGAAGTAATAGCCGGTGCTCGATGCGTACCGGAACATCGTTCGGAAGCGGTCCCCCTTGGCGGTGAAGACCAGATTGTAATCGGAAACCGTGTAAGGAAGCGCGGACGGCTTCACCACAGCCCGCTGCGGGAATGCAGCCGTTGTCGCGCCCGCGAGCCGGGCTTCGGTACCGCTGCCTTGAATTTGCCATGCCGTGCTGCCGAACAGATCCCACTGGCCGAGCCCCCCGGTAAAGCTGTCCGCAAACAGCGGCTCTGTCGTCACTGTGACCGTGCAAGCGGCCGTTTTGTGTCCGTCTTCCGTAGTTACGCTGACGACCGCGGTTCCGGGAGCTAACGCCGTTACTTTCCCGGCCCCATCGACCGTTGCCACCGACGGGTTGCTTGAGCTCCACGTCACTTTTTGGTTCGTCGCTTCCGCCGGAACGATTGCCGCCCTCAAGCTGGCCGCGGCCCCCGCTGCCAGCGACAGCGCGCTTTGATTCAAGGTAACGCCGGTTACATGCCGCACGCTTTGCGTCGCGAGCCCTACATCGTCGAACCACGCCGTTCCCGTGCCTTTCAACCGCAAGTCAATCCCCAGCTTGGCCGCATCGGCCGGTGCCGTCGCAGTGACCTCGATCGGCGTCCAGTTGCTCGTTCCCTGCACATCATTGGAAAAGTACGTCCTTCCGGTGACCGTAGTCCCGTCGCTCTTATAGAAGGTGATGCCTGCACGGGCGCCGTCGGTCGCGTTGACCTGATCCGTCTTGGCCCAAGCCTTGAGCGTATAGGCGGACCCGGGGTCGACGGCAATCAGGCGATCGCCGGCAAGGCGCCAGCCGCCTTCATCGCCGGATGCCGTATTCTCGACTTTCACCGAATGGCCGTACGTTCTGGCCGTGACCGTGTCCCAAGTGGAGACCGGGGTTCCTGCCCAGACGCCGTACGTCCAAGCTTCGGGTCCGTCTGTCCCTTGCTCGAAGCTGCCGTTTGGCACCGATGCGGCCTCGCCTTGCTTGGTAATCGTCCAATTGGCAAAGTTATATGTCAGTATCTCCCCGCCTTGAGCTGCCGTGAATAGATCGGAATTTTGATCCTGCTGAAGCCACGGCGTATCGAATAGCTTGAAAGCCGAATACGGGATGGGATTGCCGTTGATCCGGTGCGTATTGTTATAGGCGCCTGCTCCATCGTCGAAAGTGATGTCCAACGTATCCCCGCCGAGGCTCTTGTAAATCAACCGCGGGTTCGCCTCATTGATATGAGAGCTGTCCATCGTCGTATTCGTCAGCACCGCATTCTTGAAGCTCGCGAAATCCGCATATTCCGAGGCGTCGGCAGTTTCAAGCACCCACCCGTTTTTGTCCGCCTGGCTGCGAAGAATGTTGTAGTTGTAGAAGAGCTGCTTGGTCGGATGCAGCTGCGCCGTCGTCTTGACTTTGTTCGCCGGATCGGTCGGCGTCTGGTAGTACCAGGCGTAAGGCTTGACCATCTTGAAGGCAAAATACATCGGGCCGGCATTGTTGAAAACCCATCCGGCCTGCTCCTCCCGGGTGACGATCGAGCCGGTATCCGGGAACATGGCGTTGAGATAGTTCGAGCTGGGGCTGTTCAGCAGCTTGTACACGGCTACCGCCGTTTTGCCGTTCTGCATGATCCGGTGGTTCGCAGGCTGGTCGTAATTCCCGATCGGACTGTCGCCCTGATCGGCATTGACCCTGAACAGCGGGTTCGGCTTGGCGGACTGCCAGCGCAGCGCTACCGGAATATCCTCGATCCAGTTGTCGACCCGGTTGTAGGTCACCTCGCTGGCCAAGCCCCATGTCGGGCGGACGTACGCCTGACGGTACGTTTTCAAATTGCGGCCGCTCGAATTTTGCAGATTGGTTTTGCGCGATTGGTAGTTTTTACCTGTCAATTGCCCGATGCGAACGGCCATTTCCGGCGGCGTATAGCTCATTCCGTTGTATATGACCATACCCAGGTACTCCAAATAAGGACGGTACGCCGAAGGTACGAAGCTGTCCGATTCGCCGACGCCTTCCTGTGCGCGGTTCCCCCCGAAATACATCCAGGACAGCGCCGTATGGTCCGCCCCGCGCCAACTAAGATCGCTCGCCGAAACGGAATCGCCTTTGGCCCGGTTGGACGTGGAAATGAAGGTTCCGTCAATCCAGTCGTTGGCCCATTCGAACCACATGACGTCCATAGCCATCTTGACCTTCTGCTTAAAAGCAGGCTCGTCCGTATACTGGTACAACGCATTCAGACAAAAATACGTCATAAACGTATATTCGGGACTTTCATATTCGGCCCAGCCGTAATGAACCCCGGCATCGATCATCGCTTCGATGTTGGTTCTGTTCTCGCTCTTCAGAACCGCCCCCGACTTGCCGTTCAGATCCTGCAGATCGGGCAAATACTGCCCCACCAAATAGCCGGCCGTATAATTGCTCATCCGGAGATTCTCGGTCTGCGGCAGCTTGGCGTACGCATATTGGGAAAAATACGATTTGACATGCTCTTTCATCGTGCTGCTGAATTGATCGCCGATCATAAGATACGCATACATTTTGGACACCGTTTTATACTGCTCCGGATCGTAAAGTTGGAACATTTTATCGATCTTTTGCAGGTTGACCGCCACGTTCTGTCCGTCGAGAATTTGGGCGACGTACTGCGAAATGTTGAGCTGTAGCCCCATTTCGGACATGGTCTTGGTCTTATCCCACAGCCACTGCCGTCTGCTTTGGACCGTTCCCGGATAAGGCGAGCCGGAGCCGTCCGACGGGGTCACCTCGCCGATGCTCACCTGATCGAATTCCGCACCGGCCAGCTTGCCCGGGTTGTGGCTCGTCACCGCCAGGCCGATATACACGGTTTCCGGCAGCGTGAGCGCCGCTTTCTTCACCAGCGCCCAATGGATTCCGTCTATCGAATCGTAGGCGCTGATCACGTTGTTCGCCCGCACCAGCTTCACCCAATAAGGCGCCGCCGCTTTCGTCCCCGCCATCGAGGTGGAGGCGCCCCCCGCTTGCTGGCGGTCCTGGTAATAGACGCCGCTGCCGGGTGTAACCGCAATCATCGCATACGGCGACTGCTCCGACATGCCGCCCCGGATCATGACCCCAGACTTCGTCCAAGTGACGCCGTTCTCGATGTTGGAGACGCGCGCCACGATCTGCCCGTCCCCTGTCCAAGGCCGGTACACGTAATGGAACGCATCCTCCGTTCCCCAGATATCGCTCCCGGAGCCCTGCACCTTGAACCGGCCAGCGGCCGCATCGAAGACGGCGCTGCCGGCCGTCTTCACATCGCCGATATCGCGGTTGCCAAGGGGCGCAGGGAGTCCCCCTGCCGACGGGTCCGTCGTGACGGCAAGCTCACTGCTGGCCGCAGATACGTTCCCGGACCCGTCCCGGGCTTTCACGGCGAACCGGTAAGTCGTTGAAGGCGACAGCCCAATGGCGCCGTACGACGTCGTGGCACCGCTTACATAACCGCTTAAAACGCCGTCCCGGTAAATGTCATACCGCGTAACGCCCACATTGTCCGTCGATGCCGTCCAAGTCAGATTGACGCTCGTATCCGTTTTCCCCGCTAGCGTTAAGCGGGAAGGGACCGAAGGGGGCTCCGTATCCTCCGCCTGTTGGCTCCTTACTTCGGAAATCGCCAAGTCGTCGACAATATACGCCTCGTCGGTCCCGCCGGTATCGACACGCACCGAGAATGCCAGCTTAATGCTCGTAATATTGCGCTGGCCGCCGTTCGGGTACACCTTGAACCGGTAGGTGGCCAGATCGCTGTCATCCACGGTCTTCAGCACGTCCGGTTGGCCGCTCAGGTAAGCTGCCGTCCCTGCGATGCTCGGATAATCCACGGGAAAACGCGGGACCAGATTATTGTCGTAAGGGGCGAACTGGATCTGCGCATATATATCTTTGGCGACAGGCTTGTCGCTGGCCGCGCTGCGCAGGAGCTTGTAGGAGAAGACGAACTCCACCGGGGAACTCCCGGCTGGCCTATTGTAAATTTCGTTAATCCGGTCCTTGAGGCTGCCGCTATTCAGTTGGTAATAGAAATAACTGGCCAGGTTCGACCCTTGCGACGCATCGCGAAACTCCAGCGCATTATTGCCGTTAACCTGAACGATCCGCTGCGACCCTCCGGTCGTGCTCTTATCGAGCGTAAAGGGACTTGTTCCCCCGTCAAAATGCGTATCCATATCCGCTGCCAACAAGTTCACGAGCGTATACGGCCCGCTTTCCGCCGCGTATAGGGCAGGCAGATTGCACAGCGCAAGCGCCGCTGTCAGCAGCAGGCAGAGCCATCGTTTACTTTTCCCCAGCATCATCGATCCTCCTCGATAAATCGATTTCGAACGACCGCAATCATTCGCTGTTTTGTTCCCGGTACTGATTAGGCGTCAACCCCGTATACTTTTTAAACGAGGTAAAGAACGTCGTTTTCGATTGGAAGCCCGATCTCTCGGCAATATCGAGCACGGGCAAATCCGTGGAAACCAGCAGTTTTTTGGCCTGCTCCAGCCGCTCTTGATGGATGAAATCAGATAACGTCACCAGATACGTTTCTTTGAAGACCAGCCGCACATAACTGACAGAAAGAACCAGGTAATCGGCAATGCTTTCCAGAGTGAGCATAGGATCGTGAAGGCGCTGCTTCACGTAGTCGAAAATTTCCGAGGCTAATTCTTCCTTCCGGTTGGACGTCGAATGCTTGAGCGCAACGCTGTCGATGATTTTGACACACTGGCTGTAGATCCAATCCTTCACATCCATGAGCGTATCGAACTTCTGAAGGAGCAAGTCCGCTCCGCCCGTCTCTTGATCGGCTATGACTTTATTGAACGCCTTGAACATGTAGAAAAGCAGCAGCTTCAATTGAAATTGGCACTCGGCATAGGTCAGGGTTTGCAGTCTGGCGAACAGCTTGTCGAGCTGCTCGCGAGCCTTCTCCTTGTGCGATTTGCGCACCGATTGGATCAACTCCTGCACCAGCTTCTCATCGAAATCCGGCTTAGGCTCCGACCAATAAGGGCCCAGGTCCTCTTCCGCATACACCTTATCCTGCTCGTTGAAGAACCGCAGCAAGGTCAGATCGCATGTCCGGTCGTACACGGCTCGAATATTGCTCTGCACCGCCGTACGCCCGCTTAGCGCGACAGTCACCCGGAACTGCAGCCAATTGCCGATCTCCTGCCGGGCCTCGTACAACGCCTGCGCGGGCGACACGCCCTGCCCGCCTCCGCCGATCATCACGACCAGATGGTCGCTTCCGAGATCGACGGTCTCGGATATGAAGCCATGCTTCGCCAGCACCTCTCCCGCAATGTTGCCCATCGCATAGAGGAGCAGCTTCCTCGAAGCGTAGGAATAGCGCTCCGAGAATGCTTGAAAGCGGTTAATCCGCATGACAGACAAATAAATATCCGAGCTCAGCAGCGCTTGCAGACGAAGGCCGCCCGTTTGCAGGAAGGCTTCGTTATACGTGCCTTGAAGCACCCACTGCCGCATGAATTCGTTTTTGATCACCTCCTGATGGTTGCGGATGACATTGTTCATCTCTTCCATCGATTTGACCATATGATCGAGGCCCGACTTGATAATTGCGAACTCCGTAATCCGCTTGTTGCCGGGAGCGGGCATCGTGGAAGCCACGGTTTCCTTCATCTGGCTGGCCAACTGGCTGAACGGCTTGAAATGCCGGCGCGAGTTCCAGAAGGTCAGCGCCGAGAGCAGGAGGAGCAGGAACAGGCACATGCCCAAAATTTCCAGCTCGATCCTGTCGATATTTTTGCTGATATCTTTCAATTTGACGGTGGAGTAGAGTGTCCAGTCCTCGACTTTAAACGCATGGGCATGAATGAGATACACGTTGTCGCCCAGGTACACTTGATGGTTTTTCAAATCCGGCTGAAGCAGCCTGGTATCGAAAGCGTCGGAGCCACCGAGAATGACATGCCGCTCGCCGTCCACAATGCGGATGCTGGCAGTCGCATCATTCAGATTTTGGAGCAAATACTTCTCCAGCAGACCTTTGTCCAGCAGGATGACGACATATCCTTGGCCGGCGATTGGCGAGCGGTTCGACGGCACCGTCAGCGCCAAATACGATTGGCCTGCCAGCGTGTGGTCAAAAAATCGCAGCATCGTCGGAGGACGCTCGCTCATGCGGGTCAGCATCGCCTGATCCTCGAAATCCGCAAACGTATGGATGCCGTCCTTCGAATTGATGACCTGCCCCGTCTTCCGGTTCACCAGATACGTCGAGGCGATGTACGACTGCAGGCTCATATATTTGGATACCGACTTGAACGCGGCAGCCGCAGACAGCGGCTCGTTCTGATCGGACATTAACCAATTCGTAATTTCGGGGTCCTGGTAAATATTCAACGCGTACGAACGAAGATGATCGAGCTGGTATTCGAACCCCTGGCTCAGGCTGTCCGTCTTTGTCGCCATTAATTGATTGATATCCTCATAAGCCTGCCTGGAATATTGCTGCCTTAACAAATAGGAGAATAACAGAATAATAACCGTAAATAACAGGCCCATATTCAAAAAATTTCGAAGGTATGTTTTTTCCGGCAGTAACCGCAGCATCTGAACTCCCCTTCATCGTTTCTTGTCCCCTATATTAAAGCACAAATATCGGCATCTGTGAGGTTCGATAATGGCTGATGAAGCCGATTTTACTTCTTGGCGAGAAAAGTGTCGATCTGCTTCTGCTCTTCCAGCTGAATTTTTTTGGCTAAAGGCGCCGCTTCCGCCTTGAATTTGGCCCAATACGATTCGGGATCGACAACGCCGTTGAACAAAGCCGAGTAGTATTTCGCCTCCATGCTGGTGTACTGGGAAATCTCGTTGCTGACCGGAGCGTTGTTGAAGGTAAACCCGGACAGCTTGTCGATCGTAAAATTGCCGGCGTCCGCCGTCCACTTGTTGAGCTTCTTGGTCTCCTCGTCCTGGCTGGCGTCCTGCCGGTCGGTCGTCGGATTCCATACCCATACGTAAGGGAACCATTTGTAGCCGTCGCCTTTGAATTTATACTGGTCGTCCCCGACCGCTTCCCAGTTCTTGTCCTTTATGCCGTAGACCAGCAAATCGTAGTTTTCCTTCTGGTTCGCCCAGTCCAGAAACTGAATCGCTCGCTCCTTGTGCTTGCTCACGACGGGAACCGAGATGAAATTGTATTGCAGCGAGTTCGTCAGCACGGCGCCTTTGGTCAAATTCATGAAGGTGACCGCTTCGAACTCCGCTTTGGGATTGCCGCTTTTCAGCGCCTTCTGAATGTCGTCCTTCACCCCGAAATCGTTGCTGACCACAATCGCGGCTTTGCCCTGTTTGGCCGGCTCCATCACCTCCTTGATGGCGAGCACGTCCGGACTGATCACTTTATCCTGATACAGCTTGCGCGCGTTTTGAATCCAGGACCAGACCGCCGGCTCCATCTCGTCGAACAGGTTGTAGATTTTGCCGTCATTGTTCTTCGTGTACAGGATGAGGGATTCGGAGAGCGCAGGACTCGGTTGGATATTCTCCTTATTATCCGCCCAATAGTGCCTGTAAGCGCCTTCAGATAAGCCTTTGTTTACATCCTGGCCTGCCGGAACCAGCGGAGTAATGTTCGGCACCTTCTCCTTCACCGCGTAGGCGAATTTGATCAAGTCGTCATAGGTTTTGATCGGCGCGATACCGAGCTGCTCGCGAAGATCTTTCCTCACATAGTACACGCGGCCCTGCACGAAGGAATTGCCGTTGGGGATTCCCATGATCTTCCCGTCGAATTTGTTGGCGTCCCACATTTGCTGCGGGCGGTTCTTGAGAATGTTGGGCCCGTACTGCTTCAGCAGATCGTCCAGCGGCTCATAGCTGCCCGCGGCGATTTGCTGAGTCAGGTGCAGCCAGGGCGCATCGAAGATCAGATCGATGTTCTCGCCGGAGGACAGCGTCACCTGCGTTTTTTGCGCCAGATCGGCCCATGGCACGAAGACCACGTCCAGCTTCACATTCAGCGAGTCGGCCATCCGTTTCTCCGCTTCCTGAATCACGGCATCGAAATCTTTGGGCCTGTCCCCCGGCACCATAATCTTGAGCGTAACGGGGTCCGGTTTCTTCGTCCCATCCCCCTTCGCCGTGCTTCCGGGCGCGTTCGTCGCGTCGGAGCCGGCGTCCGAATTGCCGCTGCAGGCCGCCAGCAAGCTTGTCAGCAGCACCAATGTTATTGCAGCACCTGTCCATTTTTGCATCTTCATGTTGCCGTTCCTCCTGTGTTTGTATGGTACCGAGAGAGAGCTCGGGTGAATCCGCGGTGCGCTCAGCCTTTCACAGCGCCGATCGTAATGCCTTTTACGAAATACTTTTGCAGAAACGGATACAGAAACACGATGGGACCGATCGTCAGGCAGACCGTCGCCAGTTGGATAGCGCTCGTCGGCGCCGATACCTGGTAGCTGGCGCCGCCGCCGACATAGGCGGAAACGTTGAGATTCGAAATCAGCTGACGAATCATGAGCTGCAGCGGATGCAGCTTGTAATTGTCGATGAACAGCAGCGATAAATACCAGTCGTTCCAGTACTGGATCGCATAGAAGAGCGAGACCGTTGCAATCACCGGCGTCGAAATCGGCAATATAATTTTGTAGAAGAGCCGGATGTCGCCGGCTCCGTCAATCGTGGCGGCCTCGTTGATCTCAAAAGGCAGCGATCTGTAGAAGGCCACGAGAATGAACGCATAGAACGGATTCAACAAATACGGAAGAATGAGCGCCCAGAGGGAGTCCTTCAGGTGAAGCCAATTGGTCACCATGATGTAGAACCCGACCAGACCGCCTCCGAGCACCATCGCCAAATAGGTCAAAAAGGAAAGCCCATGGCGGTACTTCACCTTCGGATGCGCCAGCACGTAGGCGAACATGGCGGTCATGACGACGGCGAGGACGGTGCCGACCGCCGTTACAATCAGCGAGTTCTTGTAGCTGGTGAGGAACTGGCCTCCTTGCAGCAAATACTTGTAAGCGTCAAGGCTCCACTCGCTTGGCAGAATCTGGTACCCATACTGAAGGAAGCTCGCTTCGGAAGCGAAGGAGTCCGCCAGAACGATCCAAAAGGGAATAACGCAGATCAGGCTGAAACCGATAATGAACAGATAGATGAACCCCACAAACATTTTCTCCCGCCAGGACGTATCCGTCCGGATTCGCGTCCGTGCCGTTTTGTCCGGTGATGCCTTAGCTATGGCTTCCATAAGCCCCTCCTAAAAAAGACTGGAATCGGGATCGATTTTCTTGGCGATCCGGTTAAAAATCAGGATCGTCACGAGTCCCATCATCGACTGGTACAAGACGACGGCCGACGACATGCCGAAGTTGCCTAACTGGCGCAGCGCGCGGAACGAATACGTATCGATGACGTCCGTCGTCGGGTATAGGATCGAGTTGTCGCCGATAATGCCGTAGATCATCCCGAAATCCCCGAAGAAAATGCGGCCTACGCCCAGCAGCATCAGCACGACGATAACCGATCGGATCGAAGGAATCGTAATATGAACGATTTGTTGGAACCGGGTCGCTCCGTCGATCTTCGCCGACTCGTAGTATTCGGAGGAAATGCCCACAATCGCAGCCAAAAAGATAATGGAATAGTACCCGGAAAACTTCCAGATGTAAACCAGCGTCAGCAGAAACGGCCACAAATGCACGCTTTGATACCAGTTCACTCCATCGATCCCCGCGCTCTTCAGCAAGTTGTTCACCAGCCCCTCCGTGCTCATGAATGCGAGCATCATCAGACTGACCACCAGCCAAGAAATGAAATAAGGAAGGAAAATGAACGACTGGCTCAATTTCTTGATCAGCGCGGACCGGACCTCATTGACGATAATCGCCAGCACGATAGCGATCCCGATCCCGAAAATAAGAAAAAGCAGATTCAGATACACCGTATTGAACGTAACCCGCAGCCAATCGTGTCCTCCGAAAAAAAACTTGAAATTATCGAAGCCGACCCACTGGCTGCCCCATATGCCTTTCACGGGCTGAAAGCGTTGGAACGCGATCAAATGGCCCAGCATCGGAATATAGGAGAAAATAGCCAAAAAGATCATGCCGGGAACCGCCAAAATATACAACTGACGGTTTCTTGTAATCTCCCTCACGAAACTCATAATTCTGATACTCCTTCCCGATTGTCGAAGTCACCGTTGTCTCACCTATTCACCATAAAGAATCCGGCGGACGTTGCCTAGTTCGAATACTGCTTCTTCTGGAGCAAAAGTCAATTTTCAAACCTGTCGCACAATCGGAACTCGCTTACCGCCTAAGAAAACATAAAAAGCATACGATTGCCTGTACGGCGAAAGTATGCTTTAATCATTTTTCTGTGGTCAGGAGCCTAGCAAAATGTCAACGGAAGCTTCCTCCAGCGCGGCCCTCAGCTCCTCGCCCGGAGAACCGTCCGTCACGATGCGGTGAATGCCGTGCAGCGGGGCGAAAGAAAACAGGTCCTGACGGCCAAACTTCGTATGGTCTGCCACGACGTTCACTTCCGTGGCCTTCGCAATGGCCAACTGCTTGATTTCCGCCTCGTGCATGTTCGAGTTGCTGTAACCGTGCTTGACCGTTATCCCCGTCGTGCCGATGAACACGCGGTTGAACGCCATTTTGGCAAGAGCCGCAGCGGCTACCGGCCCTACCAGCGTGGCGGTGTTGTCCAGCATTGCGCCGCCGATCACAATCGTCGGGATGCGCTTGTCCTGAAGCTCCGCAGCAATGTTCAGCGCGTTGGTGACGACCGTGATTTGCCGGTCCGGCTGCAAATATTTGGCGACCTGAAGTGTCGTCGAGCCCCCGTCGAGAAAGATGGAATCCCCCGGCTCCACCAGGGCGGCAGCCCGCTTGCCGATGCGCGCCTTTTCCTCGATGAGAACGCTGGTCCTCTCTTGCAGAGCGATATCTTTGCCGAGCAGGATCGCGCCGCCGAATATCCGCCGGATATAGCCCCAATGCTCCAGCTTTTCCAAATCTCTGCGCAGCGTCATCTCGGTAACGTCGAACATGATCTTCAGCTCGGCGATTTTCACCTCACCGTCTTCCGCCATCCGGTTCAAAATCATCTGTTGGCGTTGGTTCAATTGGTGTAACGTCATGCGAAACCTCATTTCTTAATCGTCGATGCCTCTATTATCCCAACAACTCATGCCAGGTTCAACTCGAGCCGGTAATTGACCGTTTCTCCCGGCTCCAAAAAGACGAGCGTGCCCCGCTTGCGTTCCATAGCCCGGCCCGCGACGCCGCAATTGGCGGGCTCGATCCCGAGCACATGCATGCCGGCGCCCGGCATTTTCCACTGCAGGAGGTTCGGCAGCGTATCCGCCGACCATCGCAAGACAGCCTCCACCTGCCGCCCTCCGTCCGGCAGCGGGAAATTCCGGTTCACGATGCGGACTGCCGGATCGGTGACGCCGGCATGCAGGTAGACGCGCTCCTGATAATCGGGGTCGGGGACCTGCCACGTATCGTAGCCGTCCACAGGCGTCTGAGGCTCGCGCGCCCGCACGTTCGCCGCCGGGAAGCGGATCGCCGTATTTTCGTCCATCAGGGGGAAGCCGAAGTTGAAGTGATAAAGCATCATATGCGGACAGCGCCGGAAGCCCATATTCCGCACCTCGTCCTCGATCCGAATCGAATTTTGCCCGAGAAAGCTGCTAATCCGCCTCGTCAACCGCAAATAGCCGCCGAATAAGGACGCCTCCTCGACGATGCCGGTGATGCGCATTTCCATCTCCTCGCCGTCCCAATTGCTTGCCGCAGTCACCTGCCTGGCAGGCGTATGATGCGCCCGCCCGTGCAGCCCGAGCGGTTCGCCTTCATCCTCGCAAGCCGAACCGACCTGCATCATACCGCAGGTCATCAGCAGACCGCCCGATGCCGTCCTCAGCCAGCCGTCGCCCTGCGCTTCATAGTAACGGGGATGCACATCCCCGTTGCACGATTGCCAGCTGATCGGCACGCCGCAGTAATCGGCCATGGCGATATCCAATCCTTTGGTAGGCGTCACCCAGTAGCTCAGCCCCGCTCCCGTGCGGACATGCAGCTGCTCGACGCCAGCCTCCCGCCCCTCGGCTGCGACCCACCGCCGAATACCGGCGATCTGCTCGATCCGTCCTACGCGCGCCTCCAATTCCCGTCGCGACCATTCCCTGCCGTACAGCTTCATGGCGCAGCCTCTATTCGTCTTCCCGGATGACCGGAATCCGCTCAATGCGGGGATCGGTGAAAATATCGAATTCGTCCCGGCTTGTGCTGGAGAACTCGGAAATAACCGCTCCCTCTGCGCCAGCCTGAAACCAGTGTTTGACGCCGGGCTGAATCGTATATTGTTCTCCGGGATGCAGCACGATTTCGTGGAAGACCGTGTAGTAAGGCTCGCCGTCTGCCGGAACTATCGCTTGTATCGCCGGCGCCGGCTCGCCTTCTACATACAGGAACACGCTTCCTGCCCGGCAGCGGAACGTTTCCATCTTCCCGGGGTTGCCTCCCACAGGCGGGTGCAGGTGCTCGGGGCACGTTTGCCCAGGAAACATGACCAGTTCCTTGGCGCAGTAACGATCTGTGTTCACGTACGTGATAAGCTGCAAGCCTTGCACCTCAAGCTGCTCCAGACCGAAGCCCGCGACTTCGATCGCCTCGATTTCCTGCTGCGTCAGCACAATACCGCCGGCGTGCAAGAATGCCGCCGTTCGCCGCTGCGCCTCTCTGATCTCGCTTCTTTTCATCCGGCATCCCTTCCTGTCTTCCGTAATTGATGATGCGGTCCAACCCACACCTGCCGCTCGTTCAAAACCCAATCGGCCAAATCCAGCTTCTGCTCCCGCTTGGCCCATCCCCGGTTCATCCGGCTCTGCACGTCGGCCCAAGGCGGGATGCCGCTGACGGCATCCGCCTGCTCCACGTTGCACGCGCCGACGCCGACGGCGGCATGAACCGCCTCTTCGAGCGGCATGCCCCGCAGCAGGCTGTATAGAAATCCGGCGATCGTACAATCGCCGGCTCCCGTCGTCCCTTTAACCTCCACCTCGTAACAGGAGGTAAGCAGTTCGCAGCCGAGCCAGCCCGCCGACAAACCGCCAGCGGGGGCGCATGCGCCCATGGCGGATAGGCGGTCCGGGTCCGAAGTCGTGCGGACGTATAGGCCGTGCTCGCCCAGTTTCAGCGCGACGATAGCGGCACCCATGTCGAGCAATTGCCCGGACAGCTCCGATAACAGGGACCCGTTCGCCAACGGCAGCAAGTCACCCGATGCCGCCTCCTGCGACAGTTGATGAAAGCGCTCGCGATTCAGCATAAAGAGCACCTCTTCGAAGCTGGGCATGAATACATCCACATAAGGCAGCGCGCTTGCCAGAATCGCCCGCCAATCGGCCTGGCCTGCCGCCGATTCCGGGTCCGGCTTCGCCATGTCCAGCGACACGGTTAAGCCGAGAGCCTTCACCTGCTGGAACAGGCTCGTCAATTCGCGCCCCCCTTGTTCGTACATCCTGCGCATCAACGGCGGATAGCCGAAATGGAACAGTTTCGAGCCCTCCAGCCGGTCTGTCTGCAAATCTGCGGCGGAGTACGTATCGTTCGCTCCTGTCGCATGCAGGAAGGCCCGATCCGTTTGCGGCGGACTGATAACGATGGAGTAGGAGCTGGTCTCGCCTTCGGCTACGATCATTCCCTCCGCCAAAACATCTTGCTGCTGCCGCAACAGCGACAAAATCGTTTCGCCGAAAGGATCCTTGCCCACTTTCCCCATCAGCTTGACCCGGCTGCCGAGCCGGTGAAGCGCAAGCCCCGTATTGGGAACCGCGCCTCCCGTCGAAAGCACGGCGGGGCCGATGCTCATCAGCTTGCCGGGGACGAGAATTCCCTCCATCCCGATCCGCTTCTCATCGATCGTCGGTATAATGTCCAGACAGATGTGCCCTGCAACCACCACTTCCGCAATATGACGGCTCAAAGCTAGCTCCTCCAGTCGATTGATATCGTGCGCCCCGTCCGATTCGATTCCAATGCCGCCGTAAAAATCTGATGGCTGGACCCGGCCTCCTGCGGTGTCGCGCAGCGGAAAGGCTGTTGCATCCGGTCGCCATGCGCCAGCTCGTCGCAGAACGCGGCCCACATTTGCAGAATGGAGTCCGGGAAGCCGAATTCGAAAATGCCGCCGGTGACGGTGTCGTAGGCCGATTTATAAGGCGTATCGGCCACATGCCAAGCCTGAACTCCGCCCGGCGAATAAGGCAAGGAAGCGATCTGCTTCGGCTGCTTGGTGGTAAATTCGGCGGAAAACGCTGTTCCGGCTATGCGGATAAACCATGTATTCGCATGTCCGGGCGCAATCCGTTTCATGGACAGCAGCATGGGGAACTGCTGGTCTTCCGTGTGCGCTTCACAGGCCAGAATGGCATTGTCCCAGGTTTCGCAAGGGACTGTGCCGCCTTGTCCGTCCGGCCTTTCCTGCACGATTTGAGACAGAAGAGCTCGTACGGACCGGGGCCTCCACCCGAAGCGCATCGGAAGATGCAGCACATGCATGCCGAGATCGCCCATACATCCATATTCGCCGTTCGTGGCGATTCGCCTCTTCCAGTTGATCGGTTTAGTCGGGTCAAGGTCGCTGGAATGCCAAAAGCCCGCCTCCACCTCAATGATTCGGCCGAATTTGCGCTCCTGCACCCATCGATAGATTTGCTGTGCGCCGGGGAAGAAGGGGAACTCGGACGAGCAGCGGACAATCACCTCCGGATGTCTGTCGATGGCATCCTGAATGAGCCTGTTGGCCGCCTGATCGATGCCGAACGGCTTTTCGCCGAGCAAATGCTTGCCCGCTTCGATTATATCGACATAAATTTGTGCGTGAAGCTGGTGAGGCACCGCACAATAGATCGCGTCGACGGCCGAGTCCGCAAGCAAGCTTTTATAATCGGTGTAGACCGCCTCCACGCTGGGCACATGATCCCTGAACCACTGTGAGGCGGCTTCATTGGCATCGCAGACGGCCGTGATTCTCGGCTCGAAGTCCACGCCGGTCAGATGGCACCAGCGAGCCGCCGCGCTGGCGAATTCTTTGCCCATTAAACCGCAGCCGATAACGCCGAAACGGATAATTGTTCTGGCCATGACCGATCAGCGCTCCCTTACCGGCGAAATGTCGTCCGTATTGCTTAACCAAGCCAAAGCTTGCGCCTCATCGGCTCCGTCATGGACGATGGACATCAGCGCTTTGGTCATCCCGGCGGGGTTGGCGTGCTGAATGACATTACGTCCGTACACAATGCCCGAGGCCCCCTGCCGCATCAACTGCACCGTACGGCTCACGATCTCCTCGTCGGCGGCTCTCCCTCCGCCGCGCACGAGGACGGGAATGCCGGAAGCCACCTCGATGACCCGGTGATACTGCTCGACATCGTCGCACGGATCGGCTTTAATGACATCCGCTCCCAATTCCACTGCCTGACGCACCAGCGGCATAATTTTGTTGATATCCCCATCCACCATATAGCCGCCCTTGACTTCGTTCGCAAGCATGACCAGCGGTTCGACCATGAGCGGCATACCGTATTTCTCGCATTCGGTGCGGAGCGCCGCTACATTTTTCACGCATTGATAATGAAGCTCGGGCTGGTTCGGCAGCAGCAGCAGATTCACGCATACGGCCACGGCATCCAGGCGTACGGCCTGCTCGACGGATCTGTCAATCAACTCGCTGAATAAGTAGCGCGGCAGCGCCTGACCATAAATGTTGGCGACATCGGTACGCAGCACGAGTCCGATACGCCGGCTCCCCGGGATCGATGGCAGATGCGCCGCCTGTCCGACGCTTAGCTGGATGCAATTCGGACCGGCTTCCACGATCGTCGCGATCGCCTGCCGCATATTCTCGATACCGGACAAGAATGAGATCTCATTGAAAAATCCGTGATCAATCGCCACATCGAAACATTTGCCCTGCTCGCTGAACATGCGCTGCAGTCTGGGTTTTATCGGCATGGTTGTTCTCCTCCAAAATCAAAATGTTAATATACAACATAAATATTCGTTTATAACATTATGATATGTTTATTTATAACAAATGTCTACTAAAATTTTATCCCTTCCGTCACCCCAACGGGAACAAAAAAAAGAGCTTCAACCCACCGCAGTGAAAAGTTGAAGCTCTCTCTAGTTTCTTCTATATGCCGAAGCCTTCATCAAACCGGCTGCATCACCTGCATAAACCTTCCCATCCGCTCCAGTGCCTTCTCCAAATCGACGAGCGAGGTTGCGTAGGAGCAGCGAATAAAGCCCTCTCCGCCCGATCCGAATACATGTCCCGGTACGACCGCCACCTTCGCTTCCTCCAGCAGCCGAAGAGCAAACTGCTCAGATGACATGCCGGTAGAAGCAATGGAAGGGAAGGCATAGAAAGCCCCCTCAGGCTCGTGACAGGCCAGCCCGATTGCATTCAAGCCGGCTACAAACAGCTTGCGGCGTTCATTGTAGCTCGCCATCATCTCATCCTTGGCAGCTAAGCCATGACGCAATGATTCGAGCGCGGCAATCTGTGCAATGGTGGGAGCACACATGGCCGTGTACTGGTGGATTTTCAACATGCCGGCAATCAGCTCGCGCGGACCGCACGCGTAGCCTACCCGCCAGCCTGTCATCGCGAACGCTTTGGAAAAGCCGCTGACGACAATCGTACGCTCCTTCATGCCCGGCAAGGAGGCGATACTGACATGCTTTCTCCCATAAGTCAGCTCGGCATAAACTTCATCCGAAATGACGACCAGATTATGTTTGACAATAAGCTCTGCAATCGGCAGCCAATCCTGCTCCGTCATAACTGTTCCGGTCGGATTACATGGATAATTGATCATCAAAACCTTCGAATGAGGCGTAATTGCCGCTTCCAGCGCTTGCGGGGTCAGCTTGAACTGCTCCTCTGCCGTAGCCGCCACCTCCACAATTTTACCGCCATGCAGATGGATAATCGGTTCATAGGCAATATAGGTTGGCGCCGGAATCAGCACCTCGTCACCCGGATCGATCACAGCCCGCAGCGCCAGGTCGACGGCTTCACTGCTCCCCACCGTCACGATAATTTCCTGCTCGGGGTCATAGGAAAGCGCGAAGCTGCTGGAAAAATAAGCCGAAAGCTCCTCCCGCAGCTCCATCAAGCCGGCATTTGAAGTATATTTCGTCTGCCCTTCACGCAATGCCTGAACGCAAGCTTCACGTACCTTTTCCGGTGTAACGAAATCCGGCTCGCCAATTCCAAGGGCGATTGTATCTCCGCCTGCTGCATTCAGATCAAAAAAAGCACGAATGCCCGATGGCCGAATACCCCGTACACGCGAGGATAAAAATCGCCCTGTACCCTCTTCACTAAGCATGCTGCACCATCCCCCATTCCTGTTTCCGTTCATGGAGCGAGCTGGCAATAATACGGTCCAGCAGCTGTGTAAAGGTGATCCCCGCAGCTGCCGCACTCTTCGGAAGCAGGCTGCCCGCGGTCATTCCCGGTAAGGTGTTCACTTCCAGCACGTAAGGCATATCCTGACACAAAATCATATCGACCCTTGCATAGACCTTGCATTGCAGCAGCCGGTAACTGGCCAGCGCCGCCTCGCGCACACGCTGCTCCATCACGGGAGGAAGCTGGATCACCTTCTCTTCAGCGCCGCCGGCCTCATATTTCGCTTTGTAGTCGAACCACTCCGAATGCGCGGAACGAATGCCGATAATCGGCAATACCTCGCCATCCACAATCGAGCAGGTAAGCTCCGTCCCTTTCATATAGGGCTCAATCAAGATCGCCTGATCCAAGCTGCAAGCCTCCTGAACAGCCGGCAGCAGCTCCTTCTCATTCTGTACAAGCTGGATGCCGATGCTTGATCCCCCCGTATTCGGCTTCACAATAACCGGGTAGCCCAGCCGCTCCACCGCCTGCGGATCATAATCGTCCGTCCCCTGCCAGCAAAGGCCTGCAGGCGTATGCACGCCCGCTGCCTTCAGTAGCATCTTGGACAGCTGCTTATTCATGCATAAGCTACTTGCCAGGACACCGCTTCCCGTATATGGAACGCCCAGCGTCTCCAACGTTCCCTGCACCGTGCCGTCCTCGCCATATTGGCCATGCAGCGCCAGCAGCGCGAGATCGATGCCTGCCTGCTGGACCTGCGCGATTAAATCCGCTCGCTGCTCGATCACAATGGGAACCACCTCATAGCGGCTGCGATCCAAATGATGGATCATCTGTTGACCTGTTAGTAAAGAAATCTCACGCTCAGAGGAAATACCGCCCATAATAACGCCAATTTTCATCACGACACCTCATTTTAGCTCTTTTCTTCATCGTTATGCCTTAAGAAAGCTGCGCGCCTGTTTCCCGATGATTTGAATACCCCGCTCGATATTTTCATCCGTTACTCGTGAAAAACCAAGCCGCAATGTATTCGTCCCTTCGCCTTCTTGAATAAAAAACTTGTCTCCCGGTGTAAAAATAACGCCCTGTTCCGTGCAAGCTTCCAGCAGCTGGCGTGTATTTACGCCTGTCGGAAAGGTGAGGAACAAATGCAAGCCCCCGTCGCCGGACAGCTGCGCCTCGGGAAGATGCGCTTCACAGCATGCCTTTGTCAGCTCATATTTGCGCTTATATTCTGTACGTGCTTTTTTGACATACTTATCGAAATTTCCGTTAAGCAAATATTGGTATAAAATCGATTGATCGATTGTAGATGTATGAATGGTGCGTGCACGCTTAATGCTTTCCAGCGTGTCGATCAGCGCCCGGTCTCCGAGCACCCAGCCTACTCGCAATCCGGGGAACAGCACCTTGGAGAAGCTGCCGATATAGATGACTCCGTTCCCTTGCCCTGCTGCCGCTATTAAGGGCGCAACATGCGCTCCCGAGTAGCGCAGCTCCTCATTGAATCCATCCTCGATCACCGGAATCTGATAGCGCATCATTAATTTCATAACGGCGCTGCGCTTTGCCGGCGACATGACGATGCCAGTTGGATTGTGATAGGAAGGAGTCAAATACGCCAGATCGAAGCGGTTTGTCTGCTTCTGTAATACCGCCTCAAGCCGCTCCACATCCATACCGTCACGCTCCATCGGAATCCCGGTAATCTCAAATCCTTGCAGCTTCAAATTTTTGATCGCGGTATGATGGGTCGGATTTTCACAAATTGCCGCTCCGCGGCGTGCAGAAGGGCGCAATGCCGACAGCACAATATCAAAGCCTTCTGTAAACCCGCCTGTAATCAGCATATCCTTGCCGCTTATATCGACGCCTTTATTCTCCATATAACGCATCAGGTAATCGATCAGCGGCTTGTAGCCCTTGGCATAGCCGTAGTTGAGCAGCACCTGCCCTTCGATGGCCATCCGGTCCATAAAGGCTCGCCTTACATCCCCCAGATCAAACAACTGCTCATCTGGAGCGATGCTTGTGAACGAGATGGCTTCTTTTTTGGCGCGAATGCCCTGCTTCATCATATCCAGCTCCACAGCCGATACCGCATACTCGTTCATTCTTGCCTTCCAGTCGATCTGCCAGGCGGCGGAGCCGTCAGCTCCTCCGTGATCTGCAGCCAAATGGCCCACCATGGCGGCCACATAGCTGCCCTTGCCGGGAATCGCATACGTAAATCCGTCATCCTCCAAGCCTTCATAGGCTGCAATGACGGTATTGCGGCTTACCTGAAGCAGCCCGCTCATTTCTCGTGTGGAGGGCAGCTTCTGATCCGCCTGAAGCGCCCCTTTTATAATTAAACGTTTGACGTATTCTTTCACTTGTATCGCGACCGGACGGTCACCGACGAGCTTGAAATCCTGAAACATCCTTCATCGCCCCCATCTACAATGATGGCATAGGAGACGAAAGAAAAAAAGAACCACCGCACTGGATTTTTCATCCTTCGGTGGTTCTTCGTTCTCCATTATTCTATACTTTTTAGCGATTCAATCATATTGATTTTGGTAACTTTTCTCCTAAGCAGTAAGTTAGCTAGAATGGTAAGCATGAATGAAATAATAATAGAAACTAAAATTGTAAAAATATTTAATTTATCCGGGATTTGTTGATGGGTACTGGATAGTGAATTCACAATAATTTCAAAACAATATCCGCTTATCGGTAAAGCTGCAATTACCGCAAATGCGGTTAGGATGATGTTTTCCAAAAATATGAGTCTGTTTATTTTATTTTTCTGATAGCCTAATACCTTGAGTGTGGCAAGCTCACGATTCCGTTCATAAATGTTTATGGAAGATATGGTATATATGGCGCCAAAGGAGAGTATGACCGCACAAATGATAAACATGATAAATATAAAACTGTTTTGCTTCAAAATATATTGAGCTGATTTCTTAAGATCATTCTTATCTGCAATTGTATCTGCATGATGATCTTGTTCAAAAAAGTTACGAACGCTTATAAGATCTGTAGAGCTATCTGCTTTAACTAAAAGCGAGGTTGGACTGTAGTCTATGTCAAAGCTCTTTAAATAGGCTGATGTGCTATAAAATGACGGATTTGAATACTGAGTAGATATTTTTAAAACCTTCATATCTACAGCTTTATTTTTAAGCTCTGGTGCTGTGAACTTTATTTGGATGATATCCCCTTCTGAAATATGATACTTGTCGGCGTAAGATTTGGGTACCAGCACACCATTATTTCCTAAATATATCCTTTTGTCATTTTCGTCAAAGAAATGAATGAGATCGTTTTCTTGTTCCGTAACAACTAAAGTGGCATTTTCTTTTTCAGCATCTTTAATGAATTCAACAGGAAAGGTGGATAAATCATAACTATTTTGAATACCGAATAGTTTTATCGTACCAGGAGATGTTCCCATCGTATAATCTACTTTTAAATCATACGTATACACATCTTCAATTTGATTCGCTACTTTTTGCAAAGCCGTTTGAGTACCGAAAGCAGTTATCAATAAAACCGTGCTTACCACAACGCCAACGGAGCTCGCCAGAGCTTTTTGTTTGTTTAAAAATATATTTCTCAAAATGAGTTTGTAACTGTAGGGAATCTGACTCCAAACACCCGGGATTCTTTCTATAACTAGCTTTTTCATTGTCTTGGGCGGTTTGGGACGCATAGCCTGGGCTGCACGTTCTTTTAATATGGATCTACCGCTTAAGTAACAGGATAGAAGTCCAAAAGCGCTAGAGAAAATGATGGGAGGAAGGATCGAATACAAAGAAAGCGAAAATTGAATGCCAGGCAGAGAGTAGGCCCTTGCATTCGACGCCGTTACTAATGGAACAAATACAATAGCGGCAAGGGCACAGCCTAGGATGGACCCCAATATACCGACCAGCACAGGGTATCCCATGTAATGAAGCATGATGCTTCTGTTGTTTACACCCAAAGCCTTCATAATGCCTACTTGATTTCTTTGAGAATCTATAATCCTCGACATGGTCAGAAATAAAATAATCGCTTCGATCAAAAAGAGAACCAGAGGGATGACCTTACTCATCAAATTATTATTATATATCGTTTGCTTGATTTTCGAATAATTGAAAGTCCGTTCTTTACTTACTTGGTTTAAATAAGTAAGTTGTTTTTGTTTCGATTGTACTTCAATTGCTTTACCTAATTTGTCGCTATCGTAACCTTCTTTAGCATCAATCATGATTTCATTATAGTAAAAGCCGTTTACGATTTCGGGTATGGTCTCTTCGGCAATATAAGCGATTCCGTAGGTTTTATGGTCTTGGATTTCGTTCTTTTTTGCATGTTCAACATTCTCGCCCAAGCCGCTAATTGTAAACTTAAAATTTTTTTCATCCGTACGGATACTGATTTCATCGCCGACACGATAATGATGTTCTTTGGCATAATGAGAATCTAAAAAGATCTCGTCCTTTTTTGACGGGATACTGCCCTCCATCATCGTAGGTGTATTGATTTCATTTTTTACAGGGATCGAATGAATTTTTAACGTAGCTTTATAATCTTCAAAGGCTTGCGTGGCATCAAAGGTATATCGTCCTTCTATTTTATTTATGCCTTCCATTTCGCTTAAACGAGCCACATCTTGTTTGGAAATTTGACTGTAATATATATTTAGGTCGCTTAAATGATGTTCTTTAAAGTAAACCTTGGTATAAGCACTAAGATTATCGCTCAAAGTGACCAGCCCCGTATAGAAAAAAGCTCCTACTGCGACAACCAAAACAAAGGCTACAAATTGTCCTATCGATTGTTTAATATCCCTTAATAATTTTATAACTAGTTTCACGATCACCACTCAATCCCTTCAACACTTTGTTTTTCATCATTAAGCGTAACGCTTTCTATCCTTCCGCTTTTCACCTTAATAATTTTATCAGCCATGGGAGCAATTGCCGTATTATGTGTGACCACAACGACGCACTTTTTCGTTTCCTTATTTAAATCCTGAAGAAGCTTTAAGACGGACTTGCCGGTAACATAATCCAAAGCCCCGGTTGGTTCATCACAGAGTAAAAGCAAAGGATTTTTGGCAACAGCTCTAGCAATTGCCACTCTTTGTTGTTCTCCCCCCGAGAGCTGGGAAGGGAAGTTTTTGATTCGATCCTTTAATCCGACTTTATGTAAAATATCTTGAGCATCCAGATGGTTTTTACATACTTCAGCGGCAAATTCAACATTTTCTAGTGCGTTTAAATTCGGAATCAAGTTGTAGAATTGAAAGACAAAGCCAACCTTCTCACCGCGATATTGTGTTAATTTTTTTTCGTTGAATCTTGTTATTTCTTGATCGCCAACGAACACTTGACCTGAGGTAGCTGTATCCATACCGCCAAGTATATTCAAAATCGTACTTTTACCTGCGCCGCTTGCGCCCAAAATAACGACGAATTCTCCCTCTGATATGGAAAAATCAATGCCATCCAGGGCCTTGATTGGCACTTCTCCTATTTTGTATTGTTTCGTTACTTTTTTAAATTCGATTAACTTTTTCACTTCTTACATCTCCTCGAATCATAATGATTGAAACTTCGTAAGTCCCCTTTTGCCAAAGTTTTTCTTCTCAGCATGTCAGTATGTTACTCATGTAGCACACTATAATTCATGTTCAAATCATTGTCAACGATCGATCATACGTTCGGAAAACTCGATCGAACGATCGGTTATTGACAATTGTTTGCATATAAATTATGGTATGCTAGATGGATAACATACCGATATACTGAAGGTGGGGCAATGAACATCACTTTCGACGATAAACAACCGATTTTTCAACAGGTAGCCAACATCATTGAGGACGATATTCTGAACGGCACTTTCCGCGTGGACGAGCAAATTCTTTCTGTGGCGCAGTTTTCTCAACTGTTCCAAATCAATCCGGCGACCGTAGTGAAGGGGATCGCCCTGCTCGTCAATGAAGGTATCCTGTACAAAAAAAGAGGGCTTGGCATGTATGTCGCGATGGATGCGAAACAGAAGATTCAGATGAAGCGAAGAGATCGTTTCTACAATGAGCTGTTGTCCAATCTGCTGAATGAAGCCGACAAGCTCGGGCTGACAACCGAAGAGATCATGGACATGATCAAACAGTTGAGAAAGGAATGAACGAACCGTGAGCATAGCATTGACTTGCGGCAATTTAAATAAAAAATACGGTCGAACTGACGCATTGCGGAATCTGGATCTGCAGCTGGAGGAAAACGTCATTTACGGTTTGCTCGGGCGAAACGGCGCCGGCAAAACGACGTTGCTTAACATGATCGCAGGCGGAATCTTCCCGGACTACGGCACAATCGAGGTAAGAGGAAAAAAGCTGGGCAAAGGAGAACTTCCGAAGGATTTCTGTTTCGTACGCGAGAAAAACAAACATTTCGGAGGAGCGCGGGTTATCGAGGTTTTGCAGTTTGCTGCGAATTTTCATCCAAATTGGGACTGGACGTTCGCTCATGAATTGCTCGAGACGTTTCAGCTTGATCCGCACAAAAAAATCAGGCAGCTATCAAGAGGCACGGAATCGCTCGTAGGAAACATCATCGGTCTGGCCAGCCGGGCATCGCTGACGCTATACGACGAGCCGGTGCTCGGACTCGATGTCTTGATGCGGGAAAGATTTTACAAGGCGCTTTTGGAGGATTATGCCAATCACCCTCGCACGATTTTACTTTCTACGCATTTGATTGACGAAATCGCCACAGTCGCAGAAAGAGTGTACATCATTGAAGCCGGCTCCCTCCTGCTTCATGATGAGATGGATCGGATACGTATGGCAGCTCATCTGATCCGGGGAAATTCGGAAGCGGTGGCTTCGTTTACAGCCGGAAAGCGAGTATTATATACGGAAGCCTATGGCCGCGGCACAATGGCCGCTATTTACGAAACGTTGGACGATGGGGACATGCGACAGGCGCGCGAGATGGACATTTCGATTGAACATCTGACACTTCAAAAGTTTTTCTCGTATTTGATCGAAGGAGGTCACTAAGTTGGGCGCATGGGCCGTTCATTTCAAGGCTACCTATTTGCAAATGAGGATTTACATCTGGTGCGTCATTATTCTTATCCTGCTTGGAAGGCTGGCGGACTTCATTGTTAGCCTCTTTACAGACAGCAGCCACAATACCCGCCTTTCGGACGGCAACATGCTGATTCTCATTTTGCTTCTTATCGCTATCGTGCTGCCGCTCAGTTATTACAAACGCATCGTAAATTTGGGCGCAAGCCGGGAGCAATATTTTAAAGCGCTTCAATTCGTCTTTGCCGTCTGGGCAGCAGCCATCGCTTTGTTCAATTCTTTATGGTTTGAATTTGAAGTGGGCGTGCTCCGGAATTACATGAACACCGTTGATCTTATTGAAGCGTTTCATTGGGTTGACTTTGGCTTGGCAGGTTCTTTTCTTTACCAAACCGCCTTTTATTTGATGGTGATGGCGCTTCTAAGCATGCTGATCTCCGGTTACTACCATCCTGTCGGTTGGTTGCTATGGGCGCTGCTCATTGCGGCGATCCCAATCGGAACGGCGATTCCTTCGCTGCGCGTTCATGTCGTCTTTTTTTTCAAAGCATTATTATTCAACGGCTCGCTGCTGACGGGCGTCGGATTTAACCTTATGCTCTATTTCGTTTTCGTGGCCGGCGGCTGGCTTTTTACCAGGAGAAGGACGCACTAAAGTAACGTCATCGGAAGCAAAGCCCGTTTTCAGCCAGTAAAATGGCTTTAAATGGGCTTTCGGCTATTTATAGTCCAATCAAACTTGTCCTATCGGAAGCCACTGCTTACTACATCCCGCTTTGCAATTAAATATCGGAGAAGATGACCTCTACGTTAGGTTTGATGTTGCCGGGTTGTCGTTGTATTGGTGGTTGAGCCGGTCGATCCAACCGAGCTATGAGTTGTATTGGTAGTTTCTCCGTAAAGGGTGGAAAAGTTCTCGCGCCTCTTAGTACCAGCCTCGTTTTTTGCTTCGTTTCCGCTTCCATGTGGGGCTGGCCGGTTATCTCTGTCGTTCCCGCTGAGCTCTTTGTTGATACTGTCCTTATTCTCTGCCATTTTACGATCTCCTTGTGTGAGGTATTGTTCTAGTCATTTTTTGGAACTTGAATTTAAACTGGTAGTGGCGGCGGATTTGGGTTCCAGTTCGGATAATTCCATGGATAGTTGTACCAGGGGCGCTCTTTCAGTTCTAAGGCCGTCAATTGAAGTTTGTGCGGAGCGCCATGATTCCAGTATCCTTGTGCGATAGTTCCTTTCCATTCAATTTTCACCGGAACCATGAGACCCTCTTGGAAATTGAGTTCCCAGCATCCCACGCGCAGATCACATTCACGCGGCCAGTGCGAGCTTGGCTGGTTATCAGTCAGTCTGCCTTCCATGACGCTTCCACCTTGAGGGCCGAAGGAATGGGCTACCGGTGCATCTTTGGTGAGTGCAAAAGCACCACGGAAAGTGTACCGATGATTGTCTGATGTGCCCACAACATTAAGCCAGTTGTCTGCACCTTTCGAAAAGACTAAGTTCAGCGCACCCCACGCATACGCTTCCCCATCAATAGTAATTTGGTATTTGCCGTTAAATAACTTGCACCAATCCTCTGCGTCGGGAGGACAAACCTGCAGCATACTCACGTAATCTTTGTCCTTGCGTCGTCGGATCAAAAACTCGTAGATTTCAGTCCATCTTTCGTGGTCAAGTACGGTAAGGCAACCCAAACTAACCTTCCCTGGATGAAGATAGCGTTTCTTGAATTCCGTCGATGTTCCTGGTAATTCCAGAAGTGGAAACCAGGAATGTTGATACGGACCGGCTTTAGGATAATAGTTTTCATGAAAATGATCCACGACCAGAATACGATGGTTGCCCTCAGGAATAGGATGATTTGGATCAGTTTTCACATGAACCACGACATTGTCCGAGATGCGGAGCAAATTTTTTGCTGGCAGGAATTTCAAGACGGCTGAGGGGTTATAGTTAATCATAGGGCCAAGCGCATTAGCCTCAGATTTGACGCTGAATTCTTGATGCTTTGCCAATCCTTCAAGCACGGTGAAATGATCGCGGAGTTGACCATTCGCATCAGGAGTTGAACTTGTGTGATCTACTTGCAGATATTGCGGCAGTGTTGCCTCTTTACCGACTTTATCGAGGACCGACAGAAAGCCATTCTTCTCATCCCACTTTGCGATCGTCTTAACCGTCATAACTATTGTCCCCTTACTTGATAATTGCCTCTGGTTGGGGATAGTATGCCTGATTCTAGCGGCGATTATGCGTAAGCGTCAAATAGCGCCCAGCTCGATTTGACGCTTACAAATGTCTTACCTATTTAAAAATACGATCAATTTCGTTGATTTCTTCTTCTGTCAGGTGGACGTCTAATGTTTTTAAATTATCCAGCACTTGCTCTGCTCTTTTTGCTCCGGGAATGATAACATCAATTGAATCATGTGTTAAATACCAAGCAAGGACTACATGAGCAACTTCGGCATTTTTTTCATTTGCAATTTTACGGAGCTGCTCTACCTTTTCTAGATTTTTTTTGAATTTATCCCCCTGGAAGTGAGGCATATCTTTGCGCAGATCATTGAATGTCATATCCTTATTGTATTTACCGGCCAGCAAGCCTGATGCTAGTGGAAAGTATGGAATAAACGAGATATTATTCTCTGTCGTATATGAAAAGAATTCTTGTTCCGCTTCACGATGCAGCAAATTGTAATTTCCCTGTAATACATCGACATAACCATCCTTATTTGCTTCTTTCAATTGTTCAAGTGAGAAGTTAGAAACGCCAATTGCTCTAATTTTACCTTCGTCCTTTAGCTGTTTTAAGACTCCAACCGCCTCATCTTTTGGTGTATCCTGATCTGGAAAATGAATATAAAATAAATCTATGTAATCTGTTTGTAGCTTTTTCAAACTATCTTCAACGGCTTGTTTTAAAAAAGCAGGCGAATTATCCATGGCAACATCATTGCCGACAAGTGTAAGGCCGCCTTTTGTTGCAAGGATGAATTCATGACGCTTTCCTGCTTCTTTTATCACTTCACCTACTAGCTCCTCTGAACGTCCTGTTCCATAAAAAAACGCTGTATCTAAAAAATTCACTCCATGGTTGATCGCAGCCCGCACCAAATCTTTTCCTACTTCTTCATTTAAATTAGGATAAATATTGTGCCCACCTACAGCGCTTGTTCCAAGTCCGATTGGATTGACAACTAAATCTGTTTTACCAATTCGTGTTTGTTTCGTCATTCTCTTCAACTCCCTCTCATTTATTTCTACAGTAATCTAATCAGCCTAAAATTGCGATGCAAAAAAACAAGCTTACTGGGCTTGGGTATCTGCCACATTATCATTAAGGGTGTTTTTGTCCAGTGCGACTTAAAAGTCGCTTTCAGTAATGAGGTGAAAACCGTACCTGCCTTTTTTTTCATTTTTTCACCTGAGTACTTGTTTGAAGTAGACTCTCTAGCTTGTCCAAAAATGTTTCCGTTCCCTGTTGGCGATATTCGACACGATCATGACCATCAAACATGGCAACTTGTTCCGTAAAAATCAATCGTGTACCCGCGTTAACGGGCTTTAATTCAACAGTTACGATAGAAGCTGAGATACGCACTTGATCCATGTCCATCGTGTATGTATAGACAATTCGTTGATCTTTGACAATTTCTTTATAGGAAGCATCATACGTAAACGTTGGACCTTTTCGTCAATTCTAATAATCGGGTAAAGTCATCCAACGTCAAAGTTCTGTTCTGCTGCATCATCTCCCAAACGTGTTCGAGTTCTTGCAACATAGTCTGTTGCAATTGTATTCTCTTTGAGACGAGCGATTTGCAAGGAAATGACTCGTGACGGAGCATAATAGATTCCTGCCAACGCTGATCTTATTTCTTCAAGTGATACTCCCAATTCTTTTAACGATAAAATCTGTTGTAGTCGCAAGAGATCGGCTTGGTTATAGAGGCGGTGTCCAGCTTCCGTATATTCCGAAGGTGAAAATAGGCTAATCTCGTAATAACGCAATGTCCGAATCGTTAAGCCTGTTAGCTTTGCTAGTTCACCTACTTCCCACTGTGGTTCCACACATCAGATCCTTTGCTTTATTTTTTATGTTTTATCTCATGCGCTTTTACTATAAGACATTACGCTACGTAAGGTGCAAGAGGAATATAAAAATAAGTAATCTCCAAGTGCGGAAGATGAAGAAAAGCCAACTCCTGTCCTGCCGAAACTCAGATCTAAGGCTTTATTTTATTAAACAAAAATAACATAAAAAGAAGCTGGATCATTGATCTCAGCTTCTTCATTCTTGCGTCTTACCTTAAAGGGGTACCGCCACATCCCCATCAAGCTAGGATGAAATCATACCCCCAAACTAAGTTATACTTTTTATGTTGGCATTATTCCATAGAAAGGATGGTTTCCCATGAAATCTATTCCTCTTTCTATCAGCGAAGAAGTGCATTTATTAGCCCAAGAATTACAGCATCACTTTTCTCCTTCCCAGCTAGAAGTGCTCGCTAGACAAACTAATTTTGTCCAACGAAAAAGCAAATGTACCGCGCAAAATTTAGTTTCCTTATGTGTCTTTTTAAATGATCATTTATCTGTGACTCCCCTCGCACAGTTATGTAGCCAACTTGATGCAACCGAAGGCTTGTTTAAGTCTGCACGAAATTCCGTTTAGAGCTGAATTGGATCAGGCTCAAGGGTGAAACGATAATATGAATCCGTATCTTTGTTCTTAGCTAGATAGGCATGGGGCGGTACCCCATATGGTGATAAAAGAAATAGGATGTTATCTGAATATGGAAACAACAACAAAAAAGAGGCCCGAAGGCCTCTTTCTCTTTCCTAGCTGCAGCGGCTGTAGCCGCAGTTGCTGCAATTTTTGCAACCTTCGCTGTTAATCAGCGAAGCCGAACCGCAGGATGGGCACAGGTCAAGAGACGTGGCCGCGCTGCGCGTTACCGCGTATTGAGCGGGCGTTTCCATCACGACCTCCTGTGTCGCGGTGATGTAATCATCCGCGTTGTCGGAGAAATCGCCGTGCATTTCGAGCGCCTTGGCGACAGCGTCGGCAATCGATTCGACGCGGTTCGCGCCGAAGCCGATTGCGCCGGAGCCGCCGATGCCCTTGAGGTGCTTGATCAGCAGCTGCACCTTGTTTCCATGGTCGCCGTAGCGTAGGAACAGTGAGCAGACGCGTCCGAGCGCTTCGGACATCGCGAAGACGTCGGAACCGGCTTTGCCGACGTTCAAGAAAATTTCGCTCGGGCTGCCGTTCATATCGTTAATCGTAATGTAAGCCATCCCGAACGGGGTGTTGAATTTATACGTTGCCCCGCGCAGAGCCTGTGGACGGCGCTTGTATTCCTTGTCGAACACCTGCTCCGTCTTGGCGTCAATGTTAACGGCCTGCGATTGGGACAGGTTGGTGAGCGACTTCTCCTCGCCCGCAGCGGATGGCTCGGCCGCCACCGGCTGTGTCGCCGGTTTCGCTTCCGCAGCCTTCTCTTCCTTCTTGTCTGTGCTCAGCACCTGCACGTCGCGGCTGCCGTCCCGATAGATCGTCACGCCTTTGCAGCCCAGATCGAAGGCAAGCTCGTACAGCTGCTTGGTTTCTTCAACCGTAAAGTCGGATGGGCAGTTCGCCGTTTTGGAGATTGAGCTGTCCACCCATTTTTGAATGGCGGCCTGCGCGCGAATATGATCTTCCGCGGACAAATCCATGGCGGTCACGAAATAGTCCGGCAGCTCTTCGTTAGGATGCCCATCCTTCCATTCCTGAGCGATCGGCACGTACTGCTTGTCGAAGCCGAGACGGCTTTGACGGTAGTACTCGAACGCAAAGTACGGCTCGATCCCTGTCGAGGTGCCCACCATCGTTCCCGTGCTGCCCGTCGGCGCTTGGGTAATGACCGTTACGTTGCGCATGCCCTTCTTCTGGATGGCGGCGCCCACTTCCGGGAAGACGGACGTCATATGCTTCATGAAGCCGCTTTGCAGGAACGGTTCCGCTTGGAACTGCTTGAAGGAGCCCTTCTCTTCCGCGATATCGGCGGAAGCCAAGTACGCTTCCTTCGCCATGAAGCCGTACAGCTTATCGAGGAATTCGAGCGATTCCGGACTGCCGTAGCGGATGCCCAGCTTAATCATCAGCTCGGCGAGGCCCATGGAGCCGAGTCCGACACGGCGCTCGCCCTGCTGGTTCACCCGGTTTTGTTCGAAGTGATACGGCGTTTTGTCAATAACGTTATCCAGGAAACGCGTGGAATAACGGACGACCTGCGCCAGCTCGTCCCATGCCACGTCGTGATTATGCTCGTCGTAAAATTTGGACAGGTTGATTGCGGACAGATTGCATACGCCCCACGCCGGCAATCCCTGCTCGCCGCAAGGGTTCGTGCAGATGATCGGGTTGAAATACCAGCTGTTGGACATCTGGTTGTAGTATTCCATGAATACGACCCCGGGCTCCGCCGATTTCCATGCGGATTCGATAATCGTATGCCACACGTCGCGCGCTTTGACCGTCCGGTAATGGTTTATTTTTTTGCCGGTCTTTCTCCACTTGTCCAAATCGCCGTCCCACAGCTCGTCATATTCAGGGTCGGTCGTATCCGGATAGACCAATTCCCAATCCAGATCCTCTTTGACCGCCTTCATAAAGCCGTTGCTGACGCATACGGACAAGTTGGCGTTCGTGATCTGGCCCATCGTTTGCTTCACGGTAATAAAATCGACCACGTCCGGATGCCAGTCGTTGATCATCAGCATCAGTGCGCCGCGGCGGCTTCCGCCCTGTTCGATCAGGCCGGTCGTGTAGCTGAACAGTCCGCCCCATGATACCGCGCCGCTCGAAGAACCGTTGACGCCTTTGACAACGGAACGCCGTGGACGAAGCGAGGACAGGTTAATCCCGACGCCGCCTCCGCGCGCCATAATTTCCGTCATTTCGGACAGCGTCGCCATAATGCCTCCGCGGCTGTCATGCGGGGACGGGATGACATAGCAATTGAACAGCGTCAATTCGTCGCTTGCGTCCGCTCCTGCGGCGATCCGCCCGCCGGGCACAAGCTTCCAATCGTCGAGCACGTAACGGAACTTGTCCGTCCATTCCTTGCGTTTCTCCGGAGTTGCTTCCACGGAAGCCATGGCAGTGGCCAAGCGGTCCCACATCTGCTGCGGCGTTTTTTCCAACGTCAGCGTTAGCTTCTCGACGGCAGAGTCGACAACGTCTCCGCTCCGCAGCTTGACTTTGACCTGGTTTCCTTGACGTTCAATGACTTCCCCTACTTCCTTGGCCGGAAACTTCGGATCGTCCTTCGTCAGCACCAGTACCGTATCTCCCACCTTCGTATTGCGGGTATCGGCATCCTTCATCGCATAACGGTCAAGAAATATTTTTTCGCTTAAGCCTTCCAATTTGGTCTGCTGCACGGTCTTCAAAACAACAACCTCCCGGAAATATTTTCAAAGGCCAATCACAATATCTGGTATGCGAAAAACATTATACAATACAATATATTGTGTTACGAATAGGCAAAAAGCGGATTTAACGGCGTAGTATGGAATACAAGCCCGCTAGCTTCTTTTTTCGCGGTCAGGCTCTCTTTTTCGTTGACGAAATCTTCATCTTTTTCGACAAAGCCGGCCTAAGTTAACGAAAAACTGAAACTATATACGCCCAACAACATGTTGAAACGAAACCTTGCAAATCCGCCCTTTGCTTCGTTTTGACAATGAATCAGCCGATTGTTAGTCTAGTAATAGTATAACCGTATTCAGCAGCATTATCAAACGTATGTTCCCATTTTCCAAAACCTACATGATACGGGAGGTGTACCCATGACTCCGATTTACTTGATCCAAGACAGACTCGTTCCCAAGGAAGAAGTTCGCGTCTCGCCGGACGACCGCGGGTACTATTTCGGCGACGGCATCTATGAAGTATTCCGCGTCTACGGAGGCAAATTGTTCGAAGCCGAGGCGCATTTCAAGCGATTGGAGCGCACGGCGGCTGCCGTCCGCATAGACTTGCCCGCTGCGTCAAGCGAATTGCAAAAGCAGTTGGAACAATTAATCGCCGCAAACTCGCTAATCGAAGGCACCGTTTACCTCCAGATCACCCGCGGTACGGCGCCTAGAGCCCATGCGATTCCCGCTGAGGCCGAACCTGTCCTTATGGCTTATACGACCGAGCTGAAGCGTCCCGTTCGCATGATGCAGCAGGGCATCGCCGTCGTTACGATGGAGGATATCCGGTGGCTGCGCTGCGACCTGAAGACGCTTAACCTGCTGCCCAACACGTTGGCGAAGCAGCACGCGCTCGATCAAGGCGCGGACGACGTCGTATTACACCGCGGTGGATTGGTCACGGAGTGCAGCGCCTCCAACGTAATGATCGTCAAACAAGGCGCAATCATTACTCATCCCGCCGACAACTTGATCCTGCACGGGATCACGCGCGCCGTCGCGCTTCGTCTGGCCCGCGAGCTCGGCATCCCGGTCGCCGAGACGCCGTTCACGCTGGACGATCTCCGGCAGGCGGAGGAAGCGTTCGTCACCGGTACGACCATTGAAGTAACGCCCGTCATTTCACTCGACGGCATTCCCGTCGCCTCAGGTAGCCCGGGACCGGTCACGCGCCGCCTGCAGCAAGCCTTCGAGCAGGCCATCTCCTCCTGCATCCCTCAATAAATATCAAAAAACCTTCGGAGCGCTATCTCCGAAGGTTCCATTCTTCATTGCCATATTTTTCTTCCACCAGCCGTTCCGCCAGCTCCTGCTCGTATGAGGTCAGCTCTCCCGGAACCATCTTTACGCCCAGTCCTTCGGCCATACCGGCCAGAAACGCCTCTTCCGTCTGTGCCAGCCCGACCGGCAGTTGTCCGACGCTGCGAAGCAGATCGTTGATCGCGACCGCCTTCCGCAAAAACTGCTGCTTCATCCGTTCCATGATCCGTTCGTTCTTGAACCTGAGCAGCCGGAACAGCTGATCTGCATCGAGATCGAGCAAAATCGACCCGTGCTGCAGCACGACGCCCTTCTGCCGGGTCTGCGCACTGCCGGCCACCTTGCGTCCCTCCACGACAAGCTCGTACCAGGAAGGCGAATCGAAGCAGGCCGCCGAGCCCATCGACTCGTACTTGCTCTTGTCCTCCTCGCTTTCGAGCTGTACCATATCGGCCGCCAATCCGAGCTTGCGGAACCCTAGCAGCAGCCCTTCGCTCAGCACCCGATACGCTTCCGTCACGCTTCGCGGAATGCCGGGGTAGTCCTCGGACACGATGATGCTGTACGTCAGCTCCTTATCGTGGAGCACCGCCCTACCCCCGGTCGCCCGCCGGACGAAGCCGATGCCTTCGCGCTCCAGCGCATCGAAATCGATCTCTTCCTTCGCCTTCTGAAAATAACCGATCGACAGCGTCGGAGGATTCCAGCCGTAAAACCGCACGGTCGGTGGCGCCGCTCCTTCGCCGTGCGCCGTCAGTATCGCTTCGTCTACCGCCATATTGTAAGCCGGCGAACCATAGCCGGACCGAATCCATCGCCATTCCTGCGTCATCCGCGATCCCTCCTTTTTTCTGTCGCACCGGCGCAGGCCGCAAAGCCGGCTCACTTTACCGCTTAACGGCCAGACATTTTGCCGCCCGCAAGCCGGGAACCTGCATCTCCCGATCGGGCTTGTCGGCCCCGTCGGGCTTCACGAACGCAACCGCGCCGTCTTCCCCGAGCGCTACGAATTCGTCCCCGCTTTTGTCCAGCGCCACCGGCCGGTGATCCCAGGCCAGATGGGTCTGCTTGCGCGTTTTTAAATCCAGCACGGACAGCGGCTTCTCGATATCCGGATGGGCTCCGGTCGCATCGAAGCGCGCGATCAGCATTTTGCCATTCAGCGCTTGCATCCCGTACGAGTACGGCCGGGTATTGGAGACAAAATGGTGCGCCAGCTCGTAAGGCTCCTGCTGCGGGTCCCAGCGGTAAATTTTGTTCGACCATTCGGTCTTGTTGCGCTGCGAGATCATCATATAGATGTCGCCGCCGGAATCGGCCTCCACTTGATCGAGCGGATACCGCCGGGCCTCGGCGATCAGCTTGCCCCATTCCCTGGTCTCCAAGTCGACCTTATACAAATTCGAGCTTGTCGTCGCATTGTTGGACGTCACAAGCCACAGGTCTTTGCCCCGTCCGGTAATGTCCTCGATGCCGCCGGGCAGCATCCATTCCTTGACCCACTTGTGTTCCTTCAACTGATAAATGCCGACCTTCGCATAGTCGCCGTCCTTCTGCGCCGTTTTATCGGCGGAAGCGAGAAACATCAGATCCCCATAAATGTAGCTGAGCTTGGGCGAGAAGCCCGGTGTCGGATACATCGTGAAGCTGTCGCTCCTGCTGTCCCGCAAATAAAAGCCGCGAGACGCCTTCGGGTCGGACGGCTGAAATACGGTGATCGCCATGTGCTCTCCCGTATAACTGAGCGAACTGACCGGCTGCTCCGTTTGCAGCACTTCTCGGGCTTCATTCGTTTTGCTGTTGACGCTGAATACCCGGTTATCTCCGGCTACGAGCAGATCGCCCGTCTCATCCAAAGCTTTGGACGCTTCCGCATCGACCGGCGTCATGCGGGGCTTGGCATCCGAACCGAATATAGAACATCCGGCGCAGGCCGCAGTCAACAGAAGCGTGAGGCAGATACGAACGCGTCTGTTCAAAGAAGCTCTCCCTCTCTTTATCGTTCCGTCTCCGCGGAAATCAAGAGCCCGGCGTCCGTCCGCCAGGCCCCATCCCTTTCATCATATAGCATTGCCGGTTCGTTTGAAAGACTTTATTTTCGTGCATACTAAAAATTGACTCGATTCGTTACCCGATGGAAAAGGAGCGCGTCCGATGCAATCCACCGAGCGAAAAGAACACGTGCGTCAATTGAATGAGCATGTTCAGCTGTATTTTGAACGGGATTGGTTCGAGGAGCTGCACGACCGGGCGCAGCGCAACGGTCCGTGGGATGACTGGACGATGTTCCGGCTAGCCGAAGAGGCCGAGCAATCGGGGCTGATCCGCAGCTTCGACGAGCTCCAATGCTTGTCGCATTTGCCGAATCTGGTGCCGATGGACCATCAGATCGATACCGCCAAAAAAGTATTGACCGAGATGCGCGGACGAGCCATTCTGGCGGACGAGGTCGGACTCGGCAAAACGATCGAGGCCGGCCTCATTCTCAAGGAGTACATGATCCGCGGACTTGTCCGCAAGGTGCTCATCCTCGTACCCGCTTCGCTGGTGCTGCAGTGGGTGCGCGAGCTGAACCAGAAATTCGGCATTTCCGCCGTCGCCCAGAAAAAAGAATATATGTGGGCAGCCAACGATATCGTCGTCGCTTCAATGGATACGGCCAAGCGCGACCCGCACCGGGATATCGTGCTCGGACTGGAATACGACATGCTGATCGTAGACGAGGCACACAAGCTGAAGAACAAAAAGACGACCAACTACCAGTTCATCAACGAACTGCGCAAAAAGTACTGTCTGCTGCTGACAGCGACGCCGGTGCAGAATGACCTGAAAGAGCTGTATAACCTGATTACCCTGCTCAAACCGGGGCAGCTTGGCGGCCAGGGGAGCTTTCAGGCGAATTTCGTCGTAGACAAACGGATTCCGAAGAACGAAGAGCAGCTTCAGCACGAGCTGAGCAAGGTCATGATCCGCAACCGGCGCAGCGACGGCAACGTGAATTTCACCAAACGGATCGTACGTAATATTCCTTTGCAGCTCTCCCCCGAAGAGCAGGCGCTGTACGATGGCGTGACCAACTTCGTTCGCGGGCGTTATGAGGAATCCGGCGGCGATATCGGGAGCATTTTGTCGCTTGTCACGCTGCAGCGCGAAGTGTGCTCCAGCCGGGACGCGGTATTCATCACGCTCGTCAATTTATTCAAGAAAACCGAAGAGAACTCGCCGCTACGCGCCAAAATCTGGGAAATCGTCGAGCTGATCCGCAGCATCAAAGCGAATACGAAGGCCGAAAAAGTAATGGAGCTGATCGGCGACATCGGAGAAAAAGTGATTATTTTCACGGAGTATCGCGCGTCTCAGGAATATTTGCTGCAATATTTGAAAGATCGGAAAATTTCGGCCGTCCCTTACCGGGGTGGCATGAACCGGGGCAAAAAAGACTGGATGATGGACCTATTCCGCAACCGGGCCCAAGTGCTGATCGCGACCGAAGCCGGGGGCGAAGGCATCAATCTGCAATTTTGCCACCATATGATCAACTTCGACCTTCCGTGGAACCCGATGCGGGTGGAGCAGCGGATCGGCCGCGTGCACCGGCTCGGTCAGCAGGAGGACGTCAAAATCTACAACCTGTCTACCCTCGGCACCATCGAGGAGCATATCTTATCGCTGCTGCACGAGAAAATCAACATGTTCGAGCTGGTCATCGGCGAGCTGGATACGATTCTGGAGCGGTTCGAGAAAAAAACGTCGCTCGAATCGCATCTGGCCAAATTGATCTTGTCTTCGCGCAGCCAGGAAGACATCCGCCGGCAGCTTGACGAACTGGGGCGCTCGTTCACCGTCGTCCGCTCCGAGGTGGAGCACGAGGCGCAGGAGAACATACATCTGCAAAGCGTGCTGAACGCGGTAGGCAGCCCCATTCGCGGGCAGGACCACGGCGGGGAGGAGGCCCGGCTATGACGATGACGGCGGACCAAATCCGCTCCTTCGTGCTGCGCTATCTGGAAGCGGAACAATGTGACATTATGGAAAAGCATCCGGCCTACGTGACCGTGAAGCTGTCGCCCTCCGCCGACAAGGATTTGAATCACCGCCCCTATTATTGGAGCTTCGTCGAACGGACCGGCGTTACCCCGGAGACGATGACGTGCACCTTCGTCTTCGACCCGGAGGCCTACCGCGAGCTGCAGCCGCACGGCCCTCCCGGCGGGCCTCAGCCCGGCGTCAGCACCGCCGCTCCCGGACTCGCAGGCACAGCCGGGACGCCAATCGCCGGCCCCCCTGCGGGTGCTACGGCGCAGACGGGCACAGCTCCCGGCGGGGCACCACAGCCGCCGCAGGGAGACAGCATCCTCGGCCGCTATTTCGGCTTCGTGCCGACGTCTTTTACCGCGCGCATTCCGCGGGACGAAGTGACTTACGGCAGCCGGCGGCTGGAGCAGCTTTTTGCGGCCGTCCGGTCCAAGGGCAAATATGTCCGGCTGTTCGAGCAGCATGTGTCCGAGCAGCCCAGACGAACCGCGACCGTGCCTTACGATACTTGGCTCGCCGTCAATTACAAGGTGGAGCTGGCCTGCGATATGAAGCGCAGCGAAATTCACTCTCTGGGCATCCAGCTGCAGACGGGCGTGATCCGCGAGCGGTTCATGGATTGGATCGCTCCGCTCGCTTTTACGCCGCAGCTGCCCGCTCACGTCTACATTACGCCGGACCGGATTGCGCTGTCCCGCGCGGTGCTTTACCTGGAAGAGCATCTGGAAAGCAAGCTGGCCAAGTACGACCACCGCTGGGCGAAGGAAGCCCAGCTTCGGCTCGCGGATGAACAGGCCCGCATCCGCGATTATTACGAAGCGCTGCTCAAAACCGCCGAGCCCGATCAACGGGCGGACGTCGAGGCGCAGTACGCCGGCCGCTCCCGGGAAATCGAATGGCAGTATCGTCCGCGCATCCGAATATCCGCCATCAACTGCGGATTGTTCCATGTTTCCTCTGCGAAACCGCCCGCGTACTGACGAACGGGCGCGAAAGGCTGCGTTTTTCAGGGGAAAGTATTTTTTGACAGACTACAGGTTCTAACAATCTTTTCGGCGCATACCTTGTACAATAAAGGCATATTCGCAGCGGAATGCGCATAATGCCGATCGATCTCAGGCCAACGACTCCTAAGCGAAGCAGGTGAAACTATGAAAAAGCTTACGTTCGCGCTCGTCTCGCTACTGCTCGGCACAAGCCTGCTTGCGGCCTGGTCGCTCGAATCGCCCCCCGCCCATGCGGTGCAGGAAACAAAGCCATCGGCTCCCTCGTCCACGCCGCCGAAGGAACCGGCAGCCGACATTGCCGCTCCGACGCTGCAAGCGGCCGTAGAGCGGTTTATGAAGCAGCTGGCGCTCCAGCCCGGCTTCGAGCCGTGGCAGCAGGCGACCTGGACAAGCTATCCGCTCGGACCGGGCATGCACGGCTGGGTCATCATCGTAAGCGCCGAAGGCTCGGAAGCGGGCTATCTGGTCATCCATGCCGGAGAGCCGGATATGTACAGGCTGACCGAGTACGGCAAAGGCTCCTACCCGTTATTCAGCTTGCAAACGCTGCATCGAAGCTTGGTGCAGCTTGAACTTATCGAATATCCGCATCAAACCGAGAGATTATACTTCGGTCCGCTGCAGGCTCTCTGGAAAATTACCGTGCAGAACGCGGACCGCATCTGGTATATCGACGCCAAAACCGGCGAGGAAATGCCTTTCACCGGCGATGCCAAGCTGCCCAAGAGCAAAGCGGCACCCGCGCCGAACGTTCAGGCATTCACCAATACCGATGCCAAGCATACGATAAAGGAAAGCGGACAAGCGGAGCCCGCCGAGCCTTATGCCCGGCTGCCATGGGTACAAAGCAAAACGGGCAAGCCATTGCCCTTCGACGATCTGAAGCAGTTGATCGCTCAAGGCAGCAAGCCGGTGTACGCCGCCGAGCTTTACGAAGGCAGTGTAACCGTGCCGCTTCCCGTCGCGGGCTTTCAAGTGTGGTCCAGCGGGGATCGCTTCGTGCAGTTCCGGCAGGACGATGACCGCTTTCTTCCCTACGAGGCGCTGCAGCGTCTCGGCAGCTTTTACCCTTAACCTACGGTTTTCTCCTCTTCCCTATATAGAAAAGCTTCCCGCCTAACGGCAAGAAGCTTTTCCTTTTTTATTTTAGGCTCTTTTCTAAAAGATTGTTGCTATTGTAGGTAAATAGTTATACTAGTAGTAGAACGGTTTGTAGGAGGCTGACCCACAATGGATTGGAAGTAATGTGTATCAAGACTTTTATGACTTGTTTTCCTGAATCCAAAGAGGATATTGCCAAAATGATTGGTGAAATTCGTGAAGTCCGTTTCAGTAGTGGCTTGGCATGTGTCCATTGTGGGAGTGTTAGCTTAAAGCGTAATGGCAAATATCGATCTCGACAGCGTTATCTGTGCAAGGATGGTAGTAAATCGTTCAATGATATGACTGCAAGCCCCATTTCTGGTACGCATTATCCGCACAAATGGCTGAAATTCTTCCAAATGATGGTCGACGGCTTTACCTTACCCAAAATCGCTGAAGAGTTAGATATAAGATCATAGAAAGCGATGAAACGTATTTTTTAGAGAGCGACAAAGGCAAGAAAGGCATTACCCATCGTAAGTCTCGTAAACTTCTGGTTCCGTTTCTTGGAGTTGCACAAGAAAGTTGATAAAAAACTACGAACAAAAAACAATGGGGTTGGACGCTTGCAAGAAAGCTAACTTTACACCTGTTCGCTCATTCAAAACTACATAAGGAGTGATTAGAAATGGATCGTTGTTGTCAAAAGTCCATTGAAAAGCAAACAACACTTCCCCAATGTCCTGCTTGTCATCAGAAGGGCAAAAGCGTTCAACTGATTACACTCAAAGCGTTGCTACAGCCAACAGCATTAGAAACCATTAATCCTGATTCGTCATACGCATTTTGTTCCAATCCATCTTGTGAAGTGGTCTATTTTAGCGATTCGCATACCTATGACAAAGACACGCTCAAAGTTTCGGTGTTTCAGAAAGACGATGAGTTGGATGTGTCTGTTTGCTACTGTTTTGGATGGACAAGAGAACGCTTAATACAAGCGATTCAAGAGAATCAACGACCAACTGACCACATTCGTGAACAAGTTCAAGCTAATCGCTGTGGTTGTGAGGTTAATAACCCACAAGGAGCCTGTTGTTTGGGTAATGTTACAATGTTCATTCGGAGCCTCGACAAGAGTTAGTCTCTTGTCAGCCCATCTAGCAACAATATTTACGAAAAGAGCCTTATTTTATCTACTGTTGATTTCACCGCTCTGCTCTCTTGCCCAAGCTTCTTCCGAGACGCCGGGCGCCCTCGCGCAATGGCTTCGTCCACATGCCGATCGCCACCGGCAGCATGCCGAACCAGCGGTACTGCCACGGCTCCTTGCCTTCCCTCCGGTCCGCCCGCACCTGCCGGCGCACTTCCTTCGGCATCTCGATGTACCGGACGAATCGCTCCGTTACATATTTCACAAGCTCGTCGCTTTTCGCCATTCCGCCGTTCACCTCTACATCCCAGTATGATCCGCTCCCGGTTGCGGCAAACCTGTCTTCGTCCTATAATGAAGTCGAGCGTAAAATCGCGGTCCGGTTGGTAGCCCGGATGCACGGGATCTCCCGCTTTTCGGAGATGCAAGCCCGTGTCATATCCTTCCCCCCTCGGGATGTCCATCGCTCGCAAGATGTAAGGAGGGGAAAGCATGAAGCTTACCGTTTATTTTGAAGGTGAATTTTGGGTAGGTGTGACGGAGCACGAAACGGACGGCAAGGTCAAAGCCACTCGTCACGTGTTCGGCTCGGAGCCGTACGACGCCGAGGTGATGGAGTTCGTGCAGTTTCGGATGCTGCCGCTGCTCGCGCAAACGTCGGTGGGCGTCAGCGTCGATGCCTTGGCCCGGCGGGGCCGCGTCAACCCGAAGCGGCTCGCCCGCGAAGCCGCCCGCGAGATGGATCGCAAAGGCATCCGCGGCGCAGCGCAGGAAGCGCTGAAGCTCGATCTGGAGCACCGCAAGAAGACGCGCAAGATCGTCTCCCGGGAGCAGCGTGAAGCCGAGAAGGAACGCAAACGCGAAATCGCCATTCAAAAAGCGAAAGCCAAGCACCGCGGCCGGTAACGGTCGCGTGCAAAAAAACACCCGGATGCCGGGCTGTCTATAGGACAGTCCGACAATCGGGTGTTTTTGCCATAATTATGAGGTTAAATTTTCTCCGGCGCCTCGATACCGATCAGAGCCAAGCCGTTCTTCAGCGTAATCCTTACGGACTCCACGAGCGCAAGACGCGCTTTGCGCACCCCGGCATCGTCCACCTTCAGAATCGGACATTCGTGATAAAACCGGTTGAAGCTTTGCGCCAGATCGACCAAATACCGGCTAATAATGGAAGGCTCCAGCTTATGCATCGCCTGCTCGACCCGTTCCTTGAACAAGTACAGCTGCTTCAGCACGCCTTGCGCCTCTTCGTTTTCCAAGTGCTTCGGATCGAAGCCTTCGAACGACTGCGTCTCCGACGGATCGGCTTTTGCCAGCACGCTGCACGTCCGCGCATGCGTGTACTGCACGTATGGACCGGTTTCGCCTTCGAAATTCAGCGCCTCGTCCCAGGAGAAGACGATATCCTTAATCCGGTTGTTGCTCAAATCGTTGAAAATAATCGCTCCGACGCCGACCTTGCGGGCGACTTCGTCTTTATTTTCGAGATTCGGATTTTTCTCTTCGATAATTTCGCGGGTTTTCTCGATCGCTTTGCCGAGCAGATCCTCCAGGTTCACGACCATGCCCTTCCGGGTCGACAGCTTCGCGCCTTCCAGGCTGACTTTGCCGAACGGAACGTGCAGCATTTGCTTCGACCAATCGTAGCCCATCAGCTCGATCACTTTGAACAGCTGGTTAAAATGCAGGCTTTGCCCCGCATCCGTCACATAAACGGCTTTGTCAAAATCGTATGTCTTCTTGCGGTACTTGGCCGCCGCCACGTCGCGCGTATGGTACAGCGTTCCGCCGTCCTTTTTCACCATGAGCGCCGGAGGCATATTGAATTGGTCGAGCCGGACGAGAAGCGCTCCGCCGTCTTCTTCCAGCAGGTTTTTCGCCTTAAGTTCGTCCAGCCCCTCGGCCATTTTATCATTATAGAAGCTTTCGCCGGCATACGAATCGAACTTCACGCCGAGCAGATCGTACATCTTGTGGAACTCCTTCAAGCTGATGTCCACAAACCAGCGCCACAGCCTGTGCGCCTCTTCATCTCCCTGCTCCAGCTTCACGAACCAGGCGCGCGCCTCGTCCTCCAGCTCCGGCTTCACGTCGGCTTCGTCATGGAACTTGACGTAAATGCGCTGCAGCTCGTCGATGCCTTCCGCTTCGACGGCAGCTTGGTCCCCCCACAGCTTGTAAGCGACGATCAGCTTGCCGAACTGCGTGCCCCAATCGCCGAGATGATTGACGCCCACGCTGTTGTATCCCATAAAGTTGAAAATATTATAAAGCGCATTCCCGATGACCGTCGAGCGAAGATGCCCGATATGGAACGTCTTCGCAATGTTCGGCGAAGAGAAGTCGATGACGATGTTGCGTCCTTGACCGTATTCCTGCGAGCCGTAACGGTCTTGGCGCGCCAATACTTCACCGACGACTTCTTTGGCGAAAGCGGCCGGATTCAAAAATACGTTAAAGTAACCGGACACCGCATCGACCCGCTGAACCGCCGCGTTGTCGCTCCAGCCCGCCTGCAGCTCTTCCGCAATTGCCTGCGGCGCCTTCCGGAGCTGCTTGCTAAGCTTGAAGCAGGGCAGCGACAAATCCCCCATCTGCGGATTCGGCGGATATTCGATCAGCTCCGCCAGCGCTTCCTGCGATATGCCCTCAAGCTTTGCCGCCAGCTGTCCGGCCAACCATTGTTTGTAATTCATTCACGATGTGCCCCTTTCTTCGAACGAACGCCGCCATCCCGCAGTACGCTTTCATACAAGAAAGCACCCCGGTCGGGGTGCCGTTTTTCAACGTCGCACGTAGGTTTTGCCAGCCTTTGCATATGTTCCATTATATCGGGCGCGAAAAACCGAGTCAAGCCAGGGTTGCAGCGCCAGCCCAAGGATTTTGCGGTCCGGCGGCACTTCGTTCCGGCATGCGCGCAATTTTGGTATGAATTTTGGAACCCGACGAAAAAATAAGGGAGGAAATTCAAAACAAACTTGAATTAAGGAGGCATTCGTTTATGCCGTTGGTTCCGTTCGAACCGTTCAGACGCGTGGATCATTGGAAAAAAGAGATGGCAAATTTTTCAACGAGGGGCTGCCTTCCGCTTTCGGATTCCAGCAGGAATTCGGCGCACCGCGGATGGACGTTTACGAAACCGAGAATGAGGTTATCGCCCACTGCGAGATTCCGGGTCTGGAGAAAAAAGAGGACGTAGACATCCACGTGGAGCAGCAGACACTTACGATCGTCGGTACCGTACACAAAGTACAGGAAGCGAAGGAAGAGCAGTATCATCGCAAGGAACGCTATACCGGCCGTTTCCAGCGCACCGTTGCGCTGCCGGCGGAAGTGCATGCCGAGGGCACGGTCGCTGCATATAAGAACGGCATTCTCGAAGTGAAAATGCCGAAGGCTCAGAACAACGCCAGAAAGCGGATCGACGTGGAATTTCATTAATTGGCGTCGTCCAATTGTAATCTAATTGAAATGTGCTTTTCATCTTCCTTTAATGTAAAGGTTCTATAATAAAGCTCGACCCCCTTTTTCATATAGATGTCTCTCGGCCCGCGGCCCGTTGCTTGCGGGTCGCTTTTTTTTCGCGAAAAGCAAAAAACCGGAGCTTCCGGCTTCCGCCGGTACCCTCCGGTTTTCGAGTTTAAAGCATTTTTTGCAGCATGACGACGTCCAGCAGCTTGCCGAATTTGAAGCCGACCTCGCGCATCGTGCCTACGGTATCGAACCCAAGCCGCCGATGAATGTGAATGCTGCTGTCGTTACCCTCCACGATCCGCGACAGCACCGTATGCAGACCGGCCTTTTTCCCTTCGGCCAGTACGGCTTCCAGCAGCTTTTTCCCGATTCCTTGACCGCGGTGCCCACCCCGGATATATAAGGACAGCTCCGCCGTGCGCGCATAGGCCAGCCGGTCGGAGTACCGGTTCGCAGCGGCCCAGCCGAGAATCAGACCGGCGTCCTCGGCCACGACGACCGGGTAAGCTTCGCCGTGCTGCTCGAACCATTCCAACTGCTGCTCCAACGTGCGCGGAACCGTATCGAACGTCGCTACCGTCGTTAGGACGGCTTCGTTATAAATATCCAAAATGTGCGGAACATCCGCATGTCCAGCCCGTCTGATCTCCATTAGAAGCCCGCTCCCCCTCACGAAATCCCAACGATTTTTCCGCCTACTATAACAAGGTTTCGGGAGAAATGCAAGACTTGGACCAGAAAGCCGTATATTACAAACCGAGCGTCTCGGTCATATCCTTAAGCACCGCCGCATCCTTCATCATGTGCACGGCTTTGCGGAAGTCCGTATACATCACGCGGTCTTCGTCCAAAAACGGCACCTGCTTGCGGCACTGCGCGTATGCCCAAGCCGTTCCCTTGCCCAGCCCGTCGGCTCCGCGGTAATCGGCCGCTTGCGAGCCGCAAAGCAGTTCGATCGCAACGACGTTGTATGCATTTTCGACGATTTTGGCCGCTTTTCTCGCGCCGATCGTTCCCATGCTCACGTGATCCTCTTGATTCGCCGAGCTTGGAATCGAATCGACGCTGGCCGGATGCGCAAGCGACTTGTTTTCGGACACGAGTGAAGCCGCGGCATACTGCGCAATCATGAAGCCCGAATTCGTGCCGCCGTACTTCGTCAGAAACGGAGGCAGTCCTCCGCTCAGTTGGGGATTAACTAGCCGTTCGATTCGCCGCTCCGATATATTCGCCAGCTCCGCCACCGCAATCGAGAGGAAATCCATTGCCAGCGCAATCGGTTGGCCGTGAAAATTGCCGCCGGAGATCACTTTCTCCTGCTCGGTGAAAATCAGCGGGTTATCGGTTACCGAATTCATCTCGATTAGCAATTTATCATAAATATATTGGAGCGCATCGGCCGAAGCGCCGTGAACCTGCGGTACGCAGCGCAGCGAATAAGCGTCCTGGACGCGCAGCTCCCCTTGATTCGTCATCAGACGGCTGTCTTGGGTCAGCTTGCGGATATTCGAAGCGACCTGCTGCTGGCCGGCATGCGGACGAATGTCGTGAGTTTCCGGGTCGAACGCCTGCCTCACGCCCTGCAAGGTCTCAGTCGTCAAAGCGGCGGCGCAATCGGCCCATTTGGCCAACTGCAGCGCGTCCCAGCAAGCCAAAGCGCCGACGGCGGTCATGACCTGCGTACCGTTGATCAGAGCCAGTCCCTCTTTCGCTTCAAGCGACACCGGTACGATTCCGGCCTTGTCCATCGCCGCTTTTCCGTCCAGCTTTTCTCCCCGGAACAACGCTTCCCCTTCCCCCATCATGACCAGCGCCAAATGGGAAAGCGGGGCCAAGTCTCCGCTGGCGCCGAGCGAGCCTTTCTCCGGAATCAACGGAACGACGCCTTTGTTCAGCATCTCGACCATCGTCTCCACGACGGAGTAGCGTATCCCGGAATAGCCTTGGATCAAGGCGTTGATGCGCAGCAATACGATCGCTCTCGCCACTTCCGCCGGGAACGGATCGCCGATCCCGCACGCATGACTGCGGATCAAATTGACCTGCAGCGTCTTCGCGTCCTCGCTCGAAATGTACGTATCGCTGAATTTGCCGAAGCCCGTGGTCAAGCCGTAGACGACCTTTTTCTCCGCCAGCAGCTTCTCGACGTACTGTCTGCTCTTCGTTACCTTCGCTTTGACCGAAGCGTCAAGCTCGACTTCGTAGCCGTGGCGCGCCACGAGCACAACCTCCTGCAAGGTCAGCTTGCCGCCGCCGATCGTAATAGGTGCCGTTTTAATCATCACGAATCACTCTCCTTATGAAATGGACACAAAAAAAGAGGCCATACCAAATCAATGGTCATGACCTCTAAACGCAACTATAAGACTATGGTCTAATGTTATTCAATTGAAACGCCGGTCCGGTCTTCAAATATGATTGATGCCGAAGCCCAGAACCTCGTGCTCGAAGCCTTTTTTCGGAGCGCCGATCGTACCGTACATGCATACGCAGATCCACTCCCCTTCGTCCGGTTGATCCTGCTCGGTCGACATAGGGCCGCGGACAATGGCGAAGGTCAGTCCTACCGTACGCAATACGTCCCGAATCTGCGGGGTTCCCCGGCTTACTCCTTGCAAAGCCTCAAGGATCGCATGGTACAAGCCGTGCGTCTCCCGGTACCGCTTTTCGTCGATGACCCGATTGTTTTTGGCAGCGGTTTCGATGGCCGCAATGACTTTCGCGCTGTCCATGGAGCCGACTTTCCCGACGGTATGCCGGTATCCGTCTGCTTCCAGCTTCCGTACGATGTCCGCCCCCATCGCATGATCGTGCATCATCGTCAATAAAGCGGTTAATTTGCCGATAGTAGAAGGAATCCCCTGCTGGCCCGTCACTTGCATGCCCCTTTCCTGCGGAAAAGCCACAATAAAAATAAAAAAGACGCTACAACAGCAAATGGGAAAGCTTCTTCCCGCTCCCATAAGACTTGCCTTGTATCGACCCGACTATACGCTAAATTATCTAAAAGGATTTTGCTTATCACTAAAGTATCTGATGAAATTGTACCATACATCACGTGGGTTGACAATGAGGCGCCGACTAGCAAGGGGAAAGTAAAACAAGGAACCCGGTTTAAACCCGAATCCCTTGTATAAACCGATGCGGTCACCGGTCATGCATTCATGACGTTTTGTCCAATCGACGATCCAAAACGACAATGAAAATAGCTACGGCGACAATTAGACCGGCCCAGGTCATGATGCCGGATAAGCCGGCACGGTTCAGGATGATAGCGCCCAGCACGGCGCCCACACCGGAGGACGAGTTAAAAGCGGTAGTATAAACCGCCGACGCCGGTATAGCTGCTGCACCCCCAACACGTAAAACCCAGGTCTGTATGCCGATAAAAAGAATCGAGATCGCCGCGCCCCAAACAATGAGCAGAGGGACGACCAACCCGAGCCCGAGGCTGAGCCCGAACCATCCCAGACCGGCCAGCGATACGCACATAAGCAGAAGGGACACGAAGATCACTCGCTTCATGAAGCGATCGATCAGGAACCCGGTCACAATGTTGCCGAGCAGTCCGGCGGCCCCGAAGCCAAAGAGCAGAGCAGCAATTGCAGCGGGGGCAACGCCGGGTACGCTTCTGAGGTAGGGTTCAATAAATGTAAACGCTGCGAAATGCGCGGCTACCGTGAAGATCGCCACAGCATAGACCCGCCACAGCTTGCGGCTGCGCAGCACTCCTGCAAGCGCAGCGAAACCGACCGTCCCTTCGGCCTTCACCTTAGGAAGCAAAGCGCCCATGAGCAGCGCGGTGAACAGGCAGAGCCCGCCGAGGGCACCGAACGCCACCCGCCACCCCCATGCCTGCCCGATGAGATTGAGGACGGGGACGCCCAGCACGTTCGCGATCGAGATCCCGCCGAAGACGATCGTGGTCGCAAGACCCATGCGATTGGGCGGAGCGATCTGTGTCGCGATCGCAGCGACCATGGCCCAGAAAACACCATGCGATAGTGCCCCCACGATCCGCGCCAGCATCAGAGTCGGGAAGGTCTGGGCGATCATGGCCAGACCATTCGAAGCGGCCAGTACCAGCATCAACCCAATAAGCAGCGGCTTGCGCGGAAAATGATTGGGAAGTACGGCGGACAACAGGGCGCTGCCCGCACCGATCAAAGCATAAGCTGTTACGGTGAGGCCAATTGTGGCAGGACTGCGCTCCAGATCAGAAGCGATGGACGAAAGCAGTCCAATGGGGGCGAACTCGGTCGCGACAATCGTAAAAGTGGCGATTCCAAGAACGACCACCGCCAGCCAGCGGCGGACGGCAGCGTCTGCCGGTTCAGCTTGCTTCAATTCGTACATGGACATAAATATCCCTCCTGTGCCAATCGATATAACGTACCATTCGGTACATAATTATTACAGGCAATTGAAAGCAGACCACTTCTGCTTTCAACGCCTCCGGTTGTTCAATTCGCGACGGCTTTATAACCGCTCACGGTTTTACGGTCCAGACGGTAGCTGATAAATGTTAGCAACGATGCGGCGACCGCCGCGATTGCGCCGACCCAGGAAAGATCGATGAGCTCCATGTTCGTCGTGACCCACCCTCCCAGTGCCGATCCAAGCGCAATTCCGACATTGACGGATACGGGAGCTAAGGACGAAGCCAAATCTTTGGCCGACGGGAAATGCTTATCCGCCAAATCGATGAAATACAATTGCATAGTCGAGTTCATAACATAAACGACAAGAGCAATGAACGATACGCTAACCAACCCCGTGACAACCGAGTTGGAGGAAACATAAAGGGACGCGAGAATGGCGGCTTGAATCAGAAATACAACCCGGAGCTTTCCAATCCCGTTGCGGGCCGCCAATTTCCCGCCGATCAATGTGCTGAAGATGGATACGACTCCGTAGAGCAAAAATACAAGGCTGATATACCGGACCGGAATAAAGAGCACTTCTTGCAGCAGAGGAGTCAAATACGTATAAACGGTATAGGTCGCCGCAATGCTGAACGCCGTAATAAAAAACGCGATGATAATACGCGAGTTCGTTAATAATCCGATTTGTTTTTTCAATGAACTCCGCGTTCCCTTCAGCCCTCTGGGGATGGTCGCCGAGCTTGCGATGAAAGACCCGACTCCCAATAGAGCGGTGAACCAAAAGGTCATATGCCAACCGCCCCACTGTCCGATATAAGTGCCAAGCGGCACTCCGATGACACTGGCTATCGTAAACCCGGTAAAGATAATGGAAATCACCGCGCCCCTTTTCTCGGAAGGTACGGTTTCGCTGGCAACGGCCATGGCGAGTGCGATCAACACTCCGGTAACGACGGCGGTGATCAATCTGGAAACAAGAAGCAGCACATACGACCCGGATATCGCGGTTAACATATTCCCTGCAATAAATACCGCGAGCAAAGTAAGCATGAGAGGGTATTTGGAAAACCGGCTGAATACAGCCGTCAAGATTGGCGTACCTATGGCAAAAGCAATGGCAAAAGCCGATACTAGCGCTCCTGCTGTCGATATGGCGATATTTAAGCCGTTAGATACTTCCGTCAACAGCCCGACGATGACAAATTCGCTCGTTCCCAGAACGAAGGTTAATAAAAATAAATTTAAAGTCAGAAGCTTTTGTTGTTTAGTCAAAATAGAATCTCCTTTCAAATCAAAGCGATCTTCAATTAAGCTCTCTCGACGGCAATCTGGACCTCGGCAACGTAAGCCTCCGGATCGTCCGATTTTTCATGAGGGATGCAGATTTCGCGCCGCGGCTCATTCTCCTTCATTCGATATCCGTTTCGTTCGATCCATATCGCCAATTCCGTACTTGCCGTGCAAGGGCTCGTTGTCCGGCAATGATGAATAAGTGTTGCCATCATCGGAACTTCCGGCAATCGTTTGACCGTAAAGTGAGAACGACTCGGCATATCGTGAGTGAGCAGACGAGCCGCTTCGATGTCCATATCGTCCTCACATTCCTCACAGCCATGCCAAAGAACCATTTGGGATAGCGAAGATACGCCGCAGCTTTCCAAGTGATCGTCGAGCCGTCGGAATAGCTCGGGAAGCTGACTGAGCGAAGCTTTTTGCCGGTAAGACACTACAAGCTGCGGCTCCACTTCTTTTAGAACGACATCGTGCGATGTCAAATGCTTCCCCTCATTCTCGATGGCATGCAGGCGCTCCTTGATTCGGTCAAGCTTAGCCTGCTCCTTATCCAGAACGGACTGAATCTCGTTTTGCTTGATCCGGAACATCCCTCTGATTTGCTCAAGCGGGATGTCCTCGCCCATCATCTGGCGAATTTGATCCAGCGAGAAGCCCAATTCTTTATAGGCCAAAATGCGGTGGAGCTGAAACAACTGATCGGCCGAATAATACCGGTATCCTGTATATTTGTCGGTGTGGGCCGGCTTAAGCAAATTCAATTGGTCGTAGTAACGAAGCGCCTTGACCGACACTTGGCCGATCTTTGAAAACTCGCTGATTTTAAACATGGATACACCTCGCTTGCCTAATGTGATATTTCTGTCCTTCCTTGCCTTAATCGAGTATAACTTTCCCGTTAAGGGGAGAGTCAAGCGGGATTCAACAAATAGACTCCATCATGACAAAAACATCCCGCTCCACTATCCAAAGTGAGGCGGGATGTTTGTTTTAACTTTATTTCACCATGTGTTCGATGCCGGGCGCATCGCTGTAGCCGAACCGGGAATTCGATCAATCCATTTCTTAGTTCCGCCGGATGAAATCCGTAATGAGCCGTCCGACCACGTCAGGGGCGTCTTCCAGGCAGTAATGGCCCACACCCGGGAGCCGATGGACGGGAGCGGATGGAAACAGCTCCGTAAAAAGCGGCATAAAATGCTCGGCTTGGAGCGTGCGGTCGGCCTCTCCCCAGATCGCAAGCGCAGGCTTCTCTCGGATAGCGCGCACGGCTGCCACATCGGGTATCTCGAACCGGTGCGCGCCGGTGGCGAACCCTTTCGCCCAGCCAATTGCGCCAAGACAGTCGGCCGGGCTGGCGAAGCGTGAGCCGTAAGCTGCGAGCCACGTTTCAGTAATCAGTTCATTGTTCTCGAAGCCGTTCAGCTTGAGCGTACTGAGGATGTTGAAGCCGAGTTGGCCTAGGACAGTCTCAAGACTCCCTCCCTTTTCGGCCTTCAATATCCATTGGAACCAAGGTGAAGTAACGGAATTGGCGGTCAACCGGTCGGCGAGGTCGGGCTGGCCGAACGGTGTCGGTCCGTTAGTTGAAATCAGCCTACGAATGCGATCCGGATGGCGTGCGGCAAGCCCCATACCCACCGGCCCGCCAAAATCGTGCATGACAAGGGTGATCTCTTGCAGATCAAGCGCGAGAACGAACCGTTCGAGATTATCGATATGGTCCTGCAGCCAGTAGCTGCGGTCCCGCGGCGTCGCGCTTTTACCAAAGCCCATATGATCGGGAACGACGACACGGTAATCTTCACTCAAAACCGGGATCAGATGCCGGAACAGATAGCCCCAAGTCGGCTCTCCATGAAGGCAGAGAACGGTCTCGTCCCCATGCGGCCCCTCATCGACATAGTGCATGGCGAAGCCGGGTGCGTTTGTGAAGTTAGGCTTGAACGGAAAGGTGCCGCCGAAATCCGTGTCAAAGTCAGCTTGGTGATATTGAGTCATGAGAAGCCTCCTTATAAAAGCGTTTTTTTAATTCTAAATTTCGGCGTTCGGTTATCTACCATTTGGTACATAACTGATATAAGTAAAAATACCCCTTTATTATCACGATGTCAAGAATAAAATACAATAAATTCGACTATATTCCCAGCAAATAATATGATTAAAGTATACTAAACGATACAAAATTTCATAAGCAAGCGAATCCTTTCTTCGGCTCAAGCGATGAGGAGCTTTGCATATCCCGAGCACAAATAAAAAAGCCTGCAAATCGCTTCAGGAGCAATTTGTAGGCCAGTTAATTTTAAGATAATGCGGTCGAGAGGACTCGAACCTCCACGGCTGTTACACCACTAGAACCTGAATCTAGCGCGTCTGCCAATTCCGCCACGACCGCATATTTCGATGTGATTCGATTGGTTCCGAACCGACAAATGGAATTATATAACGATCGATCCTCCTATGTCAAGCATGAATCTTCTATACTATGTTCATCGGCAGGATCAGATTCCGCTCCAGGATTAGCATCAATTGTTCCACCATTTCCGCCGGAGTGTAAGGCATCGATTGAACAATCCACCATTCCACCAGACCGGCGACTGCAGCAGCCAAAAATTGGACGAGGATTTCCCGGTTTATGCCCGGGCTGAGGCCGCAGCTTTTGATATGCTCCTCGATGCCCCGCTCCATCATCGCGATCATCCGCTTTCGGAAGGCGGGTATCCCCTTGCTCGTCATGAGCGTGGAGTAGATGGAGGCGTAGCGCGCCAAAAATTCGAACGTGCGAAGCAGTAAAGCTTTTGCGGACACCTTGCTCGGGTCCCCGTCTGGCATGCAGCTTTCATACAATAACTGCAAGTATGTCTCGATGCACTGGTCCAGCAGGTCGTACTTATCCGTAAAATGCAAATAGACGGTCCCCCGGTTTACATTCGCCCGGTCCGCGATTGCGTGAATCGTGATCTTCTCAAAGCTTTTCTCCTCCATCAGGCCGACAAAAGCTTCCATGATGGCCTGCCTCGTTTTTAGGATTCGTCTGTCCATAGCTCGCTCTCCCTGCTCCTTTTTTAGACAATCCAAGCGCATTTGTTGAATACTTAACAGAATCAAAAATATTACCGATTGATCCGGTGTTTCGCCGGATGCTATCGTAATTGTAATCAACAAACGTTATTTATACAACAAATGTTCATTAACTATGAAAGCGAGGATTGCAACATGAGAGTATTGGTTTATGGTGCAGGTGTCATAGGCAGTTATTTGGCCCATGTTCTTGCGCGCGGACAATGATGTGACCGTATTGGCCAGAGGAAAACGGGCGGAGGAGCTGGAGAAGGAGGGGCTTGTCATCCGCCATTATTTTCAGCGGAAAACGACGGTGGACCCGGTGCGCGTCATAAAGGCGACCGGAATCCCATGGACCAAAGGCTGCAGCCATTCCAACATAAATTTCATGCCCCATTCTTCGCTGCGTTCATGGCCTACAACGATCATGGCTTTGTTGAGTCCAAGCATCTGGGCGTCGTTAATATAGGCGCAGAGCGTCCATTCCATAATTTCGCCGCAAACTATAACATCTAAATTCATATTTCGCATCAACTCCATCGGCATTTGTTCCCTTCCCAGGCCCAAGCTGCCCCCGCCCACTAAAATGCCGACTCTTGAACATTTCATTTCGGGTTTGCCGATGATTTGGATCACATCCATAGACAGCTTCCGTTTAAAAAAGCTCACCAGCTCCGCCAAACTGACCTCCTCAATTTGGTAGGTATGAGGATTGGCGTCAAGCATATTGTTTTCCCAGCCAATTTCTTTTAGGAGGCCGTCATAGATTCTGTCTGTTTTCCCCATGTGCATGTAATCATGAAACCGCCAGATCACGATCTGATTCTCATCTATCAATTTTTTCTTAGCCGCATATACAAGATCGTCCTGAAGCCAATCCGTTTCGTCCCTTCCGGTATAATAGGTAGGCTCATGGGTAATAATCATATTGGCCCCGCAAGCGATAGCCTGCTTGATAACATCAACCGTTGCCATGAATGTCGTTACAATTCCGGTGACCTCTGTGTCGGGACTGCCGCTCATGATCCTGTCTCCGGTTTCGGGCAATCTAAAATCGCCGCACGAATCCGTCAAAATGGCATCAATCACTTGTTGAACCTTCATCTCTAATCCCTTCTCTCGTTAGATTACGCCAAAAATAGTGCAGCCGCTCTCCATAAGGAGTCAACGCTTAAAAGCCCTTGCCAAAGCATCCAAGTACCCGTTTCTGGCACGCTGACTGATCTCTGCATCCGGAACAACGTGTTCGAAGCCGTGATAGCATCCGGGATAAAGTTGAAATTCGACATCAACTCCAGCCTGTGCAAGACGCGCAACATAGTCGATCGTCTCGTCGCGGAATGGATCAAGCTGCCCAACGATGTCAACCGGTTATCATATTTTTTGGGAAGCAAAATAGATTAGATTTCAATACCAATTTTATAAAACGATAAAAAGCTCATACATTGCCGCAAGAGCAATGCATGAGCTTTTTTTGGCGACTTTTTGCAAATAAAAAAGAGGTTGTACACTTGCCTTATATGGTAATGTTGCTCATCATTCTGCTCCCAATCCAACCGGCAAACAAAAAAAGCCTCACTTGGTTGTTTACCATATGGGCTTCTTGAATGATGACTTCCCTATTCCTTTTTTCTAACGCTGTATTTCTTAAAATAGCCTTTGATTTCCTTCGCTTCCCGATAAACCCGATAAGGCTTGCTGACGATTCGTTTCGGCAAAGAAAGCAGAAACTCTTTCAAATGATCCCGATATTCCTCGGTCATTCTTACCGGCTTACTAATAATTCTTTCTAAAACTTCGTCATAAATTTCCTGGGAAATGTCAATCTTAATATCAATGCGTCTACCGCAGCAATCGCATTCAATACTGGACATTCGTTTATTAAGATAGACGATGGTGTGAGCCGTTTCTTCTTTACAATGGACACAAAAAAGTGAAGTATTCACTTTCGTCTCTTTCATAGACATCACTCCCAAACAGTCTTATCCTCCGGCTCTCTCATATTATAACCTATATTTAAAAACAAAACAGTGAATGGCGCCTGAAGATGCGAAAAAAAGGCAAGCCTGCTTTCCAAGCCAGATTTGCCGACGGTTTTATTACTCTTCGCTTATTCCTCGCCAAACTTGCTATTAAATAAATCGACGATCGATTGAAGCGCCTTCACTTCATCTTCCCCGGCCGCACTAACCAAAATTTCCGTCCCCTTCGAGGCGCCCAGAGAAAGGACGCTGACAAAGCTTTTGGCGTTAGCGATTTTCGTATCTTTTTGAAGCTTGATTTCGGACTCGAATGCACCGGCAGCCTTCACAATTTCTTTGGCTGGACGTGTATGCAGTCCCGTGTGGTTAAGAACGACTACTTGTTGATTAACCATGGCTCTGCTCCTTTTTCAGTTTTAGTTCAGGAGTTCCCGAACATCGTTTACACAGTCGCTTTCCGACAGGCTCATAATCGCCTGCTTCACTAACGGAATTTGAGAGGCGCTCATGCTCCACTCCTCCACGCCAAGACCGATGAGAAGCTTCGCCATTCGCGGGTCTCCCGCCATCTCTCCGCACATGCCGACATGTTTGCCGTATTTTTTGGCATTCCTGCATACGATATCGATTAATCTCAAAACGGCTAAATGCTGCGAATCGTACAAATAGCTGACTTTTTCATTCATCCGGTCCGCAGCCACGGTATATTGAATCAAATCGTTCGTCCCGATGCTGAAAAAATCGACATGCTGCGCAAGCTTATCCGATACAAGAGCGGCCGCAGGAATCTCAATCATAATTCCTAGCGGAACAGACGATTTGAAAGCCATGCCTTGTGCAGAGAGCTCCTGTTCCGCCTCCGCCAGCAAAGTCTTGGCATCCAGAATTTCCTTTTCACCGGAAATCATCGGGAACATGATACGCAAATCCCCATGAACGGCCGCCCGAAGCAAGGCTCTTAGCTGTGTTTTGAACAAGGCCGGGTCAGCCAGACAATAGCGGATCGCGCGCCAGCCGAGAAACGGATTGAATTCTTTCCCGAGCGGAAGATAGGGAATCTCCTTATCTCCTCCAATATCGAGCGTCCGGATGATAACCGGCTTTCCTTGCATCTTGAGAAGCACTTCTTTGTACGCTTCATACTGCTCCTCTTCCGAAGGCATCTCACCCCGGTCCATAAAAAGAAACTCCGTTCTAAAAAGCCCGATGCCTTCCCCGCTCTGCTGAAGCACCATTTCGGCTTCTTCCGGCTTCCCTATATTACCATACAATTCGAATCTTTTACCGTCTATGGTCAAAGAAGGCATATCCCGAATGGCAGCCAGATTTGCCGTAAATTCGGCATACTCTTTTCTTTTTCGTTCATAAGCTTCAAGCTGGTCGGGCATTGGATTTCGAATGATCTGACCGGCTTCTCCATCCAGCACGACCCAATCGCCTTCGGAGAAACAATCAAGTAACCCGCTCACACCGACGACAGCCGGAATACCGAACGTTCGGGCCATAATGGCCGTGTGACTTGTTTTGCTTCCTACTTCCGTGACAAAGCCAAGCACCGTTTTCTTGTTCATTTGCGCCGTCATGGAAGGAGTCAGATCGTGCGCCAAAATAACGGCCGGTTCCGAAAGCGCAGAGAGATCGATGGTTCGTACGCCCAAAATTTCATCCAGCAACCGGCTTTCCGCATCTTTCATATCGGCGATTCGTTCCTTGATGTATTCATCTTCCATCAATTCAAATGCCTGCATATACTCCCGAAATGTCTGATGTGCAGCCCATGCCGCTTGTACTTTCTCATTCCTTATTTTGCCCGATACCTCTTGCATTAACGCAGGGTCGTCCAGCAAAAACCATTGTCCCTCAATAATGCCGGCTTCCTGTTCGTTACCGGCTTCTTCAAGCTTAGTCATCAGAAGCTTCAATTGCTCTTTAGCCCGTTGGACGGCAGCGTCAAAGGCTTGAAGTTCATCCGGTACCTGCGATTCATCGATGAAAGCTTTGGTCAGGCTTCTTTCCTCTTTATAAATGATCAAAGCCCGCCCGATAGCAATGCCGGAAGATGCTGACAATCCTTGCATCATCTCACAACCCTCCCGAGAGGAGGGCTTGATCCTGCAGCTTCCTCAGCTCCCAAATGACGGAAGGGTTGGTTTGCTCGATGGCATCGTACGTAATGACCTCTCCAGCCTTCACCGCCCTGTTCACCGTCTGCACCTGCACCAGCCCGATCGGCAGCGCTTTCAGCTTCTCCGCATCCGACGCCGTCATGATTTTTCCGTACACCGTAAATCCGCCGATGCCGTCCAAGCGGTCTCCTG
>NZ_JNVM01000014.1 GCF_000722545.1 Paenibacillus tyrphae
TTAGTTCAACTTATATAGAAGCAATCTATAAAAATTTTAATGAATTGGGAATAACTGATATTGCTGTCCAAAATAGATTAATCAAAAAAATTGAAAGTGGGCAGTTATTAGATTCAAATAACCCAGAAATAGTTAATAATATTCCTTCAAGCTTTTTGAACCCCACACAAGAAGAGCCTGTAAAAGTTTACACCTTTCCCGATGGCTCAGTTACTAAAACATCTATGACACCTATTACCGGGGTGTTTCATCCCTTGGCTTGTGGAAGTGGATATTGCACTTATTACGATTACCTTGTTGAAAAAAGGAACGTTAACGTATATGGAGCATTTAAAGTTAGTTATACCATCAATCAAGGCACATCTGTACCAGATGAAATTATAGAAGCTAAAGATGCTGTTGTTCAAGTAACAGGAAAAGACATATCTTATTCCGATAAGCAATTAACCGTTGGTAGAAAGGTAGAGATACCTGGTTCCGCAAAAGCTTATGCCAGATTAAGCTTCACATTAAACTTCTTGGGTACAAATGATATGTGGTTGGAATTCAGAGTAGGTGATGATTCAACTTCAGTTGATACAAGTTTGAAATGGTAGTAGAATCATATACTTGAATAAATTCCAAATAAAAGCTAATCTTATTATATAAGATTAGCTTTTATAATGAAATTAAGGAGGAGGATTTCATGGCTTTGGGCCCTTCATCTTTAATCATGCTATCTTTTATACCTCTGATTATTGTTATAATAATTATATGGTTATTAGTTCGTAATTATTTTAAAAAAACTAAAAAATAGCGTTTTTCTCGGTCCATATCCGTCTAATAAAATCCAGTCTATAGTCTTGTACCACAGTCAGTAGTCTCCACACATAAATCACAACTTCCCGGAGAAGGAAGAACAACCTTCTGGTTACCCGGGCTTTGTGTAAATTACAGGAGGTCGATAATCATGAAAAAGCTGCTGGATAAGTTATAACGTTCCGATCTAAAATCGTCCGATGCCGTCCGTATTCGCGGACCGCCTTCTTCGTTCGAATGCCCAAGCTTGACTATATTCGATGGAGGTTGGAACGAGGATGAGAAGCGAACAGGAAATGATGAATTTAATTTTGGATATGGCCAAAAACGATGAGCGAATCCGGGCGGTCGGGATGAACGGGTCGCGAACGAATCCGAATGCGCCGAAAGATGTGTTTCAGGATTACGATATCGTGTATATCGTTCATGATCTGCCTGCTTTTATAGAAGATAAGCAGTGGATCGACCGCTTCGGCAGCCGAATTATCATGCAGAAACCGGAAGAGATGAAGCTTATTCCTCCCGAGCTGGACGGAAAGTTCCCCTACCTGATGCTATTCGCGGATGGTAACCGGATTGACCTGACCCTGTGTCCGTTTGAGCAGAAGAACAACTGGAACAGCGGCGATAAATTGGCCGTCGTTTTGTTGGACAAAGACGATTGCCTTCCCAAGCTTCCGGCCCCGACAGACGAGGATTATTGGGTAAAACGCCCGTCGGCCAAGCTTTTTGCCGATTGCTGCAACGAATTCTGGTGGGTATCCACGTATGTCGCCAAAGGCTTGTGGAGGCAAGAAATGCTTTATGCCCAGGATCATTTGAACGTCGCCGTGAGGCCGATGCTTATTCGGATGCTTGAATGGCAGGTTAGCATCCGGACCGATTTTTCGATTAGCACAGGCAAAAACGGCAAATATCTAGAGAAGTATCTTTCGAGGGAGAGCTGGCACGAATTGATGTCCACCTTCCCGGATGCGACTTATGAAGGAGTTTGGCGAGCCTTGTTCGCCATGGGGGACTTGTTCCGCCAAACTGCGCAGGATGTTGCAAACAGTTTGGACTACGAATATCCTCTGGAAGACGATCAGCGTGTCACCGCCTATTTAAAGCATGTTCAGAATTTAGCACAGGATGCCAGTGAAATTTTTTAAATAGCTATGAACTACGCCTCCCGCAATGGCAATGTCATTTAGTTAACTCAAAGACAAGACCGGGAATAAAAATGGAATCCAAAACGGCATGGGAAAAAGCCCAGTGCCGTTTCTTTTTTTTGGGGGTATTCGGATTTTGTGGTTGAATGAACGATGTCACCCGACAAACTGAATTAGACTGACTCATAAAGAAGCAGTGACGGACTAGGAATTCGAAAGACCTAGACTTTCGCTGCTTTTATTGGCTAACGTGTCGTGGAAGTTTAGAGTGACTCGGATAAAACTCTGATCGCTTGAGACTGTTAAGGCGGGTCCAGCACAGCATCATTATCGGCCACCGGAATCTGCTCTGTTGCCAGCATCAATAAGAGCAGACCGAGAGCGCGAATAATATTCATGAAATGGATTGTAAAATACGAACGATCTCTTTTTCAATATCGGAATCGTCAACAGAATCCAGATATTCAGGTCTAATCACTTGATACCGTTTCATTTTATAAAATTCCACAACTGCTTGTTTCAAGGTGAGATCATACCACTGAATACTAAATGTCGGTTCCATGATGCGCCGCAGCGTAGCATCATCTTGAACCAAAGACAGCATAGCGTGTATTCTGTTGAAAATCTTCTTATCCATCCCGCTCTCAAAAAATGTTTGTAAATTTTTATTCCGATTTTGTTGGGCAATGACAAGAGTTTCAAAAAGCCGCGGATAGTATTCCTTGAGGTCTTGCTGGAACAAATCGGATAAATATATAACACATATCAACGATTGCAGAAACGTTTTTTGATAACGCTCAATAAAAGAGACGGAATCATCATTTACAACGGCATCAGCCTGCTGCAAATAGTTAATTCCATGCTCTACAACCTGCTCGATGATTTCATCTTTCGATGAAAAATGCTTATAAAGCGTCACTTTGCTAATATCCATATGTTTGGCGATATCGTCTATTTTCAGTTGGCTGAATCTGGTTTTTCTAATTACAGGTTTGATTTTATTAATATAATGTTCTGCGCTCACGGGTTTTCTCACGATTGAAGCCTCCTTTGATGCTCATCACTAATATTATAATATAATCGTTGTTATCACAAACGATAATTATAAAAATTATTAAGTTAACTATTTTAATAAAATTAGTTTATTTATTTATCCCCTTGTTGTATAATCGGTCCTGTAACTAATATCCAAATTACGGATTATACAGAGGAGGCAAGATTAAAATGGAACATTCCAGTAAGGGCAAGTACGCTGGTAAGAAAGTCGTGATCACGGGAGGTAGCAGCGGGTTCGGCTTCACAACGGCGAAGTTGCTGGCGGATGAAGGTGCGTGCGTTCTGATCACCGGGCGTACCCAAGCTACGCTCGACTCGGCTCGTGAACAACTTGGCAACAACGCGGTCGCAGTGCTAAGCGATGCCGCGTCTCTCAAGGATATCTACGCGTTGGCCGACCGGGTGAAGGCGGAGTTCGGCACGTTCGATGCCCTGTTCGTTAACGCTGGCGTCACGCGCTCCGCCCCTTTTGAGGCGGTGACGGAGGATGTGTACGATGAGTTACTTACAATCAACGCCAAGGGTCCGTACTTCACCGTGCAGAAACTCGCCCCGTTGCTGGGCGAAGGAAGTGGCGTGGTGCTCACCACCTCTGTCGTGAACGTGTTGGGGATCCCGATGATCAGTGCATACGCGGCCAGTAAAGCAGCGCTGCGCTCCATGACTCGCAGTATGGCCCGCGAGCTGTTGCCGCGGAAGATTCGCGTCAACGCAGTCAGCCCTGGCCCCATCGACACAGGCATCTTGGAGAAGTCGATGCCGAAGGATGCAGCCGAACAAACTAAGGCACAGATGAGCCGGGAGAATCCGATGCTGCGAGTAGGCGACCCCCTCGAGGTTGCCAAAGCAGTCGCATTTCTTGCGTTCGACGCCACTTACACCACCGGGGCTGAGTTCCCTGTGGACGGAGGCGGCTCTCAGATCTAAGTTACGGTGATAACCGTTCATCACCTGTTCCTACGTTGCAACATCTTCCACTTGTGTGGCGATCAGATTAACCCCTTCGAGCTGATGATTAACAGCTGCAGTAGCTTCTTCGAGCTGCAGCGAGAGTACGTGGGCCCATTGAGGCTACCGCCCACCACTATAAGGAGGACTTTATTATGCGTATTTTTGTCACAGGAGCAACAGGCTACATCGGTTCCGCCGTCGTCCGCGAACTTATTGATGCGGGTCATAAGGTCATTGGCCTTACCCGCTCAAACAATGGCGCCGCGGTACTGAAGGAAGCTGGGGCCGAGGTGCACCGCGGTGCCCTTGACGACCTCGATAGACTTCGCAGTGGCGCCGCCGCTGCGGACGGCGTCATTCACCTGGCGTTTAAGCACGACTTCTCGGACTTCGCCGGATCGCTCACAACCGATCTGCGCGCCGTCGAGACAATGGGGGCGGCGCTCGAGGGCTCCGGCAAGCCGTTCGTGATCACCGCTCACATGAATGGGATGGCATCGGAGAACGCGGCGTTCGCGCTGGCTGGAGTGCGAACATCGGTCGTCAATCTCGCACCGTCCGTGCACGGCGAGACAAAAGCTGGCTTCGTCTCAATGTTGATCGACATTGCTCGTGACAAAGGCGTCTCGGCCTACATCGGTGACGGGTCCAACCGCTGGCCGGCCGTACATCGCCTCGATGCGGCGCGCTTGTTCCGCTTGGCGCTGGAAGCCGCCCCGGCGGGGTCACGGCTTGACGGGGTCGGAGACGAAGGCGTGCCATTCCGCGACATCGCCGGCGTCATCGGTAAACACCTGAACATGCCGGTGGTCAGCATTTCCCGCGAAGAGGCAGAAGCCCACTTCGGCTTTCTCGGCCGCTTGGCGGTGCTTGACATCCCGAGGTCGAGCGTACAGACTCAGGAACTCTTGGGATGGCGGCCTGTGCATCCCGGGCTAATCGCGGATCTTGAACAGGGTCACTATTTCAACGGCTGAACGCTCATCGACTCTCTCGGTGTCGAGGCGTGAAACTATACTTCGAAGCGTTTGTTTTAGTGCATTCGCGTACTCATTCAATGGCGTAACCTCCTCGTTTTTCAAGGGGCTTCGCTGCACATTTTCAACAGCTTGTCAAGTCCTTTTTCTCTTTTTCTTGCAAAAACAAGAGCAGGCTATCTTTTCGATAACCTGCTCTTGTTCTTGATATTTGGCCATGCGCCTTATGTTCGGTGAAAATAAAGTAGACTGGGAAAAAAAGTATTAGACTAATTTCGAACCCTCGCTCTCCAGGTCGAGGGTTCGATCGCGTTGCATCAGGATGCCGAAGCCTCTGGGCTCGCAAAACAGATATTTGCTGTTTGCTGGTCCGCCATCGATGTTCGGCCAAGCAGTGGTAGGCGTCTCATACTAAAGTGAAGCGAGTACGCGTTTGATAATCGCCTTTACGAACTGGTCGTCGATCGGTTCGCGTGAGAACCAGCGGCGGTAGAAGAGTGGCCCCAGCAGGGCTGCGACGATAGTTGACACGTCGGCGTGTGCCGACAGCTCGCCTCTGCCTACCGCGCGCTGTAGGACCTCTCGCAGGGGGGCGGCGTGTCCGCGCTGAATCCGACTGTGGATTTCCGCGAACTCCGGATTGCGCTCGGCTGTGTCGACGATTGACGGCAGGACGAAGGACCAATTCGCCGTCGGTAGCAGGTGCGCGATTTCCACCAGGATAGCCGTGACGTCACCTTCGAGTGAGCCGGTGTCGGGCGTTTCCTGCTCGGCAATCATCCGTGAACAGGCGTCGATCACCAGTGCTTCACGCGTCGGCCAGTGGCGGTAGATGGTCGTCTTCGCAACCCCGGAACGACGCGCCACCTCGTCGACGGAGAAGCTAGCCACACCGCCTTCGCTGAGCAGTTCAAACGCAGTGGTCAAGATGGCATGTCGTGAACGCTCGACGCGTCTATTCAAATTGGCCGACGGCACACGTTCAGATTTCTTAGACGTAGTCACCATCTTCCCTCCAACATAAAAGTACTTAGACTCGGATGCGTTGCCTTAAAATAAAAAGTCCTTCACATTATACCATGAAAGCATCCTTGGCGCCGGGGATTTCGGCTTGCCATTTAGAGCACTCCTTGTTTGTGCTTCAGTGAGGCAACGAAGCATTTTCGAGCACCATTTTTGTTAGTCGTACGGTAACTTGTATTCTCCAAGTCAATATGATATTATACAATACGATACGGTATCGTAGCGTTTAATTATTGAAAGGATGATGTCTCGTGAATTTCGCTTCTGTACGCATAATTACTGACGACTTGGATCGACTCGTCGTGTTCTATGAGAAAGTCACAGGTGTTTTGGCGAAGCGCCCCGCGCCTATCTTCGCTGAGTTCGTTCTGCCATCGTGTACCCTTGCGATCGGCCACTCCCAGACGGTGCAACTGTTCGGCGCCGGTTCCGCGCGCGCGGCCGACAACCACACCGTCATCATCGAGTTTCGCGTCCACGACGTCGATGCCGAGTACAACCGCTTGAAGCCGCTTGTCGACGAGTGGGTACAGGAACCGACCACGATGCCATGGGGGAACCGCTCAGCACTGTTTCGCGACCCCGACGGCAACCTCGTCAACCTCTTCGCTCCGGTTACCGAGGAAGCGCTCGAGCGGTTCAGCGGCAGGCCTTAACGGACAGCGTTCCTACGCTAAGAGTAATGGAGGGAGTTCGCGCCTGAAACTCTCCTGCCCGCCGCGCGGCGTGTCCATTTTGGTAGTATTCTCGGGTCGGAAGCTGGCGGTTGCAGAAGTTCTCGGGAACATTAGTTGAATGACAACAGCGGCAGGCTAAGACTTTATTTTCTAGTCTTGGTCCGCCGCTGTTTCTTTTAACGGATCAAATCTCCCGCGATGGGGGGCTTTTATTTTAATCCAAGCGTACATAAGTGCGTTGCGCGGTAGATTATTTGACTACTCTCCCGTTTGTCGATCAAGAAAGGATTGGGGCACTTGGGATTTGTGCCGGTGGCGGTTATGCTGTATCTGCAACTCGTGTGGGGCAGAAAATGAATACCCCTCATTTACCATTTAGGCAATCATCTATACTAATCCAACACTTCTAGAATATGCTGGCGTATATTCCATTGAAGGTATCGCCATGCTTCAATTAAACGGAATAGTCGGCGATTTGCGGCCGAACAAATTGCTTTTCAATAACAGAACCGGCTCCACCGTCCGATGTACGTTATTACAAGGGTTCGGAAAGGAGATCACATCGCATGGCAATCCCCCGACAAAAATCCAGAATTCAACTTTCACCTCCTCAAAACATTTATTTCAGTAAAATTCTAAACTCTGTAGGGAACGATCCGCTTGTCCAAGTAGCTCCTCTTCGGCAGGTCTCAAGCAACAGGTTCCTCATTACCGTTCGAGTGCGAGGGAACCGTAAAGCCAGAGCCCTCGCCACACTGTTGGTGCTTAACAAACGTATCGGGAACATTCTTATTCAAGTCAGAATACTAAATTCAAAAGGAGATCTGATCAGGCCGATCCGGCGCTCCTTTAATCGTTTCGAAATCGCAAGGCTGTACCGAATCGCTTTCCGCACGAACCGATTATTTAGCTTTGCCGTTTCACGGACCCTTCCCGTTCGTGCCGTGTTCCCTGTCTTCAAAGCGAAAGTCGTCCAATTTTTTGCCGACAATTTGGCGGATCTCTTCCGCAACCTTAACGAGGTCGCAGCATTCGTCTTCCGGGATGTGCTGAAACAAAAATTTAAAAATATTGCTATCAATTTCTCAACCGTACAGCAGCCGCCAGAGAAAGCTGTCCGTTAGCACAGCAGACCACCGATACTATCTCCGGTGGTCTGCATCAGCTTGTTCAGCGGTCTGCCTGCCATGATCACACGCGTTCAATTAGGGGTCAAACCGCAGATGAAATCCTTCGATTTCTTGCTCAACATCTCGAAAAAGTAGCAGTAAATGATTACTATATTCCCCTAGCTTCTTCTCGCTCTCTTGAAAATGTAACCACCGAATCGTCAGTGGCATTTCAACCCATCCTGTCATACAATCCCACAAAGCGTCTAAATTATTGCCATAATACTCAGGCAGCTCCAGGGCTTCTTTCAAGACGGCATGCAGTTGACCGACATTATCAATTTTTCTGCCATCTAATATAATATCCCGCAATCCCTAATCCCTCCATTGACTCACTTTATTTGTTGAAACGTCTCGTAATGATCTTCCGTTTTGTATATTAAACCATCGTTGGAAAATAAGATTCGGTCCTTTCCCCGATGGTCAGATTTGTAATGAATATCGGCTTCGTACCATACCCTTCCCTTTTTTGTTGGCAATTTTCCTTCACGATTTTGATAGACATCGCCGCCAATGCTTTTGCCTGGCGCGACTTTATGCAAGTTTCCTTTCTGGGGGTCCCAGCCCAGTTTTCTTGCTTCATCTTTTGTGATGAAATTATCAGGCAATTTATTATGGGCCTTTATGTAATTTGCGACATCTTCAAAACTGGTCAGACCTTGTGATTGCGAATTTTTTTGGAGCAATCCGCAACCAGCCAGAAGCAATAAACTTAACAATACAAGCAATACGAACTTCATGACTTTCAAAAGGCTCATCCTCACTTTTTTATCAATTCAATACCCAAATATTTACGGTAGTGATCACTTAGAAGTTTCAAAAATATCTACAAAACATGAGCCCCGTGCTGATGGACGGACGATGGTGACATCGAGGAAATATTCCAACTACCCATTCAATGGTCGTATTTTTTCGTTTTATTATGGTGGGATATTAAGGTAAAATTAATTTATATTTCTAGGGGAGGGTTTCTTCGTGCGGGGTGTCAATCGTCCTTTGCGTTGGGAAATTGAAGACCAGATGAAACTGCACGGCTATAGCCTCAATCAAGTGGCTGAGCTAGCGGGGATCAACGCAGGAAACTTAAGTCGAGCCTTGAATGGTGTAGCCCGTTCGATCACAATCGGTCAATTGGATGTTTTGGCCCAGCTTTTTGGGAAAGCTCCCGGCTGGCTGTACGAGCTGTACATAGAAGAATGCATTTCGGAGGAAAAATGGTCCCGGCGGCGGTTGATTCCGTACTTGGTGCGATGTGCAGAGCTCGGCCGTCATGATTGTATTGGACCGGTTATCTCTAAGCTTCTTGATAACTCGAAGAATGTATCCATTATTTTCGCCGCGGCAGAGCAGCTGTTCCAGACGGAGAAATTGCGGGAAGCAGAGCATTTCTACCAAGTCGTGATTGACGAGACCAAGGATAGCTTCTCCGAGATGCTGGCCGTGAGTCACTACCGATTATTTCTCATAGCTCAGGGTACGGATGCCGAGAAGAATTGGAGAGCAGTCATTCGGTTTGAACCGTTCCGAAAGCGTCTGCTGGAGCATCACCAACTGGCCGCGCTATTAAACCTGACTAAGGCCTGCTTTGCTTTGCAGAAGTGGGACGAGGTCAAGAAATTCGCGGATGAGCTAGCGAAGTTAAGTATGGCATTGTGCAGAACTCGCGAGAAGGTTGAGAGTGAGCGACATTTGATATACTACTACGGCATAGGACTCTTGTTTAAAAGCATCGCATTAGAGAAGCAGGAGTTATACGACGATGCCAAAAAATATGTGTATAGCTATGCTAGTCTGGAATGGCCGGAACCTCTCGATGAAGAAGGCCAGAAAGAAGTGGAAATGTTCGGGATATGGGGAAAAGCTAATTTATACACGCTTGAGGTGCTAACCGGGAACGAAGGCATTATTGACGAATATGCCGATTATTTGGCGAGCCTTAACTGGCTTGAAGACATTCTGGCCGGATTGATCACGATCTTAAAATCAGCAAATACATATGGTTTCTCTGTTGATCACGTATTGTCGCGTTTTTCTGAAGCTATTCTTGCTTTTCATTCTTTTGACGACGATCTCATCCTTTCGGATCGACACATTCGATTTAGGTATCATAATGCTATTTATGAGTTTAGGCACGGACGAATCGAAGCAGGGCTGGATGAGACGTTACACTGTCTTTCCTTGGCCCACAACATGAGCCGGAATGAGGATTATGTGCGCTGCACCGCCTTGTTTGAGCAATATAAGGCATATGCGTCGGAACAACAAATAGCAAGTTTTCTCAAATATCCTGTCAGAGCGGTTTAACTCTACGTTTAGGGACTTCTGACAACTGCTTGAGCAGCATTCGGGACGAAATACTCCCGAATGCTTATTTTGTCGACGCTAATGCACACTCTGTCCCTATGCCAATTGTTCCGCAATCTCCCAGGCATGTCCTGCCGGATCGATGAATGAAGCGGTCCGCACTCCCCATGGCCGGTTGATCGGACCATTAAGTAGAGTAACCCCGCGTTTTTTCAATTCATCACAGACCGCATCCACGTCATCGACCCGAATCGTGAGCAGAAAACGGAATCCGGATTCACGTGTCGCAACTGTTCCCGGTTTCATCAATTCGTGTGACTCGGAAATATCCAAGAGGTTTATGCTCATATTCCCGAAATTAAACACCGATGAGACCTCGTCTTCACATACGGCTTGTAATCCGAATACTTCCTGATAGAACGCCTTCACCTTCTGAAGATCCTCAACAAACAGTGTAATGACATCCACATTCATAGATCCTAAACTCTTCATATGTACACCCTCTCTTTTGAAATAGATATTAATTTTTCAACATTTGATCGAGCTCGTCCTTTTGGCGCAGGTGATGGCGAAAATGCATTCCGACCAATTTGAACCACTCCCGCGCATTTAGCCAACCAAAACCGTCGTGTCTCTCTTTAAAATTGGGGTTTATTGAATCTATTTTTTCGTCCCATTCAGACATTCTATCAAGCACCTGATTAAGTCCACGCATAAGATCATCTATGTTTTCCAGATTACTGGGTGTCCCGGGTCCTTTAATTTTGATTGGAGGGAATGAACGGGATTCAAACAATTTTTCACCTCCTTCCGGCTTTCCCTGCCTTATCTCATCATTTGCAGACGCACATTTTTCCACTTGGTCTAGATAATAATGCGTATCTTCAATCAAGTGATCGTACATTTGGCCAAGAGACCAAACTCCCGGCTCTGGTATAAATCTTAATTGATCCAAAGAATAGCGCTGGAGTTCCTTTTTGTAGAATTCGATTACGTCGACATAGCTCAATCCGCATCACCTTTCCGCTTGTAAATTGTTGTCATTCATTCCATCATAGCAAATATCAAAATTGATATTTCTTATGAATTGCTTCCTTCTTTGTCGAAAAAAATTATTCCAAAAATTAAAAATCTTGTATATGGAAAACGATCAATATAATAGGATTCGGGGATGGTTAATATGAATAAAAAGCGAAAACGGAAAATCAGGAAGTTACGACAGCGATTGATAAGATGGGTTGAGCAGAAGCTTATTGTCAGACGAGGAGGGGTTCAGCCATTAATGAGTATCCTAGAGCCTCTACACAGCTAAGAGATGATTCCTGTACTCGTCAGGGGTCATCTTTTTTTGATTCCGTTGGAACACCTGAAATCAGGCTACACATATATGCCATGGAAAACCTCAAAAAAAAGGGTGAGATGTAATGAAGGAGCAAAACCCAGGTGAATACCCCCAGGCCGACCCTTGGAGACCGCGTCATCCCCAATCCTATTGGGATGAGTCTCCGGCAGAACCTTTGGCGTGGTATTGGAAACTGTTGGGGTATGGAGGACAAGTCCTGATCTATGCGCTGGGAGTCTGTTATGTCGCTCTTGCCATCGCCGCTATGTTCTATTATGTCATTGCGTTCGCTCAGTTCGTACTTCATTAGCCCATCCCCACCCGCAATGTCGATTGCATTTCTCTATGGATTCACCCAAGGTTAATTTTAGTTTCTTCCTCCCTAATTAAACCCCAATCTATAAAAAAAGAGAAAAACTTCCTTTAAAATCAAGCTTTCGCGAAAAGTAGATAAAATATTTTGATGTAATTTGTAAAAATAATCCTTATTTTCAACCAAAATATGAATATTTTCGTTTCATAGTAATGGTATATTGTGGTAAAATATACTTATAAATTTGAGGAGGGCGCCTTTTATGCGGGTTGTTAACCGGTCTTTGCGCGTGGAAATTGAAGACCAAATGAAACTGCATGGCTATAACCTTAATCAAGTGGCTGAATTGACGGGGATTAATGTCGGAAATCTCAGCATGGCGTTGAATGGTGTTTCCCGCGCAATGACAATCCGTCAATTAGACGCTTTGGCAAGAGTGTTCGGAAAGGTTCCCGGTTGGCTGTATGAGCTATATACGGAGGAATGCATTTCCGAAGAGAAATTGTCCCGGCCGCGATTAATTCCGTATTTGGTGCGCTGTGCCGAGGTTGGCAGAAACGATTGTATTGAACCGGTCATCTCTAAGATTTTGGATAATCCGAAGAACGTATCCGTAATCTTTCCTGTTGCAGAAAAGCTTTTTCAAAAGGCTAAATATAAGGAATCGGCACGCTTTTATCAACTTGTTGTCGACAACGTAAAAGACAGTTTTTCCGAGATGCTAGCTATGAGCCATTATCGTTTATTTCTGATCGCCCAAGGTACGGACGCTGAAACGAACTGGAAATCAGTTATTCAATTCGAACCTTTCAGAAAACGCTTGCCGGAAAACCACCAACCTTCAGCATTGCTAAAGCTGGCCAAAGTTTGTTATTCGTTGGAGAAATGGAACGAAGTCGAACGGTTTGCAGAAGAACTCATTGAACTAAGTTCCATTCTCAATGAACTAAAAACAGTGGAAGAACTAGTGATTGAGCGTCATCTAGTATATTATTTGGGCATGGGTCATTTGTTTAAAGGCATTGCCCTGGAAAAGAAAGGGCTGTACGAAGAGGCTAAGAAAGTTGTACAAGATTATTCTGATCTTGAATGGTTTCTTAGACCGGTTGACGAGGCTGGCCGAAAAGATGTTGAAAGTTTTAAGGTCTTCGCGAAAGCGAATCTCTACACACTCGAAGTTCTAATGGGTAATGATAGTATCGTGGACGAATATGCCGAATACTTAGAAAATCTCAATCAGGTGAATGAGATTTTGTCTGGATTGACTACGATCCTAAAAGCTGCAAATATTTACGGCTTCTGTATGGACCAGGTCTTGGAGCGTTTTTCCTGGTCTATCGAACGCTTCACTATGTTTGATAACGACTTAATTAACTCGGGAAGACACCTTTGGTTTCGTTATCATAAAGCAGTGTATGAGTTCACAAATGGGCGAATGGATAAAGGCATTGATGACACGATATGCTGCCTGTCTTTAGCCAAAAAAATGAACCGACATGAGGATTTTGTCCGTTGTGTTTCCTTATTTGAAAAACATCGCGGACAAGCGTCGATGCAACAAATCAAGCATTATCAATCTATAGTAATTAGAGGGGGGAGACAGGAAAAATGAAAGCTTTTATCCTGACATTGGTTCTAGGTTTTGGATTGTTTAGTTGCACGCATTATTTCGAGATTATTCAAAGTCTTCCTTCGATTATCAAACTGCTAGATCACGGGGCAGACTTCTAAAATCACGGAATCATGAAAGTATGGCGGACCGACTAGGTCATCAAGCATCCTGACGGTTCAGGATGCTTTTTTACCGATAGCTTTGTTATTCCACAATGTTGATAACTGATGCTCAAGGTACAATACTAAGAGGAACGAACGCATAGCTATCGTAGGATTGCTACATTAGACGATATAGATGAACTTGTTCGAATGCGTTGGGATTTCTCGGAAGAGGAGCATACCAGTGCGGTTAGTTTTGAGGGGTTTTACCCTTTTTATCGCGAGTCTTTGCTTAAAGCGTATCGGAACAGAGATGATTGGATGTGAGGCTGTGCCTAAACAAAAAGCGATTATTAACGCTGCAGCAGGGGGATCATCATTTACAATCTTATGGATGGTCGCACACTACTTTATAGATAAAGATATTTCAATGCTAGCAGGTCTTTTAGGTGGTGCTTTTTGGATTATAGGATCGCTAATTGTTTCGTCCTTTAAGCAGGCGAAATAAACAATAAAACTGAACATGTTACTTGATACAACCGCCTTTTCAATGGGCGGTTTTCTTATGAGCATATTTCAACATTCGGTTCACGGTGAATAAAACTGGGGTACTATTGGGATTATTAACGGTCCCTTGGTTAATTACACGTAACAGGTATAATGATCCTTCCATATATATTTTATTTATCTGGGCAGCAGATAGCATATGTGAAGCATTTTCGAAACGCATTTTTTGTCGAAAAAAATATTTCTCAAATTCTAAGACCCTTAATATGGAAAAACGGCATTATTATAGAGATAAGGAAGGTGGATATGTATGAGTATGAAACTAGAACAGAAAATAAGACAGCTTCGTCAGCAGCTAGTGCGATTGGCTGAGGAGAAAGGTTCATTATCGCACGAGGAGGTGGTGCAGCTAAGTCAACGTCTGGACCGGTACATTCTCATGGCTCAAAAGTCTTCTAAACTGAAAGTGTGTGGATGATACAGTGACGCATGATTATTTACTAGACGGGGAGAGCGAGGAACGGATTCTCTATCTTGCCCGGATTGGCGCAATCTTTGAGAGGCTCTACGGCATCAAGGATTTACATGATGCTGAAAGCAGGGCGAGGGCGAATGCCGGGGTTACAGCCAAAATGCTGGCTGAGCTTGGCTATAGCAGCGAGCAGATTGAAACAATTTTGCGCGAGCGGCTGTTATTCTATAAGAAGTTGACTTCTGGATCTTTAGGAGGATTCGATTAAATAAATGAATTCAGCACAAGCCATTATGTTTTTGAAAAACAATCAGCCCTTTTCAAGTGATACTGAGGCGAAATTCGAAGTCATCCAAAAGTATAACGACGTGAGGGTGCACTTTTTGAATCATCCTGATCCTCAGTGCATTCCATTATTTCTAAATTCGTTTGGCGAAGGCAGCGGCTTCGGGGTATATCAGCTAATTGAAGACGTGCTAATGAAGTTTTCAATAGAGCAAGTGCTTCCGCATTTAATTACTGCGTTAAAAAGTGAACATACCGGAGTCAGATATTGGTGCTCACATATCGCCGCATCTTTCCCCAATCCAAGATTAATTGCACCTCTCATCAATCTGCTTAGCGACCCCGACCCCGATATTAGGTGTGCAGCTGTAACCGCCCTGTCCCAGATCGAGGATCACAGGATTATTGGCGTATTAACGGGAGTTCTAGAAAAAGAAGAAGATCCGGACGTTATTGATCTCATTCAAGAAGCTCTGAATGAATCTAAAATCGAAGCAGCCATACCCTAGTAACCTTGACTGGCATTTGCCCATCAAGGTTATTTTTTTATCAGGTTTGATACTAGGAAATTCTTATTTCCTTGTTATTTTATGTTAATTCCCTGTTATGGTAGTATGGTTTTATAGATTTAGGAGAGGGTGTTCCATGCGGGTGAATAATCGCTCTTTGCGGTTGGAAATCGAAGACCAGATGAAGCTGCATGGCTATAGCCTAAATAAAGTAGCCGAACTGACGGGGATTAACGCCGGAAATTTAAGCATGGTGTTAAATGGCCGGGCTCGTGCCATGACAATCGGTCAATTGGATGCTCTGGCAGAAGTTCTTGGAAAGCCCCCCGGATGGCTGTACGAGCTGTACAAGGAAGAATGCATCTCGGACAATAAGGTGTCCCGACCGCGATTGATCCCGTATCTGGTGCGATGTGTAGAGATTGGTCGAGTGGATTGTATTGAACCGGTGGTTTCCAAGATTCTCGATAACCCTAAGAACATATCGATAATCTTTGCTGCGGCGGAGAAGCTGTTCGAGAATGGGAAGCTGGAGGAATCGGAGTATTTTTATCAACTCGTGGTCGACAATACGAAGGATAGTTTCTCCGAGTTCATGACGATGAGCCAATATCGGCTATTTCTGATCGCTCAAGGTACGGATGAGGAGCAGAACTGGAAATCGGTTATTCAATTCGAACCTTTCCGAAGACGATTGCCGGAATATCTCCAGCTTGCGGCGCTTTTGAAGTTGGCGAAGGTTAGTTATTCATTGGAGAAAATAAACGAGGTCGAGAAGTTTGCTGAAGAACTCGCGGAACTAAGTTCCATTCTCTATAAGCTAAAAATGGTGGAGGAAGTATCGGTAGAGCATCACCTGGTATACTATTTTGGCATGGGTCTGTTAATTAAGGGGACCGTTTTGGAAAAAAGAGGGCTATACGAAGAAGCTAAAAAAGTTGTACAAACTTATGCCGACCTTAGTTGGTTTGAGCCTCTTGACGAGTCGGGCTGGCAAGAGGTTGAAAAATTTAAGGTTTGGGCGAAAGCGAATCTTTACACGCTTGAAGTATTGATGGGCAATGACGTCATTCTGAATGAATACGCGGATTACCTAGAGTGCCTTGACCAGTTGAATGAAACTTTGTCCGGACTGACGACAATTATAAAATCGGCAAATATACACGGCTTTTGTATTGATCACGTTCTGCAACGCTTCGTCGGCTCGATCGACCGCTTCGATTGTTTTGTAGACGATCTGATTAATTCACGCAGATACCTTTGGTTTTGCTATCACAGAGCGATTTACGAGTTTTCTAAAGAACGCTACGAAAATGGGATTAAGGAAACGATATTCTGCATTTCACTATGCTTGGAGATGAAGCGATACGAGGACTTGGCCCGCTGCGTCGCTTTATTTGAGAAGCATCGAAATTATGCTTCCGAATCCCAAGTCCAGTATTACAAATCCATCAGGCTTTGGGTGGTTTAGAACCGGGTATAGATTTAAGGGAGGGTGTTCCATGCGGGTGAATAATCGCTCTTTGCGGTTGGAAATCGAAGATCAGATGAAGCTGCATGGCTATAACCTAAATAAAGCAGCCGAACTGACGGGGATTAACGCCGGAAATTTAAGCATGGTGTTAAATGGCCGGGCTCGTGCCATGACAATCGGGCAATTGGACGCTCTGGCACAAATTTTCGGAAAGACGCCCGGATGGTTGTACGAGCTGTACACGGAAGAATGCATCTCGGACAATAAGGTGTCCCGACCGCGCTTGATCCCGTATCTGGTGCGATGTGTAGAGACTGGCCGAGTGGATTGTATTGAACCGATGGTTTCAAAGATTCTCGATAACCCCAAGAATGTGTCCATTATCTTTGCTGCGGCGGAGAAGCTTTTCGAGAACGAAAGACTGGAGGAGTCGGCGTATTTTTATCAACTTGTGGTCGACAATATCAAAGACAGTTTTTCCGAGTTCATGGCGATAAGCCAATATCGGCTATTTCTGATCGCTCAAGGCACGGATGAAGAGAAAAACTGGAAATCGGTTATTCAATTTGAACCTTTCCGAAGACGATTGCCGGAATATCTCCAGCTCGCGGCGCTTTTGAAGTTAGCGAAGGTTAGTTATTCGTTGGAGAAGTGGGATGAAGTCGAGAAGTTTGCACAAGAGCTCTCGGAACTAAGCTCGATTCTCTATAAGCTAAAAATGGTAGAAGAAGTATCGGTAGAGCGCCACTTAGTATATTACTTTGGCATGGGATTATTATTTGAGGGGGCTGTATTGGAGAAAAGAGGGCTTTACCAAGAAGCGAAAACAGTTGTCCAGCATTATGCCGATCTTAGTTGGTTTGAGCCTCTTAACGAGTCCGGCTGGCAAGATGTCGAAAGATTTAAAGTTTACGCGCAGGCGAACCTCTACACCCTTGAAGTATTCATGGGCAATGACGGCATTCTCAATGAATACGCGGATTACCTAGAGAGCCTTGACCAGTTGAACGAAACTTTGTCCGGATTGGAGACAATTATAAAATCGGCGAACACCCACGGTTTTTGTATTGATCACGTACTACAGCGCTTTGCAGGCGCGATCGGCCAATTCGATTGTTTTTTAGACGATCTGATTAACTCGCGCAGGTATCTTTGGGTTTGTTATCATAGAGCCGTTTATGAGTTTACTAAAGAACGCTACGAAAACGGGATTAAGGAAACGTTATTCTGCATTTCACTATGCTTGGAGATGAAACGATACGAGGACTTAGCCCGCTGTGTCGCTTTATTTGAGAAGCACCGGAATTATGCATCGGAAGCACAGATTCAGTATTACGAATCAATCAGGCTTTGGGTGGTTTAGGTGCGCAAAGAGCAATAGAATTATGTATAAGCATTCTGGTGATCAGAATGCTTTTTTGGCTTTTCGCTATACTTCGTGGTTAAAGGTACTCTTGATAGAGGTAATAGAGCGACTTGACATGGAACTTCTGCGGGCATGACTTCTCGCGAGCAGCCGTGAATCCCAAGGCCTCGCGAGGGTAACCAGCCTATCATGCCCGCCCCTCTCTGTAAAGTCGCTGGTTTATATACTCTATAATGAGTGATAAATGCGAATTTCTGCCGACAGAATAAGAGTCAGGATTTTTCGGGTTTACCTGTATACCTTTACTGATTCTTCGCTGGAGTAGATGTTCCCTATAGTGAATTGTTCAAGTTTTAGAATTTAAAAAGAAGAAGTTTTCAAGATTCCTCACTATGGGGAACAACCTGAAATACTTCTTCTTTTTGCTAGGGTAATTATCTTTTGAATAAATATTTTAGCAAGAAAAAAAGAATAGCAAATATTGCAATTGTCATAAAAACTCCTGGCCAGAATATAGCGCCTATTTGTATCACTCCCCATCTTTTTTGGGATATTAGTTTAATCTTATAATACGCTTGCAATATTTTCAAATTCAACAAAATGCTTTTCCGCCTTAAACGAGATTTTTGTAATTCTCCTTGTTCTTTTTTCTAGAGTGTAGCCTCATTTAGAAAACCTTGCAACAGAACCGAGAATAGTAAGCCATTTTTTATTTACTCAATTACCGAGTATGTTTATTTCTCTAAATCGCTGTCCATAATAATAAATAAAGACAAACCCTTTATCCTATGATACAAGCTCTTTCTCAAGAGTATCAGACTCGGCGATTCGGGTAGAGTGGTATGGTGTGATGAGCGAGGAATAAATAGTTTTAGGTAAGGAAAATTTGTTTGAAAAGCTTCGTCCTTACCATACTATGTCAAGAAATGCTAAACAGAAAAACTATGCGTGTTGTCGGGGGATAAACAGCGGTAAGTTCTTGTGAAAAATTATTCCAAGTTAGGAGTGAGATAGTGTGACCGAGGGACAAAATAATACTTTAGATGTTTTGTTACAGGATGTTTTTGAAGATGATAAAACTCTAGATTTAAATGATGAGATACGGAAATGGGTAGCTGCATATTGTAAGGCGGAAGGAAAATATAATTCTTTTTATCGAGAGGAAGATAAACAATTTCCTATACGTTTTGATAAACCTATTGTGGAAGTTAAAGAAGGGTTTGTTTTAAAGATAGAACAATCATGGACCATGTCGAGGATCTGTAAAAATGATACGTTAACTCCTGTTGAAAGCAATCTAAGCTATCAAAGAACAGCCTCAACAAAATACAGTACGAATACCACACAAGGAATTAAAAAAACAGATAGTATAAAATTTAGCGGTGGAATAAAGGTTCCTTTTGAGAAGGATAGTACAGGGATGAATGGGGAAGTAACAATAACAAATGAATTTAATTTTTCAGAATCCACTACTTTTGAACAAACAAGGATAAGTAAATTTAGTGAAAGATACACTTCAATTACACCTGAATACCATATGAGTGAAGTGAAATATTCTCTGGCAATGGTGAATGCTAATATACCATTAAAATTGACGATTCAACTAAAAGGTTTTTTTGAATTTTATGTGAGAGATTCATTCTTTGGACAGAGGTATTCAGTACGAGCTGATATAGGTGAATTATTGACCGGTAGATATCCAGATTATACACCACCTGAAGAATTGATAAAAATTGGTTCGGATGCAGAATATGGAAATTCGGATATCTTACAGTTTAAAGGCTCACAAAATTATCATTTAAATGGAGCAATTTTTTCGTATTTCGAAAATTCAGATAATCCACTACGTGCTGGCTCTAATGATCCGAAATTTTCTTTTCAACTTGGATCTACATTTCAAGAAACAAAACTAGTAAAGGTATATCCTGAACAGGGATTTCATGTAGAATAACTCACATACTTAGAACGAAAAAAATATGAAAAATCAAAGGGTGATGATAATGGGTATAGTAGATTTATATGATCGTATGAGAAGGTATAAAGAGAGTATACCAAACTCCATGCAATATGGTTTTGTTGCAAGTGATCCCCTCAGACTTGAAAATGTTCGAATGATCCCACCACAAAATATAACTATCAAGCCTAGACCTCCTATTGTATTGAGTGCGAATATTGATAATAGATTAGGTACTCGACCGATTGTCCGCACACAAGACTTTTCTCAACAAACTGTGGATAAAGTGTCATATTCAATTACAGAAGGGATTAAAACAACGATAGGTGCATCAATAACACAAGCCATAATTCTAGGGGTATTCTCGTTAGACCGAACAATAGGAACTGTATTAGAATTTAATACTAGTCAAACACAAACAATTGAACAATCTTTGGATCAGTTGTGGACGGATGGGAGTACAATTACAGTTCCTGCAGGTAAACACTATAAAGTAGAACAGCAAATCGAGGTTCGTGAATTTTCTGGTATAGTGGACTTTACATGTGATATAGTGGGTAAATTTTTTGTGACTCACAGAAAACCTACGTGCCCGCCTCCAGCACCATGTTATATTGACATAACTACAGAATATAATTCTCATACACTGTATGACCATCAAGCGATACCTAATACTATAAAATTACCAGGCGGGAGACTTCGTTATAATGGAAAAATTCGAATGGATGGAACGGCTTCTTTACATTCAGATATAGAACTAAGGTTACAAACCTAATAACACAAGCAGAAAAAGTGCAATAGTATAAACCATATTAAAATCAGGATAACATCAGAAGTTATTTTTATGAGGAGAGAAATATATGAATCAAAAATTATATGTAGCAAATAATGGTTCGGATACTATTAGTGTTGTTGATATTATAAAAAATACTGAATTAAAAAAGATAAAAGTAGGATCCCAACCAGGGAGAATGCAGTATAATTCAGCGAATCAAAAATTATATATTGCGAATACAGGTGTAGGCATAGGAGCTAATACTGTTAGTGTAGTCGACATTAAGGAAGATAGAGAAATAACTAAAATTGGTGTAGGTTTACAGCCAGGGGTATTACTTTTAAATCCTAATATGGAAAAGTTATATGTAGCAAACAATGGATCAGACACTATTAGTATAGTAGATACAACTACTAATAAAGAGTTAAAAAAAATAAAAGTAGGACTACAACCTGGTGCATTGCATTTAAGCCCTGATGGTTCAAAATTATATGTTTCAAATTCAGGTGTGGGTTCGAATACAATTAGTGTTATTGACTTAGAAAATAATGAAGAAATTGTACAGATTACAGTAGGCTATAAACCCTCGGCTTTAATAAATTTAAATGTATCAAACACTATATAAGATTCTGTAGCAAAGTATAAACAAAGGCAAGCACTTTTTCATCGTAATTCCTACCATAACTAATATAAGTGTATTCTCACGCTCCTTTTTGTCAAATTGTCGCACATGTGCATGAGAAAGCAAAGATGGAGGATAAAATGAAAAAAACGCCTAAAGATCTTATTCCAAATGCTGGTGAAAGCGCTCTTGATCGCTATAACAAATTTCGCGATGGCTATGCATACGCATCCAATATCGGACACACCAACAAAAATTGGATGGGACAACTTCCAGGAGATACAACAATGAGCCGATTATCTATTCCTGGTACCCATAACTCGATGTCACTCCATGGCGGTGGAGGACCGTACCCAGATGATTTTATAATAACCCAAACCATGAATTTGCAGACCCAATTAAATTCGGGTATTCGTTATCTGGACATTCGTTTACGCAAAGCATCCGACACTCGTCTGGAAGCCTATCATGGATCTGTTAACCAAAAGGCAGAGTTTGGCGCGAATATCTTAAATACCGCCAAAGAATTTTTACGAGCTAATCCTAGTGAAACGATATTGATGCGAGTGAAAAACGAGTGCACTGGATCAGGTGCAGGAAACTGTAAAGATGCATCAACTAGTAAAACATGGGCACAGGTTTTCGAGGATGCTTATTATAATAACCTGAATTATCGTGATTATTTTTGGAAAGGGACATCTAATGACCCACAATTAAAGGATGTAAGAGGAAAAATCGTAGTATTGCCACAGTTTCCAACAGATAATAAACGCTTTGGAATCCCATATGGTAACCTAAAAGTGCAAGATGAATATAACGTAGAGCAGTCAGCAAATGCCATGTATAGCAAATGGACAGCAGTCGGGAATCATCTAAAAACTGCCAATGCTCATACTGGAAAAAATATCTACTTAAATCATCTAAGCGGTAACGGAACTTGGTGGTTTATTTCACACGGAGCTAAGCCTTGGTTTGTCGCAAGTGGATATAATACTCGCTCAACAGGATCAAGCCCAAAGTCTACGAGTACGGGAATTGGCAATTGGCCCGATTTCCCAAGGACATATAGTACGATTTACTATGGCGGAACGAACATCCTGACTGCGCAATATATTCAACAATGGGGACTCCACCATGCTGGTATCATTGCAGCTGATTTCCCAGGTAAGACGTTAATTCAACAAGTCATTAAGTTAAATGATAGACTCCATGGTGGAGATTCTGTTAACATTCAGGCTGTAGGATCTGACGTTGTAAAAGTTGGATTCACCGGGGAGACGTATAAACGAAATAGTTATGAGATACGTCTAAATGGAGCGTACATTGCAAGTATGGAGCCTGATCCAAACAGGCCAGGTGAGATGCGGGCTTTTTATGCTTCGTTAGTTAAAACAGATGTGGGGCTCAATCTTTTTAGATCCAACCTAAAACTATTTGCAAATGATAAAATCGAGGTGTTTGTAAGAACTGCAAACGGACAAACGCTCGTTAAAAGTCAAACATTAACGATACACGATAACCCAGGTGAGGAAGTTCAAGTAAAGGATGGAACTTATCGTATTACGTCAACATTAAAGCTTAGTAGCCTTGTTGACATGAGCAAGAGCTCTGATCGTAATGTCGTATTATATAATAGCCAAAATCAATTGAATGGTGAATGGAACTTTAAATATGATACTACGAAAAAGGCATATCATATCACCAATCGTTGGGATCCAACTAGAGCGCTCGCTTGGAATAGTTCTGCCGGTTCCATTAATGTATTTGGTGCAGGAATTGCCAAGTCAAAAGATGAGCAATATTGGATTTTAAAACGCACTGGAGATGGTTACTTACATTTAGTTAATAAAAAGAATGATACTGTACTAGATGTACAAGGTGGTCAAACAGCTAATTGGACGAACATCAATGCATGGGGACTTGTAGAAGGTGAGAACAACCAAAAATTTAAACTGGTTGAACGAAAAGAAAAATTAGAAGGTCAAATCAATTCTAATTACAAACCACTTTCTGGTCAAAAAAATAGGTCTAGCAGTAATTTCTCATTGCCAAATCTCCAGGGTATTGATAAAGCCCAAAAAGGGAGAGTGGAGATAGAAGGTCATGGCGAAACATTACTTAATTTCAGGGTGATGAGAGATAGGTCAAATAATACAGACCCTGTAATCTGGTCAAATCTGAAACATGGCGACATCATAGATATACCTGCCTATTCAAATTTAACCAATATATATATCGCTAATCCAAGTGGCTATTCATGGGATGGTACCTTTAAAGTAAAATTTTACACATTACAGTAGTAACAAAAAAACTGGGCAGGTTTTGTCCAGTTTTTTTACATTAATGCCTGAAATTCAGTATATCATGAAAATTAGCTCTTGACCGCAAATCTTTGCGGCAAGGGCTGTTTTTTTATTTGCAGATGCCCCTTATTTATTTGCCGTAGAAAATGCGGAACGGAAGTATTCATACATGCCGCGGCTATCCGATGTTGTGAGAATTTTGTGAGAACGGCTCGCTATACTGGATTAGGAAATAAGAATCACAAGGAGGGTAGGTCATATATCCCACAAAATCCAATTTTATTCATGATTCTATGGAAAGAAGCGTACTTGTCCGATTGTGCACGGATTCAACCTTTGCAAAAGGCCAGGCACGCAAAGCGTCAGACGAACCAGGACCATAACGAAGAAAAGGGTGAACAACATGATGAGTTTATTCAAGCGGGCGCTGCTTCTCAGCCTGGCGCTCGTGCTGCTGCTTGCCGGGTTGCAGAACAAACCGGTACAGGCAGCCGGTCCCGACTGGATGGATGTAGGCACGTTAACCGATGAAGGATATATCACCAACGTTTCACTCGCGACATACGACGGTGTTCTTTATGCCGTGTACGTTCAGTCGAAGCCGGGAATCATTGAGCGGAAGCTCAAGGTAAAGAAATTGAACGGAAGCACATGGGAGCCGGTTGGCGGAGAGTGGGTTACGGAAAACAAGTTTATCGATGAAGTCCAACTGGTTGTCAGTCAAGGCGTGGTCTATGTCGCTTACAAAACGAATTCGCCAAGATCCTCTTATAGCGTAGCTGTCAAAAAGTATGAGGGCGACGCTTGGAAAGCGGTAGGGGATAGCGAATTTGTGGTGGAGGGCGTGATGACTTTTGAAGCCTTCTCCTTTGTTGTTGATGAGGGTATTCCTTACGTTGCATACACTACTTCCCAGATCACCGTGAAGAAATTCGACAACGGCAGCTGGCAGACAATCGGTAACGATCGATTCGGCAACCATGCGCAAGCTCCGCATCTGTATGTTGATAAGGGAACTCCTTATGTTGCATACCAGGAGACAAACCCTGCGGCGGATATTATTTTGATGAAGCTGAGCGGACAAACCTGGGAAAAAGTGGGTAGTAAGATTCCGTTGCCTTCTTGGTTCATGTGGGTGGTCAGCCCAAAAGTATATGTAGACAACGGAACACCTTACGTAGCGTTTGGTCAACAGGACATGAATAACGCTCAGCACTTGAATGTACGAAAGTATAACGGCAGCAGTTGGGAGAGCGTAGGGAGTGAGAATTTTTCCGACGGAACCCAGGCGATGCACATTACTTTCGAAGGAACGAGAGATCAATTGTTCGTCTCGTATCAAGAGTTTGACGGGCGAAATGGCGGGTTTAACATGAAGCCTGTCTTGAAGCAATACTTGAACGGCAGTTGGGTAACTGTTCCAAGCCAAGGAACATTCCCTACCGATTATTATGATATTGCGATTGCCTTAGATCCTGGCGCACTTTATGTAGCTGCGAATACATTTGATCAGGCCACGAATAAGGGCAAATTGGACATCAAGCTCATACCGCTCGGATTGCAGATCAGCAGCCATACTCCGGCGAAAGATGCGACTGGCGTCCCGCTCAAGCCGAGTGTAAGCATGACTTTTAGTCAGAGCGTCGCGCCGGTAAGCGGCAAAACCATCTCGATCCGCAAAGCTTCGGATAACAGCGTCGTGGAGAGCATGGCGGTGGATGACGCGCAGAAAGTAAGCATTACGGGGAACACGGTGAGCCTCCGGCTCAATACGTCGCTGGCAAGCAACACCAAGTATTATGTGTCCATTGATTCCGGAGCGTTTCTAAGCGGCGACGGCAGCGTTTATAAAGGGATTGCAGACCCGAAGGAATGGAGCTTTACGACGCTGGTGAAGGGTGATTTAACCGGTGATGGTAAGGTCACTCCGGCAGACATCCTCCTGGTCAATCAATATATTCTTGGCAAAATCACCTTGACGCCCGAGCAGCTTAAAGCAGTCGATATGAACGACGACGGCGTGGTAGATGCCAAGGACACGGCCATCATGATGAACATTTACTTGGGAAGAGCGGGGTGAACAGATTGAATATGTTCAGGAGTGCATCAAAGAGACGGTTTCGCCAAAGCCTCGTGTTCATGATGATGCTGTGCATGATCGTGTCATGGATGCCGATTGGCGCCTTAGGCGCAGCTCAGACCGGAGTCAAAGCCGAAGTCACCGGGGCGGCAGGCAGTCCCGGACAAGAGGTCAATGTCTCGGTTTCCATGGAGCCGGGCACCACTCAGAATATCGACGATGCCATCTTCGGCTATCAGATGGAACTATCGTATGACCCTCAGACACTTGAACTGGTTCAAGGCAAGGACACCGTAACCAACGAAGTGGGAACGCTTGTCTTTCAGGCAAACACAGGAACCAGCGGCAAAATCGGTGTCAAGGCATCGGCTTTTCCGGGCCTTGGGTTTATGGTGTCGAAGCAAAAGGTGTTCACGGTTCATTTCAAGATCAAGAACAGCGCGACAGCTGCGGATTCGACGGTTACCCTGACTTCGGCAGCGTATTCGAGGGATGACGTAACCTATCCCCCCGTTACGAGTCTGACTTCTGGTAAGGTAAGCATCACGCAGAAAACGGCAAGCCTCTCGATCGGCAGCGTCCGCGGGGCGCCGGGTGACACGGTGGACGTGCCTGTTTCTCTGAACGAAGCTTCGACCGGCGTCGCCTCTTACGGAATGCATATTAGCTATGACGCGACAGCCCTGGAAGTGACCAAGGTAACAGGGTCCTCCGGCAACCTGTTCGATTCTGCATACGACAATGCCGCGGGCGTGATCAAAGCCGCGTGGGCGGACGAAAAAGGCGGCGATGCTGCCCTGACCGCAGGCAAAACGCTGTTTACGATATCCTTCCGGATTAAAGACGGCGCCACGGCGGGGATAAAACCGCTGAACCTCAAGGGGAACGAGCCGGAGCAATTTACGGTTACGGACGCGACGGCTCAAGAGATGACGAAAACGCTGCAGTCGGGTCAGGTCGAGGTGCTGTTCCATCTGAAAGCGGCCGCAGCCGATAGCAAGGTCGGCTTAACCTGGAATCATGTAACGGCAGCGACCTACTACGACGTTTATATGGGAACCGCAAGCGGTATTTACGAGCTAAACCCTCGGGCTACGGTTACGCAGACAACGTACAGCGTCCAAGGATTAACCAATAACACAACATACTATTTCTACATTAAAGCAAGCAATGAAGGCGGCTGGATCGTCAATTCCAACGAAGTGAGCGCCACGCCGAAGCAAGGCCTTGATCCAAATGCGCGGCCTACGCTGCCGCAGGTGACCATCGTCAGCAATAATGCCAACCGGTCCGCAGCCAAAACGGGAGATACGGTGACCTTGACGTTTACAGCAAGTGAAAATCTGCAAGGCCTCCCTGTGGTGGCTATCGCCGGTCAACCGGCCACAGTAACCAGCCTGGGCGGCAACAAATTTAAAGCGGACTATACGTTTACGGGCCAGGAAACGGAAGGACTTGTGCCGTTTACGGTCGATTTTGTCAATACAGCTGGAAACCAAGGCATACAGGTGAAGGAGACGACGGACAACAGCTCCGTGCGCTACGATAAGACCGCGCCGACAGGAACGCTGTCCATCAATGGCGGTGCTGCAACGACAAGCTCCTCCGCAGTGACCTTGACGATGACGGCGGCAGATAAAACCCCGGCAGATAAAATGCGCATGAGGTTATCCAACGACAAGGCGGCATGGAGTCCCTGGGAGCCGTTTAGCAGTTCGAAAAGCTGGACGCTTGCGAGCGGCGAAGGCTTAAAGACGGTCTATCTTGAGCTGGCCGATGAAGCGGGCAACGTGACGGCGCCTCCGGTTCAAGCCTCGATTCGATTGGAGAGCGGTTCGTCTTCGTCGGGCAGCAGCAGCTCGTCGGGCGGTTACGCGCCTGCTCCGGGCGAGACCATTGCCATACAAGTACGGAACGGCGCCGATGGCTCCGTCGTAGCCTCGACCGAAATCAAGCGTACGAAGCAGTCGGATGGACGCATCACGGACGAAGTTCGTTTCACACCGGAGCAGGCGGACAAAGCGGTAAGTCTGTTGAAAGCGGCTCGTTCCAATACGGCCAAGCTCATCATCCCGGATCTAAAAGATGAAGTTGCCGAGCTCAAAGTCACCCTTCCGAAGGAAGCCATGACGAAGCTGGCCAACGAAAAAATAACGCTGCAAGTGGTTACGAGAAACGGGCAAATTTCCATGCCGTGGGATTCACTCAAGGGATTAACGGAGGATGTCTACTTCCGCGTGGTGCCGGTCAAAGCGGAGCAGGATCGAAAAGCGATCGAGCAGCGCGCCACCAAGGAACAGATCGTCGTTAAGGAAGCCGGCAGCGCCGAGATCGGCATTGTGGGCCGTCCCGTAACGATTGAGACGAATATGCCTTCCCGTCCGGTGACGCTGGTGCTGCCTTTGGGCGTGACCAAGCTCAGCGACAAGCAAACGAACCAACTGGGCGTATTTATCGAGCACAGCGACGGCACCAAAGAGCTAGTTCGCGGGAATATCGTCAAGTACGACGAGACCGGTCAACTGGGTATCGAATTTACGATCAGCAAATTCAGCACGTTTACGATTGTTCAAATGAATGCCAAGACGGACGTGAAGGCCGGGAAGCATCAGGCTTACATTTCGGGCTACCCGGACGGCACGTTCGGACCGGATAAGCCGATTACCCGTGCCGAGATGGCAACCATTTTGTCCCGTACGTATGGAAAGGATGGCAAGAAGTCGTCCGTCTCCTTTACGGATCTCCCTGCAACGCATTGGGCTAAGGAGGCGATAGATCAAGCCTCGGCCAGCGGGCTGATGGACGGTTATCCGGACGGCAGCTTCAAGCCGGAGGAAACGATCACCAGAGCGGAGATGGCTCGTATTGCCGATCGCTTGACGGCTTCCTCTCTCCAAAGCACCGGCAGCTTCACGGACACAACCGGACATTGGGCGGAGGCATCCATCGGGAAAGCAAAAGCGGCAGCAATTCTTAACGGGTATGCGGACGGCTCGTTCCGCCCGGATCAGAAGCTGACCCGCGCAGAAGCGGTTACGATCATCAACAAGCTTTTGGGTCGACAAGATTTCGGTTCTGCATCTATGAAATGGAGCGACGTTCAGGAAGGACATTGGGCTTACAACGATATTCAGGAAGCTTCTACCGAGCACGCTTCGAAGTAGGGGACTGACCGCCAATCCAATGCAAAAGGCGCAGCCTGCGGGCAGCGTAAAGTAAAGCCTGGCTCCCCGCAGGGGCTTAGCGTACGAAGGACGTGAACTGGGATTGTTGATCGCTGGGAGCGATCGACCCGGTCACGTCCTTCATTTTTTTCTCGGCGAAAAGCCAATCTTCTTTCATCGTACATTCCAGTTATTTCCTCAAAATAATTATTTTTGGTATTATTAACTTATCGTATTTATTAAGGGGGAGGCGGGATCAGGCTCGTTCCAACTGGAGTCAGAGACGAAGGGGACGGTGGCATTGAGTCTTAAATATCCTTTGAGCTTCGGAATATTTTTGAGCGTCATGCATTTCATGACAAGCTTAGTGATTCCGGGTTTTTGGAAAGTCGTTTTAGCCGCTTGTTTAGTCATGGTGCTGGAATATCCGCTCGATAAAATGGGTATCACCAACCGGGTAATCCCTGTTCCTATGGGGATAGCGGCTTTCATCGGGATCCCCATATTATTGTACTTCATCACGCAATGAGAGTAGAACAGACACAAAAACGGCCCTTGCCCGCATCAATCTTGGCGGCAAGAGCCGTTTGTTTAAACTGTCCCGTAAACTACGCCTCAACCAGCAGCGGCACAACCTTGCCCGCGTTAACGTGCCCGCGCCGATGCGCGCTTCCATCCCTTCGATCGTCTGATGCGTATGGTCCGAATCGACCCCGGCATAGATGATTCGAATGTCTCCGTCCCGCGTCCGCCGATATAGAGGAACGCTCCGTCCAAGACGGCGACGTTGCCTTGCACGAACCTTTTAAAAGAAAAGAATTGGCAACAGCATGGAGCCACGCATCGCTCGCATCTGAACCAATTCCCTTGTCCGATTTTCAAAGAGTTTCTGGAAACTCATAGGGCTTATTTTCGCTCGTAGCATCGCTAGCGGTGAAGAGCCTGTTTTGTTATATCTGAGAAGAGAACGCTTGTAGACTGTTCAAAGAATCTTCTTTAAAAATAACAATACAAGTATGTGTGCGGGATAGAAACAATATTGAACGTAACGATTTAAAAAGGGAATATTGTTATTATACACAAGGATAATAATCATTGAGAATAATGCCGCGAACTGAATAGAACTATAGTTATAAATAACAACGGAAGCCAGGATCAAAATTGCTTGTACGAGTACATTTCTCTTAAGGTTTTTTATTTTTGCAAACGTAATGATGGTTGAAACTCCATATAAACCGTATTCAAAACCGAATAATACTACTACAGTACATATTAAAAAAATTGCCAATATTTTGTAGTAATATTGCCAGTCAATATCTAATATTCTTAAGATTAAAAGTCCTGCCAATAGTGTAAAACAAATGTTTAAACTATAATTCTCAAACAGCATAAAATAGGGTATTTGGGAAACTACCCCCAATATAAAAAGTCTAAAACAGTACAAACGAAAGTTACTGGTTTTTGTATAGCCAATAGCTATGCCATAGGCGAATAACGGGAATGCAAGTCGGCCGAGTAATGAAAACAGAACTATATTTGGAAAAAACAATCGTCCGATGTGATCCAATGACATGGTGAAGTAGGCTATTATTTGTATCATGTATTTTACTCCAAATTTATATAATCAATGTTAAAATTTTTGACAATGAGGAGCATTATAGACAGACTCAATAAACTAACAAGATATTTTCTTCAAAGTAATAAAAGAATTTTTTATTTGTATAAGCATTTTCTGTTAAACCGTCTTTTACAACTTCGATATTATACGTTTCCGAATCGCGCATACTTGCGGTTCTAGGGATTGATTCGTCTAAATACATCCTTGCGGTTATACGGACTGCTTCATCTAAGTAAACCACCATTTCTTTATAGGAAAACTCATGGATCGCATTGGTTTCGAATGAATAATATACTTTATTCTTTAGTTCTTCTCTAACGCCGTATAGCAATCCTCCGAAAACCTCGATTGAGTAGTAATGCTCATTTGCTTTATATTTCAAGGTACTGCTTCCAGTTTCTAAATCTATTGCATAAATCTCTGTTTTATCACCCTTATAATCTTCCTCAAAAAACCAGAATCGATCTCCTACCATGCCAATAACTTCAACAGATCGACTGATGTCATAGTCTTTAAAAATAATAGGCGATAGATTTTTTTTATTTTTTATACAATCTATGAATTCGCTTTTATTTAGGATTAGTAAATTCTCAAGTGTTTCTACCTTGTAACTCCCATTCGAGTTGTAATACTCTTCCCAATAGGATTTTTTTTCAAAGCGTTGTATTCTTCCTGATTTAAAAATGATATTTTTAGCCTGATTTCCTACTTTACATACAGCAATATTAAGCAACACATTCAAGTACGGAAAGTCTTGTTGCTGAATAAAGTAGCCTTTTTTTTCCACATAATCCACTAAAGTGACCCGCGAGTAACAAGCCTTATTAAGAACAAGGTCGTCTTCTGATAAAAAAACTAAACAATATCTTTCATCAATTGGAGAAATTCTAATTCTAAGATTCCATATATTTTTAATATTTCCTTCGAACTTGATACTGAAAACCAATTCATCTTCAAAACGCTCTAAGTTTAATCTGCTTACATTAAACATATTGCCTTCGAGATGTTGTTCAATAGATCCATGAAACATAACATTAGATGGATTGCCTTCGCCGATAAAATGTACTGCCTTGTTAAACTGATACGAAGTCTCTATCAGATGTTCTGTATCAAGACAAAGTAGTTCAGTATAATAAAACTCTTGCTCATTAGAAACACTTTTAAACAATACATGAAACTTTCCAAAGCTTTCACGAAAAGACCACAATGGTTTATCTAAATAAAGATTTTTTACTTCCAATATTTTTACCATGTCATTTCACTCCCACTTTAAAGTCGAAATCCCAATACGCCAAGTATTGGGATTTCGCGTTAAAATACCTACTAGTAATTGAAGAAGAATACATGTGCCCGGCCATATAATGGCGCCAAAGGGTGGTAGTGATGGTAATATCCATCGCTCCCATCGCCGTGTGTTTCTCCATCTGGATCGGTTCTTGGTGTAAGACCATTACCTGCGAGTCTAGTTATCTCTCTGGCTAGATATTGATTTTTGCAAAACACATCTTCGCCGGTTCTAATTCTAGTATATGCCGTATTATAATCAATTGATCCGGCGATAACAACTTTCTGTTGGATAATTTTAGCAGCGTAATAGAGCTCTTCCCTGTTACGAATGCTATCCGCCATTTCACTAGCAACAACCCAAGTTACTCCATTAATTGTGATTGCAAGTGCAAGTCCAAGCAATCTTTCGATTACAGCCCTGCCAAGAATACCCGCTACCGGTGCAATTAGTGGTAATTGAGCTTTAACTTTATCATTCAACTCAATCTTGAAGCCATTTTCTTTGATCTTGTGCTCTTTCTTTGTTTTCTTTTCAGTAAGAGTAGCTTCAAAGGAAGCTTCATTGGCTTCAAGAAGATTTACATCATATTCAACCTCTTTGTTAGTGTTAGAAGCGAGAAGAGAACTAAAACCGATTGGGGAATTCGCTTTCTCGACTGCTTTCAGGGTAATCTTTTGAGTTGCTTTATCGTATGTTCCATACAACTCATCGCCTTTATGGGTTCCTTTAACTTCAATAACTTTACTATCATTTTTAAGTACTACAATACCATCTTCGGTCTTATTTTCTGCAAATGTATCACCAATAAAAACGAATAACATACAAAAACTTAGAGCCAAAGCAGTAATGGCTTTATATCTTCTAAAGAACTGTAGCACGATTGCAACCCCTCCGTGTTTTACTTAAATTCAATAAATCCGTTGCCGAATATTGTATCATTACCCTTAACACCTAAATCTCTTGAATAACTTTTCAACACTCTTACGATTTCTTCAAAGCTTGGCTCTTCTATACCAAATTTTAAGGGTTCTTGAAGGATCAGCGCTATTATTCCGGTTATCTGTGGGGATGCAAATGAACTCCCACTATAGACCCCGTAACTTCTACCATTCGTAGTTGAGATAATGTCTACCCCCGGCGCACTAAAGTCAATTTTACCAACCGCTGCTTGTTTACTAATGTTCAATCTTCGATCCACTGAAGTAACCGACAATACTCCTTCATAAGAGGCTGGAAATCCGACATCATCACCGTATGAATTTCTGGAAGAAGCAACAACAATAATGCCTTTTGAAGTCGCCTTGTCGATCGATCTTTTTAATTCCACTTTGTCTTCATCAATTGAAAAACTCATATTGATAATTTGAATACCATTATCAATACACCAGTCAATTCCCTTGCTCACATCTCCTAGATTTCCTTCATCATATGCATCAAGAACTTTTACTGGAAATAACTCAACATCGGGTGCTACACCGACTATACCAAAGTTATTATTACGGGCACCAATAATTCCCGCTACAAATGTCCCATGTCCGGTTTCATCGGTTGTAGGTTGATTGGGATCTATCGCATTGAACCCAAGCTTTAAATTCCCAACTAAATCCGGATGATTTTCAACCCCACCGTCAACAATAGCAACTTTCACCCCTTTTCCAGTAATCCCCTGATTCCATAAAGAAGGAATATTCATTTTCGATATTCCCCATGGAATTGCCTGTACCTTTTCAATATCTGTGGGAACTTCATCTTGAACATTAGAATTAGTAACGTAGACCAATACACCCACTGCGAAAGCGACTACTAAAGTTACAAGAAATAAAATTTTAAATTTCCGATACCTTAATATCATTTCTACAACTCCCCATCTATCACCCCCAAAATCAATATATAACCATAATAGGGTAATTAATACAAAGGCAATAAATCCCATAGTATATCAAGATAGTAAAAAATACAAATATTTTTTCTAAATGGTAGAAAAATGAATCTGGTGCTATGAGCCCCCCCTCCCGGTTTTATTGGTTTTATTCATCAGGAATTCCCTGATTTTGTTCCCGTCAATTTCCAACTCAGTTCCAGCCGGATTGGTCATTTTTGACGCATCAATGCGTGCTTCAGGCGGTAACTCTCCCCCTCGAAAAGAAAGGTTCGAATTGAATAACCGATTTCCAGTTCCTGTCGGGCTACCCGGACGGCACGTTCGAACCGGATAAGCCGATTACCCGTGCCGAGATGGCAACCATCTTGTCCCGTACGTATGAAAAGGATGGCAAGAAGTCGTCCGTTTCCTTTACGGATCTCCCTGCAACGCATTGGGCGAAGGAGGCGATAGATCAAGCCTCGGCCAGCGGGCTGATGGATGGTTATCCGGACGACAGCTTTAAGCCGGAGGAAACGATCACCAGAGCAGAGATGGCTCGTATTGCCGACCGCTTGATGACTGCCTCCCTCCAGAGCACCGGCAGCTTCACGGACACAGCCGGACATTGGGCGGAGACATCCATCGGGAAAGCAAAAGCGGCAGGAATTCTTAACGGGTATGCGGACGGTTCGTTCCGCCCGGATCAGAAGCTGACCCGCGCAGAAGCGGTTACGATCATCAACAAGCTTTTGGGTCGACAAGATTTCGGTTCTGCATCTATGAAATGGAGCGACGTTCAGGAAGGACATTGGGCTTACAACGATATTCAGGAAGCTTCTGCCGAGCACGCTTCGAAGTAAGGGGCGGACCACCAATCCAATGCGAAAGGCGCCGCCTGCGGGCAGCATAAACCCGCCTCGGCTTAAGCTGTCCTTATTGGAACGGATGGCGCAAACAGAGGAACTTAGGAGAAGTAAAGCCAAGCTGCCCATAGGGGCTTAGCGTGCGAAGGACGTGAACTGGGATTGTTGATCGCTGGGAGCGATCGTCCCGGTCACGTCCTTCATTTTTTTCACAGCAAAAAGCCAATCTTCTCTCGTTGGGCATTCCAGTTATTTCCTTAAAATTATGATTACTGGTATTATTAACTCATCGTATTTAACAAGGGGGAGGTCAAATGGAGGAAGATAACAGCGGCAAGATCAGCTCGATTGTCGCTCTGGTATAGGACAATGTGCAAGAGCTTCATGCCGTTTTTATCATTCCTGAACGAATCACCATGCACAAGGTTGAACAACTATGGCCCGATACCAGTCATATGCGGTAAATTGCCGGGATCAGGCTCGTTCCAATCGGAATCGAAGATGAAGGAGGAAGTGACCTTGCGTCTTAAATATCCTTTGAGCCTCGGAATTTTTTTCGGCGTCATGTATTTCGTGTGGGGTTTGACGATTTCCGCTGTTTGGAAAACCGTTTTGCTTGCTTGCTTAGTCATGGTGATCGAATATCCGCTGGATAAAATGGGTATCACCAAACGAGTAATCCCGGTCCCTGTGGGGATAGCAGTTTTCACCATGATCCCCATTTTGTTTACCCTCATCACGCGATGAGTGTTTTGGCGCGCTTGAAGCTCCGCCCCGAAAAAGGAATGAAATTCGTTGACCATCTTTCTGACATAATGCGAAACGGCCCTTGCCCGCATCAATCTTGGCGGCAAGAGCCGTTTCTCGTCATATCCCGCAGGCTACGCCTCGACCAACAGCGGCACAACCTTGCCCGCGTTCACGTCGATCAGGCCCAGGTCGGTAATTTTGAGCGCCGGGCTGACCGGGAGCGAGTGCGTGCTGATCGACATGATCGGGTTGTAGTGCTTATACCCGAGCGACTCCATCGCTCTACGCAGCTTCTCGACTTCCTTCGCCGTCTCATCGAGTGGCACTTCGGTCAGGATGCCGCCGACAGGCAGCGGCAGGTGCGCCAGCACTTGGCCCGCTTCCACGACGCAGAAGCCGCCTTGGCTGTGGATCACTTCGTTAGCCGCAAGCGCCATATCGGCCGGGTTGTGCCCGACCACCAGCAGGTTGTGGTTATCGTGCGAATACGTCGTCGCCACCGCGCCGCGTTGAATCGTATCGCCGCCGATCAAGCCGTATGCCCGGTTCCCGTTCTTGCCGTACCGCTCGAACGTCGCGATGAGCGCGTACGGGCTTTCCTGCCAGCACAGCTCGCCGTTCCGGATCTCGACCTCGCCCCGCACATCCTCCGTGAAGGTGGAGCCGTCCTTGACCTGCATTACGCGGCACGCATGGCGGCCGTCCGCTGCGCCGTCCAGACGCGCAACAAAGTCCGCTTCCGTCAGCAGCGGCAGCTGCACACTATGGTAGTAGTGCGCCGGGAACGCATGGCCGTGCTCCTTCGGAACATACGCCTCGCGCACGTCGTACACTTTGCGCCCCTGCTTGTACACTTGATCGATCGTCAGCTCCCGCAGATCCGACAGCAGCACGAAGTCGCCGATTTTGCCGGGGGCGATGGCGCCCCGGTCGTGCATCCGCATCCGGCGCGCCGAAGTAAACGTCGCGGCGTAGATCGCCTTTTCCGGCGTCATGCCCATGCGAATCGCTTTGCGGACGATATGGTCCAGATGGCCGCGCCGCTGGAACGAGTCGGCCATTACGTCGTCGGTGACGAAGCAGAAATGCTCGGAGACGTCGTTTTGAATCAGATAGTTCATGACGTCTTCCGTCATCGACTTTTCTTGAATCTCGATGAACATGCCCGCGCCGATGCGCGCTTCCATCCCTTCGATCGTCTGATGCGTGTGGTCCGAATCGACCCCGGCATAGATGACCCGGTGCAGATCCAGATCGAGCAGCTTCGGAACATGCCCCTCGATGACGAGCTTCGGATAATGCTTGCGGATATGCGCCAAAATCCGGTTCGTTTTGCAATCCGGGTCCGTGATGACGTCGACGTAGTTCATGATTTCGCCGAGACAAATGATGTCTTCCGTACGCAGCAGCTCGTCCATATCCTCGATCTCAATCGTGCCGCCGGTCGATTCCATCGACGTGGCCGGGACCGAGCTCGGAATCGCGTAGAACATGTCCGCCACGCAGTCGCGGCTCGCCTCGATCATCTGCTTCACGCCGCTCAGGCCGAAAACGTTCGCCATCTCATGCGGCTCGGGCACGATGGTCGTCACACCGCTGCGGATCAGCCCGTACGAGAACGTCTCTGGGGTAATCATCGTGCTCTCGATATGCAGGTGAATGTCGACCAGACCGGGAATCATGTAGCGGCCTTGGCCATCCACGATCTCGCCCGCTTCGAACGTCTCCGTCCCGCGCCCGCCGATATAGAGGAACGATCCGTTCAAGACGGCGACATTGCCTTGAACGAACTTTTTAAAATAGCTGTTATATACGTGTACCTTCTCGATCAATAAATCCACTCGCATGATGCCGGTACCTCCAAGTCGTTAGTCTACCAGGACCAATCTGTCCGCAGGGAACAGCAGATGCACCTCTTGTCCGCTGTTGTAAGGAACTTCCATTTCTTTGTTGACCGTAAAATCCCCAAGGTCCGTCTCAACGACGTACTGGTAGCTTCTTCCCAAAAACGTACTTACCTTGACGCTGCCCTTTACCCGGTTCGGTCCGTGACCGATCTCCTCCGCGGTGCCAAGTTGCATATCGTCCGGGCGAATCGCGCCCTTCCGGCCTGCGGTTCCTTCCGCACCAGGCTGTCGGGCGGCATGGAACGTATAGCCCTTCACCTTCAGCTCGATGCCGTCGCCTGCTTCGCGGCGTTCCTCGAACGCGATGAAGTTGTTGAAGCCGATGAACCGGGCGACGAATTCGGTTTTCGGGTACTTGTAAATCGTGGAAGGCCGATCCAACTGCTCGATAATGCCTTTATTCATAATCGCGACGCGGTCGGAGATGGAGAAGCATTCCTCCTGATCGTGCGAGACATAGACGGTCGTAATGCCGAGCTCCTGCTGAATGCGGCGGATTTCGACGCGCATATTCACGCGCAGGTTCGCATCGAGGTTGCTGAGCGGCTCGTCGAACAGCAGCAGGTCCGGCTCGATGACGAGCGCGCGAGCGATGGCCACCCGCTGCTTCTGCCCGCCGGACAGCGCCTTAGGGAAGCGCTGTTCGAAGCCCGCGAGGCTCACGACCTCCAGAATGCGAAGCACACGCTGCTTGATCTCGGCTTCCGGCACTTTCCGCAGGCGGAGGCCGAAGGCGACGTTATCGTAGACGGACAGATGCGGGAACAGTGCGTAGCTCTGGAACACGAACCCGAAGTTCCGCTTGTTGACCGGCACTCGCGTGTAGTCTTTGCCGTTCAGCATGAATTTGCCGTCTTTGGCTTCGAGGAAGCCAGCGATGAGCCGCAGCGTTGTCGTTTTGCCGCAGCCGCTTGGGCCGAGCAGGGAAATGAGCTGCCCCTTCTCGACCGTCAGGTTGAAGTTTTGCAGAATATATTGGTGATCATAGGCGACCGACACATTTTCCAAGGATAGCAATGCCATGGGTACGAGCCTCCGTTATCGTTTGGTAAAGTAAGAAAGGCCCATCAGCCTTTCGATCAGGAACATGAACACCGCCGTGAACAGCATGAGCAGCACGGAAATGGCGGCGATGGTCGGATCGAAATAATTTTCCACGTAGGTCAGCATCTGAATCGGCAGCGTGCTGACGCCCGGGCCCGTCATGAAGACGGAAATGTCCACATTGTTGAACGACTCCAGAAAAGCGATCAGAATCGCCGCGATAATCCCCGACTTGATGTTCGGGAGGACGACCTTGAAGAACGTTCCGAGTCGTCCGGCGCCGAGACTGAGCGCAGCCTCCTCGATGGCGAAGTCGAAGTTCGACAAGCTGGACGCGATGACGCGAATAATGAACGGAAGCATGATGACCGTATGACCGACGAGCAGCGCCGTGTAGAGCGGCAGATGGTACGTGACGATCAGGTATTTCAGCATTGTAAACCCGAGCACGATGCCCGGGATGAGCACGGGGGATATAAAGAAGCCGTTCAGGGCGTCTTTCCCCTTGAAATCGAAGCGGCTGAGCGCATAGGCCGCAGGTACGCCGAGCAAGAGCGCGAACAAGTTGCCCAGAATCGAGACGACGATCGACGTTTTGAACGTGCTCATGAACATTTCCACTTCGAAGATCTTCTCGTACCACTTGAGCGAAAAGCCCTGCGGCGGAAATTTCAGCACGGTTCCCGGCTCGAACGAAGCGAAGGCGATAATGACCAGCGGACCGAGCAAAAAGATATAGACAAGCAGCGTAAACAGGCCGAGGCCCCGGTTGTTCTCCTTCATCCCTTCTACCCCTTCGGATTTAAAGTGTTGGCCAGTTTATTCATCAGGCTGATGATCACGAACGTAATCGCCATCATGATGGTGGCAATGACGGAGGCCGAATACCAGTCGTTCAGCGTGATCGCGTTCTGGTACAGGAACGTCGAGATGACGCGCTGTTTCCCGCCGAGCAGCGCCGGAGTCGTGTACGCGGTCAAGCTGCCGACGAAGACGAGAATGCTCCCGATAATGAGACCGGGCACACTGAGCGGGATCACGACCTTGCGGAACGCGGTGAACCGGGATGCCCCGAGGCTCTCTGCCGCTTTGATCAGATCGGCATCGATGTTCTCCATCACCCCGACGAGCGTGATGATGATCAACGGCAGAAACAGATGGATCAACCCGATCATCATCGCGGTCGGCGTATACAAAATATCCAGCGGGTCCTGGATGATTCCCATCGCAAGCAGCGCCGTGTTGAGCAGCCCCTTCTTACCGAGAACGATCATCCAGCTGAAGGAGCGGACAACCGAGCTGGTGAGCAACGGGAAGATCGCGAGCGCGAGCAGCACGCTCTTTTTCTTCAGGCTCTGCCGGGAAATATAGTAGGCGACCGGAAAGCCGAGCAGAATGCAGATCGCCGTCGTCACCAGACTGACCTGCAGCGTCGTCAGCAAAATTTTGATAAAATACGGGTCCTTGAAGAATTGCAGGTACCCGTCGAACGTCACAGTCCCTTTCTGGAAAAAGGTGGACCCGATCGTAATGAGGATCGGAGCCGCCATAAATACCGTCAGGAACAATAGTCCCGGCAGCAATAGCAAATACAGATACGATTTCTTCATCGAACGGTTCTCCTGTTCCTGGATTGGGGGCTAACGGCTCAGTGTCTGAACGAACAGCCGGAGAAAGGCGTCCGCGTCCACATCGGTGCAGACCTGAACGTTCGGCTTCTGTCCGAGCCGGTTCTGAAAATCGCAGACTGTCTGGCCGTCGCACAGCTCGCTGCGGGTTTCCACATCGACGTAATAGGGCTTCGTCGTGACCACCTCACGGGTCAAGGCCACCCCGACGGCCAACGGGTCGTGCAGCGCGCAGGCGCGAACGCCGTTGCGTTCAGAGTAGCGCTGCATGTAATCGGCCGTGCTCTCCTTCACATAGCGGCCGATCGGCGTATCGCCGAGCGCGGCGATATGCTCGTCTTTGAGCAGCGCGCGCCGGGTCACATCCAGTCCGACAAGCGTCAAGGACGGGAAGCCGGCATGCAGAACGAGCTTGGCCGCTTCCGGGTCGACATACATGTTGTACTCCGCCGTCGGGGTCACGTTCCCGAAGCCCGCGACGACGCCGCCCATCAGGACGACCTCTTTCACGTCGTTCACAAGGCCGGGATATTTCATCAACGCGAGCGCCAGATTGGTCAGCGGAGCCGTCATAATCAGCGTCACTTCGCCCGGGTTTTCGCGTACGCGGTCCACGATGTAGTCCGGCCCGAAGCCCTCAGCCGCGCCTTGGCGGACTTCCATGTCCCGCAGCGCCCCGCCGAGGCCGTCCGCCCCGTGAATCCGGTGCTCGAAATAATGGGGACGCAGCAAGGGCCGGTCGGCCCCCCGAATGACCGGGATGCTCGCTTCCGTGCCCAGAAGCTGCAAAATTTTGCAGGTGTTGGCTGTCGCTTGATCCAGCGATACGTTGCCGTTGACCGTCGTGATGCCGAGTACGTCGAACTGTCCGCTCTTGACCGCGAGCAGAATGCCTAACGCGTCGTCCACACCTGTATCGACATCGAGGATTACTTTTTGTTTCATACGCTCCATTAGCTCCTTTCCATACTCCCGATATGAAAACAAGGGTACATGTCGGATCATATACCCTTGTCCAGCGTTTCGATTATAGTCATGCTATCGCGTTGCTTATTGCGTTGCTTATTGCGTTACTTCGCGGTTCCAGCGGTCGATCCACCCCTTGAGGTTCTGGTTGACGAATTTCATATCCAGCTTGCGCAGCTTGTTTACCACGTCCGCGCCGTACGTAATGCCTTGCGCTTCTTCCGGCTTGAGCTGCAGCGTCGTATTTACCGGCGAATCGATTTTGGACTTGGCCGATTTCTCCTGCACTTCCTTGCTCAGGTGCCAGTTGATGAAATCTTCCGCGAGCTGCTTGTTTTTGCTGCCCTTCACAACGTTCACCGTATTCATGATCGCGTATGCGCCTTCCTGCGGCGTAACGAACTTCGTATCCGGCACGGCGGCCTTCAAGTCCTTCACGTACATTTCCATGATCGGTCCGGCGGCGATTTCGCCTTGGGCGAACATGTTCACGAACTCCGACGTTTGGCCGTAGTATTTCACGACGCTTTTATTCAGCGTCTTCAGCTTCGCGAACGCTTGATCCGCGTTGAACGTCGAGCTGCCGGCTACGGTCGAAGCCGCATCCAGAATCATCGGGCCGCTGGTCGACGTAATGTTCGGAAGCGTCAGCTTCTTCGCCAGCTCAGGGCTCCACAGATCGCTCCACGATTTAATTTCCTTGCCCGCCGCTTTCGGGTTATAGGCGATGCCGAATTGGCCGATCGTATAAGCCGGACCATAGTCCTCGCCGAGCGGCGCTTTGGCGATGTCGTAAATATCCTTCAGGTTCGTGATGCGGCTGCGGTCGATTTTCTCGAACAGCCCCGCTTCGATACCCTGCTGCGCGTAATAGTCCGAGAGATAGATCAGATCGACGTTCGAGCTGCCCTGCTTCACTTTATTCAGGCGTTCGGCGTTGTTGCCGATTTCCAGTACGATCTTCACGTTATGCTCTTTCTCGAAAGGCGCGTATACTTCTTTCTTGAAGAAATCCTCAGAGAAGCCCCAGGTGGAAATGACCAGCTTGGTCGGCTCTCCACCGCCCGTTCCCGGCGCTGCGCCCTGCTCTTTGTTTCCTCCCGCTTGGCCGCATCCGGACAATGCCAATCCAATCAGCGAAACGGAAAGCAAGCTGCGAATCATTCGTTTTTTCATCATCGTTCTTCATCCTCCAGTAGGAAACATCCCTGTATCCATGATTTAAGTTTTGTAGAAACGTTTAGCAGTATACTCTCATCGGTATCGGTTCTTCTTGCATTTTATTTAAAAAAGAAAAAACGCCCTTAAATAGAAATAAATCTTCTAAGTAAGAGCGCTTTTTCTTCGTAAACAAAGATAAGCGGCATCTATGGCAATGCATGCGGTCCGCTCGATGATAGATCAACGCCGCGGCTCCGGCCTGTTATTTCGGTTCGTGCAGAATCACGTTCGTTATCGCCCACTGCGTCGCCGGGTCGTAATCCCTTAGCAGCGCTTCGATCTCCAGCCCGAACTCCTGCTCCAGCTTCTCGCGAAGCTTCTTCTTATAGATCGAAGACATGTAGAAGTCGACCTCGTGCTTCAGCGTAGGCGCCTCGCCTTCGAGCGCATCCGAGCGCGGCGAACGACGATGCTTCGCATAATACGTGATGATCCGGTCGTCGATTGTAACCCGCAGCAATGTCGTTCCGAAGCCGAACAAGCTCTTCGAGATTTCGTTGTACAGGTGGCACAGCTTCTTTTTATTTTCATTCGTGTCGATCAGGGGCATTCGTTCACCTTCAAGAGCAACCGGCTTTTTGTGACGCGACGTAGTTTAATAATACATAAGAATTTACGTTTCTGCAAGCGATTGTTCGGATTTTTTGCCACTAAAAACGATTTGAAATGCCTTTAATTAGAAAAAAATAGTCATTTTCCGAATAAGAGGTTGGTCGGAATAGCAAAAAAGCCGTCATCCCGCCGAAACTCGCGCTCCATGACGCTTGCTCCGGCGGGAGCGGCCCCCGCTCGGTATGGGCCGTACCCTCGGCCAATCGGCCCGTCACCGCTAGTAAGACTTGAGCGTCAGCTGGTCCAGGCTCTTGAATTCGTAGCCCTGCTGTCGGGCGCCGTCGATGATTCTTGCCAGCGCGTCCGCGTTATCCTTGGATACCGTGTGCAGCAGGATCACAGCTCCGGGGTGAAGCTGGGCCATGACTTGGTTGTAGGCGTAGTCGGCCCCTTTTTGCGCCCTCGTATCCCAGTCCTTATACGCGACCGACCAGAATACGCTCGTATACCCGAGCTCCTTGCTAACCGCTAGGCTGCGGTCGTTAAAAATGCCCCGCGGCGGGCGCAGGTAGATCATCGTCTGCCGTCCGGTAATTTGCGCCGCATCCGCTTTTACCTTTTCCAGCTCGTCCTTGATTTTGTCGCTCGAAATCTGGGTCATGTCGGGATGGCTCCACGAATGATTGCCGATCAGGTGGCCTTCAGCCGCCATGCGCCGCAGCAGCTCCGGCTGATCCTTGATGTAATGCCCGGTGACGAAGAAGATCGCGGGGACCTTCTTTTCCTTCAGCACGTCGAGCACGCGGGCGGTATACCCGTTCTCGTAGCCGTTATCGAAGGTGAGATACAGCTCCTTCTGCGTCGTATCCCCGAGAAAAATAGCCCCATGCTTCTCCACAATGGGCTTGAAGCCTTCTTCGTTGATGGAGGGACGGCTGCCGTTCTTGCTCTTCTTGAATCCGAAATGATAGGCGCCGTCCCCTGTGGCAGCCGCTTGGACCGGGAGGGCCGCCAGCAGACCGGCCAGCAGGATGGTGGCAATTGCGATACGTTTCAAGGGTTGGGCTCACTCCTTCTTGTTTTTGTCAGCTAGGAGTCATTATCCCTCGTCCCCTGAAAAATATGTGTCTTTTCCCAAGGAAACCGCTATGAAGCAGACGGTCCGGTTTTAGTGAAACTAATGATCGATCGGTCTCGTCCATAACATGTAAATATTTACTGCATACTCCCCCGACATGAAACTCATATACTACTCCAAAAAAATAAAAAGCCACGATTTACGTGACTCAGAATGTCGAGAAAGTGGTGTTTGACTGAAATAGAGAAACATACGGAGGTGGGGTATCTGCTGGAGGAGCGATAGCGTTCGCCTTTGTCTGCGGGAAATATCCGCTGCTTAGCGGCTTCAATAAAAATTTCCTGCAGACAACAGCCGACCGGAAGTAGATACCCCACCCCCTCGTACACCTCTATTACCTCAACTGACCGCTTTCTCAACAGGCTCGTTTCATGGAGACAATGTTCTTGTCTTTCCTATCCTTACAACACGGCGTTCCCCCGGAGCAGCCGCTCCTGCAGCAGCTTCACGTCCAGCTCGCGGGCAGGCACGTCGATCGCGCAGGCAAGTGCCGCCGCCGTACCGGCCGCCTCCCCGGTGGCCATGCAGCTCGGGGTCAGGCGTGTCGTCGCCAGCGCTTCATGCGTCGTCGAGATGCACCGGCCGGCCGCGAGCAGGTTATCCAGTCCCTGCGCGATCAAGCTGCGGTACGGGATGTCGTATGCGCCGCTGCCCTTAATAAAAGCGGACGTTACGCCTTTCCCCGACGGATCGTGGAGATCGATCGGATAGCCGCTGCGGGCGATCGCGTCGTCGAAACGCCGCCCTTCGAGCACGTCTTCGATCGACAAGCGATACAGCCCGTCGATGCGCCGCGTCTCGCGGATGCCGATCTGCGCGCCGACCGACGAGATGGAAGCTTTGGCGAAGCCGGGAATGCTCTTTTGCAAAAATTCGGCCATCATAAGCACTTGCTTGCGGCCGATCGCTTCCGCCAGCGTCAAGTCCTCGACGCTTGTGCCGTCCAGTCCCTGCACCCGGGTGCAATTCACCAGCACTTCGTCCTCGGCCGGGCCGGTGAAGAACAGCACCTGGTCGCGGTTAATCGGGACTTGGCCCGCTTTCCATTCGGCGTAGAAACCGGATACGCCGGTAAGCGGAAGGCGGTCGAGCTCGGCAAACGGCGTTTTGTGATAAAAGTTAGCCGGATTGTCGATCATCGCCTGCCGGACTGCTTCCAGATCGACGCCGCGCATACGGAATTTCATCGTCATCGGCTGCGTGCGCTGATCCTCCTCCCTGCCTTTCAAGGTCGGCGCTCCGGCCAGGTGCGCGACGTCGGCATCGCCTGACGTGTCAACGAACATGCGTCCGCGCACGTCGATCCGGCCCGATTTGCCGGACAGCGATACGGAACGGATCTTGCCGCCTTCCACTTGAACCTCGTCCGCAAAGCTGTGGGCTAGCAGCTTCACGCCTGCTTCCTGGAGCATATCCACCGCGAGCACTTTGAAAATTTCCGGATGATACGGCGTTACCGAATAGACGAATCCGACCGTATCGCGCAGATGTCCCGGAGATCCGCCCCGTTCGATCAGCCGGTCGACGATCTCCTGCGCCAGCCCCCTGATCACTTGCTCGCCCTGCTCTGTATGAAACGTCATCCACGGGTAGACCGAGGCTGCCGTAGACATGCCGCCCAAAAATCCGTACCGTTCGATCAGCACGGTACTCGCGCCCTGGCGCCCCGCGGCAATGGCAGCGGCGATCCCGGCCGGGCCTCCGCCAACGACAACGACATCCGCTTCAAGCGTATGCTTCATTTTGCGTCTCTCTCCTTCATCTTTCTTGTACCGAACGCCGCTTTATTCTTTTAATCCCGTCATCGCAACGCCTTCAATGAACTGCTTCTGCGCGAAAAAGAACACAACAAGCAGCGGCAGCGTCGCCATAACCGAAGCGCTCATCAGATGATGCCACGCGGTCCCGGCCTCGTCGGTGAACAAGGACAAGGCGAGCGGCAGCGTCATCAGCATCCGGTCGTTGATGAAAATCAGCGGATCGAAAAAATCGTTCCAACACGTCAAAAAGGTAAAAATGACCAAAGTGGCAATCGCCGGTCTCGCAAGCGGCAGCATAATGCTGGCATAAATCCGCAGGCGCGAGCAGCCGTCGATCATCGCTGCTTCTTCCAACTCCTTCGGAATGCCGAGGAAAAATTGCCGCATAATGAAGACGCCGAACACCCCGCCCGCCCCGAAGATCGGCAGCACGATCAGCGGCAAATGCGTGTTCAGGAACCCGATTTCCCGCATGAACAAAAACATCGGAATCGCCGTCACTTCGTTCGGAATCATCATCGTGCTGAGCAGCAGCAGAAACACGAGATTGCGTCCCCGGAACGGAATGCGGGCGAAGGAATAGCCGGCCAGCGAGGCAAAAAAAGCCGTGCCGGCCGTCACGACGACGGCAATATAAGCGCTGTTCCAATAAAACAGATGAAACGGAATCGTTCGCAGCACTTCCGCATAATTCGCCCAGCGCACCGGCGAAGGAATAAACTCCGGCGGGAAGACGAAGATTTTGGCCGGTTCCTTCAGCGAAGTCGAGACCATCCATACGAACGGGACGATCATGACGGCCGATATGACGGTCAACAAGACGTAGTGGAGCGTCAGACCAAGACGCCCGCCGTTCTTTGCGGATAAGGAGTCAGCTCTCATGAATAACCCACCTTTTTCTCATCTGCCATTGGATCATCGTCAGAATCAGAATAATGACGAACAGCACATAAGCCAGTGCGGACGCGTAACCGAACTCGAACAGCTTGAACGCTTTTTCCCAAATGTAATAGACGAGCACCTTGGTGCTGCCCGCCGGTCCGCCCTGCGTCATGACGTAGATTTGGCCGAATACTTTAAGCGACCCGATGATCGTCATCATGACCGTAAGAAAAATCGTCGGGGTAATCATCGGAACCGTTACCCGGAAGAACGTTGCCGGTTTGCTGGCGCCGTCGATTCTGGCCGCCTCGTAGAGCTGGACGGGCACTTGCTGCAAGGCAGCGATAAACAGCACCATATTGAGCCCGACATTTTTGAGCACGCTGGTTACGATGACCGCAGGCATGGCCAGCTTCGTATTATAGAGCCACGCCGGACCTTGGATGCCGATCAGCTGCAGCAGCTGGTTGATAAAGCCCGAATCGGTGGCGAACATGTATTTCCACACGATGGACCAAACGATAAGCGAAGTCATGACCGGAATGAACATGACGGTCCGGTACATGCCCATTCCCGGCAGGCTCTTGGACAGCGGCACCGCCAGCAGCAGCGCCAATATGATGTTGAGCGGAACCAGACCGGCCGCAAAATAAACGGTATTGCCGAGCACCTTCCAAAATTCGCTATCCGTCAGAATCGTGCGGTAATTGTCCAAGCCCGTAAAGGTGGCCTCGCCGAGCAGCGGCCAATCCGTCAAGCTCATGTAAAATGCGGTAACGAGCGGAATGAGAAGCAAAGTGACGAAACCGAGCACCATCGGCGCCACGAACAGCCACCCGGTTAAGTTGGCCCCCCGGGCCAGCGGATTGGCGGAACGGGCGACTTGAAGCCTGGGCATTGCTGCCATATCCATTCCCCCTCTTCTAGAAGTATGTGACGTTCGTTACCGGTCGATCGCCTCGCGGAAGCCCGCAACGGCCCGGCGAACCTCGTCCGCTTGATTGCCGGTAACGACCGCGCCGATGAGCAATGCCTTCACGCCGCAATCCACAAGCGACGGGACGTCGTCCGGCACGATTTTTCGTTGGGACGGCACAATGACCGGAAGTCCCGAATGCTGCACGAGCCAGCGGTATTTCAACAGGTCGGCGAAACTAAGCGGAGACCCGTACTCTTCCCCCGGAATGACCGATGCTTCCAGGGCGTCGATTCGAAACGGTCCGGCCGCTTCGATCAGCCGCAGATCGAACTCGCTGTTGATGGCGAACGTGCGCGCCAGCTTGGGAAAGCGCAGCAGGAAGATCGGCATGTGAAAGGCGTAAATGGAGAAAAAATCGAACCCGATGTCCGGCAAGGCTTCAATTTCCTCCGGGTGAATATCCTGAAGCGAGCCTCCCGGAACGATGCCCAGCGGCCCGTCGAACATGCCGCGGATGTGCTCGAACGTCTCCCGGTAAGCGGCAAGCGGTCCGAAGCTGTTGCCGCTGGCCCGATGGCTGACATTCATATGCACCTTGACGCCGTCGGCGCCTTCTTCGATCGCCGCTTTGGCAAGCTGCTCATCGTTCGACGGGAGGCTGACAAACAACTGCAGCTTGTCGCGTTTCCATGCATTTTGCAGACGATTCATCGTTGTCGCTCCTCTTCTTGGTTTGCCGCATTCATGAAGCAACGGTCCGTTGCCGAACCGCTGCTCGTCCGTCCCTTTATTTTTTCAGCAATGGATTGACTTTATCTTCGACCGACTTGAGCACTTTTTCCGGCTCGGCCACTTGGCCGAACAGCTGATCGAAGCCGGCCAAAATTTCCGTGTCAATTTTTTGCCATTGGATATGGCCCGGCTGCACCTTCGCTTTCGGCATCTCGTCGATCACCGCTTGCTTGATGATGTCCGGGTCCGGATTGCCCGGCTGCTTCAGGAACGCATCGGAATCGAGCACCGATTTGCGTGGCGGTACGAAGAAGGTCGCGGTCGCCTGTATGCCTTCCTGGCTTGCGAAAAATTTGAGCAGCTCCTTGGCTTCCTTCGGATGCTTGGTTTCCTTGAACACCGCGTATCCGGCCTGTCCCATCATCGGCACGCTTCCCTTGGAGCCCGACGGCATCGGCGCGATGCTCCATTTGAAGTCCTTGATTGTACGCGCTTTCGAGACATAGCTGTAGTTATCGAAGAACATGCCGATCTTACCGGATTCGAAGCTGACCTGCTCGCCCGCTTTCGGATGCGACTGGTCGGTAAACATCATAGTTTGCAGCATTTTCAGCGCTTGTACCCCGTACTGGTCGCTCCAGGTGAATTTGCTCATGTCGTCGCTGAACGGCCCGCTGCCGTAAGACAAGGAATACGAGGCAAGCATGATCCACGTCTTCCAATCCCGGAAAAAGTTCGCGCCGTACGTCTTGCTCGCGCCGGAACCGCTTGAGAGTGTCTTTGCGGATTTGACGAACTCCTCCCACGTCCATTTGCCCTGCTTCGCCAGCTCGTTCGGCGACGAAAGTCCGGCCTTATCGAACATGTCCTTGTTGTAGAACATGACGCTGGGGGGCGTAGAGAACGGCAATCCGTACAGCTTGCTGTCCTTCTGGAACAGCTGCAGAGTCGACGGAATGAAATCCCCGCTGTTGAAAGCCGCGTCCTTCGTAATGTCCGAGACGTCTTCGAGAATGCCGTTCTGCATAAACTGCGGCACCATGCGTTCCGCTACCCATGCCAGATCCGGCAGCTCCCGGCCGGCCGCGAGCACGGACATCTTTTGCTGGTATTCCGCGAACGGGATCGAATCGATTTTGACCGTGATGTTCGGATGGGTCTCTCTGAACTTGTCGACCAGCTTCTGATACACTTCCAAGTGGGCCTGGTTGCCCCAAGTGACGAATTTCAGCTCAACCGGCTTGTCGCCGCCCCCTCCGGCGGCCGGGTTCGCCTTCTCTTCCGGCTTCCCGCCGCCGCATCCCGCGGAACCGGCCGCCAGCGCCATAACAAGCGTGCCCGTCAGCAACTTCTTCATGGTATCCCCCCGTTTTGTAATGGATCAATTGCTAGCTTTATTATATTGAAAGCGTTATCGCGAAAAAATCACGCGGCGTTTAGATTTAGTATGTTATTTTTGGAACTGACAGCCGGGAGCCGTTCGGCCTAGACGAAAGTCTCAAGTGCCCGATTCGTCGCGAAAAGAGCCCGGCGTCCGCCCGACCTGCTGCTTGAACACCAGCATAAAGTGCTTGGGGCTTTGATACCCGGACAGCCGGGCCACATCATAAATTTTAAGATCCGTATGCGTCAGCAGATGCTTCGCCCGCTGGATTCTCGCTTCCGTGATGCAGTCGGACAAGTTCGTGCCCGTCTCCTGCTTGAACAGCTGGCTCAAATAAGCCGGATTCAGATGCACGTAATCGGCCAGCGTCTGCAGCCTCAGATCGCCCTCGGGATGGCCGTTGATATACTCTTTGACTTTGCGGATCAACCGGCGGCCGTCTCCGCCCGTCTGCGACTCCGCTTGCGGACCTTCGTCCGCCGGCGCTTGGCCGATTCCGCTGCGCTTCAGCAGGAGCTGACGGATTTTGTCCAGCGCGGAGACGAACGCCGTCCGGTCGATCGGCTTCAGCAGGTAGTCGAGCACGCCGTGCCGCAGCGCCTTCTGCGCGTAGACAAAATCGCTGTAGCCGCTAATAATGAGCAGAGGCATATCCTCGTATCGCTCCCTGATTTTGCCGATCAGCTGCAGGCCGTCCATCTCGCGCATCCGAATGTCCGTAATGACCGCATCCGCGACGTTCCTGCTTAAATAGTCCAGCGCCTCCCGGCCGTGCGCGGCCTCCTTCACCACGACAAAATCGTCGGACAATTGACCGATCAACGTTCGGATTCCACTGCGTATCACTTCTTCATCTTCGACCAGAAGCACTTTAATCATCGCGTTCTCCTTCTTCCCTTATGGGGATCGTGATCGTAAATGCGGTTCCTTCTCCCGGACTTCCGTCCACATGCAGCCCGTACCGTTCTCCGTACATCAACACGAGCCGTTGGTTGATATTTTTCAGCGCGAGCCCGTGTTCGCCCGTCGTTTCGGCGGCAGAGAGCGGCGGCGCGGTAAGCGACTGACGCAGCTGCTGCAGCTCGTCTTCCGCCATCCCTTTGCCGTCGTCCCGCACGGTCAGCAGCAGCTCGTCTTCGAAGCGGACGGCTTCGATCCAGATCGTCCCGCCCTCTTCGCGATCGCCGATCCCGTGATAAATCGCGTTCTCCACCAGCGGCTGAAACAGCAGCTTCGGCACCTCATAGCCAAGCAGGCTTTCCTCCACGTCGATCATGACCTTCAGCCGTTCTCCGTAGCGCAGCTGCTGGATCTTCACATACGAAGCCGCCGATTCCAGCTCCTCGCGCAGCCGTACCAGCCGGGCATTCCGGCCGACGGTATACCGCAAAAGCCGGCCGAGTGCGGATACCATATCGGATACTTCGTCATTTTGCCGCTTCAGTGCCAGCATGTTGATCGATTCCAGCGTGTTGTAGATAAAATGCGGATTGATCTGGCTTTGCAGTGCAGCCAGCTCAGCTTCCTTCTCCCGAAGTCCGATAACGAATACCTCGTGAACAAGCCGGTCGATCTCTTCGACCATCCGGTTGAAGCTGCGGCTGAGCTGCCCGATCTCGTCCTGCGACTCGACCTTGACGCTCTGCTTGAAGCTGCCTTGTTCGACCCGGAGCATTTTGTTCTTCAAGGCGGCAAGCGGCCGGCTCAGCCGGTAGGAGAAAAAGGTAGCCAGCGCCCCGGCGGATATTAAGCAAATGAACCCGATGCCGAACGTAAAATTACGCAAGTCTTTCGTCTCTTTCAGCAGCGATTCGACGGGAATGAAGCTGATGACCTTCAAATCGGAATAGTCGGAATAATCGACGATGGCGAGATAGGTTTTGCCCCGGATGTTCATATGACGGACATTGGAAGCTTGGGGCAGCTCGGTCGTAAGGCGAAGCTCGTCCATCATTTCAGGAGTCAGACCGCCGCTGCCTTGCTGGAAGAACAGCTCGCTGCGGTTGTTTACAACGAGCAGGCCGCCCTTCTCCTCGAATTTCACATTCGAGACAATTTGCCGGAAGACGTCCTCTTTCAAGTCGATTTTGACCACGCCGAGCCCTTCGTTCGTATTCGGCTCCCGGACCAAGCGGGCCACCGAGACATAATCCTGGCCGCCGTTATCCAAGTAGTAGCTGGGCCGGTGCTTCGGAATGACTACCCATGCCCCATCCGCCTGCTTTACCCGTTCGTACCAAGCTTCCTGTTTCACATCGGTAAACGACCGGATCGCGCTGGCATCGACGTTCGAGAACGTGTAACCGCTTCCCGCAAATAGCTGAATCCCCCGAATTTCGGGACGGTTGTACGTCATTCCTGCGATATATAGCTGCATCTTCTCCAGATCCTCCACGGCAGGACGCTGGTTGGCAAGCGCCGGACCGCTGTATTTGCGCAGGATGCCAAGCACCCCGGGGTCATAGGTGGGCATGAGCGACAGCCGCTGCATTTCCATAAACGTCCGGTCCAGATTGCGGTTGATTTGTCCGACCAATTGCGCGGAGTAATCCGCCGTACGGCGTTCGACGGACATGGAAAAGTCGTAGTACGTTATGATTCCCTGCAAGCTGAGCGGGATCGCAATGAGGAGCATAAAAATAAGCAGCGTCTTGGAGCGCAAGCCCCAATGGGAAAACGGGGGGATCGATAAGGTCCGTAGTGATTTCATCTGCAACCGCCTCTCGTCGGCTTGAAGTGTGCCCTTAAGTGACCCTATTGTAGCACAGTCCCCGCTCCTCGGGGATGCGCCGATTTCGTATTTATTGGGGAAAGGTCCGCGGCTTGCAGATTGAAGGCGCTCCTTGCATGCTGATATGAAAAAGACCGCCCTCGGTTGAGAGCGGTCTTCCCGTTTCTAGTTCGAGCGTGGAAGGAAGCTTTGAATATCGATGCCGAGCCCTTGCGCGAGCCGCATCCCGTACTCGGCATCCGCCCGGAAAAAGTTGCAGATGGCGCGCAGTTGGATGTCCTGGCCCGTCTGCTTCAGATCGTTGACCAGATTGCGGATCAGGTTGTCCTGCTCCTGCTTTGTATAGCTGCGGTACCGCTCGCCAGCCTGCGTGAAATCGTCGGTTTTCTCGATTTTTTGCCGGATCGCAGGACCCGTCAGCGGCGCTTCGCTTTCCGCATAGGCCGGGTCTTCCTGCGGACTGCCGGAAGCGCTGTTCGGCTCGTAGTTGACCGTAGACGTATCCTGCTTCACGTTCATCGCTCCGTCCCGCTGATGGTTGCGGACCGGCGCATACGGGCAGTTGATTGGAATCTGCAGATAGTTCGCGCCGAGCCGGTACCGCTGCGTATCGGGGTAGGAAAACAGACGGCCCTGCAGCAGCTTATCCTCGGAAGGCTCGATCCCTGGCACCAAAGCGCTCGGCGAGAAGGCGGACTGCTCAACCTCGGCGAAGAAATTGTCCGGGTTCCGCTTCAGCGTCATCGTGCCGAGCCGGTGCAGCGGATACGCATCCTCGGGCCATACTTTCGTCGCGTCGAGCGGGTCGAAGCCCCACCGATCCAAGTCCTCCGGCGGCATCAACTGCACATGCAGCGCCCACTGCGGGAAGTTCCCTTCCCGGATCTGATCGAACAAATCCCTGGTCGCATGGTTGAAGTCCCTGCCCTGCACATCCCGGACCTCATCGGCCGACAAGTTCACGACGCCTTGGAGCGATTTCCAATGATATTTGACGTACGTTACTTTGCCTTCCGCATTGATCCATTTGAACGCGTGTACGCCGAAGCCGTCCATTTGCCGGTAATTGGCAGGAGTGCCGTGATCCGAAAATACCCAGGTCAGCATATGCGTCGATTCCGGCGACAGCGTCATGAAATCCCAGTATCTTGCCGGGTCCTGGATATTGGTGTCCGGTGCTGGCTTGAGCGAATGCACCATATCCGGGAATTTCAGCGCGTCGCGGATAAAGAATACCGGCAAGTGGTTGCCGACGATGTCATAATTGCCTTCTTCCGTGTACAGCTTCACGGCGAATCCGCGCGGATCGCGGGCCGTCTCCGGCGAGCCGGTGCCGTGGATCACGGTTGAGAACCGAACGAATACAGGCGTCTCCTGCCCGGCCTCTTGCAGAAAATGCGCCTTCGTGTAAGGCTTCATGCTCCGCTCAATGCGGAATACTCCGTGCGCTCCTGCGCCGCGTGCATGCACGACCCGCTCCGGGATACGCTCCCGGTCAAAATGGGCCAGCTTCTCCAGCAGATGGTAATCCTCCAACAGCGTCGGTCCGCGGCGGCCGGCCGTACGCGAATTTTGGTTATCTCCCACGGGAGCGCCTTGATTGGTCGTCAAACGATGGTTCATATCTTGATCTCACCTTTCATTTATATTTAGACTTGATCTAAGTTATGAAATTATTGTACCATCGCTGCATGACCGAATCATGAGCATTCCGTGAGGTTTTCATGAAGATCGGATGAAGCGGGCGGCCGACGGTTCAGTCGGCCAGCCTGTATCCGACCCCGCGCACCGTCGCGATATACTGCGGCGCGGCGGGATTGTCGCCCAGCTTTTTGCGCAAGCTTTTCACATGAACGTCGACGACGTTGCTGCCGCCGGCAAACGAGCTGCCCCAGATGCGGTCCATGATCTCGTCGCGCGACAACACCGCCCCTTGCGCTTCGAGCAGCATCAGCAAAATCTCGTATTCCGTCTTCGTGCATTCGATACGGCTGCCGCCGCGCAGAACGGTCATCTTCTTGGTGTCGATCTGCAAATCCTTGAAGGTGCCGACGCTGTGCCCTTCTTCCGCATCGGCCAGACCGCTGAGCTTGAGCTCGATCCGGTACATCGCCTCCTGCAGACCCATCGGCCACGGCTGCAGCTCCCCGAGCCCGGTGAAGCTGTTATCCGCCATCTCCCGCTCGCCGACCAGCAGCACCGAACGGGCCTGCTTCTTCGGATCGGAAGCGAGCGCCTCCCGAATGCCGGCCACGCCTTCCCATTCCGTCGTTGTCATGTCGAATACGAACAGATCGACAGCCAACGCATTCATGACCTGGGCCTCAAACCGGTGAAACACGAGAACGTCGTAGCACTCACCCGCCAGTCCGTTGATCAGCGGATGCAGCGAGCCGGGGAACGGACTGATGACAGCCACGCGCTTCGTTTCGGCGCACAGGAAAGGCCGCGTGCCAGCTGTTTCTTCTGCGCTTGAAGCCATAGGCGCCGCTGGGCCGTCGGCACGCCGCTCCGCATCAGCCATTCCGGTGCCCTCAGCTTGCGAATAACCCATCCGCATGAGCGGCTGTATTACGCGTTCGGATGTTTGCATGAATAGCATACCCCCTCGAAGACGACTTGACTGTGATGCACGTCGTAGTTCGTTTTCGCCGCAACCTCCCGAATCCATTCGGCGGGCGGCGCGGACAGCACTTCATCGACCCGTCCGCACTTCTTACACACGATATGGTAATGGTCTTCCGTTCTTCCATCGTAACGGCTGGCGGTCTCCCCCAGCTTGAGTTCCCGAATCAATCCCGCATCCGTCAAGTACCGAAGCGAGTTGTACACCGTGCCATAAGCAAATTGGTGGCCGTTCATACGCAGCCGCTCCATAATCTCGGCGGCCGTCGGATGATCCTCGCAGCTTTGGATCAAATCCAGGATCGCTTTGCGCTGCGTGGTTAAATTCAATCTGCTCATCAGGCTCACCCCTTAGTAGTATTTAGACTTAGTATAAATTTAATTGGGGCGAAGGTCAAGGGCTGGGAAGCCAGTAGGTTTGCCGGAGCCGGCCTGCGCGGTTCCCCCGATTATTTTAATAGGCCTCGTTGCTTCAGCAGGTCATACCAATCGTCTCTGCCTCCGATTTCGACGTATTTTTCACCGAAAACATAGCTTTCCAAAAACTCATGAAAATCTCCGAAATGCCGGATTTCCATTTCCGTTCCCGGATCGCCGGTCAAACAACAGATTCGTCCGTTCTGTTTATTTATATATAACGGATAAGGTTCGATCTTCCCAATGCATACCCATTCCTCGAATCCGCCGGGCATATCTGCTACGGGGAACTGATAGTCCGGCAGCTCTTTACGGCCAAAGAGTACAACGCTTCCACACCTCAAAGACGAATACTCGTTCAAAAACTCGTGATAGGTTTGCAGAGCATCCTTCTTCACGTCCGGGTCGGGATCGGACTCTTCCTGAATATCCCCGATCACCAAATAAAAGGGGTCTTCTTCCAGAACATGCTTCATGAATTTTATTTTTTCCCTTGTTATGGGTTGCATGGGCTCGACCCCCAACCTGTAAATTTAGGTTCCCGTTTCATCTTCTATCATTTTATCTTAACCTTCCATATTTCTCCATACTCCAATCAACTTGATTTAACCCTTTCCCCTGCTTCGTAAGAAATTTGTAAGAAATCGGGTAGCTTTTTTGACAAAAGTCTCCTTTAATATAGACATATGCGCTTGCAAGCAGCCGTAAATTCGAATGCAGCATTCAAGGAGTACGACGATGCAGAGGTACAATGTGCTGGTGGCCGACGATGAACCGGAGATTCGGGACGCCATCGAAATCTATTTGAAGAACGAAAACATGAACGTGTTCAAAGCGAGCCACGGCTTGGAGGCTTTGGACATTCTGGAGAAGGAAGATATCCATCTGATCATTCTGGACGTTATGATGCCCGGCTTGGACGGCATCCAGACGACGTTCAAAATCCGCGAAAGCCGCAATATACCGATTCTCATGCTGTCCGCCAAATCCGAGGATACGGACAAAATCTTGGGGCTGACCGTCGGCGCGGACGATTATTTGTGCAAGCCCTTCAATCCGCTGGAGCTGACCGCCCGGGTGAAATCCCAGCTTCGACGCTACACGCTGCTGGGCCATTACAAAGCAACCGAGGACGAGATCGAAGTCCGGGGCCTCGTGCTGAACAAACGCAGCAAAACCGTCTTCGTGGACCAGGAGGAGGTTCGGCTGACGGCGACCGAATATAAGATCCTTGAGCTCTTGATCGAGCATCGGGGGCGTGTATTTTCGATAGAGGAGATTTATGAAAAGGTATGGAAAGAGCCGTATTTCAACGGCGAGAATACGGTAGCGGTGCATGTGCGGCGAATTCGCGAGAAAATTGAGATCAACCCGCGGGAGCCCAAATATTTGAAGGTGGTGTGGGACATTGGCTACAAAATCGAGAAGTAAGCTCGTCCCTTGGCTGGCTTGGGGCTTGCTCTCTTACCTGATTGCGCTTGGGCTGCTCACAGCCTCGGACGTGCTAAAGAATCAGAAATATCTTCAAAAGGACTATTACTTTCGCTCCCCGGCCTTCTACGAGCAGCTTCAGGAGCATTTCAATCTGTTCCGGAACGTTCATGTGGTCTATAACCATTACGAGGAGAAGACCGATGCCGAGAAGATCGGGCAAGCCCGAATGGAGCAGTGGACCCGGCATTTTGAAACGATGAAAAACATCGAAGTAGAGCAAAGAAAGGCAGAGGTGCGGAATCAAACCCTGTATCTTCAGGACCGGCTGAACGCTATAAATCAAGCGGAAGCTGCGCGAGCCAAGGAGCAGGAGAAGTTAAACGATACCGGGGAGGAACAAAGCCAGAGTGCACCGCAGGCGCAAACGCAAGTCATTCGGTACTTGACTCCTGAAGAACAAATCGAGATTGAGCAAATCAAGAAGGATCTCCCCTTACTGCAAGACGCAGAAGCCAGCATCTCACCGAATGCAGAGCGGGAGAAAAACGAGCGGATCGAGAAGGAAATCAAGAACTATCTTGATTTCCATAACAAACAATACGCTGCCGTCAAACACAGCTTGTCGGCCCGCAGCGGCTCCTTTCAATATTATGTCCAAGACCTCGAAACTGGTGAGATTTATGCCAATCGGAACTCGCGCCCGGTTCCAGTGGAGATGGAGGAGGCGTTTTATGCTATCCGCTTACCGCAAACAACGTTGGAAGGCGGCGCTCTGCAATCGATCAACCGTTCTTTTCAACAGTATCGGCTGGAAGGCATTTTTCTATTTCCGAAGGAGCCCCGCGGCTTCAGTCAAATGATTGCCGACCACGCCTACTTCAATACGCTGCGGCAGCGGTTAATTTACGAGCTGTACCTGCTGGGGGCCGTCGTGGCGGCCGCCGCCGCGTTGATCTTCTACCTGCGCCGAAATCGTTTTGGGATCGAGGTTGTACAGCAGAACTATACGGCTGTCATCCGCCAGATTCCGCTGGAGCTTCGCCTGCTGCTCTTTTATGTTCTGACCGTGTTTGCGTTAAGCTACGGAAGCTACGCCGCCTTATTCCGGCTGCCTATCGGTCCGAACCATTTCGCGCAATGGACGCTGCTGGCGCTGCTGATCGGCTGTTTGGGCCTCCTGCTTGGCGACACCGTACTGCTGCTGCGCAATCCGCAGGCACTTCGGGAACAGTGGAACGCGGGGCTATGCCGCAAGCTGGAGAGCTACTTTCGGGATGCTCTGATCCATAGAAACATCCTGTTCAAGGCTGGCTTGATCTTTGTCCTGACCTTGCTGCTCGGTGTTATCCTGATCACCGCTGTCGATTATATGATGAACAACCGGTTCCGCGGCAATTTTAGCCCGTTCTTTTTGTCGGCCGGCTATGTGCTGTTTTACTCGTGTGTCGTCGTCCCCTACCTCCTACGCCGAATCCGGCAGCTGGCTCGGATTATGACCGGCGCGGAAGCCATCGCCTCCGGCCGGTTCGACCATACGATCGAGGAGAAGGGCCGCGGCAACTTGGCCCGGCTGGCGCACCTGCTGAACAACATCAAGCAGAGCATCAAGACCTCCGTCGAACGCGAGACGAAAAGCGAACGGCTCAAGTCCGAGCTGATTACGAACGTATCTCACGATCTGAAGACGCCGCTCACCTCGATTATGAATTACGTCGATTTGCTCAAGCATAAGGACCTGCCCCCGGAGACCGTCGCGAGCTATGTCGAGGTGCTGGACCGGAAAACGCAGCGGCTGAAGGTGCTGATCGACGATTTGTTCGAAGCGTCCAAAATGGCGAGCGGGTCCGTCGAATTGGCGCTGGAGCACGTCAACGTCGCCGACCTGCTGCAGCAGGCGCTGGCCGAATTCAGCGACAAAATCGAAGCTTCCACGCTCACCTTCCGCGTCCGGGTGGATAACCCGAAGGTAACCGCTCCGCTGGACGGGCGCAAGACATGGCGCGTCTTCGAGAACCTGATCAGCAATGCGCTCAAATACGCGATGCCGCATACCCGGGTACACCTCACGCTAACCGAGGAAGCGGACAAAGTCGTCTTTATGATCAATAACGTTGCCGCCTATGAGCTTAATTTCGATGTGGATGAAATTTTCGAACGATTCAAGCGTGGGGACACGTCGCGGAATACCGAAGGCTCGGGCCTTGGGCTCGCCATTGCGAAAAGCATCGTCGAGCTGCAGGGCGGACAGCTTCGCATCGACATCGACGGGGACTATTTCAAGGTGCGCATCGAGTTCGCCCGGGAAGCCAAGGCTGCCGCGTCTTAACCCTTACTGTTCGCCACCCCGTGCAAAAAGGCGTGATGACAAAGAGGTCCGGGGAGACAGCTCCCGCGGGCCTCTTTGTCATCACGGTATACAAATGAGAACTATATAACAAAAATGTGCGTACTTATGCATCCGGATACGAAAGGGTATAATGCTGAACAGGAACTCTTATTATCCGAAAGCGAGGCGTTATTTATGGAAGCAAGAAAACAGCAAATTATCGAGGCGTTTCAGTTCAGGCATGCGTGCAAGGAATTCGACAGCGACAAAAAAATAAGCGATGCCGATTTCCAATTCATTTTGGAAACCGGGCGACTGTCGCCAAGCTCCTTTGGCTTCGAACCGTGGAAATTTGTCGTCGTGCAGAATCCCGCAATTCGCGAAAAGCTGCTGCCGTTCGCTTGGGGAGCCTCCAAGCAGCTGCCGACCGCCAGCCATTTTGTCGTCATCCTCTCCCGCACAAAAGCCGATATGGTCGCCAATTCAGACTATATTCAAAACATGCTGACGAACGTCAAGCAGTTTCCGGAAGAGATTCGCGCCCACTTTACCAGCATCTATCACAAGTTTCTGGAAGTAGATTTCGACCTGCTCGACAACGAACGCGTGATGTTCGAATGGGCAGCCCGGCAAACCTATATTGCTCTGGGTAACATGATGACGGCAGCCGCTCAAGTCGGCATCGATTCGTGCCCGATCGAAGGGTTCGACAAAGCCAAAGCGGAGCAGGTTCTCAGAGAAGAAGGGATTCTTCAAGGCAACTTCGGCATTTCCTGCATGGCCGCTTTCGGCTACCGCGTGAGTGAACCACGTCCGAAAACAAGGCAATCGCTTGAGCAAGTCGTGCAGTGGGTGAACTGATCCTCGATTTGCCCCATAGACAACCCCTTCGATCCGTAGCGGAAGAAGGGGTTGTTTGTTCTAACTGACGGACCGGCCGGTGCCGTTATCGCTCCGCCGCCTTTCGCTCGGGTCCCGAATACATTTGCTCGGCGAACGACTGATCGGATATTTTGAAATGCGTATTCGAGGCAATTTTCGTGAAATTGGACAGGTTTTCTTCAAGCACCACTTCCAGCGTGGTCTGAACCTTCCCCGCGATCCGTTCGACGCTTGTCAGAATGAACGCCGTACGGGCATCGGCATTATACGGGTTCTCCACCTTCAGCGACTCGTCGGCAAAAATAAGGATCTCCCGGGCTTCCGCCACCCGGGCGCGGTGCAAGGTTTTGTCCCTGGAAGGAATCCCCCGGATAAACAAGAAGTTATGTTCATCCAGCGGCGCTGTGGCGAGCCGGTCATCGATCAGCACGACGTCCGTAGACGGCTCGTTTTTGAGGATGTTTTTGATCGTAATCCGGGCGCGGCCGCTCCAGCCGATGACGACAACATGGCCGCCGCCGTGCTTCGTATAATCCAAGTCTCCGTTCTTCCTTCTCTCTTGCCGTTCGACCACCATTTCATAGAGCCTCCCGATAAATAAGGTAAACAAACCGACCCCGCCGACAATGAGCAGAATGCCCCACAATCGGCCAAGATCGGTTTTTGGAAACACGTCCCCGTAGCCGACCGTAGCAAGCGTAACGACCGTCCACCACAGTCCGTCGTAAACCCGGGGAAACTGCTCCGGCTCCAGAATCGGCATAAGAACCGAGCTTGTGAGCACCAGCAGCCCGGTGGCGATCACAAGGTTCTCATACGGATTTGGAAGACGGAGAAAAACAGCTTGCGGAATTGGAACCAAAACCTCACTCGATTTCTCTCCTTCGCCATGTCGAATAACAGGATTCTACAAAGCGGATTTCGACAGCACGCCGTAATCAAGGGGATTTCCGCTCCCGAGCTGTCGAATCACGTACGAACTTGCTTCCGAAGCAGGCAGGCGTATCCTATGCATATACCGATAAATTCGCGCTGTAAAAATGGTTTCCTGCACCTGGAAAAGGACTTTTTCCGACAATGTTCCCCGTGAAACGATTTTATCCGATAGAGCGCTACACTGCGCGATTTTTCGTTCTTTTTCGCGGCGTTCCAAGCTGCAAAATATACAAAAAAAGCCCTCCGCCATGAGGTCGGTCCCAACCCATGCCCTGCGGAAGGCTTCTTAACCATTAAGCTTTATTCTCATGCCGCCGTACCAGCAGCAAATAGCACAGCACCGAGCTGACATCGGCTGCGGCGATCACGATCCCCATCGGCACGGCCGTCTGATTGCCGGCGATGCCGACCAGCGGCGCCACAATTCCGCCGAAGATAAACGACAGTACGCCGAGCAGAGCCGAGGCGCTTCCCGCCGATTCGCTCTGGTTGCGCATCGCCAGCGAGAAGCCGGCCGTGGATACGATCCCGACGCTGGATACGACGAAGAACAGAGGCACCAGAATCGCATACAGCCCGGCTCCCGACACGATCGCAATCAGCAGCGCCACACCGGCGACCGAAGCGAGCGCCAGCCCGCTGACCAGCAGCCGCTTGTCGCTGACCCGTCCGGCCAGCCGGCCCGTGACTTGCCCTGCGAGAATGATGCCGAGGCCGTTAATCGCGAAGCAGACGCTGAACCCTTGCGGCGACACGCCGAAAATATCCTGCAGCACGAAGGGCGAGCCCGAAATGTAAGCGAACATAGCAGCAATGACGAAGCCCTGCGCCAGGGCATAGCCCATGAATGTTCGGTCGCTCAGGAGACGGCGGAATGTCGTGAGCGTATTTCCCAAGCCTCCCTTGGACCGCCGCTCCTGCGGCAGTGTCTCCGGCAGGGCCAGCACGACCACGATCAGCATCAGAACGCCGATCAGGCCAAGCACGACAAACACGCCACGCCAAGAGGTAACTTCCAGCAGCTGCCCGCCCGCGATGGGCGCAAGAATCGGCGCCGCCCCGTTCACTAGCATCAGCAGTGAGAAAAACTTCGTCAGCTCCGTTCCCGAGTACATATCCCGCACGATGGCCCGTGAAATGACGATCCCTGCGGAGCCCGCCATCCCTTGGATAAAGCGCAGCAATACAAGCAGCTCTGCAGATGGCGCGATGGCGCAGAGCACCGAAGACACGCCGTAGAGGATCAGACCGATCAGCAGCGGCAGCCGCCGGCCGCGCACGTCGCTGACCGGCCCGGCATACAGCTGGCCGAGAGCCAGCCCGAGCAGACAAGCCGTCAGACTAAGCTGGACCATCGACGTGCTGCTGTTCAGATCGCCCGCCAGCTTCGGCAATGCGGGCAAATACATATCGAGCGACAGCGGCCCAAATGCGGACAATGAGCCTAAGATGAACACCATCCATATCCGGCGCGACGGCACGGAGCCTTGCGCCGAAGCTTCGATCCGGCTCATAAGCCCACGCCTCCGTTCCGCGTCCGACGCCCATTGTCCATCATCAGCGTCGCAATCCGATTTTGGTCAAGCACAACCTTTCCTACCCGATTCATAAAACCACACATCTCTTTCTTATCCGTAATTGGGACAGAGGCATCTTCTCTCTATTCTACGGTCCCTTGGTTGTAACAATTATAGTTACATGTAGGTTTAAAAGTCAATGCAAAATGCGCTCGGCAGCAGCGGCGAACGGTGTGTTAAAGCCGTGCTTGCCGACCCTTACGCTATAAAAAGAACGCAGGCGGCCTCTCGTCCCGAGGCACCTGCGTTCTGCTGCCGATCAATCCCCGCCTATCCGTCGAGCTCAATCGTATAATAATCGTTTGCGTTTAGCGCCCGGAAGCCGCACGACTCGTACAGCCCGAGCGCCCGGGGATTGTCCGCCGCAACCTCCAGCTCGAAGCGCACCGTTCCGCCTTCCCGGTATATGCGCTCTATCGTCCGGGCCAAAATTTCCCGCCCGCATCCGCGTCCCCGGTACTCCGTTAATACGCAGAAGCCGAAAATAAAGGCGGCACCTTCATCCACGCGTACAGCCAGCTTGCCGATCGGCTTGCCGCCCAGCTCCGCGACATACGTGTTCTCCTTCCCGTCAGTCACGGTTTTCTCCGCGAATACTTTAGCATCCTCATACGACATATCGAACCCCTGCCGATTGAGCTCCGTCAGTACTTCGACATCGTCCGCCGTCACCAATCGGAGCTCCAGAGCTTCCGCTTGCCGCGTATCCGGAACTTGCGGCGGTTGCCCGTCCGGTACCCGCATCTCCATCCAGTGCTCGGAGAACGAATAGACCGCTCCCCGGGCCTGCAGGAACGCTTTGCCCGAAACCGAACGCTCCTGACATATAAAGATCAGTTTCGGAATCCCGCGGCGCCTGCATTCTTCGGTCGCCGCATCGGCCAGTTGGGTGAACACGCCCTTCCGCCGGTGCTGCGGATGCACCATGCCGCTGATCTCCGCTTCCGTCGACCGGAAAGAGTAGATCCCCAGAAACCCGATAAGCTTTTCCCCTTCATACATCAAAAAGTCGTTCGTTACCCCGGCCGGCCGTTCGGAAAGCATTTCCCAGTTCAGCTTCAGCGTAATGCTGTCCTCAGCATTACACAGGTCTGCGAGTGCCCGAATATCGCGCAGCTCTTGCTCCGAGAGTCCTTGTTTCTCGATCAATTTCATCCGCTGTCCCCCACTTCGTTACCATTTGAGTCTTTAGTATACCGTCGTGGAGAAGGTTCCGGCAGATAACGATTGGTTTACAATCATTTTTTCCCGAAGCATCCGGTCAAAATACACCGCTTATAACAGCAGTTCCAGCCACTCGTCCTTGGTCACTTGTCCGAAGTAGTGCTGTAAATTCACATCGTCCAGCACCCCGGTCAGTGCAGCCGTATCGTAACGGACGCCTTGCAGCTTGGCGGCAAACTCGGCCGCATCCCCTTGGCCGAAGAAATCGCCATATACTGCAGCCTCGCGGATCACTCCCGCTTCCACGTACAGCCGGACGTCGAACGTGCCGGCAGACAGGCGCTTCACGCGGTGAACGTTGAATGCCGGGGACTTGCCGTAGTTCCAGTCCCAGCTCCGGTACCGTTCGTCCGCAAGCTGCCGTACCGCATCCCAATCGGCTGCGCTCAGCTCATACCGCTGAACCTCCGATCCTTCGAAGATCGAGTCCAGCAAATGCTGCTTGAACGCCTCAATCGTCATCGGCCCGCTCAAAAATTCCGTAATGTTCGCCACCCGGCTGCGGACCGATTTCACGCCCTTCGACTTGAACTTCTCCGGATTGACGTTCAGCGCGGATGCGACATGGTCCATCTGCGAATCGAACAGCAGCGTGCCGTGGGTAAACATCCGCCCTTTGGTGGCAAACTGCGCATTGCCGGATATTTTCCGCTCCCCGACTTGAATATCGTTGCGCCCCGTCAGCTCCGCCTCGACGCCAAGCCGATGCAGCGCCCGGATCACCGGCTCGGTAAACTTGCGGTAGTTGTGGAAGGACTTGCCGTCATCCTTCGTAATGAAGCTGAAATTAAGGTTGCCGAGATCGTGGTATACCGCCCCGCCGCCGGACAGACGCCGCACGACATGAATGCCGCGACCCTCGACGTACTCCCGGTTGATCTCCTCCGCCGTATTCTGGTTTTTCCCAATAATGATCGACGGCTCATTGATATAAAACAACAAATAATCATGGTCCGTCGGAAGCTGCTTTAGAGCATATTCCTCCAGCGCCAGGTTCAATGCGGGATCGGTAATGCCGTTATTGTCAATGAAAAGCATGCGCTTCTCCCCCTTCTCCTTTTCGAACGGACAGCTCCCCGTTCCAGCTCTATTATAGCAAGGGCCGCAGCCTGGATCGAGCGTCTTGTCCGCCGCAGCCGTGCATGAAAAAAGCGGCGCAGGAAAACCTAGATCAGACGTCCCTGAACGGACAGGGATCGAAGCTTGTTGATGGCCAGGGTTCCTCGGCCGACAAGCTCAAGCATTTTCCCAAAGGAGCTCGCCAAATGAACAAAACATTCGTCTGTGTCGCCCTTCTCCTTGTCGTCTCACTGTCTGCTTGTAATCAACCCGCCAAAACGCCGCCGCCTGCGGATCAAGGAGCCGCAACCCCCGCCCCGGGAGGCGGAACCACTACCGTGGATGCCCAAGCGATCTATAAGCAAAATTGCATCAGCTGTCACGGCGTGAACTTTGAAGGCGGCGTCGGTCCCAACCTGACGAAGGTAGGGGGCAAGTACTCCAAAGACCAAATTGCGACAATTGTGACGAATGGCAGAGGAGGAATGCCTTCATTCAAGGGCAGACTGTCCGATACCGATACCAGTGCCATCAGCGATTGGCTCGCCGCTAAGAAATAAGGGCTTTCTCTAACGGACCCATTTATTGTTTACCGCTCGAAAATCCCCTGAACCGCGCGTTGTCAAACGATGCTGCGGCTTTCAGGGGGTTTTTTATGTAAAATCGTTCCATTCCTTTTCTTGGGCGTTTCTGCTATTCTGGTATTCGATCGGGCATCTGGCCCATCCGCGGTTCGAGACCATCCCGCGTTATCAAAACTAAGGGGGAAACGGTAAATGTTTAATTTGGCATGGGGAATTTTGTTTGTCGTCGTGAATTTTGCTTTGTTTCTACTTTGCTATCGTTTGTTCGGGAAGAAAGGACTGTATGCCTGGATCGGCTTCGCCACCGTGCTGGCCAACATCCAAGTCGTCAAAACGATTGAGATGCTCGGCATCGTGATGACGCTCGGCAACACCGTCTACACGTCGATCTACATGTCGACAGACCTGCTCAACGAGAAGTATGGGACGAAGGAAGCCAAGCAGGCGGTATGGTTTGGCTTTTTCAGCTTGGTCGCTTCGACGGTCATCATGCAGATGGCGCTCGTGTTCACGCCGCAGGAAAGCGACATCGCACAGAGCTCGCTCGAGACGATATTCGGCTTAATGCCGCGGCTGGCCGCAGGCAGTCTATGCGCCTACTTTATCAGCCAGTTCCTCGACGTGAGGGTGTACAGCTATCTGAAGAAGCGGTTTCCGGTGTACAACCAGTTCTGGATCCGGACGAACGGCAGTACGGGGCTCAGCCAGCTTGTGGACTCGCTGGTCTTCTGCACCATCGCTTTCGCCGGGGTGTACACGCTGGACGTCTGGCTGCAAATTTTGCTGACGACCTACTTATTCAAATTCGTCATCTCCGTCGCTTCGACGCCGGTGCTCTACATTGCCCGCAGCTTCCGCATCAAGGAAGACGAGGCTTGATTCGTTATAATGGCGCTTCCGTTCGTTTATTGAGCGGGAGCGTCTTTTTTTAAGGGGCTATGGTACGCCCTATCGGCATGCGATACCTGTAACCAATGCGATCCCATATCTTCAAAAAAACTTTATATCCAACTTTTGAATCCTGACAACCAGTTGTCAGTTAGGCTAAGGTATAGTATGTATATAAAGCTTAAAACATTTCATATCGGAGGTAGACATCAACTCATGGGCAAATCAACCAACAAAACCGGGATGGTCGTAGCGGGGCTGCTTCTTGCAATCCTGATGGCCTCGATGGACAATACCATCATGGCGACCGCGATCGGAACGATCGTCGGCGAGCTAGGCGGACTCGATAAATTCGTCTGGGCGACCTCCGCCTACATGGTGGCAGAAATGGCAGGGATGCCGATCTTCGGCAAGCTATCCGATATGTATGGACGTAAACGATTTTTCGTCTTCGGAATCATCGTCTTTATGCTCGGCTCCGTTCTTTGCGGAACAGCCACTTCGATCGTACAATTAAGCATCTACCGCGCGATTCAAGGCATTGGCGGCGGGGCCTTGGTGCCGATTGCGTTCACAATCATGTTCGACACCGTCACACCGGAAAACCGGGGAAAGCTCGGTGGGCTATTCGGCGCAGTATTCGGCATGTCCAGTATTTTCGGTCCGCTGCTCGGGGCTTACATTACTGATTACATCCACTGGAGCTGGATTTTCTATATCAACCTGCCGCTTGGCTTAATCTCGCTCATCATGATTGCGCTCTTCTATAAAGAGTCGCCGGTTCATTCGAAGCAGCGGATCGACTGGTGGGGCGCCATGACGCTGGTCGGAGCCGTCGTCTGCCTCATGTTCGCGATGGAGTTCGGCGGCAAGCAGTATGCTTGGGGCTCGGTTCAAATCTTGGGCTTGTTCGCCGGATTTGCGGTCCTTACCCTGCTGTTCCTGTTCGTGGAAAAGCGCGCCGAAGAGCCGATCATTTCGTTTGGCATGTTCCGGAACCGTCTCTACGCGACAAGCAATGCCGTTGCGATCTTGAGCGGGGCGGCGTTCATCACGGCCTCCGTGTACATTCCGATCTTCATCCAAGGCGTGCTTGGCGGCACGGCCACCAATTCCGGCCTTATGCTGCTTCCGATGATGCTCAGCTCGGTCGTGACGGCGACCTTGGGCGGTTTCTTGATGACGAAAATGCCGTTCCGGTCGATCATGATTCCGACGCTGGCCCTGCTTGTGCTGGGTCTTGCCCTTCTCACGACCTTGACGCCGGAATCGCCGCGTTTTATCGTCACGCTGTACATGATCTTGACAGGCCTCGGAATCGGAGCTTCCTTTTCCGTGCTCAGCAACGCGGCGATCCAGTCGTTCCCGGCCAGCCAGCGCGGGGCGGCGACGTCTACGCTCAATTTCCTTCGCTCGCTCGGCATGACGCTTGGCATCACGCTGTTCGGCATCATCCAAAGCCATGCGCTGACCCGGAAGCTGACGTATGCCTTTACAGGTAGCGGTCAAGCCGCCGTCCCGCAGGGCATCGACTTCAGCGACCCGCATGCGCTGTTGGACCCGGCCACCCGCGCCCAGATCCCTCCGCAAGCGTTGGGTACGATTACGGAAGGGCTATCGTCCTCGGTCGTCCTGACGTTTGCTTGGAGCCTGATCCCGGCAGGCTTGGCGCTGGTTGCAGCTTTCGCGATGAGCAAGGAGAAGCTGGACCCGGCGGCCGAAGCGGCGGCTTCCCACTGATATGCGCTTGAAGCCTGTGTCCCCTTTGTGGAGGGCACAGGCTTCTTTTTCGCTTACGCCAAAGCTTGTCCCAGACGGTTCATCTTCACCAGCCAATGCTCCCGCTCCGGGTCCGTCAATTTGCCAACTTGACCGATCGAGGTGACCTTGACGGGCCGGATGCCGCAAAACTGCAGCGTGAACACCTTCATCATCCGATGACCCGGTTGGCCTTGCACGAGCCGGTAATACCAGACAGGCGCATCCATCGTCACGATCAGCCTCGCCGTTCTGCCTTTGAGCAGCTGATCGGGCAGCGGGGAGCCTTTCTTGTATTTAAAAGCGTAGCCCGGCAGGAAGACGCGGTCAAGAAAGCCCTTGAGCAACGCAGGCGGACCACCCCACCAGATCGGATACGTAAAGACCAGATGCTCCGCCCACCGGATCGACTCCTGCGCCTTGACCAGATCGTCCTCCAACGGAAGCTTATTCTTGTAACCGCCCGATAGATTCGGGTTAAAGTCAAGCTCGGCCAAACGAATCACCCGAACCTCGGCCCCGGCAGCCGCGGCCCCCTCCACATAAGCATCCCCCAGCGCCCATCCGTAGCTGTGCTCCACCGGATTTCCTTGTACGATCAAAACTTTTTTCATGACTAAACTCACTCCTTTTAGTTAGCATTCACTAACTTTTTATGTAAAAAGAAAAGGTCAAAGCTGACCTAATAAATGGGAAAACCTCTGTTTCACTTCCGATGCCAGCGGCTCCAAGCGGGCCGGAAGCTCCCCGTGCAGGCTAGAAAGCGCCATTTGATTGAATGCGCCAAGAATCAGCACGGCTGACAACCTGGCATCCTGATCGGGAAGCTCTCCGCGCTCGATGCCTTGCTCGATGAAGGCAACGAGGGCGTCGAATAGCTGTCTCTCCCCGCTGCGGCTGGCTTCCGCGAAAATTTCGTGCTGCTGGGCAAGCAGCAGCATGCCGTACTGCTCCTCATCATGCATGCGCAGCACTTCGTCGATCAAGCGGTGGAACCGGCTGTGGAATGTCCCCGGTTGACCGCCCATATAGTCGATCAAGCGCGTATAGCCGCCGCAGTAATGGGAGAACGCTTCGAGCGCCATCGCCTGCTTGCTTTTAAAATGCTTGTAAATGGCGGCATCAGTGACGCCAGCCGCATCCCCAATCTCTTTGACGGAAATGCCGTCGATCCCTTTGGTAGCGAACAGACGCATGGCCGCCTGCAAAATATCTTTTTTCTTGCTATCGATATGCGGTTTCTTCATCATGACCATATTGTAAGTGAATGCTAACTAAAAAGCAAGAGTAACATAAACAAAGAAGGCACCCGGCAGGGTGCCTTCTAGTTAAAAATTAATAAGCCAATGTAAACAGACCGTTAATATGGGTCAAATAGCGCATGTTACTTGCTTCTTTCATCAGCGAAGCCGGAAGGCCTTTGAGGCGCGTTTGGTTTCCGCCGACGGTGCCGATCCCATCTTTGCGGCCGAGGCTCGCCAGCGTACCGGAAAATACCGGCGTGAACGTATCCATCGGCGCATTGTTGAAGTAAGCGAAAATGTTATGTCCGATCGTCTCGCCCATTTGCCAAGCCAATTGCGCTGTCGGCGGGTAAGGACGTCCTTCGTTGCCCATAACGACCGCGCTGTCGCCGGCGAGGAAAATATCTTTATGGGACGTGGATTGCAAGCCTTCCGTTACCGTTGCGCGGCCGCGGTTGACTTCGATACCGCAGTTGGCCACGACGGAGTTGCCTTGTACGCCGCCGGTCCATACGAGTGTGTTCGTCTCGATGGAGCTGCCGTCCTTCAGGAATACCGTATTCTCCTGCATTTCCGTAATCGCAACGCCGGTCAAGAACTTCACGCCGCGCTTTTCGAGGCTCGTTTGTGCACGCTCGACAAGCTCTTGTGCGAAGCCGGCCAGAATGGACGGACCCGCTTCCACGGTATAAAGGGAAATATCGTTAAAATCGACGCCTTTGCTGCGGCAAAGCTTAGGCAACATGTCCGCAAATTCGCCGACAAGCTCGATGCCGGTCAAGCCGCCGCCGCCGACAACGAATGTCGCATCGGCTTTGTTTTTCGTGCGGCTGTACTCGTCGATGCGAGCTTCCACATGCGCGCGAAGGCGGTTGGCGTCGTTCACGGATTTCAGAATGAAGCTGTGCTCCTTCAGACCCGGAATGCCGAAGAACGCCGTTTCGCTGCCGAGAGCAATAACGAGCACGTCGTAATCGTACGTTTTGCCGCTGGCCATCAGAACTTCTTTCTGGTCCGGGCGAATCTCTTCGACCGTATCGATCTGAAGATTGACATTTTTGCCGCGCAAGAGCTTTTCCAACGGCAGGGCAACCGCTTTTTCCGTCAGGTTGCCCACAGCCAGCCGGTGCAGCTCCGTAATAATCTGATGCGTCGGATAACGATTGACGACCGTAATCGTCGCTTCTTCCGCCGTCATGTACTTCCGGGCCGTCAGGGCGCTCAGCAATCCGCCGTAGCCGCCGCCTAGTATCAAAATTTGCTTAGCCATCCTGTTCATCCGCTCCTTGATTCAGCTTTCCTTTATTATTGACGCTGCTGGCGCTCAGCCAAGACATCCAAGAATGCCTGAGAAAAACGGAACATCTTTTGTACTTGCGGGTCTTTCAGCATTTTGAGCAAACCAAACAGACCGATCGTTGTGGATTCGTCCTGTGCACGGTCGTTCGCTTCGATTGCCGCGGACGCCAGACCTTTGGCTGTGTCCTGAATCGGCTTCACGAATTCTTCGACGCCGCCTTTGATGTCTTCGATAAATACGCGGTCCGTGGCTACATTTTGCACCAAATCGTACGTTTTGGTGAGGATGGTCACCATTTCTGCCAGCTTCGGCAAATTCTCGACCAATACCGTTAAAGATTCCTGCACCTCGGGCTTCATCAACTGATCAAGCACATCCAAGGATTCCCGGGTGGGCTCGGCTGCAACTACCGCTTGTTGAGTGGATGCTACTGACATTAGAGAACGTCCTCCTTTACTTTGGAATAGAAGTCCGTTAATTGTGTCGATACCTGGTCAGGCGATGCAAACATCATGTTTTTCTCGAAAATATAGGAAGCGAGGAGAAGCCCGTTCGGAGGCCTCCCCTCACGCTTGTTACAATTTTCACATTTTCGGGAGCATGATCAGGTCGAAACGGAACCCTATATACTTATAGATTATACCTCCGAAGAGGGAGCCGTGGAAAAACAAATTTCGACATTTGTGAATATTTTGTGACTAACCAACGTTCAATTTCAGGAATGTGTCCATTTGTAGTCAGGAACCGAAAGAACTGGGAAAAGAGCGGGTGTAGATTACTTTCAGGGACCGATGCGGCTTCCTTCATCCAGCCTATTCTTCTCTCCGAGCTACTTGCCAAAATCGGGCGGCTGTGTTATTATCATTGTTGTCCCTAACGCGGAGCCGTGGTGTAGAGGCCTAACATGCCTGCCTGTCACGCAGGAGACCGCGGGTTCGAATCCCGTCGGCTCCGCCATTGATTAACTTCATTGCAAAGGGATGAGAACCCATAGGGTTCGTCGGAGCGTTTACTTCGATAGCGTTACTTCGCAGTCTCGGAGTGAAACGGAGAGTATCCCGTCGGCTCCGCCATTGATTTACTAAGGGATCACATTCATCATACATAACCAACCGGGCAGGGGAGATCCTGCTCTTTTTTGTATACCTGCGAGGTGATTCGATGAGACGCGGACGGTTCGCCCCGACGCCTTCGGGACCGATGCATATCGGCAACGCCTTCACGGCGCTGCTCGCCTGGCTGCAAATGCGGCACGCCTCCGGTACGTTCGTGCTGCGTATCGAGGATATCGACGGGCCTCGCTCCCGCCCGGGATATACTCAGCTCATCGTAGAAGATTTAACTTGGATGGGACTGGACTGGGACGAAGGTCCGGCCACCGGCGGCCCTTTCGGCCCCTATCTGCAAAGCCAGCGGCTGGAGCTGTACGAGCAGGCGGTCCGGTGCTTGCAGCGCAGCGGACAGCTCTATCCTTGCTATTGCAGCCGGGCGGAGCTGGCCGCCAGCGCCCCGCACGGCCTTGCCTCGGAAGGCGCCGTTTATCCCGGGCTGTGCAAGGCGCTCAGCGAGGAGGAGCGCAGGCGCAAGGCCCAGCTTAAGCCACCATCCTTGCGGGTGGCCATTCCGGAGCGCTCCTTCTCCTTCGAGGACGGCATGGCGGGCATACAGCACGTGCCGCCCGGCGCTCTTGGCGATTTTGTCGTCAAACGCGCGGACGGACAGTTCAGTTACCAGCTGGCGGTCGTCGTCGACGATGCCGCCATGGGGATCACCGATGTGCTGCGGGGAGCAGATCTTCTCGATTCGACCCCGAGGCAGCTCGTCCTGTACGAGCTGTTGGAGACGCCCCCGCCGAGCTTCTGCCACGTTCCGCTGCTCTGTGGGCCGGAGGGCGGCAGATTGTCCAAGCGAGATCGCAGCCTCTCTCTGGCCACTCTCCGCACTGCCGGCATTCCGCCGGAGCGGCTGATCGGCCACTTGGCTTATGCAGCCGGCCTGCTTCACCGCCCCGAACCGGTAAAAGCGACTGAACTGGTTCCGCTTTTCACGCTGGAACGCCTCTCCGGCGAACGAATTGCTTTAAGCCGGGAGACGCTCGGCCTTCTGACCGACAGCGCTTGAATATATTTTAACCAAAAAAGGACCGTTCCACGCCTCATCCTCTGGCGCGAAACGGTCCTTCGTCTTTGCCCCGCTTATTCCTCTCCCTCTGCCAACCACTGCTCATAGAGGCGGTCGAGCTCTTCCTGCGCGGCTTCCCGCTCCGCCCATCGCTCGCTAAGCAAAAGGGCGTCCGTACCCGCCTCCTGCTCCTGCATGGCGGCATCTATGGCGGCGAGCCGCTCTTCCGCCTCGGCAATGGACCGCTCTAGCATGTCGCGCTCCCTACTGCGGTCCGGCGCTTTCCCACGCCCGTCCGCCCTGCCCTGAGCCGAGGCCGGAACCGCAGGCTTTGCCTTCACGGCCGTAGGAGGAGTGGCGTCCCCGCTCTGAACGGCAAAAATCCCACCCGAGCTTCCGCGCTGCTTCCGCTTCTCCTGATACTCGTCGAAGCTGCCCAGATAGACGGTGATCCTGCCATGGTCCAGCTCCCAGATGCGCCCGGCCAGCCGGTTGATGAAATAGCGGTCATGCGAGATGGCGAGCACGGTACCCGGGAATGTCTCCAGCGCTTCCTCCAGCGCTTCCCGCGAGGCGATGTCCAGGTGGTTCGTCGGCTCGTCGAGCAGCAGCAGATTCGGCTTGCGAAGCACCAGCAGCGCCAGCCTCAGCCGCGTCCACTCCCCGCCCGACAACAGATTGACCGATTTGAACACATCCGGGCCGTAAAACAAATATTTGGCCAGAATCCCCCGGGCCTCCCCTTCCTCCAGACCCGCTTCGCTGCGAAAATAATCCAGCACCGATTTCTTCGGCGCATCCGGGTACTCCTGCTGGGCCAAATAGCCGATGTCCACGCGCGCGCCCCATTCGAAGCGGCCCTCGTCGACGGTTTCCTCGCCAAGGATGAGCTTGAACAAGGTCGATTTTCCCGATCCGTTCTTCCCGATAAGCATAACCTTGTCTCCGTAAGCCAGGGCTCCGTCGACGGCGTCCAGCAGCTTCCGGCTCCCGTAGCTCTTGCCGATGCCCTCCAGCGTCACAACCTTCCGCCCCGAACGGTCCGCCTGCGTCAGGCCGAAATCGGCGCTTTTCGCTTCCAGTACCGGCCGCTTCAGCTTCTCCATGCGGTCCAGTGCTTTTTGCATCGAAGCCGCCCGCCGGAAAAACTTCCCGTTATCGCCGATCCGTCCCCACGTTTCCAACTGCTTGATCGTCTCCGTCATCTTCTTGATCTTCTTCTGCTGCTCCTGATAGTCGGCGAACTGCTGAAGCAGCCGCGCCTCCTTCTCCTTCATATAGCCGGTATAGTTGGTAAAATACGACTGTGATTCGCCGTCCTCCAGCTCGACGATCTTCGTGACGACCCGGTCCAGAAAATACCGGTCGTGCGAGACGATCAGGCACGAACCGTCGTATTGGGTTAAATAATCTTCCAGCCATTCGACGCCGTGCAGGTCAAGGTGATTCGTCGGTTCGTCCAGTAGCAGCAGCTCGGGCTTGCGAATCAGCTGCGAGGCCAGATTGATGCGGGTCTTCTCTCCTCCCGACAGCGTGGCGTACGTCTGGGTATAGCTGCCGCGGTCAATCCGCAGGCCGTCCGCGACCCGCTCGATGACGGCATCCAGCTCGTAGCCACCCCCGCGCTCGAACTTCTCCTGCAGCGCCGCATACTGCTCCAGCCACCCGGCCAGCCGGTCCGGGCCGTCTGCGGCGTCCGGCTCCGACATGAGCTTCTCCAGCTCCGTCATCTTCAAACGGCACTCCAGCAGCTCCCGATGGCCGAGGGCCAGCACGTCATAGACGGTCCGGCCTTCGAACTCCGCCGGAATTTGCGTCAAATAGCCGATTCGGGTTCCTCTCCGTACGGTAAGCTGCCCGGCGTCGGGACGAAGCTGCCCGGCGATCAATTGCAATAAAGTCGATTTGCCGCTGCCGTTGCGACCGATCAGTCCGATGCGTTCGCCTTGCTGAATATCCAAGTTTACATCTTCAAGAACAAGCTGTGCGCCATGGTACGCTTTTATATTTTGACAGTTAACGATCATCTTAAGGAATCCTCCTTGTTGTGATCCTAACCTTTGTATGCAACAAAAAGAGCCGCAGGAAAAAATCCCTACGGCTCTTCGGACTGGCATCCGTTTGCGGTTAAGGTAGGATTATTTTCGCGAATGGTGAAACCGTATAGTCATTTTTGGACAGACCTCTCCCGTTGACGGAAAAAGCATGCACAATGCCAGCCAAAAGCATCAACAGCTGGCTAATACGGTTGTTCACCATCTCGTGATTCATCCTACCTCACCTCCTCTTGTTCAAGTTATTTACAACTCTACCATAACGGACAGGCGGTTGGCAAGCTTAACCGGCAGTTGCCGTCCGGATTGAGCGCTGCGCTACGGTTGTACGGCTTCCCCGGCCGCCGCGCCTTCCAGCAGACGGTCCATGTCGAGCAAAATAAAGAAGCGGTCGTCCTGCCGATAAATTCCGCGAAGGTACCGGTCATCGATCCGCATAACGGAGCCGGCGGCTTTGATCTCGGCATCCCGAACGCGCAGCACTTCCGTCACCTCGTCGATCACGATTCCTACGTCCCGACCTTCCGCTTCCATTACAATCACACGCGATTTTGCCGTCGGCTTCTCCTCCGGTAGGCGCAGACGCAAGCATTGCCGCAAATCGTAGACCGGCAGCACCGTTCCGCGCAGGGGTACACGTTGCAATTTCTTGATTTGCGTTTTCCACATCGGTTATCCGTCCTATCTGCGCCTTCATGCTGTACGTAGTGAAAAGCAAGATCGTCTAGGTTCCTTATTCTTCGGTATGCTCACACTATAATCAAAGAGAACCGCACTGACAAGATGAAAAGGACACAAATCGGGCAACTTTTGGATGGTCTAAAAGCATTAACTTCCATGGTAATTGGAGGGTTGGGGAAGGCGGCTGTTGAGAACGGATGCGAGAGCGCAAAAAAAACGCGCCGGTTCGTGGCTGCAGGCCGTTGTGGCTTCGTGTCCGGCAGCCAACGAATGCGCGATTGCGGTGTACGGGCAGTCTATTTTTTCAAGATGAGCCTTAATTGCACGGTCACGTTGTTCTCGGTGGATACGACAACCGCGTGAGGATTTTTCAAGCCGAAATCTTCAAAGGTAACGACCGTGCTGCCTTCCATACGGATCGCGTCTTGGCTGTAAACCGCGTCGCTCTTGAACGTGACGTCCTTGGGTTTGCCATTCACGGTAAGCGTACCGGTCATGTCGAAAGAAACCTTCTCCCCCTCTTTCCACGTCTTAGGGAAGTTCTCGAACGATTTTAGTGTAAATTTGGCTTCGGGGTTCGCAGCGGCGTTCAGGAACTTCTCCCCTTGGACATGCTCGTCCCTCTGCGAGTTGCCGGACGAGATCGATTTGAGGTCGAGCGCCGCCTCGGCTTTCATCTTGGACGGATCGGACGAATCAAGCGTCCAGCTCCCTTTCACTGCGCTGCCTTCGAAGTTCACGGTTTCCTTGGAGGTCGTGACCGAGAAGTATACTTTGGAATCCGGGCTGATGTTCCACTGCCCGTCCAGCTTGCTTGCTTCAACGGCCCCCCCGGCAGCCTGCGCCGTGGCATTCGCAGGAATCACGTTCTGTACCGCCACATGGTTCCCCGCGTAATAATCGTAAGCGGCATATCCCCCTCCGACGACTACGACAGCACCTACGGCAAAAGCGACCAACTTCAATTTCATAATAATTATTCCTCCTTCATCATATTAGCTGCGGTGCAGCCTGTTTTCTTCATGGGCAGATTCGCTTGACCCCCTAAATTACACTACAACATGTAGTGTAATTAACGAAAAAAAATTCCCTTACGGTACGCCTGATGCAAAAAAACATCGAGTCCCGCTTCATCAGTATAGCATCATCGGCGCCGGATACACTACACATGGTAGTGTAATGGAGCGCGAATAGCACACCTTCTCCGTTCTTGTGGCCTATCGTAACTGGTCTGCCTTAATTTTAGCTGAAGCGAAGATTAAAATAAGATTAAAAATTTGGCGAGACCCTCGGGCTGAAGGCCTCGCTTGTTTGCTTCTACGGGTAAATCTTCTCGCCTCGCTCCAGCATCGTCACGAATTGCTGAATTCGTTTCGCCCGCGTTTCCACCTTTTTCGCACTGTGAATCCGGAACAGGATGGCGTATCGGTTCTGGCTATCGAGCGTTTCGAAGAAAGCTTTAGCTTGCGGATTATGGTCCAGCTCGCTTTGCAAATCATCGGGTACCGTGGCGCGGCTTTGCGACTCGTACGCCTTGTCCCACTGCCCGTTCTGCTTCGCGGCTTCAATCGCCCGGAGACCGGGGGGCTGCATCCGGCCGCTTGCGATCAGCGCTTCCGCTTTGTCCTTATTCACCTTGGACCAGATGCTCTTCGCGCCGCGCGGCGTAAACCGTTGAAGCCAAGTACTCTCGTCGTAAGCTTCCTTCCGGCTGTCGATCCAGCCGTAGCACAAGGAGCTTTCCAGCGCCTCCTGATACGTTAACGTCACGACATCCGCTTGCTTCTTCGCCAGATGCAGCCTTACTCCGGCCGATGCGACATGATTCTGCTCCAGCCAAGCTTCCCAAGACGGTTGGTCTGCAAATAATAAGATCGGCAGCTCGCTTTCTTTCTTGGACATGCGTCTCTCGCCTCCCGGGCCATGTAATCTATCCGTCGGTTGACTGGTTCGTCCCGTGCCTCAACGCAGGAGGGACAAGTCGAAGAACGGAGCCAACCCTTCCTTCGCCGCCCGGCCAAGCAGGGCCTCCACTGCGCCGTAACCGCTCTCGCCCAGATTCGCCGTGTATTCGTTCACGTACAGGTCGATATGCGCGCGGGCGACTTCCGGAGACAGCTCCTGCGCATGGTTCATCACGTAATCTTGGGAGGCTTGAGGATGCTCCCACGCGTACTTGACCGAGGCGCGGGTCCATTCGACGATCGCCGTGCGGTCCAGCGACCGGCGGGCGATGATTGCCCCAAGCGGAATGGGCAGGCCCGTATCCGCCTCCCACCAGCTGCCCAGGTCGGAGAGTAGGGTCAAGCCGTATGAAGGGTACGTGAACCGGGCTTCATGGATGACCAGCCCGGCATCGATTTGACCGTCCCGCACCGCAGGCATAATCTCGTGAAACGGCATCACAACGATCTCGCCCACACCGCCCGGAACCTGCTGGGCCGCCCACAAGCGGAACAGCAAATACGCGGTCGAGCGGTCGCTCGGCACCGCGACCCGCCGGCCGGCCAAAGCGGCCGGACCTTCAGCGCTGACCGCCGGATTGTTCGTGAGCACCAGCGGTCCGCAGCCTCGTCCAAGCGCGCCCCCGCAGGGCAGCAGTGCGTATTCGGACAGCACCCAAGGCAGCGCCGCAAATGATATTTTGAGCACATCCGGTCCCCCGGGCTCCGCCGCGAGCCGATTGGTAATATCGATATCCGCGTACGTCACGTCAAGCTTCGGAGCACCGGGCACCAGCCCGTGAACCCAAGCGTGAAACACAAACGTATCATTCGGGCAAGGAGAAAAAGCGATCTTCATCGTAACACCTCCAGTAAAATTGCACCCGCCGCTTCCAGCGCGTCCAGCGCCTCTTTGATCCGCCAGGCTTCGCGATCGCGCGGGCCGACCGCATTCGAGATGGCGCGAAGCTCAAGCGCCGGTATCCCGAGGTCGCGGGCAGCCACCGCCACGCCGAAGCCTTCCATGGCCTCGGCCGCTGCCCCCGGCACCCGGGCCGCCAGCTCCGAGGCAGTCGCCGCCGTGCCGGTCACGGTGGACACCGTGAGCACCGGACCGGTATGCGCCGGCAGCCCGGCTCTTTGCAGCGCCTCCGTCAACCGCGCAGCGAGAGAGGCGTCGACCGCGATCCGGCTGGAGCCGAAGCCCAGCTCGTCCACACTGCGGAAGCCTTCGGGCGTCTCGGCGCCCAGATCGGCGGCGACGATCGCGTCGGCCACTACCAGCGAGCCGATCTCCGCCCGGCCGGGGAAGCCGCCGCCGATCCCGGCGCTGACAACCAGGCCGTACTCGGCCGCGGCCAAAGCCTTCGCAGCGCTTGCCGCCGCCGCGGCCGGGCCGACGCCTCCGGCCACGACGTCGAACCTGGCGTCGCCCCGCAGCCCGCGCAGCACGGCATCCCTCTCGGCCGGAACGGCCGTTATCACCAATACGCGCAGCCCCGTCTGTTCCCGGCTGGCGTTGATTTCATAACTCATCGTTACCTTCTCCTTCACGACACCCTTGTTCCCATCGGGCAAATGTTTTCCGAAAACGACTCTCTTCCCTTCTTTTTACTTTAATACTTATAAGGAATGAAGTAAACTTTCTACCGTTAGTCGCGGCACGGCTATATATATTTGGAAGAAGATAAAAAGAAGACCCGCCATGGCGGATCCTCTTACTTTAGAAGAGTACGCAAGTTAAAGATTGTCGTCGTACTTAATGAATTGTTTAGGTGCACCCTTCACAACTGTTTTATCTAATTTAATTTCAAAAGGTTCAATTAGTATTTTCCATCTGTCGTTTGCTCTAATGACCTTGAAAGGTAAAGCAGGGGTTTGGCGCATTTCCTTGTAATTTAACTTAACATTTACTTCCGCTGTATTGTCATCAATAGTTCTAGTAGACACAATCTCGAACCCTAAAAGCTGATCATCTTTGAAATCTTGGGTATAGCCTTTTCTTTGAGAGGCTTCATCAGCGTAATTTGTATCAATGGAGTGATGGATCATGTCATCGATTTTTTCCGATTTAAGTGCGTTAAAATAATTCGTGACAGCATCAACAGGTTTTTGTGCTCCATTTGCTGCAGGAGCTACCGCAGAGACAGAAGCTATATTAAAAGATAAGACGGAGACGGCAGCTAGAGAAAATAATGTATTTTTAAAGCTTTGTTTCATCTGCAAAAGCTCCCTAAAATAATTTTCTTCATGGTACCCAATTATTTACTATTTTACAAGTTAAAAAATTAGGTCCGACCGATATTAAACTTAGTTTCAACCCCCGCGTTCCATTGAAAAGCCGATATCGGCCCTTCATAATAAATGTATATTGGCAAAAGGGAGACGATAACGATGCAGTGGGACAATGAAGCACAACAGGCGCAAGCCACGGCCGATCTGAATCGAATCGCCCGGTTCTTGGCACGCAGGGATCTGACGACTTTATCCCGCAGCGAACTGCTAAACGCCTGCGGGACCGAACAAGCCGACCTGCTCATCTTGCTGGGCAGCAGCATTTTGAACACCGTCGAACAAGCAGCGGAAGCGTTCCAGAACGGTTTAGCCAAAGAATTCATGATTGTCGGCGGGACGGGGCACTCGACCTCCTTTTTGCAAGAAAGCGTGAAGCAAACGGCGAAGTATGCGGCTATCAATGTGCAGCATCGATCGGAGGCGGAAATTTTGCTTGATGCTGCCGTTATCCATGCCGGCGTCCGTAAGGAACAGATCATACTTGAGACCGAATCGACCCATTGCGGCAATAATGCGTCGAATGCGCTGGCGGTTCTTCAGAAGATGGGTAGAACTCCCCGGCGCGTGATCCTGATGCAGGACCCGACCATGCAGCAGCGAACATTCGCTACGTTCCAGCAAGCTTGGAGAAGCTTGTCGGATATTGAATTTATCAATTATGCGGCGTTTGTCCCTCAGCTGAAGGCAGAAGGGAAAACATGGACATACGATTTGCCCGGACGGATCGGACCCGTCTGGGAAATAGAGCGCTTCATCTCCCTAATCATGGGGGAAATTCCCCGGCTCTGCGATAACGAAGAGGGCTACGGCCCCCGGGGCAAAGGATATATCGTCCATGTCGACATCCCCGAGGAGGTCATGTCTGCTTACCAGCGGCTTCTTCCTCATTATGGCGCCTATATAAGGAAGGCTGTCCCGGAGCCGGCCAGGCAAGACAGACCCTAAGGCCGCTGACATAGCAAAAAGAGGAGAGCCATAAGCCCTCCTCAGAGTGTTGAGAAAGTGGTTTCTGAATAAAATAGAGATCATACGGAGGTGGGGTATCTACTGGAGGAGCGGTAGCGTTCGCCTTTGTCTGCGGGAAATATCCGCTGCTAAGCGGCTTCCAATAAAGATTTCCTGCAGACAACAGCGACCGGAAGTAGATACTCCACCCCCTCGTGCACCTCTATTACCTCAATTGACCACTTTCTCAAAAACCTCAGGAGAGCCGAAGACCCTCCTCTACCGTCCTAAAAGGACAGAAGACCGACCGAATACAGGAACACCAGAATGATCATAATCGGCGATACGACCTTCAGCAGGAACATCCAAGCGCGGTACCAGAAGCCGTTGAGGCCAGCTTCTTCCCCAGCCAATTTCCACGCATAGCCCGTAAACAGCGTAACGACCAAGCCGCCAATCGGCATGAGCACGTAAGCCGTCATAAAGTCCACCCAATCGAAGATCGACTTTCCGCCGGGGGTGAAAGTGCCGAGCACACCGCCGACCGAGAGGGCGGACGGGATGCCGACTATAAAGCATGCAATGGACACGATAACCGCCGCTTTCTTCCGGGTCCAGCTCCAGCGGTTCATCGCATACGCAACCGGTACCTCCAGGATGGAGACGGCGGAGGTCAATGCGGCGATCGCGAGCAGCAGGAAGAACAACCCTCCGAAGATTGCGCCAAACGGCATCTGGGCGAACGCGGCGGGAAGCGCCATGAATGCCAGTCCTACCCCTTCGCTAGGCTTCAAACCGTAAGAAAAGACGGTCGGAAATATAACGATCCCGGCAATAAACGCATAAATCAGATCCCCGAACCCGATCGCCAGCGTTGCGCTGCCGAGGGATTGTCTCTTGTCGACATACGATCCGTACGTGATCATGATGCCCATCCCAAGCGATAAGGAGAAGAAGGCATGCCCTAAGGCAATGAGAGCGGACTCCGCATCCAGTTTGGAGAAATCCGGCTTCAAGAAAAACTCGACCCCTGCACCGGCGCCAGGAAGCGTAAGCGAACGGAACATCAGCACCAGCAAAATGATCAGGAAGCCCGGGATCAAAATTTTATTAAACTTCTCGATCCCCCCGGAGACGCCCCTCACAAGAACCCAGGCGGTGATGATCATAACGACGGCTTGCCAGAACAAAGGCCAATACCCGCCCGCGAACGTAACGAACTTATCCTTATAATCGGCGCCTTGCTGGAACAGCAATCCTGTAAACGATTCCAAGGTATAATGCAGCGTCCACCCGGCAACAACGGCGTAGTAGGACATGACCAAAAAAGCGGTAAGGACAGATAAAAAACCGAAGTAGCCCCATACCTTTTTATTGGTCAGCTTGTAGAAGGCAAGCGAAGCGTTCGCCCGGCCGCCCCGGCCGATCGTCATCTCGGCCAGCAGTACCGGCAGCCCCACGATGATCAAACAAACAATAAACAACAGAAAAAATGCCGCTCCCCCATGCTTGCCCGTAATATAAGGAAACTTCCACATGTTGCCGAGCCCCACCGAGCTCCCGATCGCGGCCAGAATGAAGCCGCTTGACGTAAACCTTTCCCCCTTTTCCCCCTTGGCTTTAGGAACGTTCTCAGAACCTTGATCGTTTTTCATACTCTACTCCCCAACTTTAATAGGATAATAACACTAGTATAAACAAATTATGGAATTGTTGAAGGTAAAAATTTACATTTACTCCGACTTAGGTTGAATACCTTCCCCTCCTTAGGTCCAGTTCAAAAACCGCCACAGGTCGGTTTTCGCAAGAACGAATGCAGACTACAATAAAGACATGAAGCAAGCACAAAACAACCGACTAACGAAAATGAAAGATATATATTCGAAAAAGGAGAATGTTTTATGAACAAAAAATTATACCGCTCCCGCAGCAACAGCAGACTGACTGGCCTTTGTGGAGGTCTCGCGCATTGGTTCGGCCTGGACCCGACGCTCGTTCGCCTGCTGGTCGTCATCGCCGCCTTCTGCAGCTTCGGAACTGTCACGCTGATCTATTTTGTTCTCAGCCTGCTTGTCCCGAAAGCGCCGTACGACGACTACGCGGTCATGAACCCTTATCATAACTACTAATCTACGCAAATCTACATCAAACTATAAAATATGACAAAAGGAGCTAAAACAACCATGGGAGTTTTAACCAGACTATCTGATCTATCGAGAGCCGCCGCACATGAGGCGCTGAGCAAACTGGAGGACCCGGTGATGATGCTTAATCATTACCTCCGCACCATGAAGGAGGAAATCGATGAGGTCCAGCGAACGCTGAATAAGCAGTCCGGCGCGGAACGGTCGCTGAAAATGCAAATCGACGCCTACAACCGACTGGCTGCCCAATGCGAGAAAAATGCGGCCGAAGCGCTGGCCGACGGCCGCGAAGAGGAGGCCCGCCAAGCCATGGAAGCGAAGCTGCATTATCTGGACAAGTCGCTGGAATGCTCGGAGTGGTACGAAGCCGCCAAGCAGCGCTTGGAAGAGCTCTCGCAGCAGTTGGAGGAAACGAAAGCGGCCTACGCAGCCATGCAGGAGAAGCGCACGGAGCTTGTTGCCCGCGCTCAGAAAGTGGAAGCCCAAGTCAAGCCTTCGGCGCCCCGCTTCTTGTACAGCTTCGAGGGCGGCGCAGCCGCTCGCGGCTTCGATCGAATTGAAGAAAGAATTATGCAGTCGGAAGCACTGGCGGAGCTTAGCCGCCGGCCTGCCGCTCAGCGGTAAGTCTTGTCTATAGAGCAAAAAGAGAGGGCCACCATTTGGCGGCGCCTCTCTTTTTTATGCCTTCCGGTCGCTTGGGACCGGCTCCTTGCTTCGTTTCCATAGCCGGTAGGCCAGTAGTGTGGCCGCGAGGAAGCCCCCGTAAATTCCAATGGCAAGCCATACCGCTCCCGGCTCCGTCATCAAAGTATTGCCCACGAATGCGAACAAGAGCATCGCCGGGATTTTACCCAGTGCGGATGACGCGGTAAAAGCGGCAAAGGAAACGCGGCTTAAAGCGGAATACGCATTGATGATAACGGACGGAATGAAAGGAATGAGCCGGGCGAAAAGGACGGTCAAAAAGGCGTTCCGCTCGAATAGAACGGTCAGCTTGCCGAGACGCTCGTAGCGGTACAGCATTCGCTGGCCCCATTCCTGATACCCGTAACGGACAAATAAAAACATGAGCAACGAAGCCGCCGTCGAGCCCGTCCATGTGATCGCCGCACCGAGCACCGGCCCGAATGCTGCGCCGATGACCCCGCCGACAACCGGATAGGGGATGACCGGAAATAAGGCCAGGACCGTTGCCGCAAGGATGACCAGAGCCATGTGGTTGGAGGCTTGAAACCACCTCACGATCTCTTCACCGTACCTGTAGATGAGATAAGCCGCGGCAAGGTAGAGGAGGGCTAAGCTAATTTTTTTGAACATGAACCTTCTCCCGGGAATGGCATAATGATCTGCGCTGCAGAGCCGTTACTCGTCAAGCGGAATGAAGCGCCACCGGTCCAAATCAAGTTGTCCGTTGTCGGCAACCTCGACGCCTTCGCCCCGCAGGTACAGCATTTGGAGCATGCGGCCTTCCTCCTGCTGGATTCCAATTTCCCCTCGGGCGTTGACCACCCGGTGCCAGGGCAGCCTGTGTTTGCCGCTTGACGAATGAAGAATGCGCACGACCTGTCTGGCCCCTCTCGGACTTCCGGCCAGCCCGGCGATTTGACCGTAGGTCATGACATACCCTTCCGGAATGCCTTGAATAATCTCGATGACCCGCTGCGTAAATGGGTTCATACGCTAGCTACCTCCTCTACTTCGAGACAAACCGGTTGCCGCCGATCCAAAAACGCCATGGATAATCGCGGGCTTCGCCGCTGTTCTCGATCCCGATCCGGGTACCGGTCTCCACCGGCCCGAGCTGTTTTCCTTCGGCGATATAGAGCGGCGATTCAAAGAGCGGCCTGCCGTAATCGTCCATCGTAATGCCGAGCGCTTTCGTCAGCTTCCCCGGGCCGCTGGTCAGCTCCCGCTCCTTCTTATCCCGGCCGCGGCGTTCGTACATAAGCTCCGTTCCCGTGTATGGCTCAACTGCCCGAATCAATACCACCTGCGGATGGTCCACCGGCCCACTGACCACATTGATGAGACAATGCGTATGCATCACATAGGTATAGGCGTGGCCGGGAGGGCCGAACATCACTTCCGTTCGGGGCGTCCTTCGGTTGCCGAAGCTGTGCGCCGCCCGATCTTCCGGGCCGATGTAGGCCTCGGTCTCGACAATCCAGCCCGATGCCGTACCGGCTTCGGTCTCCTTCACAAGCAGCATGCCGAGCAAGGAACGGGCCAGCTCCAGCGTCGGCTGCTGAAAAAATGAAGCGGTGACAGGTTTCAATGACATAACATGCACCTCACATCATGGAATCAACCGGCCGATTTCTCCTCAAAGACAAATTTTAAATGGAAATGGCTCCTCGAAGCAAGTTCGGGCCGAAGCTGAGGCATATCGCCGATCCGTTCTGCGATCGTATTCGCCACTGCCAATTCCCTTAAGGACCTTGTCTCGAAAAGAAAAGCGCCGTTAAGGAAAGGAACGTATCGCGTCCCCCCTTAACGGCGCTTCGGTTTAGAGCAGACCTATCGGGTTAAACCAGCAGCCTGCCATTGTCTAAAATAAGCACGTCGTCGATATAGACGTCTGGCCGGTTCACGACCAAATCAATATGGACTCCGGCTTCGACCGTTCCGCCGAACGTGTGGTTGCTGCCGAAGGCCACGTGGATCGTGCCATACACCTTCTCGTCTTCCAGCACGACGCCGGTAATTCTGGCCTTGTCGTTGGTGCCAATGCCGAACTCGCCGAGGAGCCGGCCATGGCCGTCACCGAGCTTCCGAAGCAGCTCCTCGGCAGCTTCTCCCTCCGCCTCGGTGAGGCGTCCGTTTTCCACCGTGATCGTCACCGGACTATAGAGCTTGCCGATGTCCGCAATCGAGCCGTCGACCACGATTTGTCCCGAAGCGGTCCCTTCCACCGGGGCGATATAGCCTTCTCCGGACGGCAAATTCCCCGACTCTCCCGGATTCACGTAGACGCCGGTGCTCGGAATGCCGCTGCGCCCTTCGATCGAGAAGGCCAATGTCTTGCCGTCCTTCTCGATTCTTACCTGCTTGCCACGGCTTAGGAGATCGGCCACTTGCTCGGTGACCCGTTTGACTTTATCGTAATCGGCCGATATCGCGCCTTCCAGGAACATATCCCGGGTAATGCCGGGCATCGTTGCCAAGCGGGCTCCTTGGGCGGCCGCCTCTTTGCGTGCTTTCGTATGGGTGAGGGAATGCTCGGTCGCGCAGATGACGACATCAGCCTGCTTCATCGCCTCGCTAACCGGAGAGGGCGGCTCTTGTCCCGATTTCTCCCGCTCCTTCATCACCATCAGCATCGCCTCGGCCCCGAGCTGCTTCCCCGCCTCGTATAACGCTTCGCCGATGTCTTTCTTCCGGTCGTCGGCGACCACCAGCAGCTTCTCGTGCGGCTTGAGCCCGAGGCAGCTTTGCAGCAGGCCGGAGCTTACTTTGATCAAAGACGTATCCATAGCATAACTTCCTATCTTGCGAATTTGACTTGCCTTTCAGATCATCTCCGAAATCACCTTGGCCATCAGCGCATTGGATAAAATCACGGGCAGCCCCGTATGCCTCGCGACAAACGCCCTCATCGCTTCCGTGTACCCCATGCAATCGAGCAGCACGATGTCCGCCTGGCCCTTCAGCTCCATGCATGCGGCAAGCGCCTGCTTTTCCCTGAAATCGTACGGCGAAGCGGCCGCGATGAACGGGTCAAGCCCGCAATGTCGCCACTTCTCCGCCAAGGCCTCCTCCTGCTCGACCAAAGGAACGAGGACGCCAAACCGCATCCCGCGAACCATCGCCGCGACGATTGGAGCAAGCAGCACGTCGGGCTCCAGCAGACGGGCCTTCTTCGTCGTCAATCCGTCGAATACCCCCGTGCAGAGAACAAGAATTTGCCGGCAGCCCAGTTCCTCAAGCCAATCGATCTTTTGCTGGAGCACCGGCGCGATTTTTTCCCGTGCCATCACGACGGCATCGCCGTTGGCCAGCCGCGAGGTCAGCACATAATGCTCCGGGCCCGGAGACAGCGAGGCGGCGATCTCTTGCTTCGTCATCCCGTCCAGAACGCCGACCTGCAGCAGTTCAACCCGATCTCCCAAGTGCCGTTCCAAAATCGGCGTCACGTCCGGGCGGGGCGCCTGCCCGATGGTAACGGTACCTAATTTCTTCACTTCAGCCATCTCCGTTTCTGCCGGCGTATCCGCTCCGGACCGGGTATTAGGCGTTGACGGACGTGCCGCCCATCGTCTGAAGAACCTTCATCGAGCCGTAAAGCTGCTGAATTTTCGCAAATTCATCCTTGCTGTAGAAAGAGCAGGTGCCGTTCGTGACTTCTTTCGCCGTTTCGATGGCAAATTTCACCGCAGCGGCGATATCCACCTCGTGGCTTGCCCCCGTGCCGCAGCCCGGAACGGTCGATTGCGCAGTGATTGCCAGACCGACTACCGGTGCATTCGTAGCGACCGCAGGCTGCAGGATGCTGTTGATGTGGTACAGATCGTTGCCGTAAGGCGTAATGTCCTGCATCGTGATCGGGAAGGTGACCGGGTACTGACCGGTTGTCATCTCCATAATGCGCAGCAGATCGTCGCTGACCCGCAAAATATAGCCTTCCTTCACCGTCGGCGAAATGGTGATGCCTTTATGGTTGATGACCCGGTTGCCCTTTGTCGTATCGATGGACAGGATCGCTTCCATCTCCGGTACGACCTCATATTGATTCATCGTCAAAATATCGACGGGGGAGTCCATGAAATCGACCGGCTCATGCGGCCGGGTCGGCGCATCCGGGCAGATATGGGTCGTGACGATCACATCACCGCGGAGATGATCGCCCTTCCGCTTCATGTCCGCCAGCTTCAGCGCGCTGGCTACCGCTGCCACGGCGCCGTCCGCATCAGACACGATGCCGATCCGGGACGGGCGGGCTCCGATGCCGCCGAGCCGTCCGATAATCCCGAACGTCGGCGCAGACCCACCGTTCCACTTCCCTTTTATACCCGGGATGACGATTTTGACAAAATCGGTCGAGCCCTTCTCCCCGTGCACCGTCTGGACGGTGACCTCTACCTCCGGATAGGCTGCGAACAGCTCCTTGATTTGGTTCCCGTTAACATAGGCGCTATCCATCGTTTCATAGACAAGCAACGTTTGCTGTAAAGACATGGTGTCATTCCCCTCTCCTCTTCAAAAACTTGCGTTTTTCCGATCGGTCGGCAATCGGCGATCAGCGGGCGGGAATGCTTACATTCCTTGTCAGGATATCGGATGACGCCGTCCGGCGACCGACGAGATGCTCAGCTTATGCAGGCAGGCTTCAATCTCGTCGCGCTTTCTGCGCATCATATCCAGCACCTCCGACACTTTCGCTTCCGGCATCCGGTACTCCGGTCCGGCGAGCGTAAGCGACGCCACGATTTCGCGCTGCTTGTTAAAAATCGGAAGCGCAATCCCGAACGTCGCGTCGGAGTATTCCCCAACAGAGTAAGCCCAGCCCGCCTTGCGAATCGCCGCCAAATCTTCCATCAACTTCTCCGGATCGATGACCGTCTTGCCGGTTTTGGGCTTCAAGCCCTTGTCGATGATCGCCTCCTGAGCGGCCTTCGGCAAATACGCCATAATGACCTTGTTGGAGGCTCCGGCATAAAGCGGCGTCCGGTCTCCGACCGAGGACATCGCATATTTGATTCGCTGCGGACTTTCCGCAATTTCCACGCAGATGCCTTCGTGATCGTCCAGCCAAGTGAGGAAAACGGATTCACCCGTTTCCTCGGACAATGTATGCATAACGGGCAGGATCACATCGGAAATACGGAGGTTATCCCTAATAATCGAACCGTATTCCCACAGCTTCGTTCCCAGCTCGTACTTTTTCGTTTCGTCGTTCTGAATCAAGAATCCGCGGGACTCGAAGGTCGTCAAGATGCGGTGAACGATCGAGTGGCTCATGTCCATCTCTTTCGCCAATTCCCGCACTCCCCAAGACGGTGTTTCCCTTGTAAAATACTCCAAAAGTTCCAGCGCATTATCTAACGTTTTCAGCATGACCTATTGCCCCCAAACCCATAATTGCCCATCACTTTTAAATTTATCATGAATACAAGTGACAAGCCACGCTCCGCCCGGGAGAGACTTCTTTCCATTCGGGCGGGACGCTCCCGCATTCGGGCTTGGCGACCGGGCACCGGGTATGGAACGCGCACCCGGCGGGGGGATTTTGCGGATTCGGCACGTCGCCGGTCAAAATAATTCGCTCCCGCTTCGTCTCGGGATCGGGCACGGGCAGGGCCGACATCAGCGCCTGCGTATAAGGATGCAGCGGCTTGTCGTACAGCTCCTGGGTCGGCGCCAGCTCCACCATGCGGCCCAAGTACATCACCCCGACCCGGTCGCTGATGAACTTCACGACGGACAGATCGTGGGAAATAAACATGTACGTGAGCGAAAATTGCTCCTGCAGCTCCTGCATCAGATTAAGCACCTGGGCCCGGATGGACACGTCCAGCGCGGATACCGGCTCGTCGCATACAATGAATTTTGGCTTGAGCGCGAGCGCACGGGCTATCCCGATCCGCTGCCGCTGCCCACCGGAAAACTCGTGCGGGTAACGGTGAGCATGGTACGAGGACAGTCCCACGACTTCCATCAGCTCCGCTACGCGGCGTTTAACCTCGTCCTCGGGCAGCTTCTCGTGTGTACGGAGCGGCTCCTCCAGCGTCTGCTGCACGGTCCACCGCGGATCGAGCGAAGCGTATGGGTCCTGGAACACGATTTGCATCTTCGTACGGAACTTGCGCATTTCCTCCGGCGACAGCTTGCGCACGTCGGTTCCCTCGAAGATAATATCGCCTTCGGTCGGCTCGATGAGGCGCAGTATCGAACGGCCCGTCGTCGATTTGCCGCAACCGGACTCCCCGACGATCGCCAGCGTCTCGCCTTTTTCGATGGTCAAGCTGACGCCGTCGACCGCTTTGACGACGCCGACCTGCTTGGAAAATAAGCCTTTGCGGATTGGATAATGCTTCTTCAGATTACGAATCTCCAGCAATGCGCTCATAATAGTCCCTCCTGAACGAGCAAGCAGCGGCATTTGTGCCCGGCCTCGACCTCCGTCAGCTCCGGAGGCACGGTATCACATACGTCCGTCCGGAAAGCGCAGCGGGGAGCGAACCGGCACCCCTTGGGCATCTCCGCCGGATTCGGCACGCTGCCCGGAATCGGCTCCAGACGGTGCTGCTCGCCCGCGAGCTGCGGCAAGGAAGCCAGCAGCCCCCGGGTATACGGATGCTTCGGCTGCCGGAACAGCGTCTTCACGTCGGTTTCCTCGACCACCTGCCCGGCATACATTACCACGACCCGCTGGCATGTCTCCGCCACGACGCCGAGGTCGTGGGTAATGAGCAGCACGGCCGTCCCCTGCGCTTCCTGCAGCTCGCGCATCAGGTCCAGAATTTGCGCTTGAATCGTTACATCGAGCGCGGTCGTCGGCTCGTCGGCGATCAGCACCTCGGGGCCGCACGCCATCGCCATGGCGATCATGACCCGCTGCCGCATCCCTCCCGACAGCTGATGCGGATATTCTATGGCGATCTGCTCGGGACGGGGAATGCCTACCTTGGTCAGCATCTCGACCGCCTTGCTCCACGCTTCCTTCTTGCTCACCTTCATATGGAAGCGGACCGTCTCTGCAATTTGCGAACCGATCTTGAACACAGGGTTGAGCGAAGTCATCGGCTCTTGAAAAATCATGGCCATCTTGTTGCCGCGAATTTTTCGCAGCTCCGCGGCGGACAGGGAGAGAAGGCTTGTGCCGTTATATCGGATGTCTCCGCCGGCAATCCGGCTGACCCCCTTGGGAAGCAGCCCCATGATGGACATGGAGGTGACGCTTTTGCCGCAGCCCGATTCGCCGACGACCCCCAAGGTCTCCCCCTTGTGCAGCACCAGATCGACCCCGTCGACCGCCCTCACCACGCCGGAACGGGTGACGAACTCCGTTTGCAGTCCCTGAACCTCTAGTAAAGCGTTCATTGCCCCGTCCTCCTTTTCTGGGTGGGTTCCCGTTAGCTGCCGTCGGTCGTGCCCAAATATTTAATCGCGGTCAGCGCATACACTTTGGCCGCTTGAACGACTTGCCAAACCGGCGCGCGCTCGTTGAAGTTATGGATCGTAGACAGCTCCGCCGGCCCGTACTGCAGCACCGGAATCCCGTGATTTCGGAAGTGGCGGGCATCGCTCGACGCCCACTGCAGCACGCCGTAAGCTTCCTTCCCGCTGACATCGGTGATGCTTTCGACCAAGTAACGTACGATCTCCTCGCTCGAAGGCGTCCAGTTCGCATTGCCCCGGAAGCCGATCGGCTTCAGCTCGGCGTCGATCCCGACTTCAAGCAGCAGACGCTTCGCTTCGTTCAATACATCACGGTAGTCGATACCGAACGGCACGCGCGAGTCGACTTCGATCGTGCAGCGGTCTGCGACGACGTTCGCTTTCGTCCCGCCGTGAATCGTCCCGATATTGACCGTCACGTGATCGTAGACGGCGCTGACATCGGTCTTTTCCCGCTCGCGGACATATTTCTTCGAAATTTCGATAATGTCACGCATTTCCTCAGGAATGTTCGGCTTCATGTCCGTCAGCCGCTGCAGCACTTCGATCGCTTTGGCGGCTTTGACGATCGCGCTGTCGCCCTTGAACGGCGACAGGCTGCCGTGACCCGGCGTTCCCTCGACCGTAAACTCGAACCAGGCGCTGCCTTTTTGACCGATGGTCGGATGCTCCGGAGAGGACGGCTCGGCGATAACCGCCGCCGTCCCCGTAATCAAGCCCCGCTCCAGCACCCACGGCACGCCGAAGTGTCCTCCGGTTTCCTCGTCCGGCACGATAAACAAGGACAGCTCCCCCGCCAGCGGCACGCCGAGACGTTTCAATAATGCCGTGGCAAAGATCAGTCCACCCAAGCCGCATTTCATGTCCGAAGCGCCGCGGCCGAGAATGTAGCCGTCCTTCACCTCCCCGGCAAAGGGAGAGAAGTCCCAGCGGGACAAGTCACCCGCTGGCACGACATCGGTGTGCCCGCAGAAGAGCAAATGCTTGTCGCTCTTCGTCCCCACGGTGGACAGCAGATTGAACATATGCTGCTCCGACTCGTGCGTGGCCGTCTCGATTCCGGCTTCCTTCAAGTAATCGGTAATAAACTTGCTGATGTCGCGGGTATCACCCGGCGGATTTTCGCTTGGAAATTGAATCAATTTACAGCACAAGTCTATAAGCTCGTCTTGACGTTTATCGATTTCTTCCAGTACGGTCTTTTTCCAATCCATCGCTTTAGCCTTCCCTTCTGCTTGGAACTGTTACTGCCCCTTGCTCATCGGATAGAAGCGGAGAATTTCATCCGGGTAGTACACGTAGCCCTTCAGGTTTTTGTTCATCCCCACAATGCGGTTGTATTCGTACAGGTACAGCCAAGGCACGTCCGCCGTAATCAGCTCCTGCGCTTGCTTGTACATCTCGTTGCGCTTCGCTTGATCCGGTTCGTTGTTGGCTTTCTCCCACAGCTCGTCAACCTTCGCGTTCTTGTAGTTGCCGTAGTTCGAGCTGCCTTTTCCGTACAGCAGGAAGCCCAGATGGTAGCTCGGATCGTTGACGAAAGACGTCCATTTCGAGATGTAAGCCGTCAGGTTGCGCTCTCTTTGCATTTGCAGGAATTGGGCGCGTGCGACCTTTTGGATGTTCATCGTGACGCCGATTTTGGCGAATTCGGCCTGCATCAGGACGGCGTCGTCCTCCCAATCCTGGAAGCCCGATCCAAGCGTGAGGTCGAAGCTGAGTCCGTTCTCATAGCCGGCTTCTTTCAGCAGTTGCTTCGCTTTATCCAAGTCATGCTTATAGGTAAATCCGGAATCGGAGTACCCCGGCGTGTTGCTCGGCACCGCGCTTTTCAGCTGCTTGGCCTGATCGTACATGACATCGTGCACCAATTGATCGTAAGGAACCGCATAGGCAAGCGCTTGTCTGACTTTCACGTTATCAAACGGCTTCTTGGTCGTATTGAGCGCAAAATACAGAATCCGGTTGCTCGCATCGGACTTGACCGTCAGGTTGGCGTTGTTTTTCAGATCGGCGACGTCCTTCGGAGGAATCTCGATTGCCAGGTCGACATCGCCTTTGCCGAGCAGCATGACCCGGTTCGAAGCTTCCTTCAAAAACTTCATCGTCACTTTGTCCACCTGGGGAGCGCCCTGCCAGTAGTTTTTGTTTGCCGTCATGACGGCTTCCGAGGCCGGGTCCCATTTTTCGATGGCGAACGGACCGGAACCGGCTGCATTTTTGGCCAAGAAGTCATTGCCCTTTTCTTTGATCACTTTCTCGTCCAGAACGGAGAAGTTATAGAGTGCCAGCATTTGCAGGAACGTATGGTTTTCTTTTTCCAGTTGGATGCTGATCGTCTGCGCGTCTTTCACGGTGTAAGCTTTAATGCCGGACAATTGGTAGAGGAAGCTGCCTGCTTTGGAGTTTTTCAGATGGTCGAGCGAAAAGGCGACCGAATCCGCCGTTACCGGATTCCCGCTCTGAAACTTGGCGTTCTCCTGCAGCTTGAAGGTGTAGGTCAGCTTATCGTCGGATACGGTCCAGCTTTTGGCCAGCATCGGCTTGATCTCGTCGGTCTTCGCCACCTGCCCGCCGTCCACGGTTTTGACCCCGTACGTCACCAATTGGTCGTACGCGGCGACGACCAGCGTGTCGGAGGTCAGGTCGCTCGCTTCGGCCGGGTCCATCGTCGTACCGCCGTCCGAGTAGGCAATCGTGATGATTTTGTCCTTCTTGCTTTGCTCCGGCGCGGCGGAGGCGTCGGGCTTCTGGTTCGCATTCGGGCTGCAGCCCACGGCCGTCAAGAGCAATGCGCTTGCGGCAAGTCCGGCTAACCATTGGTGCTTCTTCATGTGTTCTTCCCCCTCAAAGTTGTCAGATGGTCCAGCATATAAAGTTACTTGCTTGAGCGAAGCCGCGGGTCCAGCACGTCGCGCAGACCGTCGCCAAGCAGATTAAAACCGAGAATCGAGGTGGCAATAGCCAAGCCCGGGAAGGTCACGATCCACCAGTCGCCGGAAATAATGTAGCCGCGGCCTTCGGAAATCATGGCGCCCCATTCTGCCGTCGGCGGCTTGACCCCAAGCCCCAGGAAGTTCAGGCTGGCCGCCGTCAGGATCGCGAAGCCCATGCCGAGCGTCACCCGCACCATAAGCGGAGCCAAGGCGTTGGGAAAAATATGCCGGAACAAAATGACGGAGTCTTTCAAACCGATGGCCCGCCCCGCTTCGACGAATTCTTTCTCCCGCAGCGAAATGGTCTGCCCGTGCATCAGCCGCGCGAATTCGGGGACGCCGACGATGCCGACCGCAATCATCGCGCTGGTCAGTCCCGGCCCCATGGAAGCGGCGATCGCCATCGCCAGCACCAGGGAAGGAAATGCGAGCAGCATGTCCATGATCCGCATGATGATATTGCCGAGCATCCCGCCGTAATAAGCGGCGATCCCGCCCAGCGGAACGCCGACGCAGAAGGAAATGCCGACGGCGATCAGGCCGGACCAGATCGTAATTTGCGCTCCGTAGAGCACCCGGCTGAAAATATCCCGGCCGAAATTGTCCGTTCCGAACCAATGCGCCGCGCTCGGAGCCTGAAGCTTAACTGCCGTATTCGTCTCGTTCGGCCCGTATGGAGCGATGGCCGGCGCGAGCAGAGCCAATACGGACCAGATGACAATAAACGCAAGGCCGATCACGGCCAGCCGGTTGCGAAGCAGCAGCCTGAACGTCGCCGCCGCCTTGCTGCTTTCCCGCATTTTTGCCTTGGCAGCCGGAATGGAAGCTGTAGATTTACTCACGTGTCGATCTCTCCTTTCCCCGGCGGTTATTCATATCGAATTCTCGGATCAATAAATCCGTAGAGCAGGTCCACCGCCAAATTGATGACGCTGTACAGAACGGCGCTGATTAGCGTAAATGCCTGAATAGGCGCATAGTCGGTAGCCAGGATCGATTCGGTCACATAGCCGCCGATCCCCGGCCAAGCGAAGATCGTTTCGGTAATGACTGCGCCGCCCAGCAGATAGCCGAACTGCAAGCCGAGCACGGTTAAAGTAGGAATCAGCGCGTTCACGAGGGCGTGCTTCAGAATGACGGTGCGTTCGTAAATCCCTTTGGCGCGGGCCGTGCGGATAAAGTCCTGCCCGATCACCTCCAGCATGCTGGAGCGCATCATGCGGGCGATGATCGCCATCGTCCCCGTACTAAGGCAGATAGCAGGCAGAATCAGATGTGACAGCGCTTTCTGAAAGGCAATGAAATCTCCCGAAAGCAGACTGTCGAGCAAGTATAATCCGGTAACGTGGGTTGGCGGGTTGATGTCTTCGCCGATGCGGCCCAGCGGCGCCGGAGCCCAGCCTAATTTGGAATAAAAAATGGAGATGAGGATCAATCCGAGCCAGAAGACGGGAACACAGGCCCCGATAAGTGAGAAAATACGCGAAATGTGGTCAACGACCGATTCTTTCTTCGTAGCGGCGATAATACCGACGGGAACGGCAACGAGGACGGCAATGATGAAGCTCGCAATGGTCAGCTCCAGCGTGGCGGGGAAGCGTGTGGCAAAATCACCGAGCACCGTATTGCCCGTATGCCAGGCCAATCCGAAATCCCCTTGCAGCAGTTGCTTGACGTAATCGATAAATTGTACGTAGAGCGGATTGTTCAGCCCCATCTCTTGACGAATTTTCTCAACTACAGCCGGAGGGGCTTGTTCGCCTGCCAGCATCACCGCCGGGTCGCCGGGCAGGACTCTTGAGATAATAAATGTAATCAGTGCAATCCCGATCAGCCCCGGAATCATAAACACGATTCGCCGAAGGATGTAGTTAACCACCATCTCTTACCCCCTTTTGTAAAAAATAAGTAACGGCATCGTAGCTATTGTGCGCATGGAAGGAGATGTTCATGTAGCGCTATCCGTTCATCCCAAATCCCAAATGGTCCTTCCCGCGTCACTTCCGGGCTCCAAGATGATGGAAGCTTATAAGCCGCCCCCTTTGTTGTACCTATTATCGGTACAGTGGTTCTTTTTTAAATATTTTGTTAATTTCGATTATACTCACTTTTCTTAAAAAATCAATCGTTTTTCATAGCTTTTTTGACTGTCTATGTAAGTTAAGGTGACACAAAATTTTTCCAAGTCAGTTCAAGCTATACAAATAAGCCCTACAGGATCGTGGAAGATCCTATAAGGCTTGGAAAGACAGGCCCGCTCGACTTGCCGGTTCTCCATTTTCCGCCAAGCATATTCGTCCCTGAATGGCTCATTCTATACCATGTACGCCAATTCACCAGAAAAGGAGCAAGCTTATGCCAGCGACGATGACCCCTCCCGCTCAGCAGACGCAGCCGCCGATTCCCGTTCCGCCGCGCGTGATTACAACGAAAGATTTGCTTTACCTTAAGGACGCGCTGTCTTGGGAACTCTCGGCTTTTAAGAAATTTCATTTTTTTGCCCAGCAGGCGACCAATCCGCAAATCAAGCAGGCGCTCGACAAAGCCGGACAGATGCATCAGCGCCATTATGAAAAGCTGCTTACGCATCTGCAAGTGAACAATACCACCGCTATGGCCAACCTGCCGCGTCCGCAGCAGGCGTCTCAATAATTCAAATGTAAGGAGGATGCAGCCGATGCCAGGCCAGCAAGCCCAGAACCCTAACGAAATCGCCAACCCGCAATCCGGACAGCTGCCGCAGGTTAAAGGACCGGAGATGAACGACCGCGACTTCCTTAACGACGGACTGGCCACATGCAAATTGTTGACCGACAACTTCAACGTGGCCGTCCGCGAGGCCAGCCACGAGCAGCTTCATACCGATATGCTTCAGATTTTGACGGAAACGCATCAAAGCGCCCGCGACCTGTTCAACCTGATGTTTCAGAACGGATGGTATAAGCTGGAGGCCGAGGAGCAGCAGAAGCTTCAGCAAGCGCAGCAGCAGTTCAGCGGGTATTCCTCGCAGTTCCCTTATAAATGAGCTAGGAAAAGCTCCTGCCTTTTGCGGCGGGGGCTTGTTTTGTCTACCGGAGCTCTTGCTTGAGAAATTGATACAGCTTAGCCCCCGCCAGCTTCAGAGGATACTCCGACGTTTTGCAGAGCAGGCCGAGGGTCATCTCGACGAGATCGCCGCTGATGGCCCGGGCCGTCGTTCCTTCCGGCAGCGAATCTACGGTAATCTTCGGCACCAGAGCAACGCCTAATCCGCCGGCGACATAATATTTCAAAGCCGTCATGCTGCCGATTTCCATCGTGTTTAACGGCATACCCCCGGCATCCTGCATGACCATCTCCAGCTTCCGCCGATACGGACAGGTGGTTGAGGTGATGAGCAGCGGATAGTCCCGGATCTGATCCGGTTCGACGACCTCCTGCTTCGCCAGCGGGTGGTCTTCGGGCATCAAGACGAGAAACGGCTCTTTGAACAGAGGCTCGAAGTAGAGCTCGGCCCCCAAATCCGGCGCGGAGCAAAGTGCCAAGTCGATGTCGCCTTGAAGAAGCCGCTCGCTCTGCGCCGGCGTACTTCCAAACTCCACCGTAATGCGAATCTTCGGATAGAGAGTTAGAAACTTCTTCAAAACGCCCGGCAGCCGGTAACTTGCCGTCGGTTCCGTCACGCCCAAACGAAGGCTTCCCGCCATCCCCCATTGCAGCTCGGACATATTTTGCTGTACCCGCTCCATGTCTCTGACAATCGGTAGGCTTTGTTCGTAGAGCAGCCGCCCCGCCTCGGTTAGCCGGATTTTCTTCCCGCGCTCGATCAGCTGAACGCCCAAGTCGGATTCCAGCTTTTGCATCTGCATCGTGACGGTCGACTGGGCATAATTCATTTCTTCCGCGGCGCGAATGAAGCTGCCGTGCTGCACGATTGTGTGAAAGGTTTTTAGCATTTTCAGGTCCATTCTCATCCCTCGGGTTATCGAATTCAAATTTTATGAACTCAGCATTCACTTAATTCAATTATACAGAATGTGATTCCTGGCGTACAATCGACTTATAACAAGCAGCGAAGCATAAGGAGGGCATTTTCGATGAATTTGCAGAATAAAGTAGCGCTGGTCACGGGCGGAGGTACGGGGATCGGCAGAGCGGCCTGTCTTGCGTTGGCTGAACGGGGGGCGGCCGTTATCGTAAATTATTCGCGATCCGCTGCCGACGCGGAAGCAACGGTTCAGAGCATCAAGGACAAGGGTGGTCAAGCGGTAGCTATCCAGGCCGATATCTCCCAAGACCGGGAAGTGCGGCATATGGTCGATCAGGCGGTCCGGCAATTCGGGACCGTGGATCTGCTCGTGAATAATGCCGGGATTACCCGGCACATTCCGATGGACGATCTGGAAGCGGCAACGGACGAGGTATGGGACGAGCTCTACGGCGTCAATGTGAAGGGGATGTTTTTCTGCGCGAGAGCCGTGGCCCCTTTCATGAAAAGCAACAAGCAGGGAGCCATCGTGAATGTAGGCAGCATCGCCGGGATCACCGGATTAGGCTCTTCGCTGCCGTATGCCGTATCGAAAGCGGCCGTACACGGCCTGACGAAATCTTTGGCGCGCGCCCTGGCACCGTATATCCGCGTCTCCTGCATCGTTCCCGGAGCCGTCGCGACCCGGTGGTGGGAAGGCAAAGAAGAGCAAATGAAGCGATTGGCTCCGCAGCTATTGCTACAGCGCATTTCCACGCCCGAGGATATCGCCCGCATGATCTGCGCCGCCTTGGAACAGGAAGCCATGACCGGCCAGATCATTACGGTCGACAGCGGACAGACGCTGTAATGGGAACCCGGCGGAGAGGTCCGCAGTTCTTTGGGGCTTGGCCGCGGCCTGCCCCATAGAGCCATACCGTAAAAAGTTACCCTACGAGGCCCGTAACAAATACCGACGGAACCCGAGGCTGTGATCGCTTGGGTTTTAGGGCCGATGAACAGGGGGACCCATACCTATCGTTTGAGAAGCCAAGGACTTCGATAATAAATTCGAAGAAAAACAAAAAAAACGGCTCTTGCCGCGAACAAGAGCCGTTTTTTGCATTATTCCACGAATTCAAAATCGCCGCCCAGAGTTAATAAGAGTGGAAAATAGGAACTGGGACTGTTATACCAATGGTTCCATCCATAAAAGTCTATGTAAGTGCCTGCTCCTTTGTCTGTGTTTATAAGCATCCATGCTCCTGCTGCTGCAACGGCGGTCACCGCAGAAGCAAACCAAGCAGGAGGAGTCACCGAAAAGAAAAGCATAGTTGCTTGCATAGCAGCAATTGTTCCTGTAACAGATGCAGTAGTTAGCATAGCGCAAGAAATTCGATAATATGGTAAAATTTAAACAAAATTAAAAGGGAGAAATTGTACAATGAAACAAGTACTACTTAATTTTTTTAAAAAAAGACTACCATGGAATATTTTGAATTTTATTATTTTATTCACAATTTTGCCTAGCATTTTGAACGTAGATCTTCAAACATCTCTTATGGTAGGATCAATAGTTTTTATCGTAGTGGGTTTAATAGAAATTATTGCAATGGCACTGTGGGGACGAAAATAGCTGGTCAATAAATTGAACAGAAGGGCTAAAAAAACCACCACGTCGATAATCGGTAGTACTGACTAAGTGGTTTTTTGGCTTAGTTTCCCATTTTGTTTACTCTATAAAAAACAATCGCTCCGTAACAGTTTCTCAACTTGCTCGTCGCTATAGCCAAGCTCCGCCAATCTTCGGGCGGCGAACCCTCCACTTTGTTGATGCTCTGTATACCGCGTCATGTAATCCTTTATGCCGTAAAGCTTTTCAAAGATTGCGCCCATCCGGGCAAGGTAGAAAATCCGCCCTTGACTTCCCCGAACAAGAACGTCGGTGGGTAAGTTACAGTCTCCCTAAAAAAAAGAAAAGCCGGACCGTCCCAAGCTCGTCGCTTGGGCAAGTCCAGCCTCAAGATATGGGTATATTTCCGGTCTCTATTTTGAGAGTTCCCGCCTCACCCAGCATCGCTCCGGCAATTGTCAGAAAATCCTCCCGGGCGATCTCGAAATGGCCCGAGCGGAGCTTATACCCCCAATGCCGGTTCCCGCGCGTAAAGCTGAGTCGATCCAGCAGCGGGGCGATTTTCACTTCGCTGCAGGGCACATAGCGGATATCCCGGCGGAACGGCACGAAGGAATCGGACATCCGGTATTCGTAAACCCGGTCGTCCGCCACTTGTCCAATAGCGGTAAAAGCTTGCAGCGGCTCCCCTTCCTTCATGTCCGTACGCGGAGAATAATAAATGAGCCAGTCTCCGGGGCGCATCCTCCGGAGCGGCGCAGACTTGCCGTGGCACAGCTGGGCGAACCCGCCCTGCACGCCCCGGCTTACATGGGAAGCGGAGACGACGCCGATCCAGTAGCGCTCTTGCCCGGGTACCGATTGGTCCGGCATTTGTCATTCCTCCTGTTCATTCTCGCCGCAGTTAAGTGTTAAGCAAGAGAGCTTGCTTCAAGCGGTCCTTCTGCATGAGATGGTGGCGGTAATGCATTTCAACGAGCTTGAACCATTCCTCCGCGGTCAGTCCCCCAAAGCGAGGATGGGCGACGGTATGGTGCAGTGGCGCATTTTCCAGCTTTGGTGCGATTTCGTACATTCGGCGCACGACGGATTTCAGTCCTTCGACAAGCTGCTCTTTACTTTCGGGCTGCTGAGGCGTGTATTGCGGTGAAGGCGGGACCTGAATGCGCACCGGCGGCAAGCTTCCTTGCTCGAATATGGCTGCCCCCACCTCCGTCTTTTCGCCTGCGGATACGGCGTCATTCCCATCTGGCGCCAGGCAGCGCTCCGCGTTGGCAAGCTGCAGGTACAATGCGGCGCCGATCAAATGCCGGTACATTTGTCCGAGAGACCATTCGTTCTCTCCCGGCTGCTGCTTCAACTGTTCCATACTGAAGCCTTCCAGCTCCTGAATGTAATGCTCCGTAATTTCCTCAAAACTCCGCAAAATTTCCGTTGTATTCATAGCTTATCCCAGCTCCTTTTCATCATCTGCTCTTACTATACAAAAACGCTACTGACAACAGTATGTCAGTAGCGTTTCAGCATCTTTTCGGCTTCTTCCCGGACCCGGATCTTCAGCGCCTCCGGCTCCATCACCACGGCATTCGCCCCCCAGCCGAGCACCCAATGCAGCAGCTCCTCGGGCTGCCGGACGCGAAACGTGATGACCAAGCCTTCCTCCCGATCCTCGAAGGCTTCCAGGTAAAAGCTGCACGTTTCCTTCACCCGATCCACGATCGCCGGACTTACCAGAATACGTACCCGGACGTTCCGGTCATCCGTAGGCAAGTAATCCTGCAATTGAAAATCCGGAGGAAACGAGAACGGGTCCTCCAGAACAGCCAGGCCGTTCATTCGGGATAACCGGAAATGGCGCAGCTCCTGCCGCAGCTCGCAATGCGCCAGCAAGATCCAGGTACCGCGAACAAGGATAAGCCCGTAAGGGGCGGCCGTGCGGTGGCTATGGCGACTCCCGTCAACCTCCGGCCTGTTTTTGGAGTAATGGAACTTAACCTTCCTCCGCTCCAATATCACCTGACGCAGCGCTTCCAAGTACTGCTTCTCCCGCCCGCTGATCGGCGCGTCGCCCGCAGCCAGCAGCCGCATGGTCGCGCGAATCCGGGACGCCTCGCTGCGGACGCTCTCCGGCAAGACGGCTTCGATCTTGCCCCGGGCGTTCTGCGCCTTCGCGCCGTATCCGGTATCGAACTTTTGTTCGACAAAGTCCGATCCGATCAGCAGCGCCACCGCTTCTTCCACCGTAAAGCTCACCGGAGGCAGAAAATACCCCTCCATCAAGGAATAACCCTGCCCCGGAGCGCCGACAACCGGAACCCCCGCCTCGCTAAGCGCTTGAATGTCCCGGTAGATGGTCCGTGTGCTCGTCTCGAAGCGGGCCGCCAAATCCTCCGCCCGCAGCACCCCTTTGCGCTGCAATTCGATGACGATGGCTAACAAACGATCCGTTTTGTTCATCTCTGCCGCCTCCTCTCCTATAAGATCGAATTACACAAATTTGTTGCGGAACGTTTTAGGGGTCAGCCCCGTTTCGCGCTTGAATATGCTGCAGAACTGGGCATCGTTAATGAATCCCGTTTCCGAAGCGATTTCCGATACGAGCATCTTCGTATTCAGCAGCAGCGACTTGGCCAGTTCGAGCCTTTTGAGAAACAAATATCTTAGCGGTGCCGCGCCGGTCTTTTCCTTGAACAGATGCCGGAAGCGGTCATAGCTATAGCCGGACATCGTGGCCAGCGTCTCCACCGATATGTTCTGTTGAAAATGTTCGTCCATGAAGTTGATGACGTACTGCATCTGATCTTCCTGCGTCGGAGGCATCACATGGATTCTCAGGAGCCGCTGAAGATGGATAATCAGCTCGGCCACCATCAAATCGAGCATCTCGGAATACCCCTCCCGCTGCTCTGTGAACTCCCGCTTCATGCGAAGGAGGAACTGCCCGATCGTCCGATCCTCGTCATCCTCATATACACTATTCAAATCCTTCATACCCGGATAGCCGGAATGGAAGCCGATGCATATCACCTCCGATTCCTCGCTCTTGTGATTCTCGTCATGCAACACGTGGGGAGAGATGAGCGCAAACGTCCCTTCCCGAAATGTATGCTGCCTGGACCCGATTTGGGTAATGCCGTCTCCCTGAAAATAGTAGACGAGCTCGCAGCATCCGTGCTGATGGGCTTGGATATAGGTTTGTTCGGGATTTTTTATGAAGAAAATAAAATTCAGCTCGTTCATCGCTGCGCCCTCTTCTAACTATTATTTAGCCGAATCCTATAACAAATTGACCGAAAAGATATAATGTTCTACCGTCCTTTTTGTTATCATCATATCATTACAATAACCAAATTAGAAATATAGGGAGGTTACAGCACGGCTTGTGTAAGCGATTACAGTTTGAGGCCCCACGATCTATTGCGACGGTAAAAGCATAGAACTTCGGAGAAGATACAAGAAAGGGACCTGATCATAAACCGGATTCTTATTGATACGGATATCGGAAGCGATATCGATGACGCGTTGGCTCTGGCCGCTGCTCGTTACGCATTCCCAGAAATTAAAAGTTATTCAAGTCGCCTTGAGCGACTTTACGACAGCGCTGTGGAACGCGATGTTCGCTATGACCGTAATCGCGATCATCATCCCGGTGCTGATCCTGCTTCCCAGCGCTACTTCGTTCAAGGCGTTGCGAATACGGGAATCAAGGAATAATGAAATACTAAGGAGGCCGATCACATGGATCATGTTCAAAAAATAATAATCGATGCGGATACCGGAATCGACGATGCCCTAGCCATTCTGTATGCGCTCAAAGCTCCTGCGGTTCGAGTGGAAGGGATTACGACCGTCTTCGGCAATATCAGCGTCCGGCAGGCGACGGACAATACGCTGCGGCTCCTTCGGCTGGCCGATGCCGGTTATGAGGTGCCTGTCGTTCAAGGCGCGGAAGGACCGCTGGTGCGGAAGCTTGAAGGCAGCTTTGCCACCCATGTGCACGGGGTGAACGGCATCGGCAATGTCGAGCTCCCTCCAGCCGACCAACAGCCTTTGGCGGAAGCAGCGGATGACTTTATCATCCGCAAGGCGGATGAGCTGAACCAAGAGCTGGTGCTGGTCACGTTGGGAAGACTGACGAATCTGGCGCAGGCGCTGGCCAAAGATCCGGCGCTCCCGGCCAAAATCAAGCACGTGTATGTCATGGGCGGCACGATTCATTCTCCCGGCAATGTCACCCCGGTAGCCGAAGCGAACATTTGGGGGGATCCCGAGGCGGCGGACGCCGTGTTCAGCTCGGGATTGCCTGTGACGATGGTCGGCTTGGACGTCACCATGAAAACGCGGTTGACCCGGCACCATCTCGATTTCTTACAGCGTCATGGCAAGGAAGAAAACCGGAAAATCGTCGATTTTATTTGCGATTCGATGCCCTTCTACTTCGGTTACTACCGGGCGTCGAACTACTTTCTCGATTCCGCTCCGCTTCATGATCCGCTTACCGTATTGGCCGCGGTGGAACCAGCGATGATGGCCGCCAGGACGATGAAGGTAAAAGTCGAATGCGAAAGCACGTTATGCAGGGGGATGACCGTCGCAGATTTGCGTCGTAATCCTACGATCGGCAGCCCGATCCGGGTCTGCGTTGATGTCGACGCCGAGCTTGCGGTCGGCAAATTACTGTCCGTATTTGTGTAAACTCGAAACCCTTCGTCTCCGCAGCAGAAACAGCTAAAGCCAAAGCTTCTCCGGCACGTACGCCGCGGAAGCTTTGGCTTTTTTTGCCCAATGTCTGACACTCTCCCCGGAATCCCGCACCAATGTTAAACAGATTTTTACTATTCATTCTCCTGCATTTGATGCTAGACTTAAACATAAGAATCTAGCGTGCAGCAAGGAGGTCACACACAATGTCAATTGTCCCGAGCTTACTGGAGTTCAATAAAAAATTCGTTGCCGAGAAACGGTATGAAGATTACTTAACGGACAAATATCCCGATAAAGAAGTCGCCGTGCTGACCTGTATGGATACGCGGCTTAGCGAACTGCTCCCGAAGGCGCTGGGCTTCAAGAACGGAGATGCGAAGTTCATCAAAAATGCGGGCGCGATTTTGACCCAGCCGTTCGGCAGCGCCATGCGCAGCCTTCTGGTCGCCGTCTACGAACTGGGCGCGCGCGAAGTGATCGTGATCGGACATCACGGCTGCGGCATGACAGAGATTGATCCAGCGCGCATGGTGAACAAATTCGCGGAGCATGGCATCGATCCTCTAGTAATCGAGACGCTTGAAAATTCCGGCATTCGCATGGAAAAGTTTTTGCGCGGCTTTAGCTGTGCGGAGGAAGGCGTGATGCACAGCGTCAAAATGATCCGCAGACATCCGCTTTTCCCCCAAGCGATCCCTGTTCACGGCTTCGTGATGGACCCCGAGACCGGGGCGGTCGAGGTCATTGTCGAGGACTACCGGGAAGGCTGACCCGGTCATAGCATGGAAACCTCCTGCTTTCCCAAGCATTCGAAACGTGGCAACGAGAATGCCATACATTTTTTTACAATGGTGGTTATCATCATGAAGGAGGACGTTTTGTGCGAATTTCCAAGCTTTTGATGGTCATGATAACGGCTATGATGTTTATTGTTATTTTCCCTTGGCATACGCATGCGGCAGGTAACGAAGCAGATACCGATCTGACAAGCATTCATCAGGGCGCAGGGGCGCTCTCGCCCGCATTTTCACCAAACGTGACGGAATATTGGGTGAAGATGCGCAGCTCCGAACAAGGCTTCTACACCGCCGCCGTTCCTGCCAATTCCGGGGTGACGATGGCGTACTCGATGAACGGAAGCGCCTGGATCACGCTGGGCGAAAATACGTCGACCGGCTATATCGCGACGAATCGGGGAGACAACAAGTTTCAAATCAAAGTTACCTCGGCCGATTCATCCACGATCAAAACGTACATGATCCATGTGTACTTCCCTGCGACGAACGATGGGGATTTGAGCGATTTGCGTATAAGCGGAGCGGCGTTAACCCCACCTTTCCAGGCTTCCACGACGAGCTACACGGCAAGCGTTCCTTATGCGACGAGCAGCCTGTCGCTCACCGGGGTATTGGACGACCCCGCCGCCTCCTTCAGCATCAACGGGTCGGCAGCTACCGACGGGACGGCGTCCACCCCAGTTCCTTTGAACGTCGGCAGTAATACGATTACGGTGCAGACCACATCGAACGATAAAACGGTCAATAAAACGTATACGGTTACGGTCATGCGGGCTGCGCCTGGCACGAATGCGAAGTTGAGCGCTTTAACCGTCTCCGGGACCACAGTAAGTCCCCCTTTTGAACCGCAGCTTATGGGGTATGTTCTGGCGGATGTCGGCTATGCGACCCAGGAAATGACGGTTACACCGACGACGGCCGATACGGCAGCGACCGTGCAGCTTCAGATCAACGACGGAGGCTTCACAACGGTTAGCAGCGGCTTGCCCAGCCAGCCGTTTGCCCTGAACGTCGGGGACAACCGCATCCAAGTCAAAGTGGTCGCGGAAAACGGAACGGCAACGACGACCTATACGATGACCGTGAAGCGGCAAAGCAACAACGCAGGGATAAGCGGGCTAGGCGTGACCCCGGGGACCTTGAACGAACCGTTCGCATACGATAGGCTGGCCTATACGATGGCGGACGTCCCGTACTCCACGTCCAGCTTGGCGGTAACGCCCGCGTTATCCGATGCGAACGCCTCCGTCTACGTTCGCGCCAACGGAGGCAGCTACATACCGGCGGCGAGCGGCTCTTCGGCTACCCTGCCTCTGACGGTGGGCAGCAATACGCTGGAGATCAAGGTATTGGCCGAGGACCCGTCCGTGGAAAAAATATATACGCTCACCGTAACGAGACTAAAGAATAGCGCGGCCAGCTTGTCCGACTTAACCGTTTCGCCCGGACACCTTGACTTTTCCAGCCAGGTAACGGACTATTCCATGACGGTAAGCCGTTCCGTCCCATCGCTCACGGTGAAGCCCGTCTTGCCGGATGGCAACCCGGCCGCTACGGTTCAGGTCCGAATCAACGGCGGCAGCTACGTTCTCGTTCAAAGCGGCATGGACAGCCCGGCGCTACCCTTGATATCCGGCGCACAAAATGTCATCGAAGTGCTGGTTACCGCACAGGACGGGACGAACCAGCTGTACACCATTCGCGTGACTCAAGCCGGAACGCCGGTGCTGACGAAGCTGGTCATGGAGGGGATGAAGGTGCGGCTGACCTTCTCCGAGCCGCTGCGGTCCGTTGCGGATGCGTCCTACTTCAGCGTCACCAATATGAGCCGCAACACGGCGCTGTCGGTAACCGATGTCGTCTACACGCCGGGAGACGCTGAAGCAGGCTTCACCGCGAGCGGTCCGCTGCAGCCGGGGGATGATCTGGAATTCCGTATCCAAGCCGGCGCGGTAAGCAGCCTTAGCGGGCAGACGAACGCGGCCGTAAGCCTCAAGGTAGTCTACGGAGACGCCATACAGCAAATGCAGCGCAGGCTGGCCGATCTCGATACCGATCATGACGGGATTGGCATCCGTGAAGTTCTCGCTTATTTGAACTCGCCGTACGGACACAATGACTTGAACGGAGACGGTCAATTTACCCGTGAAGATGTGGCGATTGTATTGAAACAGATCGGGGCGAAATTCGTTTCGCCGCAGCAACCATAGAAAGCAGCCGTTTCCCGGCGCATCGGGGGACGGCTGCTTTTTCGATCATCCGGAGGCGCAATTGAACCGGACTCAAATGCATGGTAGAATTTGTATGAATATAACTGAAAGGCGGTTAACCGATGAGGATATTAGTTATTGGCGCTACGGGAACGCTTGGCAGAGCTGTCGTCGACAGATTGAAGGATACCCACGAGATTATAAAAGCGGCACGGCGCGGTGGCGATGTGACCGTAGATATGACATCAACGGAGAGCATCGCAGCGATGTACGAAGCAGTAGGAAAAGTCGATGCGGTCGTTGTCACGGCGGGAAGTGCCAAGTTTCTTCCACTGGCCGATATGACCCCGGAGGATAATCAGGTTGCCATCGACGGCAAGCTCAAAGGCCAGGTCAATATCGTTCTGCTCGGATTGAATTATGTCCATGACGGCGGCAGCTTTACGCTGGTGTCAGGCATTTTAATGGACGATCCTATCGCGCAAGGAACCTCTTCCGCGATGGCCAACGGCGCCATCCGGGCGTTCGTCAAGTCGGCTGCGATCGAAATGCCGCGGGGCATCCGGATTAACACCGTCAGTCCAAATGTGCTGGAAGAATCGTGGAACGATTATGCCGGTTATTTTGCCGGATTCGTGCCCGTTCCCGCCGGCAAAGCGGCCGCCGCGTATCAGAAGAGCATCGAAGGCAAACAGACCGGCCAGTGCTACGAAGTTTATTAACTTTATTTCACATCGATTGCAAAAATAGATCTCGCTTGGCCTTGATCCCAGTTGGCATTGATCGAGATCGTGTAGCGTCCGGGTTGTTTGGGTAAGTGCAGCCGATTCCCGTCCAAGGGCACCGCCTTACCCTCTTTTTTGCCGGCGTCCGATTCGGACACCATAGTAATCTCCAGCATCAAGGGCTTCATGCCCTTCGGGTAGGTAATGACAATATCCGATTCCGGCTTCACGGCCACCGGAGGGTATTCGGCTTGCTTGATAATTTCGGATGCCGGGCTGGGCCACGTGTAGGGTTTGAAGCAATCCGTCCAACATGCGTTGCCATCAAGCAGCGGAATCTCCTGCATCCAGACGATTCCGCTCTCGGTTTTCTTCTCATAGGCAACGGAGGGAACGGGCGTCAAGATCCGTTCGTCGAATTTGACGCTGTATTGCTGAATATAAGTGGTCCGCTTGTCCTCTCGGAAATAAACGTCCGCTGCCATCTGTTCCGCCACGAAGCGCAGCGGAACATAGGCGTGTCCGTTATAGTTGATCACGGACAACCTTTTGTCTGCCCCGTTGATGACGAATTTCTCAGACGTCAGAAAGTCCAGAGAGGAGCTTGCCCCGTAAGCCGCAACGGTAATCACTACGAATACGCAGACGATCGAAGCTATAATATATTTTCTCAAAAGATACCGTCCTTCCTTTTCCGCATCTTGATCCATTATATTACGCGGAGCGGCTTTTTGCCGCTGCTGCGACTGCAATCGTTACGGTTGCGGCATACGTCGGCTTTTCCCGCCATGCTTACTCCTTATTCGTTCAAGTAGGTGGTCGTCCGGTTCTGGATCAGCTTCGCGACTTCCTCCGCGGACTTCTGGCCGCTGAAGAACGCTTCGGCCTCGTCATATATGATGTTCAGCACTTTAACGTCCCAGTCGCTATAACCATCAGCCGTATGCAGGAACTGCTTGAATCGGGCAAAATCCTCCTCCGACACCTTCGCCGTTTTTCCATCCGCAAGCTTATACACTCCGCCCTTCGTTTGCTTCTGAAGCTCATCCAACTTCTTTTCGTTCACCGATTTCAGGAGTGAAAATCTTTCCTCGTAGGGAGACGACTGCACTTCTTCGGATAGCAAGAAGGCCATAAACTTCCATGCATCCTCTTTGACCGCAGATTTGGCTTGTATCGCAAGCTCCGAGGTGGTAACAATCCGGATTCCGCCGGTTTTTCCTTCCGGGTGCGGCTTTTGCAGCAGCTTCGGATTCGTATAATGTCCGATAAAATCGGCAGGCGAGAATATCCTTGCGGAGGTGAATAGCGGCCTTTCGTTGTCCACCGGTCGGGCCGTCAGGATTTTGTCGTCATACAGCTTTTTAACTTGCCGCAGCAAGTCCGTGAACGCCGGGGAGTCGAATTTGGCTTTCCGGGTCGAGGGGTCGACAAATTCTCCGTAGCTGTCCACCACCCATTCCTGCAGGATGACTTCCGGCGACTCATTCCCCAAGGCATAGCGGCGGTCCTTGCCGCTCTCGGTCTGCTGCACCAGCTTTCGGGCGATCTCTCCAAACTGCTTCCAGCTCCAGCTTTTGTCGTCGACCTTCACGTTCGCCTCCTGCAGAGCGTCCCCGTCCCCTATGAGTGCCCGCAAGAAGAAACTGGCAGGCATCGTATACAAGCCGCCGTTCCTTTTCATCGCGTCCAAAACGTTCGTCTGCAAGTCGCTTTTATTCACCGTTTTGTCCTGGTTCAGCATATCGCTCATGTTCAAGAGAAGCTTTTGATTCACATATTTATCGACGGGCAAGCTGGTCACTTCGATAATATCCGCGCCTTTCCCCGATAGCAGTGCTGTATTTGTCGTTTTAATATATTTCTCCATATCGACACGCTCTTCACCCGGCTGCTTGAAGCTCTGGATTTGCAGGTCGATGTCGGGATACTTCTCCTTGAATTTCTTCGCAGCCGCCTCGTAGTACGGGTTCGGCTCTTTTAGAGATAAGGTCACGACCGTCTTTCCCTCTTTCGATTTCGGCTGCTCCTTGCTTGCCGTCGTCTCCTTGCTTGCCATCGTCTCCTTGCTGTTTCCGCATGCGGTTGTCGCGGCCAGAATCACGCAGGCGAATCCAAGCCCCAATCGTTTTTTCATCGTAGATTCCTCTCTTCCATCGAATGATTATATTGGTGCGCGGCTACTGCAGCCGCACCCGGTTGCCATCCTGCAAGGGCTCGCTGCTTTCCAGAAGTATTAGATCGTTCTCGTACACGCTGTCCCGCGGAATCTTCGTTACTTTGTCGTTCGTTTCCGTGGCACGAATTTGTACCTTGCGCACAATAAACACATTACCCAAAGCGCCTTTCCTTTCTTCCACTTTATAGAAGAACTTGCCGTCACGATCCTCATGTATGGCCTCGTTCGAAATCAACAACCCCTCTTGCTGCGAGCGCTTCGTGAGCTTGACCCGTGCCTGCTCACCTCCTTTCAGTTCAGAGTCCGCCACCTTCACCCGCACCACTTTCCGGGCAATCGCAGCGGTTGGATTGGTCGCCTTGCCGGATGAGCCCCCCATGCGCGGCTCGGCATCCGCCAATTCCAGAATGGCGCCTTCCAGCATGGCCGGCTGCTGATCTCCTATGGCCTGAACTTCGACCTGCACCTTGTCCTCCAGGGTAATCCCCAGATTGGTCAACAGCGGCGCATCGGCGATAAACTCGAACCGGTAGCCCCGGCTTTCGTTCGTGATCACAAGATCCGGCTCTCCCGCGGAAGCCAAGCCCACGACGGCATTCAATTTCGTAACCATCCCGTCGAACGGGGCGGAAATTTCTTTTTGGCTGGCCAGACGGTCGCCCAATTGCTTGATTTTGCGGTCCTGGATGCCCAGATCGAGTTTTTGCTTCTCCAGATCGCGGCTAGCGCTCCGCTTCTTCATCTCGTCCGCTTCCTGTGCCGATACAATGAAGCGGTCCTGGATATTTTGCAGCTCGATTTGCTGCTTTTCCCATTGCGCCTTTTCATCCTGCAATTCCCGTTCGGCGGAGGTGCTGTCATAGGTGACAAGCGCCTGCCCCTTCGTCACCCGCTCCCCTTCCTTCACGTGAACCGCTTTGACCTTCCAGCCGCCGGGATTCGTTAGCCTGGCCTCCGCGATCGGCTTCAGGTTCCCGCTTCCTTCAAGCGTATAGACAAAGCCCTCCTGCGTCGGCTTCTCCGTTCTGACCTTCGGCAAGGTCAACGACTGCAGCGTATTGCCGAATAAGGTGAACAGCGCGAGCAGCGCGATAAAGCTGCCGAACACCGCGCGAAGCTTTCTTTTGCGACTACGTTCTACAGGCTCTTCGTTCGGTCCCATTTCCGCGTCCTCCGTCTCCTAACCGTACAAAGCTACCCCTTGATGCCGGACAGCTGGATGCCTTCGATAAAGTAAGTTTCCGCATACAAAAACAGCAGCACCATCGGTGTCATATAAAGCATGGACGCAGCGAAAGCAATCCCTCGTTCGCCTTCGCGCACTTTCGATAAATAAACCGACAGCGGCTGCTTGAACGAATCGTCCAGAAAAATAAGCGGCTGCTCCACCATGTTCCAATAATCCGCGAACAGCAGAACAACGAGCGCCCCCAGCCCCGGCTTGAGCATCGGGACAATGATCTCGCTGAAAATCCGCACGTGCCCGGCCCCGTCCATCTTGGCCGCCTCGATATAGGAAAACGGAATATGCAGCGCGAACTGCCTGAGCATGAACACGCCGAATGCCGCGAACACGCCGGGCCATATAACCGCAGACGGACTGTTCAGCAGCCCCAGCTTATCGGCCATCATATAGTTGGGCACCAGCGTCACTTGGAACGGCATGAGCATCGTCAGGACATAGACGAGAAACAGCGCATCCCGGCCCCGAAAACGCAGCTTGGCGAAGGCATAGGCCGCCAGCGCGCCGACGATGGTCTGTCCCGCAATGATCGGCACCACCAGGAAGACCGAATTCCAAAACATCCTCAGAAAGCTTGAATCGAGGACCAGCACGCTCGCATACTGCTCCAGCGACGCCAGATCCGGCAGCAGCTTTAAATTCACAAACCGGTTCGCGTTCCCTGCGGCAACGTCGTTCATTTTCCCGATCAGCCCATAATTGACGCGGATTTCCTGCTCGGTCATCAGCGAGTTTGTGAAAGTAATCACGATGGGCATTAGCAGCACCGCCGCGATGACGGCCATGACGACCGTTAACGTTCCTTTTTGCCAAGCTCTTGAACTTCGCAGCAGACTCTCCTCCCGCTATTCCATAAACTGCCGGAAACGGCGCTCCAGCGCAAACAACGCGAAAACCACAAGCAGAATGCAGCCCGCCATCAATGTCGCCGCCGCGGTCAATTTCTGCAGCTCAAGTGTCATGAACATATTGTTCATATAGTGCTGCAGCGTATAGATGCTGTCGTGCGGATAATCGCCCGCAATCAAATACGTCTCCCGGAATATTTTAAACGAGCCCGTGATGGACATGATGACGACGAAAAACATCGTCGGCGTTAAATATACGAGCGTAATGCTGCCGAACTGTCGGAATCGTCCGGCGCCTTCCATCCGGGCGGTTTCGTAGTAATCGTTCGGAATCTGCTGAAGCCCGGCCAGAAATAAAATCATGTTGTAGCCAACGTTTTTCCATAAATAAATGACCATAACCACATGCCGGGCCGCCTCCGTCTTCATCCAATCCACACGTGCGAGCCCGAAGTAATTCAGCCACGCGTTAAGCGAACCGTTCCAGTCGAACAGCATCTGCCAGATGAGAACAACCGAGGCTACGGGGACGACAAGTGGCAGCACGTAAGCCGTTCTCAGCATATTGCGTAGGTACATCTTCCGGTTCAGCAGCAGCGCCAGTCCTAAAGACAGCCCTATGATGAGCGGCACGCTGACCGCGGTAAAATAGAACGTATTGGACGCCGCTTTCCGAAACGAACCGCCCGTAAGCAGCTCGCTGTAATTCGCCAGCCCAACGAATCGGCCCCCGACCGGGCGATCCAGGAAGGAGTCGTACACCCCCGCGGCAAACGGAGTAAGGTAGAACAGCGCGAATCCTGCGACGCTCGGCGCGAGAAACAGCAGGGCCGCCGCCGCATCGCTCCGGGTCCATCGTTTCATTCCTGGCTTCAGCATGAATCGGCAATCGCCGTCTGACCGTCATGGCCAAGCCGCATGGCAGCTTTCCTGTTGTTCATCGGATCACTCCCGCTTTCTGTGCGTGATAACAAAAAAAACCCGCTTCTTCATCCCCAGCACTGTCCTTTCCTTCACTCTTAGGATAGGAAATACTGTTTAAAAAGAAGTAGGGTAATCTTAAAATTTTTCTTAATTTGTTTGCGGCAGACGCACTTCAAAGATGGTGCGGTTCGCGCTGCTATGGGCGGTCACCGTTCCGTCATGCTGCATCACAATGTTCTTCGTGATATATAGGCCGAGACCCGTGCTCCCCTCTTGATACGTGCGCGCCTTGTCGCCGGTATAGAACATATCGAAGATGTGCGGCAGCTCACCGGACGGGATCGGAGTCCCGTAATTGATCACTTGAACTACGACCGCTTCCGCTTCGGAATAAGCGTTCATGTCCACGAACCGGCCGTCTTTTCCGTAACGGATGGCATTGGTCAGCAGATTCTCGAACACGCGCGCCAGCAGGTCTCCGTCGCCCAATACCGACAAACCGGGGGCCACCTGCAGCCGGGCCGTCAATTGATGCTTTTCGAAGGCAGGATACAGCTCCTCGTTCAACTGGACCAGCAGCTCACTGAGATCGATGGTTTGTTTCTCGAAGGCAACCATACCGTAATTCATTCTCGTAATTTCGAACAGCTCGTCGACAAGCTTCTCCAGACGCTGCGATTTTTGAAAAGCAATATCCGCATACTGTCTGACCTGCTCCTTGGTCAACTGCTCGTCCTTCAAAATAAAATCCAAATAACCGATCACCGAAGTCAGCGGCGTGCGCAAATCATGCGCCAAATTCAGGACCAACTGATCCTTGCTGTTCTCCGCAAAGTCTCCTCTTTCGACGGCCTGCTGCAGCTTTTCGCTCGCCAGATTGATGTCCGTCGCAATGTCCTCGAACTCGTCGCGGGAGGAAATGTGGACGCGCTGCTTAAAATCGCCGCTCGCCAGATGATGAATACCCTTGGAAATCTTATTGAAATAAGTGGCGTAAGGCTTGGTGAGGATAAAGAAAAACAACGTCGCGAGCGGAATGAAAAACAGCAAAAAAAAGTTAATATCTCCGACAATGTTGATGAACATGCGCACGTAAGCCAGCGGATCCTCAAACTTCACGAACGTTCGGTAATAAAACTGTAGGATTTTATAGAACAAATACGTAATGGTGCCCGCGAACAGCATGCTTAAACCGAGCAGCAGGATCATTTTGGACCGAAAGGTGCGCACCATGCTAGCCATTGAATGTATATCCCACCCCCCATACCGTTTTGATCAGCTTATGTTTACGTTCATCCTCTTGTAATTTTTTCCTCAGCTTCCGGATATGAACCATCACCGTATTGCCGCCTTCATAGTAATCTTCGCCCCATACCTGCTGAAAAATATTTTCCGCGCTGAACACTTTCTTCGGATAGCTGGCCAGCAGATACAGAATATCGAACTCTTTCGGCGTGAGATCGACCGATTCGCCATATAAAGTAACCGTGCGCTGATCGGGATAAATGGCCAAGCCTCCTGTTTCCAGCACGGGTTTGTTCTCCGCCGACGATTGGCTGAGCAGTCTGGAACGCCGCAGTTGGGCGTTCACGCGGGCGATCAGCTCCATCGGATTGAACGGCTTGGTCATATAATCATCCGCCCCCCTCACCAAGCCTGCGATCTTGTCCAGATCGGATGTCTTGGCGCTCAAGAAAATGATCGGCATATGATTCGTTTCCCGGATTTGCCGGGTCACTTCGTAACCGTCCACTTTGGGCATCATAATATCTAAAATCGCCAGATCGATCGATTGCGTCTGAACGGCCTGAATCGCTTCCTGCCCATCCGCTGCTTTAATCACATGGTAGCCTTCTTTGGTTAGATGCAGTCCGATCAAATCGGCAATCGCCATCTCGTCATCCGCGATCAAAATCGTGATACGCTTCATCGCATTCACCCTCTGCATAGAGTTAACCATTCCATTGTACCAGAACTTCCGGCGCTGCATGCACCGGTACGCTACTATTTCGGCGTCCGGCGACATAGCTTAAGATAAACTAACTAACCTTGGGATGTGTTGTCATGACGCAGCTTCTGGAAAAGCCTAATTTTCTCGTACTTCTTGTCGACGAGGAACGGTACCCTCCCGTTTACGAAAACGCGGAAATCCGGGACTGGCGCAGGCACAACCTCTGGACGCATCAGCTGTTGAAGGCCCACGGGCTGGAATTCCACAGCCATTATATCGGGAGCGCCGCATGCTGCCCCAGCCGCGCAACGCTGCTGACCGGCCACTTCCCCTCACTCCATGGCGTCAGCCAGACGGACGGAATCGCCAAAGAAGCTTTCGACTCGGATATGTTCTGGCTGGACCGGAACACCGTGCCTACTATAGGGGATTACTTTCGGGCGGCCGGCTACGAGACTTACTATAAAGGAAAATGGCACGTCTCGTACGAAAATATCACGGTGCCGGGCACGCATGCGGGCCTGCCCAGCTACGATCCGTTAACGGGCGTACCGGACAAAACGCTGGAGGACCTGTATGACGGGGCGAATCGGTTGGACAACTACGGCTTTTCCGGTTGGATCGGCCCGGAGCCTCACGGCAAAAATCCCCGGAACTCCGGCTCTTCCGCTGCCATCGGGTTGAGCGGCCGGGACGAAATCTATGCCGCGGAGGCCGCCGGGCTGATCGCGTCTCTCGATGCCCGGAAACAGCAGGATCGAGACGCCCCGCCTTGGCTAATCGTCGCTTCGTTCGTGAACCCGCACGATATTGTGCTATACGGCGATCTTACGGCGCGGCTCCCCGTGTTCCGCTTCGAGGTGGAGCCGATGCCGGAGGTGGCTCCTGCACCGACGATGCACGAGTCTTTGCTCACGAAGCCGCGCTGCCAAGCCAGCTACCGGGATATTTATCCGAGAGCCTTGCAGCCGATTACCGATCATCCGTTCTACCGTAAACTTTACTACCAGCTGCAAAAGAACGCCGACCGGCAAATGCTCAAGGTATTCGAAGCGCTTACCCGCTCGTCGTTCTACGACAATACGATCGTGATCTTTACTTCCGATCACGGGGAATTGCTGGGGGCGCATGGCGGCCTCCATCAGAAATTTTACTGTGCCTACGAGGAAATTCTGCATGTCCCGCTCGTCATTCATAACCGGCGTCTGTTCCCGCAGCCGAAGCATGTCCATGCCCTTACCAGCCATGTTGATCTCCTGCCCACGATGCTCGGACTGGCGAATGCTCCCGTTGACCAGATAAGGGAGCAGTTGCAAAGCCGCTTCAGCGAGGCCCGGCCCTTGGCCGGACGCGACCTCACCCCGTTGGTTGCTGGGCAGAACCAGACGGCCATCGCGGAGGAGCCGGTCTATTTCATGACCGACGACGATGTGACCCGGGGACAGCACCAGATCAATCCGCTCGGAGAGCCCTATCCGTCTGTCGTGCAGCCTAATCATGTCGAGTCGGTCACCGCGGCCCTCTACCTGAATGGCAGACGGGAATTATGGAAGCTTGCCCGCTATTTTGACATTATCCAATTCTGGAGCCATCCCGGACTCAAGGACGAAACCTGCCAGCACGTCAAAACAACCCCTGAGCACGACGAATACGAGCTTTATCTGTTGACCGACGATCCCATGGAAACGTGCAACCTGGCGCATCCTCTCTATGCAACGCCGTATACAAGAAGCGTTCAAGCTTGGATGCTGCATCTGCTGGCTGAGCAGCGAGAACAAAAGCGGTTATCCCCCGCCGCAATACGGGGAATACGCCCCTCTTAGGCCGTATGCGTTCCGATCAAGGAAGCAAGGTCACAATGACGCCGTCCATATTGTTTCCCGATAGTTCATAGCTGCGACCGGCCGGCACCGGAATCGACGTATTACCGGACACGGGATAATACGAGACTTCGTAGGCTTTGCCCTCTACCGTCGCCGAAACCTTCTTTTGCTCCTTCAGGAAATCCAAATATTGCTCCAACGTAAAGTTTTTCTCCTGCATGATCGCACTATGCGGCAAGCCTACATAACGAAAATGCCACGGCTCGTATTTAATGCCCGTGATATCCGTTTTGTCCTTGGGATATCGCAAAATAAACCCGTAAGCCCAGGCGTTTTTTTGCAGCCATTTTCCTTCCGGGGCGCGGTTCATCTCCGTTTGCGTCGATCCGATATCAAGGGATAAGCCTAAGTTATGCTCGCTGTAGCCCGCAGGCAGCGCATAATCGGCGCCCATACTTTTGTACAGCCGGGCTTGTTCTTGGCTGTCCCGGTAACCGCTGCTGATCATAAAACGACTTACCCCTTCTTTGGCAGCGGCATCGACCATCGTTTGAAATTTTTGCGCCACGCCTTGCGACAGCCGGATCGTCTTATCGAGCAGCACGTATCCCTGGGCCAGCTCCTTATGCTGAAACAGGTTGACCACATCGGCCGTAACGCCCTCTTCACTCACCGGATACTGCTTGTTGACCAACAGCAGATTGCCTTGGTAAATCTGGCTTTTGGGTACTTTTATCGTTTGAGTCTTTGTTTGAGTCTTCTTTTGGGGAGCCGCCTCTTGAACTTGGTCGCCCGCCTTGCTGTATTCCACGTTTACGGCTTGCGGTTCCTGTTGAATGGCTTCACACCCCAGCGGCAAAAGCATGACAAGCAAAAAAACCCACTTCTTCATCTACGTTTCCTCCTTACGCTTTCATTCTGTAAGGATAAAGAGTAACGTTTAAAAAAAAGTAAGGTAAAGATAAAGATTTTATTAACATTTGATATGGTCACGCTCTACCGTGCAGTTGGGCGCCTCGGGAAGCGGCTATAAGATGCCCTGTCTTACGCCTTCCCGCAATGGTTGCATCGACCGCGCCGCCGGTAATAGTAGGTCATAGCAGCAAGACCAAGGGCCACCCCCCAAGGCACCCAGGACAGCATCGGGCCTACTGCGCCATAGAGCTGACGGAGCACAATCTGGTCCACCGGCATGAGGCGAAGGGTGGCGGCGAAAAAAGATACGGTAAAGACAAAGCCTGCCGCAGTCACCGCAATAGCTACGCCCGTGGCGGGAATCACCGCGAGCCGAATCGGTACCCTTTTGCCGCCAATGAACGGAAACCAGCGGGGAAAGACCTCCCCCCATTTCCGGATCAATCCGAGCGTAAGGAGGCCGCCGCCGATACATACCGTTCCAAACACCCATTCTATGACATGGGCCGCTTCGTTTGCTTTTGAAAAATGCTGAAGGTCCTGCGGATCGATCCCTAACGGGATATCCAGCGCCCAGGCAAAGCGCGACATGGCATAAGGCAGCGGCGCGAGCGCGGCGATCCAGGTCATCCAGCGCCCCCAGCGGACAAGCGGAACCGATGTTCCGTTCTCCGTTCGTCCGCAGTATTCGCAGGCATGACGCGCTCTTCGCCGATAGGCCATTGCGGCAAAGATCCATAGGAGCGCGCCGATCATGCACAGGAGCTGATTCGACAGCTGCCAGCTCCACTGAGCTTTGAGCAGGAAGGCATAGGCCATGAACATAATCATGCCGATATCCGGCACCAAGAGAAGCAAGGCGGCAGCCATTCCCCAGGCATAGCCGAGAATCAGCCATCGGGGGACGACCGTTCCCCACGGCCGCTGCATGGCAAGGCCAACGCCGATGCCCAATAGACACAGAACGACAAAGACAGCACCTCCGGCTTGGGCCGGAAGATAGGTCACCATGGCTGAGAACAATCCCAGCGGCTGATCCTTGAAGGGGTACCCGGGCCCTCCTAGCAGCCAGTAGAGATGCAGAGCTCCATAGAGCGCCGACCAGACGATCGCGCCAGATCCGATCCAGGACGGCCACCGGTTGAAGCCGATTCCCGGTTTGTTCTTAAGTTGAAGCGACATCCTATCCATACCGATCCTCCTCTTCGTTCGAGCGATTATTCACGGCCGCACACCGGGCACTGCCCACGCCTGCGGTAATAATAGGCGAGCGTGGCTGCTCCCAGCGAGATCCCCCAAACCGGCCACCACATCATCGGATTGGTCATAAAAGCGCCGCTGAGAAAACCAGACCAATTCATGCGAATGACCGTCAGCCCGCCGGTCATCACCACGACGGTAATAAAGGTTGCGGGAACAATCGCAAGCGCCGGAGGAACACGCTTGCCGGATAGTCCTAACGTCCAACGCGGGAAGATCTCGCCCCAGCGTTGGATGAGCCCCAAGGTAAGGACCGAGCCGCCAGCCGCTACGGTAGCCAAGCCCGCGCCGGCCAACCATAGGCCGTTGGTGTGAAGCTCCTGAAGCAGCTCCCGGTCAATTCCGAGAGGAATGCCGAATGCCCACGCCCACCGCATCCCGGCATAGCCGAACGGTAAAATGAACGCCACGTAGACGGCCCATCTCCCCCAACGCGCGGCAGCTTCGGGTGTTGTCCAGCCGGCAGCGGCGCCGCTGCCGGTCCGGCCGCAGCTCCCGCAGGCTTGCCGGGATCGGCGGTAGGATGCGAGGGCTGTCCCGACCCACAGGAACCCGCCTGCCATGCAAATGAACTGGTTGATCACTTCCCAAGGGAGGGCTTTCTCCCAATAATTGACCGGTGGCCAGCCGAAGGGAGCGCCGATCAGACATATAGGCGCATACCCAACGGCCATAATGACTCTGGCGTCCGGAATGGCGATCAACAGGATGACCGAAGCGGCGCAAGCGAAAGCCAGAACGGCCGCATGAACGATTCCTTTCTGCTGCAGCCGCGTTGCCGCTACTGCCACTAAAGCGCCAACGAAACCGAGAACGGCTATTACCGGCGCTCCGCTATTCGCATGTATGCCGCCCAAGAACGACATATTGGGCTGGGAATCCCCTTCGCCGAAGGGAAAGCCGCTGCCCCCTAAAGCCCAGTACAAGCCAAGCAGCCCGTAAACCAATGACCAAGCAGCCGCAGCGTAGCCGATCCAGGACGGCCAACGTACGACCCGCGAAGACGGATTGCCGGTTGCTTGCAAGAGAGGATTTTTCACGGTATCCATCAAGAACAACTCCCTATTTCTAAGAATCGAATTACGAACCGGCCATCCACAGCGGACCATTCCGCAATATGGAAAATGTGACCTGTTCCTCCTTAATCATAGGGCAGTCAAGCTGAAATGGGACGCGTCTGCAGATCTGTTTATCCCCCCGACCAGAGGTCCGTTATAAACAAAACCGGCTCCCCTTAAAAGGGGAGCCGGTGGATTGGATAGGTGCATGCTGAAAGAAATCGAATGAAAAAAGCAGCATTCACTCTTCGTCCGGGCGCATAAGTCCCTGCTGCCAAGCGAAAACGGCTGCTTTGGTGCGGTCCAGCATATGCAGCTTGCTTAAAATATTACTGACGTGGCCTTTCACCGTCTTCTCGCTGATGATCAGGCGCTCGGCAATCTCCGCGTTCGTCAGCCCGCCCGCGATCAGGCGCAGCACTTCGAGCTCGCGGTCGCTCAACTCGGCGAACGGGCTGTCATCCGTCCGACGCGTATCGCGTATCTCCTGAACAACCCGCGCAGCCACGCGCGGATGCATCATCGACTCGCCATGTACGGCTCTGCGCACGGTCTCGACCAGTTGTTCCGGTTCGATATCCTTAAGCACGTAGGAGAGCGCTCCTGCGCGCAGAGCAGGAAAAATATGCTCGTCCTCATGATAAGAGGTCAGCACAATCACCTGGGAACGGGGGCTGACTTGCTTGACCTGTCTCGTAGCCTCTACGCCGTCCATGCCGGGCATCACCAGATCCGTGAGAACGACGTCAGGCACAAGCTCGGCGGCTAAGCGGACGGCACTTTCTCCCGAATCGGCTTCGCCTACGACCCGGCAATCGGGCTGAATCTTGAACAATGCGCACAAGCCCTGACGTACAATCGAGTGATCGTCGACAATCAGAATTGTGATCGGTTCCGTCTTTGTCATGTTGCCCGCTCCATTCGAATAAGGAATCTTGTTCTTTTACACCGCTTGAATCTCCGTTTGCTTGCAGCGGATGACAATTGTCGTGCCGTGTCCCTTCTCGCTGCGGATATCGATATGGCCGCCCAGCGCCTGCACCCGCTCGCGCATGGAGGACAGGCCGACGCCCTGCCGGTCTGCGAGGCGGACATCGAATCCGCACCCATTGTCGCGGATGGAGAGCGTCACCGTCTCGCCGCATGCCAGAGAGAGCTTCATCGCGCTCGCCTGGCTGTGGCGGGCAATATTAGCCAGCGCCTCCTGGGTGATGCGAAAGAAGGCTTCTTCTATAAGCGGAGACACCTGCTGCCCGCCGTGCGCCTCCACCTCTACAGCAATCCCCGTCTGCTCTTGCCAGACCTTCACATAATCCTCCAAGGCATGCGCCAGATCCTTGCCCTCCAAGGCCACCGGACGCAGCTGATGAATGAGCGCGCGCAGTTCCTGCTGCGTTTGACGTATCAGCTTTTCCGCTTCGACCAGATGCGACCGCGCCGCTTGCTCATCCTGACCGATCAAAGTTTTGGCCGTATTCACCCAGATCGAGACAGCAAACATCTGCTGTTTCACGCTATCGTGCAGCTCTCTGGCCAACCGGTTGCGCTCGTCCAGCGCCGCAAGGTCCTGCCGCGTCCGGAGCAGATGCTGGAGCTGCTTCGCCATTTGATTAAGCCGGTGCGCCAGCTGCCCCAACTCGTCGCCGGAGGGATCGTCAACAAAGGTGGTAAAATCGCCTTGACTCCATCGGTCAGCCGACGTCAGAATCCTTCGCAAACGCCGCACAAGACTTCGCGACGTTACGATTCCGAAAGCGAGACCGACAAGCGCCGCGCCTATAAAAAAGGCGATGATGCTGAAGCCGAAAAATTGAAAGGCTTTCGGTATAAACTCCCACAAATTGTTCGCAGACGACCGGACCTGTTCGGCTTTCACCACCAAGGCCCCCTTGGTCGCCTTCGAATTGACAATCGGAGCCACAACGTAGATGGTGCCCTTTTCCTCGTAGGTAGACGTGTTCATGATGGGAATCGAGGCGGGTTCCAAAGCCAGTGCCGTCCGAATGTGCTGCTGCACGCTTGCAGGCAATCCTGCCCCGAACCCGCCCGCCTCGGGCCAATGCTCTCCTGCGACAGCGATCAGCTGCCCTTCAGGATCGATCACGGCGGAAAACCCCTGAAATTCGGTGCCGTTTTCCAGGCGCCAATCCCTCAGAGCTTCGTATAGTTGATTTCGATTGATGAAGGGTCCCGTGAAGTTGGAGCCTACGTTCTGTGCCACCATCCCTACTTCGTAGGCAAGCGTTTGTCTGACATTATATTTGGCTATGCCAAACATAATCAGAACGCCCACCATTTCGAGCACGAGCAGAACAACCATCGTTGTGAGAATGTAAAACAAGGTCAACTTCCATTGCAATCGACGGAAGCGCTGGACAAAACGGGATAGGAATCTCAAGTTTTTTTCTTTTCCTTCCTGCCAAAAAAGTAATCTTTTCCTCTTCCTCCATCTTATCATCTATTCGGCGGATCTGTCTGTGTATGACGGCATGATCATTGTTTTTTACAGCAAAAAAGCCCTCCGCAACAGAGGGCCTCCAAATATAGATTCGCCAGTTTCCTTTAAACCTTTAAACCGCACTAAATCTTTTTAACAAATTCGGATTTTAATTTCATCGCTCCAAAACCATCGATTTTGCAATCAATATCGTGATCCCCGTCAACCAAACGGATATTTTTAACTTTTGTTCCCATTTTCAAGACCGATGAGCTCCCTTTTACTTTCAGGTCCTTGATGACCGTTACCGTATCGCCATCGTTTAAAATATTTCCATTGGCGTCTTTGACAATCTTGTGGTCTTCGCGATGTTCCGTATCTGCTTCTGGCGTCCACTCATGGGCGCATTCCGGGCAAATCAGAAGGCTTCCGTCCTCGTAAGTGTACGCTGAATTACATTTCGGACAATTTGGCAAATTAGACATAATTTCTCTAGCTCCATTCGTTCGTATTAGACTTATACTGTCATAGTCTGTTCCTATTTGCAAACCTTCGGACTAGACTCATTAGAACGGGCCTCATTTTTTCCAACCCGCGTCAGCGCCTCCGGGTGGGACGCAGGGTTTATGCTGCTGACCGCTTCTTGCGCGATTGCAGCCGTGATCTTTGCCCTAACTTGGAATGTTCGTGGCCAAGAAGTCGTGAAGAACCAGCATTAATTGAAAAAGAAGGAGTAAAAATCCACGCGATTTTTACTCCTTCTTTTTATGTTTTCTCCAGCGGATTCCCACCCGCCTGCTGTTAATCCCCGGCAAGAGTTGCCCCGGTTTCAAGGAATGTCTTCATGCCCGAGAGGACAATCGGCACGCCATTTTCAAGAATGGCAGCAGTATTCAAAGCCTGCTCGAATTCATCATGCACGACCGTTACGAGAGTCACTCCCTGCAGCTCGGCATGCGGATCGATTTCCCATGTCATGCGTGACGGGGAATCGCCGGCCGCATGAGGGAACGAAAGAAACTTCCAGCTCATCGTCAGCCTATGAGGAGGGTCCAAGGCGAGAATGGTGCCTTCGACTTGCTTCTTCCCCTCCGGGTTCCGCAATTCGAAAGGAGATCCGACCTCCCAATCGGATCGGATCGAGCAATTGAACCAAAACTTCGAGGTTTTGGCCGGATCGGTGATGGCTTGCCAGATTTGTTCAGGTGTCGCTTTAATGGCAATCCGGTTGACATGCCGGGGTTTATTGTCCATAGTCGTTTCACGCTCCAGTTCGGTTTTCAGAGATGTTAGTTCGATAGCCCAAGGTTCGGCGTATTTGCTAACCCACCGGTCGTAGATTTGACGGATCGGTACCGCATTCAAATAATGCAGCTTTTCCCGGCCGACTTTGCGGGTCGTAATGAGACCGGCTTCCTCCAAAATGTTCAGATGCTTCATGACGCCGAATCTCGACATTTGCAAAGGCGCGCAAAGATCGTTCAGCGTTCGCCCGTCGGAGGCGTGAAGCAGATCGAGGAGCGTGCGCCGGCTGGGGTCGGCCAATGCCTTGAAGATTTCATTTTCCAATAAGAACACCTCCTTCTGAGACAGCAAGCTTTAGGATTTTATTTTTTGCCCCTTGACATGTTACCATATGGTCACATATTATAAGAGTGACAATATAGTCACATGTTATCACAAACCCATCGGTTTGCAACCATCAAAATGAGAGTGAAAGGTGATGTTTCCTATGAAAATAACCATGATTGCCGGCAGTAACCGCGAAGTCGCTACGAGCACGTCTCTTCTTCGATCCATCGAACGTCTGTTGAAAGCCCAAAATATATCGGTCACGTTGGTTGATCTGCGGGAGCTGCCCTTGCCGCTGTATTCCCCCGATGACCAAGCGCTTCACCCCAATGTCCAGCGTTTAACAGAAGCGGTCGCGGACGCCGAGGGCCTCATCCTCGCGACCCCGGAATACCACGGCTCCATATCGGGAGTGCTGAAAAACGCCCTGGACTACATGCATGCCGGTCTGGTTGCCGGGAAGCCGGTGCTTTCCGTAAGTTCCGCCGGCGGTCCGATGGGGGTCAGCTCGCTGCTGCATCTTCAAGGTATTGTGCGCAATTTGCATGGCGTTAACAGTCCCGAGTGGATTTCCATCGGAGCCGGGTTCCATAGCTTTGATTCGGAAGGTCATCCGTCGGACGAGGGAATACGGGGAAGAGTCGAAAGTGCGGTCGGGATGTTCGTAGACCTCATCCGGAAGCTCGCGGCCGGAGTTGAAGCAGCTATATAATCGAACAACCAAGGAGATGCTTGCCATGAAAACGATGGAACAGAAAAATATCGAAATCGTCACCGCGTTTATCGAAGCTGCCGGGAATCGAAGCGAGCTGGATCGCACGGATCAATTTTTTGCGGAGCAGCTCGGCGAAGCCTTTACGGATCGGCATTATGCGGTAGACGAAATTTTGGCGCAAGGCGAGAAGGTCACGGCCAGAATTGTCATCACAGGCATGCATCAAGGCGTGTTTGCCGGCAAAGCGCCTACGGGCCGATCGGTAAAGATCACGCAGTTCCGCGAATTTCGCGTCGTCGACGACCAGATTGCCGAGCATCGCGGGTGGTTCGATACCGGAACGCTGCTGCCCCAGCTTCAAGCCAATTAAACCGAAAGGAAGGAGATGTTGGGTGATGCAAACGATCGAGCAGAAAAATATCGAAACCGTTACGGCGTTTATCGAGGCATTCTGGAATGAAAGCGACATGGAATGTACGGACCTGTTTTTATCGGACGATTATCAAGAGCTCACTTATGAATCCAAAGAAGGGCTGAAGCAATTTGCCGGCAAAATATTGGGGGCCTTTCCCGATAAGCGCTACACCGTGGAAGAGATGATCGCCCAGGGGGAGAAGGTCCTTGTCCGAATGACCGTGAAAGGCACGCATACCGGAACGTTTTTCGGAGCCTCCCCTACGGGCAACTCCATCGATGTCACGCTGTACCGCCAATATCGCGTCGTCGATGGCAAAATTGCCGAGCACCGCGGCTGGATCGATATGGTGACCATGTGGCGCCAGCTTCAAGCCAGTTAAGTGCAGAACAAAGGCCGGGAATCCCTCGAATGAGAGATCATCTCCGGCCTGTTTACTTTATCTCCTTTTTTCAGAGATCGTTGAAATCTTATGCATCTCAATGAATTGATCCACGGTAATCGATTTTCCGAAATGATGAACGACGTGTTCGAGAACATGCTTTCTTTGTTCTTGTGTAAAAGCGGCTGTCGCGTCTTCGATAACCGTCATTTCATAACCAAGGTCGTGCCTGTGTCTGAGAGTAGATTCTACGCAAACGTGAAGCGCATAACCTGCGATGTATACTTTTTTGATCCCCTGATTTCGAAGGAAGCTATCCAAATTGGATCCCGCAAACCCGCTGGCCCCGGTTCTGCCCGATACAACAAACTCCCCAGGTTCAGGTGTGAACGCTTCTCCGAACCGGCTTCCCGGCGTCCCTTTAATAAAGGTTTTGAATGTGGAAATGCCGGCGCGCAAACCATACGTTGTATTGCCTAGTTCCACATGGTTTTCATCAAAGAACAGGCCGCAGTGAATAATTTGGATATCGCTTTTCCTTGCTGCCTCCAGTAATCTTTTGGAGCTTTCAACCGAATCGGCAAATTGTTGATGATCCTCGATCAAATGATGAATTTTTCCGTCTTTTGAGAGCCATTCATTCTGGTATTCAATGAAAACAAGCGCTTCTTTTTCACCGGTAGATACGTGGAAAGGATGTTGTTGAATGGACATTTGAGGTTCCTCCTTAGATTTGGCCGGATGGGCAAATATTTTTTAACCAGCTATCATGCAGCCATTTTTCTGTCACTCGTCCGTTGTTCCATAGGATTCCTTGTTCAAAGGTAATGATCTTCCCACCAGGGCCTACGATCACCCAAGCGTAGTCGTCCTGTTCTTTTAGATAGCATTTGTACTTCATCCCTGATACCGTGATCGTGCGGCTTCGGCCCGTATCGTCCTTCACGGCAATCATTTCGTCGTGCTTGTCAATCCATAGATTTTGCAGCGTTTCAAACAAGCCTGGTTCCACTTTATCCAAAAATGCCTTGGCTGCGGACGCTGTCTCCTCTTTGCTTGGAAGCACGCCTGTGCATAAGCTTTGATCCATCCATGTAAACCCGATGAGTTTATCATCGCTGTTGTCCACGACATAGGAATAGTGTTCGCCCCCCAGACCGTTGTTCTCTCCGAAAGCTTTTTCATACCGAAATACTTGAACATCGCGATGATTTTGCTTTTGATTGTGCTTGCTTCTTAACACATACCCTTCGGGGATTTGCAGATGAACCATGGAGATCCTCCTCGTTTATTGAGTTTTGACAAAATACGATAAACCAAAGGCCGCGGCCAAAAGAAGAGCGAACGTTTCCAAAGTAAGGACGCAGCTTCCTGTTTTTTGCAGGTACAAGGCGATAATGGGGCCAAGCGTCGCTCCTATGAACAAAATAAACGTATATAACGTGACGGCTGCGCCGCGCGCTTCCCCTGCTAAATTTCCAATCAACGAGATCAGCGTAGGCACTGTGATGGAAATCCCCGCAACAAATACAACGCTCATGCCAATGAGAACGGGAAGGCTGGAACTAATTCCAACCGCTGTAAGACCTGCTGCGCCGAAGATGAGTCCTGCCTGCAGTACCGGCTTCAATCCGTACCTCGCTACTAACTGCCCGGCAAAAGGCGATAAGATCATACCCAAAATTCCTGCGGCTCGCACCGTTAAAATTTGATTTGCAGTTAGTGCGAACGGAGCTTGGGTCAGGTAGTTTCCAAGCGTTGTGTACATGCCGACAAACGAAAGCAGCAGTGTCCCGGTAATGACGTAGCAGAAGAATAACGGCTTCCGGAATAGTATAGCGACCATTTGCTTGAACGGGGTCAGTACATTTGCTTCTGTTCCGCGAGCCTCCCCTTTTGGAAGGAAGCTACTGAGCAGAATCGTCGATAAGAAATACAAGGCCCCAAGGATATAGAACACATAAGGCCAGCCCAGATTTTGACTAACGAGACTGCTGAATAGTTGTCCGGCAATCCCTGCCATCAAAAAACCGGTGCTGACAAAGCCGACTGTCGCTACTCTTTTTTCCAGCGGGAACATTTCTGCAACATAAGCAAGCGCCGAGGGGCCAAAAGTCGCTGCGGCTAAGCCTTGTACAACGCGGAGTGCGATGAGCCCGGACAGACTGGTCATGAGGCCAAGCAGCGGTGTAATGAACAGCAGCGCAACTAAACCGGAAAGCATCAATTGCTTTCGGCCGTATCGATCGGATAAAGGACCGAATAATAGAAAGCCTATAGCATAAGCGAATGAAAAAGCGCTGCTTGTCCATGCCGCGATCTCCGGCGTGACTTTAAATGTGCTTGCAAAAACGGATGCCATCGGCAGGGTGATATATAAACTTGACACTACAACCAGGGCGCACCATACGAGTATGGCCGTCATCCATGGATAATTTTTTTCGGATGATAGCCTGACTTTCCCAACGAATTCCGTCATCCTGCAACCTCCTTTTATTCGTCTGCAAGGCATTGTGCTTCATTTCCCCAGTAAACCCTTCCTACCGTTGTAGACGTTGATTGATTGGCGTAACATCATCTCCTCAAGCAAACCGATTTTCGTAAATATCACGCCTTGATTGTAACATTTCTACAATCATTGTCAATAATATAATTTTGATTGTAAGTATAATTCGATTGTAGTAAAATATTTTCAATAACATTGAAGTAGAAGGTGAACCTATGAACCCTAACGAACCGTTGGACAATGCGTTATTGGATTTTGATTTGTTGAGTAAATTAGTTGTTGGTATTGGAGAAGTCTCGGACATTACAGGCGTTCCGCAGAGGCAAATTCGCTACTGGGAAGAGAAAGGGATTATTCAATCGTTTAAGGAAGGCGAAGGGACGACCAGAAAATACGATTATCTCAGTATAAAAAAAATTCTTTTAGTCAAGGAGCTTTTGGACGACGGCTTTACGTTGGACGCGGCTGCGAAGAAAGTGGAGGAGCGGATGAGGATAATCAATGAGGTATTTAAAAAGCTTGCGGATCGATCGGAACCTGCTAACGAATAGCTGCCGCTTCGGGTTTTGAGGATGCAGCTCTCCTGTCGTTTGAAACAACAAAAAAGCTTCCTGCCGCTCATCAAGAGCAGCAAGAAGCAGCTATTACCGTTACGGGCTAGAACAGCACCGGCAGGCTCGTAAGAGACCGCAATGTGCTGCGGTTATACGTCAATTGCTCCGGTTCGACTGCCAAGCGCAGATGAGGCAGCCGCTGCAGCAGCGTGCCGAAAGCGACCTGCCCTTCCAGACGCGCCAGCGGTGCTCCCAAGCAGAGATGGATGCCCTTGCCGAAGGCAAGATGCTCGTTCTCTTCCCGCGTAATATCCAACACCTCGGGATGGGAAAATTTGTGCGGGTCCACATTGGCGCCCGCCAGCGAGACCAGAACGATCTCCCCTTTACGAATTTCGTTGCCGTGCATGGGGATGTCCTCGCTCGCAAAGCGGCTGGCAATCATAACGGGGCCCGCATAGCGCAGCAGCTCCTCGACCGCGGAGGGGAGCAGGGAAGGATCGCTGCGGAGCAAGCGCATTTGTTCGGGATGCTTCAGCAGAGCCAAGATGCCGTTGCCGATCAGATTTACCGTCGTTTCGTGCCCGGCGACTATGAGCAGCCAAATGGTCGATAGAAGCTCGTTCTCGCTTAATTGATCTCCTTCATCGTGAGCTTGGACTAGGCCGCTTGTTATGTCATTGCCGGGATGTGCGCGCTTTTCGGCCAGCAATGTTTTGATATACTCAACAAACTTATCCAGAACTTCACTGACGGTATCCTCTTGTTTCGGGTCCAGGGAAGCATTCAAGAGCTTACGGGTCCACTCGCGGAACTGGTCCCGATCGGCAACGGGAATTCCCAGCATCTCGGAAATGACTGTGATGGGAAGCGGATAGGCGAAATCCGTAATCAGGTCCATCCTTCCCCGCTCCTGCACGGCATCGAGCAGCTCGTCGGCAATCTGCTGAATCCGGGGACGCAGGCCCTCGATCGTGTGAGGCGTGAAGGCTTTGGACGCCAGCCTGCGCAAGCGGGTATGGTCCGGCGGATCGACCGTCAGCATATTCGGCATCTCTTTGAACCATTGCCTGAACTTGCTCACGGATGCGTACTTCTGGCCGGGCTCCCCTTGATCCTGCGGCGGTGCGAGCTTCCGCACATCTTTGACAAACCGAGGGTCCTTCAGGATCGCAACGACATCCTCGTGCCGGAAAGCAAGCCATGCTCCTCCCATCCCGAAAAAGTCATCGAGGCGGTAGAGAGGCTCTTGCTGCCCGGCAAGCCGCTTATAGAACGCCATGAAATCATGCATCGTTTCCGGTGAGGCAAAATCGCTGCCAGTGATTTTTTCCATATCACTTACCCCTTTCCTCTACTCTGCAATTCCATATCGGATCATGCCAAAAAAACGGTTCATCTCATCGAACAGGCGGTCAGCCGCCTCGTCATCCATCACACCGATATCCGAGAACGCCGCAGAAAACTTATTTTCGAAATGCTTCGTTGTCATCGTAATCAGCTCGAACGCCTGCTTCCGGTCCACCCCTTCCCGAAGGGGAACCGCTTCAAATAACTTCTCTAATGCTTGATTCCTCTCCGTAATCGCTTGACCATACTTTTCCTCAATATCTTGTTTTAATTCATTCGGCGGCGAATAAAAAGCCTCATACACCAACTTCAATTCATCGGGATGCTTGCGAAAGTAGTCGAGCTTGACGCGGCCAAGTCTGTCTATCACTTCAAAAAAATCATCATGCTCCGAAACCGCATCAAATTGCACCGCCGTCCTGACCTTCTCAAAGCAATGCTCCAACAGGCTGAAATACAGCTTCTTTTTGCTGGTGAAATGATGAAAGATCAAAGCCTTGGAAATACCGGCCGCCTCCGCCAGCATCTCCGTCGAAGTGTTCTTGTATCCATGGCGCGCAAAGACAGACAAACAGGCCTCGAGGATTTTTTCCCGTTCATACAGCTGTAAAGGCAGATGCTTCACTTCCTTTTCACGTTGCTGACCAATTGGTTAGTAACATTGTATTATATGCTGACCATCTGGTCAATATGTCTGATCGCCTAGCTTTTCTACCCTGCCTCTCCTCGCCGACGCGATTGTGCAAATTCGGCTTTTCATGCCTCTGTGCATGCACTATAATACGGTAGATAACAATAATTCAAACGATCAAAAGGGGAACTTCAATGTCGCGAATCATCCAAGTTCATGAGAGACCGCCCTTCTGGAAGAGCTTGCCGCTGGGGCTGCAGCATCTGTTCGCCATGTTCGGGTCCACGGTTCTTGTGCCCATCCTGTTCAAGGTCGACCCGGCCACAATCCTGTTGATGAACGGCATCGGGACCTTGCTGTACCTGTTCATTACCAAGGGGAAAATCCCTGCTTACCTCGGCTCGAGCTTCGCCTTTCTCTCACCCGTTTTCGTCGTTCTGGGGCAAAAAGGGTACAACGCCGCGATCGGCGGCTTCCTGGTGGTCGGCGTCATCTTCATCATCGTCGCCCTGCTGATCCGTTATGTGGGAACGGCCTGGATCGACGTCGTATTCCCTCCGGCTTCCATGGGGGCGATCGTCGCGGTGATCGGGCTCGAGCTCATTCCGACGGCCTCCAAGATGGCCGGCTTCATCGCTCCGGACGGCGCGCCCGCCGGTTGGTCCCCGGATGCCACGACCGTCACGGTCTCTGTGGTCACGATGCTGGTCGGCACGCTCGGGTCGGTGCTGTTTCGCGGAATTCTCAAAATCATTCCGATCCTGATCGCCATCATCGTTGGCTATGTGCTGTCCAGCGTGCTCGGGCTTGTGCATGTCCAAGAGGCGGTCGGCGCAGCAGGCTGGCTGACGCTGCCAACCTTCTATACGCCGGCTTGGGATTGGACGAGCATCGCCATTATTGCCCCTGCCGCGCTGGTGGTCATTGCCGAGCATATCGGCCACCTGATTGTGACCGGCAACATTGTCGGCCAAGATCTGTCCAAGGACCCGGGACTCAGCCGGTCATTGCTCGGCAACGGCGTCTCCACCGTGATCTCCGCGGCGGTAGGCTCCACCCCCAATACGACGTATGGGGAAAATATCGGCGTCATGGCGATCAGCCGGGTCTATTCCGTCTGGATCGTCGGTCTGGCGGCGATCATGGCTATCGTCCTTTCCTTCGTCGGCAAGCTATCGGCGCTCATCCAAACCATTCCCGTCCCGGTGATGGGTGGCGTTTCGCTGCTGCTGTTCGGCGTTATTGCCGCATCCGGCATCCGCATGCTGGTCGAGACGAAGGTCGATTATTCGAAGCCTGCGAACCTGATTCTGACTACGGTTGTGCTGGTCGTCGGTCTAAGCGGGGCGGCGTTCAAATGGGGGCATCTTGAGCTGAAGGGTATGGCCCTTGCTACGGTTGTGGCGATTTTGCTCAGCTTGGTGTTCAAGTTGTTCGATGTGCTGAAGTGGTCGAACGATACGGATTAAGAAACGCGCAAAGGGCGCTGTCCGTAAGGTCTGCTTAGACCTTCGGACAGGCCCTTTTGATTTGCCGTTTTCGTTTCATGGCAAGGAAGAGGAAAATGACTAGCCCGTGCACGGCCAATACCGCGATCAGACATTGCATGAGAAATTCGATGTCCGGCAGGAATAGGCCGACCGTTCTCCACGAGACGCCCATACTATAGGTAAATAATGGAATAAGCGCGGCTGCAAGGACCAGAGAGAGAACTCCCACTGACACCCACAACGGTTGATTTATCGCCGTTTTGCGTTGCAGGCGGATGAAACTGAGTACGGATACCGCGGCAAACAAGATGACAACCCCGAGCGTCAACCACTGGGTGCTGTCGTTCATTTCTGCCAAATGGGGATTCTCGCCCTTCATGATGGAGCGGATTCCCTCCATGATGCTTAAATACGCGACGGCTTCCAGCTCGTGGTATTTATTCATCAATAGAACGGCACCCAGATCCTGCTCAGGCATAATGAACAGCTCCGAGCGGTATTCCGGCGTTGCCCCCGTATGGTAAGGATACTTCTCCCCCGATCTCGGGAAGTGCCAGCCCAGGCCGTAGCGTCTGTTAGATTCCGGCGGCGTTCGTAATTGCTTCAGACCTTGTTCCGATATCAATTCTCCGCCGTACAGCATGAATTTGATGAATTTGGCCAGATCGGCCGAGCTTGAGGACATATAGCCGTAAGGCGCTCCTGATGGGTCATACAGCCCTTCGCCTTTCACCGGCTTCCCGAACCATGAACGATAACCGGGCACGAATCCTTTTCTAACCGCGCTTTCGTAATCGGCGGCCGTGCGGTTCATGCCAAGAGGAGAAAAGATACGGGTATCCATAAATGCCGAGAACGACTGACCCGATACCGCCTCAACAATAGCCCCCAAAAGCAAATAGTTCGCCGAATTATACTCGTAGGCCTCGCCCGGAGTATGGCCCAACTTGACCCCGCTCAGCTCTGCAGCCGCTTGCGCAATCCCCTTTTCCCGATCGCGATCTTCCCGGTCCGTTACCTTCATGCCGTCATAAGCGCCGATCCCGCTCGTTTGCTCCAATAGATGGCGTACCGCTATCGATTTACCGCTGTCCGTTTGATACGTGAACCAAGGGATGTACGTCTCGATCGGTTCATCCAGCTTGAGCTTGCCTTCCTCCGCCAGCATCATCATGGCAAGCGCCGTCAGCGGCTTGCTGACCGAACCGATCAGAAAAGTCGTGTCCGCCGTGACGGCCGACCCGTCGCTCATGGTCCCCCAGCTCTCTTGATAGATGGTCTGCCCGCGATGCACGACCGCCAGCGAAGCCCCCGGAATATGATATTTCGCCAGCGCTTTGTTCATCAATGCGTCGATTTGTCGGGCCGTATCACGATTACGCTCTTCTGCCGCTAGTGAAAGAGAAGGAGCCGTGAGCAGGAAGAGGAACAGACTGATGACTATTTTCTTCATCTGCTTTCCCCTTCGCTCTTGCTTACATAAAGCTCAAGAAGCTCGATCAACAATCGATATGACCGGTCAAGATCAAACTCGTTGTCGACGATTTTCTGAAGCGCCAGCCCGTCGAAGCAGGCCAATAGGATACTTGCAAGCGCGGAGCCGTTAGCGGAATCGCCCACCAAGTGCTGCAGCGGCGCGGAAAGGCTCTCCCTTCCGTTCTTGAGAATCGACGCGACTTCCCGTTCCAGAAGACCGCTCTCGCTTTTCATCCCAAGCGAATACAGTTCATACCGCCAGCGGTACCAGTCGGGATGGTCTTCCGCTCTGGATTTGATTTCGAGCAGCACGGCTTCGGGGGTTGCGGCCTCATCCGGCTGCCCGTCATATTGCTTGTGGTAACGTTGTTGGACCTCTTCCTGTACGGAAAGCAGCAGCTCCTCTTTATTTTTAAAATAATAATGAACCAGCCCCGACGTCATTCCGGCCTCGCTTGCAATATCTTTGATCGATGCGTTAAGGTACCCTTTTTTTACGAATACTTTATAAGCCGCGTCGATTAATCGTTGTCTTTTCTCCTGTGTACTCATCCGATCCCGCCTTTTTTAGTTGGTCAACCAACCAAATTATAAGGACAGTGCGGCATAATGTCAATCGTTGGACGTTTACATGATGGCTTGTTAGTCAACTCTTGCCTGTTTTTCGATAACGGATACAAACACAAGGCTTCGACGTAGAGCTTTTTATTACTGAACTAACGAGCAGTTTAATTACAAAGACGAGTAAAAATGATTAACTTAGTTTTTGCACACCTTTGAACCATACGGCTTTAATGGATAGGGTATCCGAGATATTGGTTGTCGGATCGCCATTGACCAGTACTAGGTCAGCGCGCGCACCTTCGGCAATACGGCCACGATCATGAAGACCGAACCGACGGGCCGGTTTCGAGGTAGCCGACTGAAGCGCTTCTATTGGAGTGAACCCGGCCGTAACCAGCAATTGCAATTCATGATGTACACTGGCTCCATGAGCAAGGCCGCCAAGATTCGGAACGGGAACGGGGGCGACATCCGTCCCGACCAGAATATCCACTCCGGCACTGTGAAGATCCATCACATTTTTAAAGCTATTTTCCATTTTCCCTTGCGGGAAAGTATTGAAGCTAGAGTTCAAAATATCGATCCATTCCGGACTTAATTTGGAATAAACACGCGGGTCATTCGCTAATTCCGATGCTGGGTTCCCAAGAATGGATGAGTTCAACACCAAGCACGGTGTAACAAACGCGCCAGAATCGACGATGGATTGCACTAACTCCGACGTATACTCAGGCCTGTCGATAAACAGGTGGCCCAATCCGTCCACTCCAAGATCGATGGCGGTTTGCGAAGAATGAGCGGTCAAGACGTGGGCGATAACGACTTTATCGAACTTATGGGCTTCTTCCACGGCTACTTTTAGAATCTCGTCGCTTAAAACAGGCAGGCCAGGGGCACCCATGACTGTTCCTTCTTCAATCATGATTTTTATATAGTCGGCGCCATTCTCCACCTGGGTATGCACATGTTTGATCGCTTCTTCCACCGTCGTTACTTGCGGCACTTCTTCGTGATCGTGGGCGTAAGCGGCTAGCATAGCTTCCCGGTCTTCCTTCGATAACTTCTCCAATTCCTTTAATACGAATTCTGGAATCTCATCCCCATCTGGCAGCAATTCATCCGGATGACCACCCGGAGCGGTGATCGCCGTGCCTGCGGAACGGACATCGGCGACGTCATCCACATTTTTCAATTGGATCACGCGCCCTCTTTCCGTAAAATCACCGTTCATTTCGAGTTCTGTCGTCACGCCGAAATTTAATGCATCTCGTAATCCACCGATGGAAGTGTGGACATGCGCATCAATCAAGCCGGGCAATAATGTTGAATTCTCAGCATTGATGATAGTTGCATTCGCCGGAATGTCGCCGCCCACCGCAATAATGGTTTCCCCTTTGATGACAACACTCCTTGACTCGATCACTTTTTCTCCATCGAAAATACGCACATTCGTAATTGCAGTCACTTTTTCTAACGGAGAGTATTGAGTTACATTCTTCATTTTCTTATTCCTCCTTAGCGTGGTATTTTATCACTTAGAAGTATAATTGTTAGAATACTAACTGTCAATAAACTAAGTTTTTCTTGACGTGTATGCTAGTTTTCTGTATAGTCTATTTACCGACAGTTAGCCTTCTAATAATTTGAGGAGGTACGATCATGAAGCCCCGTAAGGATACGCCTTATCTGGATTTGTTTCAGATTATCGGCCTTAAGTTAAAGAAAAGAGCGGACGAGAGCATAAAAGAGTTGGGTCTAAACGCTCAACAAGGAAAAATAATCGACTATATCTACGAAAACCAAGATAAAAATATTATTCAAAAGGACCTTGCCGATCGGTTTCACGTGCGAGGAGCCAGTATTACAAGCATGCTTCAGGGCCTTGAGAAAAGAGGATTTATCGAGCGCAAGATCCCTGCCAATAATGAACGGCAAAAAAATCTATATGTTTTGCCCAAAGCTGTTGAATTGATTGAAGACTTTAATGATTCCTTCCAATGCGTGGAGGACGAAATCGTTCAAGCCCTTACCGCAGAGGAGAAGCGAACCTTAAAGGAATTGCTGATCAAAATTAATGAACGCTTATAATTGGGGTTGGAATCTACCCCGACGGTCGCTTGGAGTTCCTTGTTTCATTAGGCTATGCAATATTGTCCAAATAAGCGGAGATTAAAAGGTCAATAGTGACTACGACGATTGATTAAGGTGTTGCGTCGCAATCAATTTGCGAAAAAATCTCATATTTTTTGAGAAAATAAATGGAGCCCCGGACCGACATCCAGGACTCCTTTTATATGGTGTTTAGCACCCGACACCCGACCCATCTATAGGTTGGTTCCTAATCAATTGACTAACCCATGATTGTGAAACTCCTAAGATTTCGGCTATTTTTCTCTGCGAAGCTTCCGGATTTTCCTTCATCGCTTTATGCAGTCGATCCAATAGTTCTTTTCTTCTTTCGGTAATTTTTTTTATCTTTTTTTTCTCGTTGGCTCGTTCACGTTCTACCCGCGCTAAGAAAACTTGAAGTGCCGGAAGGCCTTGAATACAGGGCATACAAATATAAAATTTTTTGAAGTAAATGGTTTGTTCCTTACCTGAACAAAACAAACATTCATTGCAATGATATCTATAAACCATAATCGCCTTTCTCTTGTCATCGCAGAAATACTCTGTCTTAACGTCGGGATTAAGATTCAACATACGCCTAAGTTCCGTAGGAATTACGATTCTTCCTAAATTGTCCACTACTCTAACAATTCCAGTTCTTCTATCCTCTTGCATAAACACACCTCAAATAACGATTTCTAGCTCACACACCGCATTTTTCGAATTTGAGCAATTAAAACGTATGTATCTAATTGTTGACTCAATCGAACCATCGATTCACTCGTTAAGCTTTCGCCTTGTCGCACTGCCCTGTCCATTTTCTGTAGGATGGCTTTCATATCGTGATGTAATATTTCGTCGCTGCAATCTGCTACTAGACTATTCACCGCTCCTCCTCCTAAAACGTTTTTTATAATATAAGTCTAAATCATCTTTCTTATTTTCCAGTTAATCCAAGAAATGAGAAACATTTTACTCTGAAAAAGAAAAAAACAGGCAAATATGCCTGTTCATTTGTTCTATTCTATTTATCGAATCAGCAACAGCAAATACAACATAAAGAAATTAATATCCCGGATCTACTTCACTATACATCATAATTTGAGTTTGCTTTTCTATGGGGTAAGTTGGGGTATTGTAAAAGCTGCCACTCAAAGATAAAAACAGAATAATGGAAAAAAAAATTGCTTTCTTCATAATCTTTTCCCTCCTTGACGCTTATTCATTTACATTATATGCCATAATATAAATTATATCCATAAACTCCTTATTAAGTATTATTGAATTTTTGGTTAAACAATAAAAAAACTCGCGCATGCAAGCATCTTTTTCTTCAAAAGCATTAATCTTATTCAAATATTGCAGACTACTGGCGAAACTCTTTACTCCCTCATCAATTACACCAATAGTTAACTGATAATGTCCTTTGTGTCGATGGTACTTCCCTTTCGCTCTGCAAGCATTAGGGCTATCAGGACACGTACTCATTATTTCATTCTCTTTTTCTAAAAGTTTCGAGCACGCATCCAAATTATCCATCTTTAAATAAATCTCCAAAAGCTCGTCTACTATATGTAAACGATACTGCTGACTACATTTTTCAAGGAGATTTTCAAGTTGAGGGATTGCAGTATCATATTCCCCTTTTCTTGCTTTGGTTATTCCCCGTGTAATTTTAGCCGCCTCGTAAACAAAATCGTACTCGTATTTTTCAAAAACATCTAATAACTCTTCAACTTTATTATAGTTCTTCAATACTAAATGGGAATTAATCATAGATAGGTGTACTCTCGCCTTTAATTCCGATTGCATTCTTTCTAGCACCAGTCCGTTTTCAGCAAATTCAATGCATTCCCTATAGTTTTTTGTAGCATAAGCATGTAAAGCCATCCTATAGTGATAGATTACGTTTTCATCGTTAGTTAAGAAATCAGTATAATGCACGATTTCTAGTCCTTGTTGGAATGATTGGTCAATACGTTTGAAATCTGCTCGTTCGATCAAATACTTCTGTAATAAGCCTTTCGCAATATAGTTCATAACGCCATGCTTTCTCGAATATTTCACAATGACGTTATACAGTTCTAATCTTAGGCTAGAATCACTAACCTCTTGCGTAAAGTAATAAAGTCGTTGCAAAGAGTCTTCCGTTTCGTTACTAGGGTTTTCAAGCAACCGCAACGCGACTTTAGAAGCTAGCGCTGGCTTCTTCTCGCTTGATAATACATCTTGCAGAACTTCATATAAAACTTCCGTTCGATTTTCTATTGTGATGTAGCATTCTATCAGTTCTTGGTAAGCTTCGGGGAAAGCACTTGTGATTGCCTTGACCGTTTTAAATTCAGGACGCTTGGTCGATCCTTTTTCGAGTTTTTGAAGTACAGGTTTACCCACACCCGTTAACTCCTCAAGTTCTGCATATGTCAAGTTTTTCTCTTTTCTAAGTTGGAAGATAATATCGGAGATGGTTTTATTGTGATTTAAAATATCAACCATATACATAATCTTCCTTTTTATTCTATAATTTTACATTGGTTAATTATAGCAAAGTCAGTTTCATCTTACAATGAACTGTTTATTTCGATTATCGTCTAATTCTTACATGAAATACAGCGATTCGATGAATTTTTACAAAGTAGAAGCGATTGTTTGGTAATCACTGCAAGTACTTTGCTTATATCTACTAATCATGAGAACAAAAAATAGCCACCAATTCCTATCCCATATTTTATAACATTGTGATAAATTATGTTTGGACAAACAGTCGGCCGACCATTGTTCAAAATCACTCAATTTGGAGGGATTATTCTTGGCCGTTAATATCAGAAAAAGCGTTTTGTCTGCCTCGTTAGCGCTGACTTTGTGTCTATCGGGAAGCTCTGTCTCTGCTGATGCACCAAAGGAAACTGAACAAAGTTTGTTTATTAACGACACAATTGTTCTTACAGAGAAGAAAAAAAATGATATTGAAAAACTCGAATCGTTTGGGCTTCCTAAAGATATTATTCAAAAGTTGGGAAATGACGTAGATGTTGTTGCCCGCGAGATTTCTGTGAATAATCTGAACATGACACAGGCGACAAATCTTTCAAATGGATTAATTCGATCCAATTTGAGAGCGAAGGAGGTGGCTCAAGGCAAATATGACCCAAAAGAGATGTATTTCGCAAAAGCGGTGAATGGGGAAGTTACACTTCCTAATGGACATACAATTGCGGTGCCAAGCAATGCGCGTAATAAGATTTCCTCAAAAAATACTGAGGCGGCGTTGGAGTCTTGCAAAGTATGGACCGGAAAACATTGCGTTGATACAGGACCTTATTTTAACATCGATGCAAACACAGGATTCTCTAAAGTTTCAGCAATGGTTACACTGCCTTCTGTATACTCTGCATCTTATAAGGGGGTTGTCCCTTATGTATTGGCGGGTATTTTTTACAAACGCGGTGAAGGAGATTATCCTGATGGAGTAGATTTGGGGGCTTTTTGGGAAGATGGCCGATGGAGACTCTGCATAAATGGCGGAAAGGACAAAGAAGATCAAACTAAAGACCTTTGGGTTAGTGGGCAAGTAGACCTTCCTTCCCAAGTGTATCTTGTATACAAGATTCCTTTTGATGGTCAAGTACAAATTGATGCATTTGATCCTATTACGTATAATCCTATTTCGGGGGTTTCCTACTGGTTGCCGGGGAGAGGATTTAATCAAAATGGAAACAATATTGAAATGTCATCTGGTTTCTCGCTGGCATTTAAGAATGTAAAGAATTTAACGGACGGATCGTATTTAAGGGGAGGTCGTTTCTCAAATGCCTACCTTTATAACAATAACTTTTCTACCTTGTGGACCTCGAATTACACTGCCCACCGGGATAAGAAAAGAACTGATGATGAAGCAAGAACTGTGCAATACAATCCAAATTCTTATGATTATGATTACTCTGTTGACATTAATTTGAATTTGCCATAATATGTAACCTAGCTAGGGTTGATATGAACTTTAGCTAGGTTATTTCCCTTTGAAAACCTTAAAAATAATAAATGGTTATTGTACAAATCCAACACTGAATACAATGCTTATGTACTATTTTTCTTGTTTTTATAAAATGAGAAGGAGAGATTGTATGAAGAAAGTTGTGATTATTTTAGTGTGTCTTGGAACATTGTTTGGTTTCAGTTTGGGCGTTTTTGCTGGCGACACGATAAACCAAACGATTAGCGCTCTCTTGATGACCTCGGTTAAGTACAACATTGACGGGACAAATAGAGAACTTGGAGAAGAATACGGCACCATAATGTACAAAGACCACATATATGTGCCAATTCGTTTTGTTGCAGAGAATACAGGGGGTGTGGTCGCATACGAGCAAGAAAGTGGTACAGTGTATATGAAAAGCAAAGGCACATTGGAAATTAATTCTGAAGGTGACGGTGTAAGTCTAGGCAATCTTATAATGACGAAAGAGGCCGATCAAACGAGAGTTTCTGGCGTACTGGATATGCCCTACACCGATAATCTTGAATCGACTATAAACTTTTTTGATAAAAATGGGATTAAAATTGGTTTTGTTGTTATCAAGGGTTATTTTCATGAGGGTATGAACAATTTTGAAGCCGTTGGACAAGGTGACTTGCGACAATACGCTTCGACTAAGTACGAAATTTGGAGATTGGGAAAACACTATCGTACCCCGAAATAGACATAGGAGAATGGGGCAAATTGCTTGCCCCATTTTTGTATTTTAGAAATAGAATGGGAGGGATTTTTTTATGAAAAAAACCCACTGGAGTACATTTTGCTGTTTTTGATATTACCCCTCCATCAAATTAAGAAAATTGTTATTTCCCCACCTTTACGCGTGGGGATTTTTTAAATATCAGTAATATTATGGTATTGTTATGTATTAAGGAAAGGAAGTGATGAATATGAGCAGGAGAGCGGCTGGGGTTATTCTTTTAGCTATTTCTGCTTTTCTTACAGGAGTCAAATACTTAACTGCATCCATTTATTCAACATCATCACCTAGCACTGTTTATGGCGCAGATTCTTTCAAACAATGGTTAGATTATGTAGGGGGGAATTTAACCACTTACAGTATAATCACTCTAATCGTCGGAATTATTTATCTGATTCTTGCTGAGATTTATGATTTCGACAAAAAATGAGCTTATTCGTTGGGTCAGAGTGTTGAGAAAGAGGTTTTTGGCTGAAATAGAGAAGCATACGGAGGCGGGGTATGCACTGGAGGAGCGATAGCGTTCGCGTTTGTCCGCGGGAAATATCCGCTGCGAAGCGGCTTCAAATCAAAATTTCCTGTGGACAAGAGCGACCGGAAGTGTGCGCTTCTTGCGGCAATCTTAGCCTTTGTTCCCGGTGCTCAGGCTGGAGCAATCACCGCCGCTGTTATGTCGGCCGGAGCGCTCATGATCGCAAACTAATAATTAATGTAATATAATGACAATAAAGGAGGGATGCAACATGTTTGGAACAACAGCGCTAATCATCGGATTTCTTTTATTGTCTGCGTTGATTATCGTACTTGGTGTGAAGTTCGTGCTAAGAAGTAGTCCAAAAAAAGCTGACATGGTATTGATAGGCATAACATTCCTTATCATATTTGCGGCTGCAATTTCTTCTTTTTATGGGAAACTTAATACAGGAATTCCAATTTTCCTACTCTCAATTGCATTAATTGTGATTGGAACAAGAACTTATAAACAAAAATCGAAGTAATGAATGAAAATGAAAAAAGGAAGGCAGGCTTTGGTCTGCCTTCCCCTCCCTGTTGAGGGTTTCTCAACAGGCTGCTTACACTAAGTAATGCTGATTCACCAAGTGCGATTGACACGAGTAAATACTGTTAGAGAATTCTTGATCTATTTAAGTATTCTTCTACTTTTCCCCTGGTGACAGCAATGCAGACACTGACCCTGAAAATTGCACTCTTTATTAAAGCAGACGTGACGAAAAGTGAAATTTAGAAGCAATTTACTGCGCTGCAAGAAGAATTAGAAACACAGACGTTTCCTGACGATTTCTCCGAACCTAAAGCAGATACTCAGCTTGAAATGATAGAACTAATGAAAATTTTCAAGGCAACTTGTATTTATAGTTCTACAAGGATGTAACATTTTATTTATAAGTAAATTTTATGTAATGGAGGTCATTATGAGAAAGAGTTCGTTACTTTTAATCAGCAGTTTGATAATTTCCATCTGTCTAGTAGGTTGTCAGGATGAAGCTAATCAACAAATACCACCAAGCAAAGCATCCAACAGCAGCAATATAGAAATTGAACACAAACCAAACTACGATGATTTCACAAAATTAATGGAGGATGTTAAAAACAATATAGTTATAAATGGTTTCTCTTTAACTCCACCAATAAAGACAATTTTTTTAATAGAAAGAGATTTTACATTTAACAAGAAAGACACAATAACTCTTGGAGGTGGAGTTAGTGATCTTAATCCAACACAAGAACAATTTATATTTGAAAATAACGATAAATCAGTCCAGTTATATGTACGATTTGCTTATACAGCAGTAGATATGGGAAAAAACTTGGTTGCTTGGGAGTCGACTTCTGGATATGACGGAGCCGATCCTGAATTATTGGATAGAACTGATATGGCGACGTACACATATAGAAATCTTATTGTTACTGTTACTCAAAATGCAAGAACAAAAGCAAAAACTACTATTACAAAAGAAGCAGTAAAGTCTGTGCTTAATATTCTAGAAAAATATTATAGTGGTTAGGACGCAACTGACATCTGATCAGTTGCGTCTGTTTACATTTATTTTGTAAGCGTAAAATTATTACGAGCCTCTATTATTTTGAAAAACAGGATGTTTGCCCGCACATACTGCTCTCTCTCCAGATTAAACACATGACATAAGCAATTCGAACTTCATAAGTTTCAATAAGCGACTGAAATTAAAGCAGTAGCTATTCGAAGCTGGCATTACTGACGCACAATTCGAATATAACGTGGTGATAAACAAAATTCTCAATTTAATCCTTGCGGGTGGTGACAGCTACGCTGGTACTCCCCCCACTGGGAGGGCAATCCTACATACAAAAAATATCCCCCGCCGATACCCTGACGGGGGTTCTGATGGTTACTATTCAACCACGTGAATGTAGATTTTACCTTTAAGTATGGGATTATTACGACTACCATCATATAGATTGATAATTACGGTGCCTCGTTCCTTCCCTACAATTTTCCTGTATTGATCAAAGGGGTTCCCACTTTCGTTTACGAGATCCACTTTTCCTGTACTTGATGAGTCAATATCGAGTACTGTGCCTCTTTTCAATTTTTGAACAGAATTTCGCCCGTCTGTGTGGAAATGTTGAGCGTTGCACTCTCGGATTGAGCCTCACCCACATATCCATGAAGTTCATTGGAAACAACCGTTGTGGTATTTGTTTCTTTTTCAAGAGAAACTCGATTATCAATTTTTCCTAGTTTTGTTGATAGATTTACATATAGAGGTACTGATTGATTAGGTAGATCGAATTCGACGTTACCAAGGTTAGTAGATATGTTACTGCTTTTCATGCCAATTACATCCGTTACGGTGATGTTGCCGGCACTGCTGCTCACATTTAAGTGTTGGACCGACAATTCTGACTCAACGGATATGTTGCCAAATCCGTTATCTATTTCAAGGGAGTTGAAGTCTTTATAAGGAAGACGGATTGTTAACGATGGCAATGGCCCCGTATTTATGCTCTTCTTTTGTTCCTGTTTAAGCATAATCAATAATGTTCCATCTTTGATCGACGTAGTCACGTTGGTATCCATTCCTTTTGAATTGCCCTTGGATAGTTCCCATTCTGCTTGATTGATTTGTTTGTCGCCTATGACTGTAACTGTAGCAGCGTTACTCTTGATTTTTAGGGAATGAATGTTATTTACATCTATTTGAGAAATATCCCCTTGTACTGCATTCGATACATCTCCAATGTCCGATGTTTCTGAATTTACATTTATGTTCGTCGGTATAGAAGAGTTTTGCTGGGACGAACTTGGTGTACTAGTGACGGAGGATTCTTTCGTACATCCAGCGAGTACGATACTGGCAGCGACCAGGAGAATCATAGCTAACTTCATGTTGTTATTCAAATGTTTATCTTCCTTTCTTCTGCATTAGATCTGTTGATTAACCAGTGATTAGGAATAATCTTTGGAATCGCGTAAAAATATCAAATATACTCTCCCAAGTTAACGAATATCGATTTGATCAATTTTGCGAATCGCCATGTATCCGACCGCTATGCCAATCGCGGCTAGCAGAATTGGAACGATAATAATGTCATTCAAGTTGAATCCGCCACTGTCCGAGCAGGTCAGCAATACGATGATGACGGAGGATACAATAGTCGTCGGAATAGAATATTTGCGCATCCCGAAGTAGAGCGGAATCAGCGCCATGAAGCTTGCCGCCAGCGCATGGAAGCCTAATTTCGCAGCGTGCTGCAACACGAGCGTCAGCGTCAGTTCACCCGATACGAAATGTGTGAATGAGTTGATGACAAAATACAACGTACTCAAAATAATCATGGAAGCCACGATACATAAAAAGGTGAACGCGATCACGACCATAAGCTTAGCCGCAATGATTTTATGACGTTTGATCGGGTACGTGAACAAGACGGTAATCGTCTTATGATTGAACTCATCGATGACGAATCGCCCCAGCAAGACGGCCGCGAAAATAATAAATGTCCCTCTCACAAATACATCTATCATAGAAAACACCCTGCTATAATTTTCAAATACGTTTATGCCGTACATCTTCGGCGAATAGCTCATCAACATCATGAATCCGAAAATGATCAGAGTAGCGATCACCGCGCTGCGAATATACCCCATGATCTTAAATTTTCTTAGCTCCAGCTTCATCAAATTAAGCATGTACTCCACCTCCATTCAACACTTGCAAAAAGTAATCCTCTAACGAGCCGCTTCGTTTATGAATCGAATCAATAACCACTTCATTCATGATCAAGGTTTTAGTAATTTCGCTTTGTGCCATATGCTGGTCATAGATTCGTATGAATTGATTGTCGATGACTCGGATATTGTTCAATTGAAGTTTATCCGTTAAGACATAAGCAGCTCGGCTGCAATCCGTCGTCATGATCTCGATGTAATTCGTCGTCTCGCCGCGAATTTCGTCCATCGCAATCTCTCGCAGTAACCGACCGTCTTGAATGACGCCAATTGTATCCGCAATTTGCTCGATCTCGCCTAGAATGTGGCTGGAGATCAATAGCGTCGTGCCATATTCCTTGCACAACATGCGGAATACGTCTCTTAACTCTTTGATCCCTAGCGGATCGAGTCCATTGATCGGTTCGTCGAAAATAAGCAGCTCCGGTTTGGTCGTAATAGCGCGGGCGATCCCCAGGCGCTGTTTCATCCCGAGCGAGAAGGTCTTTACTTTCTTCTTGCCCGTATCGACCAGATTCACAAGTTCCAGCGCTTCATCAATCGCCTTCTTGTTGTAGTACCCCATATAATCGCAATGCAGTTCCAGATTCTCGCGGGCTGTCAGCTTATCATAGAACACCGGGTATTCAATAATTGTTCCCATGCGTCCCAGAAGATGATAGGAATTCGGCATTAGCTTCTCTCCAAATATCTCGATCTCCCCACTCGTCGGCTTGACGAGATTCGTAATCATCTTCATCACTGTCGTTTTTCCTGCGCCGTTGGGACCCAAGAATCCGTAGATTTCGCCTTTCTTCATATTCATATTGACATTCGAGACGACTTCCTGCCCTTGAAAAGCCTTGGTCAATCGATTCGTTCGTACTATATGCTCCATACTCTTTTCTCCTCTCGCTCTCTCATAACTATAGCTTACAGGACGTAATCCTCTTTTTTCTTACTTCACTCTTACGTATTTCTTAAGCTGACTCTATGTGCGATGATGCTCATAAAAAAACTCATGAAATGAGTTAACCCTCCTCAATTCATGAGCTAGTATTGTACTTTTTTCAATTGAACGGTAAACACCGTTAACTCATAAGGCTTGCTGCGGAGGTGGATGGACCCGCCCATACTCTCCACCAACCGCTTCGTAATGGTAAGACCCAGTCCGCTGCCTTGATAGAACTTATTCCGCGAATCTTCCAGCGTATACATCCGTTCAAACACATGATCGATATGCATCGCATCAATGCCCTTTCCCCGGTCCCATATATCCACATAGACAGAAGATTCATCTTCCCGGAGCGTCAAACCGAGCTGCTTGCCGTGATTGCCATATTGAATGCTGTTCGAGATCAGATTGTTCAGCACGCGGTGCAGCGCCTCATCATTACCGAAGCCATAAATAGGATGATCCGGGATCTCGATATGGACGAGGTAATCTTGCTCCGCAAGAATGTCGTAATAAGCCAGAATCGTCGTGCCGCAACGTTCATTCATGAGAATTCGGGTCATCGGCATATCTTGATCCCCGGACTCCAGCTTAGCCAAATCGAAGAAATCATGAATGAGCCCCAGCGTCTCTTGGGTTTTGACATACACTTTGCCCAGCAGACGTTCGCGCTCCTCTGCATGCATCGCCGGATCGAGATGGAGCATCTCAATATAACCCAGTACGACGGTCAAGGGGGTCTTCAGATCGTGCGAAATATTCGATACCATCTTTTTCATCGATATTTCCATTTTGGCATAGTCAGAGTACATCTGATGCTGCGTCTCCAAGAGCCGGTTGATCTCCATCAGCAGCGCTTTGAACTCCCGGTCGTTCGTCATGAGCAATAACTTCTCATGGGTAGCGAGGGATGATATGCGTTCGATCTCTGATCGCAACCGGCGCAATTGCTTGCGGTGGCCCACGCGATTAACAGCCTGATACATGACTAAACAGATAAGAATCGCGATCATCATCAATAGAATGAGCGTCATCTTAGCGACCTTCCCACTTGTAGCCAATGCCCCATAGCGTCTTAATATACCGCGGCTCTGACGGGTTATCTTCTATCTTGTCCCGCAGCCTGCTCATATGAACATTAATGACGTTCTCTTCGCCGTAATAGTCATCGTTCCATACCTTCGCGTAAATTTGTGCTTTCGTAAAGACGCGATTGGGATGCGCTGCGAATAGTCGCAGAATCTCGAACTCTTTGGATGTCAATTTTATCGGCTCTTCGTGCTTGAAGACGGCGAAATTATCGAAATCGATCCGTAAATCGCCCATGTTCAGGATGTTATGCTTCGGCGCAACCTTCGTCTCAACGCTCGCGTATTGCGTCGCTCGCCGGATGATCGCCTTCAGTCTCGCAGACAATTCGATCATCGAGAAAGGTTTCTCAATGTAGTCGTCTGCACCGAACCCGAGGCCTAACGCCTTGTCGATGTCGCTGTCCTTCGCGGACATAATCAAGATCGGCACATGGCTGTAAGCCCGAATGCGGCGGATGACTTCCATTCCATCTATCTTGGGCATCATAAGGTCGACGAGTAACAGATCGAATCGCCCCTGCGCCTGCTCGAATTTCCGAAGTCCCTCGTCGCCATCCCCGGCAACGGTCACCGCATATCCTTCTTTCGTTAAATAAGTCTCAACCATTTCTACAATGGCTTGATCATCTTCCATAATGAATATCGAATGATTTATAACGAACAATCCTCTCCACGCTTGCTATGACTTTTCATTTCATTAGTATAACAAAAAAGTACCGTAAGCTCATTATTGCTTTCCCCCGTCAGCTATGCCAACGGGGGTTTTTACTATTGTATCGGTTGCCCGAATGTTCTCCGACCTGCCCTACTTGTCGCTTTGCATCCGATTCCTTCCAATCTTAATCTATAGATTCTCCTGTTTCAAAGCATCAATAATGTTTGCCTTCTTTACTCTTATGCTCGCGTAATACATGGACAAGCTCACGATAACAAATACGGCCGCAATCACATACAGAATACTGGTCCATGGCACGATGAAACCGTACGAAAAACTATACATGAAGGATCGGTAGATCAACACCATAATCACTGCGCTGACCGGAAGCCCATAGGTTAGGGCCTTGATTCCATAAAATATGCTTTCGTAGTTCATCATTTTATTAAAGCTTTTCGGCGTCATCCCCACCGATCTCAGCATCGCAAATTCCCGTTTGCGAAGGGCAATGCTCGTCGAAATCGTGTTGAGAATATTCGCCATCGAAACCGCCGTAATTAATGCCACAAAACCATAAACAAATACGGACATTAACAGGATCTTTTGTTCGGAGCGCTGTCTTTGTTGAAATAAGTTCGAGACTTCCAGCTCTTTCTTCATTTCTTCGATGTCTTGCTGTGTTTTCAAAGGGTCTTTACTATTCAGGTAAAGTCCGGAATACGCTTTATCCTTACTTTTTTTCATTAACTGGTCGAAAACCGGTTCAGATACAACAAGATGAACTTCAAAGCTGCTTTGAACAAGTCCCATCGGGAATTGATCGGTTACCGCGGCAAGCTCCACTTTACTGACCGATTCCTCATTAGAATCCGTGGAGACGAGATCAAGCATTTCCCCTGCCCGGCCATGAATTCCTCTCGTTTCGATAATTTTGTCCTTTTTATCTCTATATGACATGACATCAATCAATATGGCGGTTGGGTGAGCGGGATTCGTTAGCTTGGCGTACTCGGTGCCGACCTTTTGGGCATAGGCTTTTAGCTTGTCTTCACTTAAAGCATTTACTTGTAGATTGTATTTATACCGCCCCTGATCAGGATCCCAAGGGGGTTTCGCCCCTTCAGGAATGGACTTCTCTGCAACCCAAGTGAAGACGCCGGACCACTGTTTAATCAGGCTGTATTCCGTAACGCCCTCCAACGACACAATCGATTTCACCAAACGCTCATCGAGCGTCGCCACTTCACCGTTCTTGTATACCCCAATATCATAGTTATAGCCTTTTTGGGAGACATCAAGCGATCTCTGCAGGTTGGAAGTGAAGAAGGACACGGATAGAAACAGCACGATACTAATGACAAGTGAGAAGACCGTAGCGTGATACCTGCGTTTGTTTCTTTTTAAATTTTTCAATCCGAATTCCGCTTCAATGCCGAATAACAGTTGGACCAGCTTCGAGGTTTTCACCGTTTTCCCCGTCAGCTTAATATCCATGGTTTGCCGAATCGCGTCGATAGCAGAAATTTTAGATGCTTTTTGGGCTGGAAGATACGTTGAAATGAATATCGTGACGATCGAGATCAGACAGGTCATGGCGAGCGATGAAGGTGTAACGACCAACGTCAGCTTTTCCGTAACGTCGATCGCAGCTTCGAGCATCGAGTTAATGAAGCGAAAGGTAATGCCGATTCCAATCAATCCGCAGATGATACCTAAGGGAATGCTAATGATGCCAATTACCGCTCCCTCAAAAAATACCGAATTTCTCTTCTGCCTTCTCGTTGCTCCAACACTCGACAGCATCCCTAGATAACGCGACCGTTCCGAGACGGAAATCGCAAAAGCATTGTAGATTAAGGAAACGGAGCCAATGATAATAACAAGCACCACAATGACGAATAGCGAGTTATAGGTTTTGCCTAACCCGCCACCCATTACGCCATAATAACGCAATAGAGACTCATTCGTTTTAAACGAGTTAATGTTGTTTTTAGCGGACAAGTCATTGGCATGAGCAAATACAGTGCCATCGACTTTCTTCAGGACCACGCTCGCATCAACGGTTTTGTTGGTGTCCACCATATTCTCGTCGACATAGGTAAGGGCCGTATACCCCGGCGCCCACGTCTGCTCCCACGAAGGACGTTTAATAAAGCCTACAACGGTATACGTTTCGGTTGTCGTATGAATTAAGGTTTCCGCGCTAGTCCCGTTGAAGAATCTTAAATGTTCGTTTTGAGAAAGGTTCGTATCGCCAGGATCGGCAGGATTCGAGCGCTGCCCGACATCAAGGGTTAGACGATCGCCAATCCGGTAAGTGACTTTGGCGTTCGTGGCAATAGCTTCCGAAAGGACGATCTCATTCGCTTGTTGAGGCAGACGCCCTTCACTCAATGCAATAGGGAAGTTTTTAAAGCCTTGGGCATTAAACGCTTTAATGAACAAATAAGGCTTGTTGATATTTTGGCTTCCTTGTAACAGGGCATAGCCGCGTTCCTTGGAAGTGATTAATTGTTGGGTTGCCGCATCCTGTTTGATTGCTTCGAGCTGATCTTTGTTGACGTTTTTGTACAGGACATGCCATTCTCCATACTCTTGAATCGTTTGCTTTTGCATTAACACCAGAAAAGAGGAGCCAAGCGTTATAACCGCCGTCACCATGGCCACGGAAATCATAACTCCGATCACGGTCACCAGCGTTTGCTTCTTATTTTTCATTAAATGTCGGAGCGTTAGCTTATGGATAATGTTCATGGCCGAATGACCTCGTCTTTGGCAATCTTCCCATCTTCAATGGCGATAATTCTGTCGGCTTGCAAAGCAATTCGTTCATCATGGGTGATCATAATCAGCGTCTGATGCAGGCTTTTGTTGAACATTTTCAATAAGTCAATGATTTCGCTGCCGTTTTTACTGTCCAGATTACCGGTTGGTTCGTCTGCCAGGATGATAGCGGGCTGATTCATCAACGCTCTGCCGATCGAGACCCGCTGCTGTTGGCCGCCGGAAAGCTGATTGGGCAGATGATTCAAGCGGTTTTGCAAATTCAGCGTCTTCACAATATCCTCAAACTGTTTCTGATCCACCTTATGCTGATCGAGCAAGAGCGGAAGCTGGATATTTTCTTCAACCGTTAAAATCGGAATTAGATTGTAAAATTGGTAAATTAAACCGATTTGTCTCCGTCTAAAAATCGCCAGCTGCGTTTCATCCAGACTGTACATGTCCGTACGGTCCACAAATACTTTTCCGCTTGTCGGTTTATCTACACCGCCTAGCATATGTAGAAGCGTCGACTTCCCCGATCCGGACGGACCGATGATGGCGACGAACTCCCCTTTGTCTACCGAGAAGGATACGTTATCAAGCGCTTTTACCGCCGTGTCACCTTTTCCATACACTTTAGACAGATGTTCGATCCTCAGAATTTCCATGCTGAACCCTCCATACGTTTGTCGATGGATTTAGTATATCTGCCCGAAGTGACTTTACAGTGACTTGAAAGTGACAGTCTAGTCACTTAGCCCTGGTTAGACGACTTGCTTGTAGAAGCGAATCCGAAATTGGGTTCCCTTATGAAGTTCACTCTGGACCTCTATATCTCCATTCTGCTTCGTTATAATGCTGTGAGCCAGCGAGAGACCGATGCCGCTGCTGCCCTCGCCGGCATTCTTTCCTTTATAAAAACGTTTAAAAATATGAGGGATCTCTTCCTTGGAGATACCTTTGCCATTATCTTCAATCCTAATCTCTGTAAATAGCGGGTTCTCCAAAAAGGAAATCGCGATGGTTCCGCCTGCTTGCGTATGCTCCACACCGTTTTTTAAAATATTGATTACCGCTTCGGTTGTCCAATTCAGATCGCCTAGAAATGAGACACTGTCATCGCCCGTTACCGAAACCGTCTGTTCTTTGATGTCTATCGGAATGAGAACGGGCTGTAACGCTTTTTCAATAAGCTTGGTTATTCTGACTTCATCTTTCTTGAACTGTACGGTGCCTGCGTCGATTTTCGAAAGCTTCAATAACGAAGAAACAAGCCAATCCAGCCGTTCGAGCTGAATACGAATATTGCGCGTAAATTCCGTTCTTTTCGCTTCGGGCAGCTTGGCGTCATCCAATAAGTCGGCCATGATCATCATGGAGGCTAGAGGCGCTTTGAGCTGATGGGATATATCCGAAATTGCGTCGGTAAGATGGATTTTGTCTTTATGCAAAAGGGCACTCTGCTCCGACAGCGTGACGGTTACTTTATAAATCGTATTTTTCAGAATGCTGAATTCCCCTTCCCGATTATCCCGGACGTCAAGGGAATAGTCGCCGCCGCTAATACGCCGCAAATAGCCGGACAACTTCTCAATCTCGCGATATCTCAACCTCGTAAACAGGAAGCTGCAGCCAATGAGCAAAATGGAAGTCATTAGAACGAGGACCACGGCAGCGGGCGAAAAAAAAGCCGCGGCGGCAAGCATAACCAGACTTATCGTGCACATCAACAAAAGTACGAGGCGGATCTCGCGATTACGCAGCATGCTACTCACCGACCTTATATCCTAAACCGCGTACGGTTTTAATGAACGTTGGATCTTTCGGATCATCCTCTAGTTTTTCCCTCAGCCTTTTAATGTAAACGGTTAGCGTATTGTCGTTGACGAAATCCCCGGCCACATCCCAAATTTGTTCCAAAAGCTGATTTCTGGAGAGGATCTGCCCGATATGGTTCGCGAAAATCAGCAATAACCGATACTCCAAAGCCGTCACTGGAATTTCATCGCCATGCTTATACACCTTGCCTTCAAGTGTATTGATCCGGATAGCATCTACTTCGATGATGGTTTTGGCCTGCGGCTGTTTCTGATATCTTCGCAAAACCGATTTTATCCGTGAGAGCAGCTCGCGAATTCGAAAAGGCTTCGTAATATAATCGTCCGCTCCCATATCAAGCCCCATCACGACATTGACTTCATCATCAACGGCTGTCAAGAAAATCACGGGAATATCACTTTGCTCCTTCACCATTTTACACAATTCATACCCGCTTCCATCCGGCAGCGATAAATCGAACAGACATAAAGCGAACTGATCCAACTGCTCGGCTATGACCTTTTTCGCAGATGCGACGTCATGGCACAGAACCGTGGAAAACTGGTCTTGCTGTAGAGAATACTCGAGTCCGGACGCGATAGTTTTATCATCTTCCACAAGCAAAATGTTCATTGGATCATCATCCTAATTTGAATTTTTGTGAAAAAGGACTATTAACTCATGATTGTATCATACAAAAAAGGGCATGATTAGCAAAGAAGCAGCCCCGGCTGCAATACCTGAAGCCTGAAATCTCAGCAAATATTGACATATAAACGGAGCCAACGGTATGATTTATATTAATTTCATTTCATAAGGTGGCCTATGAGAAAAAAATTACAAGTCTTCATATCGTCTACTTTTGCTGACCTGGTTGCAGAACGTCAAGCCGCTGTAGAAGCTGTACTTAAAGCTGGTCACATTCCTGCTGGAATTGGAATCGAGCCATTCTTTTTGGAAAGCCCCATGGAAACGATTAAGAGATGGATCGATGAATCCGATGTATATATCCTCATACTCGGAGGAATCTATGGAACCATGCTTCCCGATGATTCAAAGAGTTATACGCATTGGGAGTATGATTATGCCGGAGAACTAGGTAAACCAAGATTCGCGCTTGTTTTAACCGATGAAGCACTAAGACAAAAGCCATACGACTTTGTCGTCATGTCAGACTATGAGAAGTTCCAAGAGTTTAAGCAATCCGTAATGGAAGATGTATCCATATTTCATATTGCGGAAGAATGGCACGTTAGGTGGGTTATTCACGAAAAGTTGAAGGAGTATAGAGGAAGAGACGATTTGAATGGCTGGGTTTCCGGCAAGGACATACCAGATGTACAAAAGTTGTTGGAAGAGAATGCTAGATTAAATGCTGAGTTAGAGAAATATAAAAGAGCAGATAAATGATATGGACCTACATTGGTGTCCCAAAAGCCATGAAAATGGCTGCGGGACACCTTTTTTTATATCTTGAAACTATGGACAGATGTCCAGCATATAATATTACATCTGTTAGAGGGAGGGACTTTTCGAAATGTACAGTAGGTTGAGCGAATATCATGGCCAACACCTTATTCCTCCGATGTTAAATAAAATTTTGGAGCGGTGGACCGGGGAACCCAAAAAAACAGTTTATTTGTTAATCAACAAGTATGGTTTACCAAATGACGCAAGCTGGACAAAAATTACATGGTATAATAATGGTCCTTGGAAACGGACAGTTGTTCATCTTCATACAGTACCTCATAACACACCGACCCCCCATCTTGATTATTTAGCACAAACCATTGATTATAAAGTTCCGGTTCAATTTTTTGATGACTTAGCAAAGTTTGATGGTAGTTTATATCCAGACCGAACGGCTGGTGAAGCTACGGCTAAATGCGATCAAGAAGCGGCGAATTTTATGGCTTTGAACTTGATGAACGACATCATTACCGGCAAACGAACCGTAGAAGATGCACGTCATGCTGCAGTTGAAATTGAAAAAGCTTTTCGACTAAAAGGACAATCGTCACCTTACACCACAGGATTCCTATTTCCGAAACAATCTCATACCGCTGATCCCGATGTCGCCTATTTCTAAGTGATATATCTGTTATAACATTACTAAGCCGAGGAATAACTTTCTCGGTCTTCTTTGTTTTTGATACTAAACTGTCCGTTAGTACAACGCGGCTGCCGAACCATGCCGGCAACCGCGTTTTTTGTTATTTAGCTATAAAGTATCCGTTACTTCAAAAAATTATTTGGCCGGTGACGTGTTTTTTCCGCAGATTAAAAACTTGCCTAGCCCCAAGTACAGACATGGTTTGAATGTGACTGAATATCCAGCAAAGCCAAGAAAGGTCGTTCATCCTCATGAGAAAAAGATTGCTGGCAGTCATACTGCTAACGAGGAACGATTGCGCAACCACAACAGGCTGTTCAACTCTCAGTGACAAGACATAGGCTGATTAAAAGTTTTAAATTGCGGTTTTTGCCGATGAAAAGTGAGGAAGTCAGGGACGGGCAGTTATCTGAAGCAGGTGTTTTCAAAATAACGAGGATGATATAACGGCAATTGCGGATTTAAAACTGAAGATGTTTGAAGAAGTAGGTATCATTTACTGCTTACAGAGCACGTTTCACTTTTAGTTACCGTTCATCAGCTCAACTAAAGAGCAGTTTAGCGGAATGGGGATTAATCCCATATTTTTTTCATAAACAGGATGTTACTTTTCTAAAAGAACATGCAAAGATTTGGTAAATCCGAGCCAATGGTTCGGTATATCTTCGACGTTGTCGACATACACCGCTTTTAAAAACCGTGTAATGAAGCGTACTTGATTTTCAATAAGGATTTCTTTGATTTCTGACGGCTTTTCGGGTACTGAATAATTGCTCTTATACCCAAAATCGGCAAGCGATACAAACATTTCAGGGCTCTTCCTGTACCTGCAGTGCTTCGGAAATCGGGGCGAACTGCCGGAATCGTACTTGGACAACCGCACAGACTCCCAGTTTGTCGACAACAGAGGGCTCGCTTCTAGCTCCAGCACTGCAAAATGTTCGGAAGGCTCTCTTCGTTGATAAGTGGTCAGCATCTTGAGACATTCTTGCCTAGTCGGCCAAAAGAAAACATGCCGGTCCAGGTAAGATCTGAATTGTTCAATGGTGCATTCCCCCTCCATCATAGCTGCAGGAATACGAAGATGTGCATTGACAGTTAGTTCAAACCCTTCAAGATTTATTTGTTTGATTGCCAAGCGACGATCGCCTTCAGAGTGCGGCAAAATACGATGGCTTGACCATAAAGAATCAAAATGCGCTATTGCCGATAAATTTCTCGCTCTCGTAAAATGATATACGGATTTTCTACCTGCAGACTTTGTTATTCTGGCAATGTTAGTAGCGATGCCTGTGAGCATGTCACGAAATTTCTCCTTTTCAGAACTTGATGCGATAGCAAAAATGTCTCCTCTCGCTTATTATCGTTTCTTGGCTCCGCCCCTCTTTATTGCCTCCCTTCCCGGAAGGAACAGCGACGGGAACGTGATTCCACAGATCAGCGGACAAGTATTGCCTTTACTTCAACAAATCTGTCCCGTGTCGGTAAAGCTGACCTTGCCGGACCGCTCGTGACTGTTGACTAGTTTTGACGATCAATTTGAACAATGGATGAAGAGACGGCTTCCAACGGTTAGCGTCTCTTTCTTTGTAGACCCTATCATCAAGTATTTCCAAAAAAACTGCACTTCATAATGCATATATGCATGTTTGAAGCATAACACATAGGACCGCATGTAGCCTTCGGGGATTATCACCAAAAAAGTTTTCATCGTCTAGGGGTAATACCAGCGTAGCTGTCTCAGGGGCAAAGTAGATGGAAAATTTACCGAGCCATTTGCTGTCGGTAGCCTTCTCGTGCTATCGTATCCGTTGGCGTAATAGATGAAATTAATGTCCTCTCGCATAAGCTTCCAAGCCCTAAGAATGCACCTTGTCTTTCCTCTTCTTTTAATCCAAGTTCTAAGGATTTCTTATAATAAGCCACTGCTTCACTTTCTAATTCCAGAACATCGTGAATCCAAGCACATTGATACCAAATAGAGGGATTTAACGGGTGTTGTTCAAGTAATTCAAGCAATAACGATCGTGCCTCTTCAAAATTTCCTGACTCTCTTAATTGAATTGCAGCTTCTAATTCTTTCATGTTTATCATTCCTTACGCTATACATATATCCTGCCCGTTTCGTGTAACAAAGCCGCCATTCACGCGGCAGCCTTGTCATGGTATGAATCATTGCGGTATCGTAAAAAAACTATGTAACAATAAACCGTAATGGCTGACCTGTAACCCTTTTTCTCCAAATCATATGATCAGTCCCCTCGTTCCAATAATTAGGGAACAAATAGGTCGGCTCGCCAAATTTTTTTCTCCATATTTGTTGAGCATTCTTATAACCGCAATCCAAACAAAATTCTGAGATTCCTTTTCCTTGCAAGGTAAGAAATATCGCATTCAGCAGCAGATTTGCAACTCCATGCCCTTGGAAATTGGGATGCACATAAACAGTCCCAATCTCAAAGAGCATGTCCAATGCACCGTGTGTAAGGTCATGAATTAATTTGCTGGAAGGGCCATATTCAATCGTCCCGATGATTTTCTCGTTGTGGAGAGCGACATAAAAATATCTTTCTTTTCCATTCGATTCAAGATCTAAATGGAGAAGATTCCTTTTTTCTTCGATTTCTTTTTCCATATCATTTACTAAGTGGGATAATAGCCAATCTGCTCTTTTGTTATTCCACTGCCGTCTGCTATTAGCGGAATAATTCATCGGAAATAACTTCGTTAATCGTTCGTTGAGCCTCTTCTATTTTTGATACGTTGGTATTTGTGTGATCGGCAAGTGTGATCAACGCTTTCCACAACGCCCAACCACGGGCGCGATGCCATGTATAGTCATCGACCATGAGGCCTGCTCGGAAAGTTTCTCGGCTTTCCCCAGAGAAGAACGTCCACGCAATGGTTAAATCGCATGCGGGATCGCCAACCGCCGAACACCCAAAATCTATTACCGCGCATAAGCGCCCCTCTTTGACAAGTAGATTCGTAGGATGTACATCTCCATGAACCCAAACGGGTGGGATATTCCGTGTGGCCTTGAGGGCTGCTTCCCATATTTCTGTTGCGGCATCTGTATTGATCTTACCGTCTAGCATTGAAATTGCCTTACGTGTTTGCTCATCGTAAACACTTACCGAGGCGCCTCTATAAGAGTTATGGGGACCAGGCTGAGGACCACCGCTCGCATCAATTTTCTGCATGGCGCTAATGAATTGGGATAATTGATCTGCAAAATCATTATGACTATCGATACTGCCAAACGAAGCATTCCCCCCTTCAATCCATCCATAAATGGACCAATGCCACGGGTACTCGTTTGAAGGTACTCCCATCGCCAGCGGGGTGGGTATTGGGAGTGGCAGATGAGGAGCAAGTCGTGGCAACCATTGTTGTTCCTTTTCCACTTGCGCGGCATATCCCTCCGCGCTCGGCAGCCGAACACTCATCTCGTGACCGAGTCGAAATGTTCGGTTATCCCAGCCGCTTAAATCGACTGGTTTGACTCGGAGATGACTCCATTGTGGGAATTGCGCTGAAACCAATTGCTCCACTAAAGATACATTTATGTCGACCATTCGTACTTCCTCCTTCTCAAGACGGTTGTTCATTTCGAAATCAAAATCATTGATGTTATCGTAGATTTATATCATTGATTATATTTAAAAGTTTACAAGGCAACAAGGCATATGATTACTATAATCATTTTCAACCTGTACTAAAGAGACTATAACTAATCTGCCCGTTACTTCAATAGACATCAAGAGGAGCTGCCCTTACGGCAGCTCCTCGCTATCGTTATCCGTTAGCTTAACGAACTTAAAATGGGTATCGCTTTTCACTTTCTGCTTTATTTTTTATATATTCGTTTCGCCGCATGAGTAAACGTTCCATATACGATCGTAAAAACATCACGTCTGTTAACTTACCAAGTAGTCCAAAAGGTGACGTGTAATCGAATTTATCTGTCATCAACGTACCACCATTTTGTCTTTCAAATGTATGTTCGTGCCTAAACCTTTTAAAAGCACCGCTGACCATCTCATCTACGAATTTATGAGGTGGGTCAAACTCAGTAATGATTGATGTTAGTTGTTGGCGAATGCCGAAATGCGTAGCTTCCCAAGTCACAGTTTCCCCTGCTGTAATTAACCCGCTTGTACGACCTTTTATCGCTCTTTCATTTGTGTGTGAGGTCGATTCCATGTGGAGATCAATGCTGCGGGACAAATCAAAACATACCTCAATAGGTGCGTTAATGAACAGGGATAATTGTATAATTGGCAAGAGTCCCCCCCTCCCTCTTCATAGGCTATTGACCCAATTTTATCATTTTTGCTACGAGATATAATATATAGTTTTCTTCATACCTTCCCAATAAAAATACTGATAAAACGCTGTTGGCACAGCACAAGTTGCTGTGGCTATACATATATCCTGCCCGTTTCGTGTAACAGAGCCGCCGTTCACGCGGCTTTAAAGATCACTTTTAACGGATATGCTGTCCTATTGGCAATGTCACCGTAGGGGTTTAAATAGGAAAACGAGATGGCTTGCTTTTTGATTATGGCTTCTTTCAACGTTTCAAATCTTTCGTGATCCGGTTCCCGGTTAGCCCAATGCGAGAAATCAATCTCAATCCAACTATTACTTGTTTTATCAAAAAGAGTTCGGAGCTTCGAAAGAATACCGCTGACATCAATATGATCTGTGGACGACAAGCTTTGCAGTGCAAATAATACGTGATGCTGTTCTTCCTCGGTTAGCACAGTCTTATTCAAAACATAATGGTCAAGGATCGATATTCCCCCGCCTTTTCCCTGCAAGGTATAAATGGGAATACCTGCCGCCGATAAAGTCTCAATATCGCGCAGTATCGTTCTCACGGAGACCTCAAAATGTTCCGCTAATTCTTTTGAGGTTGCTTGTTTCTTATCCAGTAATAGATATATGATTCCAAACAGTCTATTAATTTGCACCATGTTTCTCCAAAATTAGATGTTCTAAATCTCCCCTCTAGAGAAAAACGAATGATTTTATTCAACGATTTATTTCAACAGTTAACCGCGTTATCCTACCCGTCAACTTAAAACGACCCGCCAGCGGAATTGATCTTCGATCCTTCTATTCTGGATGCCTGTTAGTCTTATTCTTGAACGGGGGCATTGAGTGCCTTATAATTGCCGATCTCCTCTTTAATGATTCTTTGAAGCAATCGCACAGATGATTCAGCAGCGTAGTTGCACTGGCGAGGCTGCAAAAGGCCGATCGGAATGTGGGGCAATTCTAACTCCACGTCAATCCTCTCAACCTCCGGAATCAACGGAGTGGACTCCAGCACGACGCCGACAGCAAGCGTTTCTTTGACGTAATTGGGGATGGCAGGGATTCGACTAATCATATTCAGTTGAAGAGGTGACTCTCTGTACCGGGACAGATATTTGGAGAACTGCAGATGGTATAGGCATGTGCTCCCCCCTGCAGTTAGCGGATAGTCTAAGACGTCCTCGAAGGATACATGGCTTCTTCGACACAGCGGGTGATTGCGATCCGCGATGAGAATTGTATTCTCATAATAAAATGGCTCGAAGTAAAATGCGTGCGGTTCAGACGGCTCACCACAGATGGCAAAATCGAGCTCGTCATGCAGAAGGGATTGCGCAAGGGAATCAGTATTCCCTGTTATGATCTGGTAGGCCATGCGTGGCTTTTGCTGCTGGAATCTGCGGACAGATTGGGAAATCACGCTGTCCACCAAGGATTCGATTCCGCCGACTCGCAAACTGCCGATTTCGTCGTGTTGCAGCGCCCGTGCAAGTTCGGCGACATTATTCCAATGCTGAATCAGGTTATCCACTTCCGTCGCAAATACCCGTCCGGCACTTGTCAGTTGTACGTCCCACCCCCTTTTGAAGAGCTGTACGCCTAGTTCCTTCTCTAACCGCTGAATCTGATTCGTTACGGTCGATTGAGCATAATTTAATTTCTCCGCAGCTCGAGAGAAGGTTCCTTCTTGAACAATAGTTTGAAAAGCGGTCAGTTCTTTTAAATCCATATCTGCCTCCTCAATCGAATTATTTGATATAGTTTATAATCTTATTCCATTATACAAATAAATAGACAGGAAGTACAATGAGGGTATCTCAATTAAGGAGTGATTAAGATGCCCTTCATTCGTGTCAGTTATTTGGAACAGCAATATGAATCCCATCAGTTAAAGCGGATCAGTCAAACGATTATGGAAGCCTTAATCGCACACTTCAATGTGCCGGTGGACGATTGCTTCCAAGTATTCCATGCCCATAAGCGTGAAGAATTCGTTTACAGCAGAAATTATCTGAACGTAGAGCGAAGTGACGGACTGCTGTTCATTCAAATTACTTGCAAGTCAGGAAGAACGACCGAGCAGAAGACTAGCTTATACAAGACACTAGCAACAAAATTGTCGACGACTCTTCCCATGAGAAAAGAAGATGTGTTCGTCGTGCTCGTCGATACCGAATTCGAGGATTGGTCGTTCGGGAACGGCGTTGCCCAGATGCTTCAGAGAACGACAGAGGAGGTGTAATCTATGGCGCATCGGAAAATCAAGTCCAAGGCAATGGAATCGTATGGGGATCTTGCCCCAGCATTCGTCATGTATTCGGAGAACGTGCTGTTCGGGGACGTGTGGAGAAGAGAGCAGTTATCTCTGCGGGATCGCAGTATAATTACGGTTACTGCATTAGTGGCAGGAGGCATGACCGAACAGCTCCCCTACCACTTTCGCTTAGCTGAGGAGAATGGACTGAAGCCGGAGGAATTGGTGGAAGCCATCACGCATCTTGCCTTCTACACAGGTTGGCCGCGTGCCGCTTCAGCGTTAACGGTTGCTAAGAAAGTCTTTGAAAAACAAAGTGAAGATTAAAGTTACTGAATGGGAAAAAGCCGCCGATAGATAGGCGGCCTTTTTTACGACCTGCCGTTACAAACAGCGCGGGGATCCTTATCATAGATAGTGAACAGCATTGAACACTCCCACCACCTGCGCTAATGGCGCTGAGGTGGGGGATTCTTGCGAACAGAGAAGCATCCTTCTCTTCTTGAGCAAGCGATCCCTGCGGTTCCCGCAGTTCAGCTGGGCTTCGCCAACAAACGCAGTCCT
>NZ_JNVM01000015.1 GCF_000722545.1 Paenibacillus tyrphae
AATTTACTACTGACGAGAATTTGCATTCTCTTATATGACACTCACTCGATGTTCAGTTTTCAAAGGGCAATTTCTCCAACAAAACCTGTACTGTCAAGCATTTCAAGTTTTGTCGGTTGTTGTCACCTCGTTTAGCGGCGACTTTTATAATATATCACATTCGCCTATCTTAATGCAAGCATTTTTTTAAAACCATTTTTCCAAGCTGCTTGATTAAGTTTTTTAAAAGGCAGCCGTTTTTAGCGGCGAGAATTAATTTAACACATCTTTAGTTTGAAAGTCAACCCTTAAAATAAATAAAATATCCGGCCACTCGAAAGCAGCCGGACGATAACAGCATTCTACTACTCTATCATACCTTCCACGGGGCTGCTGGCAGACGCATAGCGCTTCTTGGGAATACGGCCCGCCAAGAAGCCTTTGCGCCCTGCGATCACAGCCAGCTTGAACGCTTCGGCCATCAGAACGGGGTCCTGCGCGCCGGCAACAGCCGTGTTCAACAGCACACCATCCGCGCCAAGCTCCATAGCTAAGGCAGCATCCGCAGGACCGCCAATGCCTGCATCGACGATAATCGGAACTTTCGCTTCCTCGATAATAAAACGCAAATTGTTCGGGTTCACGATCCCTTGACCAGAACCGATCGGCGATGCTCCAGGCATTACGGCTGCGGCTCCCGCTTCCTGCAGCTTGCGGGCCAATATCGGATCGTCCGAAGTATAAGGCAATACGATAAAGCCTTCCTCTACTAGAATTTTCGTCGCCTCCAGCGTTCCTACCGGATCGGGAAGCAGCGTTTTCGGATCTCCAATCACTTCTACTTTGATCATATCGCAAAGCCCGGAAGCTTTGGCCAGCCGCGCAATGCGCACAGCTTCCTCTACAGTATAGGCGCCGGCCGTATTGGGAAGCAGCGTGAACTTTTTCAAATCTACCGTTTCCAAAAAGTTAGGCGCATCCGGGTTGTCGATCGGCAGACGGCGGATGGCAAAAGTCAATACTTCCGCATCCGAAGCTTGAACGGCCTGATCTTGAATCTTTAAATCCGAAAACTTCCCCGTCCCGAGCAGCAGCCGGGATTGAAATTCGTAAGGTCCGATTTTTAACGTGTCGCTCATGCTATTTAGCTCCTTCAACGATAGTTTTATTCAGCCGCCGCCGACAAAATGAACGATTTCGACATGGTCTCCATCGTTCAGACGGGCTTCCTCATACCGGGTTCGATCGATAATTACCCGGTTTAGTTCGACAACCAAAATTTTATTGTCAAGTTTAAACGCCGAGAGCAGTTCGGCTACGTTAGCCGCATTGTCCACTTCCCTCAGCTCCCCGTTCACGGTCAATCGCATCCTTATCACCTCCAGCCGTTTTGCCGATAAAGCAAAAAAAGCCACCCCGCAGGCGGGCCGGCCGAATGTTGTCTGCATACTTCAATATGCAGCTTGCTGGCATTCGTCCACTTCCCTACGCTGGTATAATCCAGTGATGCCTGCTGTACGCAGACTTCAAAACAGGTTCCAAGGGTCAAAGAACACGCTTCTTTTTCTCAGCCCCGCAAGTCGGAGCTCCCCTAGTGGCTATTTAATTGTCCAAGCTATTATAACACAACGGTCAGCTTTTGACATCCTTATACCGCATCTCCAGCACGGATAGTTCCGGATCATGGGTAAAGACGATCTCTTTAGCCAACGATTTTTTGACCAGCTTATTCAAGAGCAGCGGGAGATCCGTTTTGATGTCCTCCAGCTCAGGCTGCTGCTGCAGCTCCTGAAGGCTCCACGCTTCCTCGCGGCTGGCAAGCAGTTCGATCAGCGGCCTGCAGCAGCGCTCCATCTTGGACATGACGGAAAATTCGCTGGCCAGCAGTACCAATTGAACACGCTGTTTTAACGTCTCTTTACTTAACGTCAGCTCCTCGTACAGCTTGTATACGCCGGGATTGATCGTCTTCACTTGCCGCCAAACCGTTACCTCCGGATGATTGCCGGACTCGATAATGACGATTCGCGCCCAATGATGCAGGGCCTCCAATATATTGTTGTATGCATCGAGCAAATGCTCGTCTAAGATGTATTCTTTACTTTGCGAATAGCAGCGCAAAAATTTGGAGAATTCGATCAGCAGCTTGTGCTCTCTCAGCGAAGGCGGGAGCTCAAGCACATTATGCCGCAAGGTCTCCAAATACATATCCCGATCCAAAAGTATCTCCCCTTTTAAGATCCAATAAATAACATTGCGATACTCGCCGCGCAAAATCAGTTCATCCAGAGTATCCGGGCTTATCCATCTTTCTTGTATACGGCGGTTGTCTTTTATATAATGAACTTGTTGATGAGCACGTTCGTTATTGCTGCTGACAACCAGAAGCACAATGTCGAATCCGTCCGTGACAGCCGAGAACAAAGAAGGATTGTCGACGGCCGCTACGCTGATAACGGACTCGTCTTGACGGAGCCTTTCTACCCAATATGCTTTTAAGGAATCCATCGCGAAAGCCTCCTGACGATAGCCACATGCGTTCTTCATGAATAGTTATTTCTACATGAAGCCGCCGTTTCCTGCATTCTTTTGTGACCACACTCACAATTCTTACGAGAAAGAAGTGAAAGACATGAAATTCAAGTCAAGTAAAGTAAATGAATTCCGGCTGTGGGGGCTCCTGTTGACTATGGGCGGAATGCTTCTGATGATCCTCGGACTTGCCGGGATCGTCTTCGAATGGGGAGCAGCCGGCCGTTTGATTGCCGCCGTATGTATGGTCATCGGGGCCATTGCCATGCTGGTGAGCATGGGAATCTATTTTGCCGCGGGCATGATGTCGACCAGCGCGACGGTGATCGAATGTCCGGAATGCGGAAAGCCGACCAAGATGCTAGGGAAAACGGACCGCTGTATGTTCTGCAAAACGATTCTGACACTCGACCCGAAATATGCGCCGGCCGCCGATTCGGGAGCAACCCCGACGCATCCAGCCGGCGAAACGACATCACCGTAACCGCCTCTGACTTATTTTAGGTACATAAATAAACCGGCTCCACCATTATCGAAATCGATAAGGCGAGCCGGTTTATTTTGCTGTTGATCGTTATTTTTTCGGTGCTTCCAGTGACGCACTGATCCAGTTCCATGCCTCTGGGTTCTCGAAGCCTCTCCGCCACGATGCGACACCGGCCAAGTCGTACTTTTTCACAAGCTCGATGCGCGCTTTTACCGACGTTTCGTCTTCAATCCAAATTTTGTTGAGCTTGCCGTCTTCCGTGTACTCGATGTAATTTTGTCCCGTTTCCGGGGACAATACGGGAGTAAGCTTTTTCTCCTTGATGATGCGCTGCGGCATGTCCATAAACACGGCTTTTGAGCTCACATCGGTTTTGCCGTTCTTTTTCGTTTCGGTCCATACCCGCGTATAGAAAGGAATGCTGAGAATCAGCTTGGACGGCGGAATCTGCTCTTCTTTCAGCAGGTCGGAAATCGACTTCTCCACCCACGGCAGCGAAGCGACGGAACCGGCCTTCGGACTGCTCGCCCAATGCTCGTCATAAGCCATCAGCATCATATAGTCGAGCGACTGGATCAGCGCTTTCCGGTCGTAAAACATGGACCAAGCCTCGCTGCTCGATTTGGCGGTAACATCCATGGACACGACGAGGCCTTGCTCATGCATGAGCGGCGACATTTCCCGGACGAATTGAACCAGGTTTTGCTTGTCCTTCAAATTCACGTTCTCGAAGTCGATGTTGATTCCTTGCAGTGAATACATCTGCGCAAAGGCAAGCAGCTGCTTGATCATTTTCATTCGTTTGTCATAAGTGGAGAGTGCTTGGGTCGTCCGCTTCTGCTCGAAGCCGTTGCTGAAAAGCCCCCAGACTTGGTATCCTCTGTCGTGAGCCCATTTGACATAGACAGAATCGGCCAAGTTTTTGAGGTTGCCTTCGCCGTCCTCCAAATGAAACCACGTCGGACTGACCACATCCAGTCCCGGCATGTCGGGAATTTTGCTAGTATCCGGATTTTTCGTCACGACCTGCTCCCAAGTCATATTGATTTTGCCGCTGATAGGCTTTTTAGCCACGAACGGAGGCTCCGGTTCTTTCTTCGGGACCACTTCGTCCCGGTCGGCAGCAAGCTGATCCTTACGGACATATCCCATATAGCCGTTCGTCTGCTGCACCCGGTACCATTCGCCTTCCTCGCCCCATACGATCAAGCTCTCTCCCTGCTTCAAATCGGCATAAATCGGAGCTTTGATCGTCGGATCCCGCCGTATGGCAATCGTTTTGTCAGGCTTATCCGGAATGGTGATCGTCTTATACCAGTGAACCGTCTCCCCTTCTTTAAAAAGCAGAACGGCCCCCGTATCCGGCGATTCCCGCAGATCTATCTTATATAATTCTTTCAGCGGATCGATCGGCAGGTATAAAATCCCGTTCGCCTTTTCAAGCGGAAATTTGAGCGTAAACGGCTTTTCGTTGATCATCCCGGTCGACTGGCTGGTTCGAAGCCGGACCACTTTGTTTTGCGTCGTAATGATTGTCGATTCGCTCGCCTTCTCATAAACAAGCGTCGGATCGATCCGTTCCTTCACAATGTCGAACGGAAGCTTCAAGCTTTCCTTCTGCCCAACGGCGGGCTGGTCCAGCATACCGCCTTCGTAGAAGATCGGTTTAGGATTACCGTTAAAATCGGGTTGTTGATGCTGCCAATTGGGGACATACTTGATCCATAAGTAAGCGCCTAACATAAGACCGCATAGAAGGGCAAAAAACAACAGGACAAAGGTCGTCTTCTTTCTTTTTTTGCGGCGCGACCCGCCTCCCGCTTCGAACGTCGGTTCCATGGTTTCACTCCCGTCACATGATGAGGCAAAGCTGATAAATATAGAAAAAGGACGCGTCGACCCGCAGCCGCGGGAATCCAGACACGTCCATTATACCTTAATTCTACCAATCTATCATGTCGTCTGCTTCGCACAGTCCGAACAGATGCCGTACACTTCCACCCGGTGGCTTTTTACCTGGAATCCGGTCATTTCTCCGGCTGCCTGCTCCAAGTCGTCCAGCGGCTTGTAAGCGAAGTCGACCAGCTTACCGCATTCCTCACAAAGCGCATGATAGTGATCGGACAAATCCGCGTCAAAGCGGCTGGAATGGTCGCCATAGGTCATCTCCCGTACCAATCCGCTTTCGATAAATACCTTAAGGTTATTGTATACCGTTGCCACGCTCATGCTAGGAAAAAGCGGCGACAACGCTTTATAAATTTCATCCGCCGTCGGATGGGACATTGTATTGATCAAATAAGATAAAATGGCATGCCGTTGCGGAGTCATCCGAATGCCCATCGTTTTGAGTTTGTTAAGTGCCTGCTCCAATGAATGGTTCATCGTGTTCACCGCCTAATCCGGGAAAAGAGTGTATCCCTTTATTTTACCCGGATGTTCAACAAATTGTCAATTAGACCCCTGTATGGTAAGCCTGTCGTTGGTATGCAGCTTAATCGTGTATTTGCCGCTTCCGACCGTGCCTTTGACACTATCCTCTTGAACGGACAAAGGCAGATCGGTTTTGATATTTCTGCCTTCACCGTCAATCCGGTAGTCGCCTTTTTGCGGAAGCTTGACCTCCACCTTGCCGTGGGTCGTTTGTACGTCCCAGTCACCGTCGACAACCGTGCTGCTCACCTCGACACTTCCATTGGTCGATTGTAATTTTACTCCTTTAAACGTCCCCTGAGCGACAACGCTGCCGTTGCTCGTTTCCGCCTGCAGTTCCCCTGTCACATTGGCGATGTCCAGCTTCCCATTGGTCGATTTCAGCGTCGTATCCCCTTGATGGTCCTTCACCTGCATTTGTCCGTTGGTGGTTTTGAGCGTCATTGGCCCTACCGTGCGTTCCGATTGAACTTTGCCGTTGGTGGTCTCCAAATCGAACTCGCCCTGCAGATTCTCAAGACGGATTCCCCCATTCGTCGTATGCCCATAAAGACGCTGCTTAATCGGCAGTCCGGATGCGTCGATATTGCCATTGCGCATCTGCAGCTCCACATTGACTTTATGCTCCGCAGGCAGCGTGACGACCAGATCCATCCGCGGCTTGCGGTTTCCGAACAGAGCGCCGACGCCTTCGTATTCTTTGGCGACAGCCTGGATATTGAGCGTATTGCCGCTCACGCTGTGTTCCAGTTTGGATTCGTTCGCGAGTGCTTGCGCATCGTCTTCACTGACACCTTTAACGTACACCTTGACATCGACTTGAAGCTGGTCGACCGACCCGGACTTAAGAACAACGTTACCATTTTCATTGTCCAGCTTCACGTTGTCGACGGGAGCAGGTAGCTCGATGGCGGTAATGCCTTTGTCGAATTTCTTTCCCTCGGCCATCATATCAATCGTCCCGTTAACGGTCCAGCCGCTGAATTTTTTCAGAAGCTCGCCGCTCTGGGTGCTGACAATGACGATAGCGGCGATAAGCACCGCGAAAATAATCCCGCCGATGTCGAGCTTCAATTGACGATCGCTGTTTCTAAACTTGATATTGAACAAAATATATTCAATTCCGAGCAAAACAAACAACAGCGGCCACCAATCCGCCAGCATCGCAGTCAGGTGAGTGCCCGTCGTCTTGTCGGCTATTACGGCGCCGCCGACACATACGAGCAAAATTGCCGCCGTGTAACGGCCTGCCTTATGCATGCGAATTCTCTCCTTATTTTTTCCTGGATTCTTTATAGAACATGAAAACCCCGATGGCAATCAAAATAACGGCCCCAAACGACGAACCGACAAAGTCAAATACGCGTTCGAGCCACTGTGGCTTGCCTCCGGCCAGAAACAACAGCGCGCCCGCTGCGATAAGCGCGTAGCCGAATATGTTCCCTTGGCGCAATTTGCGCGTCGGCTTCTCGGGCGCAAACGGAGAATCCCCTTCCGTCCGGGGCTCGTCAAAATAAGCCGGATGTCCGTACCCGTTAATCCGATCCGTCTGCTGCAACGCATCGAAGATATTGTAGAAGTAAGTGACGGGCATAAGCAGCGAAAACAAAACGATCAGCGGAATGTTTTCCGATCCTCCCGTTGCGAAATATATAATGGCGAAAATATTCATCATAAACAGCAGCATGATCCCCAGGCCTCGCTGCATCAAACCCAAATATAATTGTCCGGTGCCCGGAATAAAAAACGACAATAACCCGGCTAGCCATTTGCTCTTATGAGGCTTCGGTCTGAAAAAAGGATCGAACGGCGGTTTTTGGGACTGCCCCCACCGCTCCATTCGCTCCCGCAAAAACTCGTCTTCCCGATCCTCACGATGGTAATGCGGGCCTTTCGGTTGGTCCTGCATTCGTAGTTTCCCTCCTTATGACAACAATTGGCGCGATACCGATTCGACGACGTGGAACAATTGAAGGGCGCCGGTACGAACATCGGCCTCCCACCGGTTCGGGTCCAAAGACGTCAGCTTCCCGAATACGCCGGAAATGATAAACAGGAACGTAGCGGCCATGGCGACCATCCCGTGAAGCAGCTCGGTACGCCAATAAGGCACCCATTTGCGCCGGGGCGAGGAAGGTTGCGCCTCGAACACCGGGCGATCCGGCAACGGCCGGTCCGATGAACGCAAAGCGGACATGACGCGGTCCGCCAACTCCGCAGGCGCCTGTTCGACGGCAAGCTGATCCAACATCAGTTCGACATCCAAGAAGTCGGACAGTCTCCCGCGGCATGGAGCGCAAGCCTTCATGTGACGCGCGATCCGATGGTATTCCAATTCGGAGCAGCTTTTATTCAGAAAGCGTAGCAGCTCTTGATCGTTTGGATGCATGATGGTCATGTCCCCGCACCTCCAGCCATTTTTCTTTAAGCAGCGATTTTCCGCGATACAATCTCGTTTCAATCGTCTTCATCGGCAACCCGGTCACATCCGAAATTTCTTGATACGACAACTGTTTGTAGTGATACAAATACAGAATGAGCCGGTATTTGTCCGGCAGGTCGGCAAGCAGCCGCTGCATCGTTTCCTGCTCTTCCTTTTGTAGGGCACGGGCCTCAGGCTCTTCCCGGCGGTCTCCGAACCAGCCCTTAATTTTGTCCAGAATTGCTTCGTACGGCTTGCGCCGCTGCGAACGCCTGTAGTCGGTGACCACATTGACGGTCATCCGGTAAAGCCAGGTTTTAAACTTGGCGTCGCCGCGAAAGTTGGCGAGGGAACGGTACAGCTTGATAAATACTTCCTGAGTCAAATCTTCGGCTGTTTCGCGATGTAAGGTCATGCGATAAATCAGCGTATAGATATAGTCCTGATAACGTGCCATTAATACCCGGTACGCTTCTTCATCACCTTGACGGATTAGGTCGACCAGCTGTTCATCCGTCATGCTCTCCACATTGCTCACCGCCTTGATCTGCGCTCTTGAAACCTTAGACGCCGTTCCTCCCCCAAACCCCTTCAAAACCATTCAAAAAATTTTATTTTAATCGCAGGAAACGGAACGGACGCCATCTAGCCGCATCAGATCTTCGACGGTTTGGCTGACATTGTTGCCTTTGGCAAGCCTCAGCGTGAGGGTGATATGAATTAAGTCCTCTTCTTCCGAAGGCATCTCTTCGACGGAAAGCTTCTGGATTACGCTTCCTTTGTTCGCAAGCAAAGCGGACACTTTGCCGATCAAACTCGGCGTATCCAGCGCTTTGAGCTGAATATGGCGCAGCTTTTTGGCGCGGAGGTATTTTTTCTCCACTAAGTTAAGCACAAACAAACTGATCAAGGCAAACACGCAGCTCAATGCGGCCGGATAATAAAAGCCTGCTCCCGTCGCAAGACCGATAGCGGCCACTACCCATAGAGAAGCGGCCGTCGTGAGGCCGGTGATCGATTTGCCTGTATATAGAATGGTCCCCGCGCCGAGAAATCCGATTCCGCTGATGACTTGGGCCGCCAGACGGGCCGGGTCCAACCGCACGTTGTCCAGCTTGGAAAATTCGGAAAAACCATACATAGATAAGAGCATAATCAGCGTGGAACCGAGGCAAACGAGCATGTGCGTGCGCAGTCCGGCGGCATGGCTGCTCTGCTCCCTCTCGATCCCGATCAAGCCGCCGAACAGCAGCGACAATACCAATCTGAGCGTAATATGCAATGTGTCGATCGTCCATGGATCATGCATAGATGAAACCGCCTCCTTACCAACAAGATATTGATGACTATTGTAACACGTCGCGCTCTTCTGATGGAGGCCCGGTAAAAATATTCCGCAGAAAAGTCATTGACTTCGGGACAGTTGCAGGTAGACTAAAGAAGTGAAACGTTTAAATTAGCGTGGGACGAGTACTGGAGGAATGGTGCTTCATGAAAAAGGAAACGAACGAACGGAGACGTCTCGTTCTCCGGCTTGCGGCCGAGCAGGCTCTTGCTCTGCCTCTGCTAGATAGCGGCTATTGGTTTCATAAAGATTTGCGCGACAACTTTTATTTTGCTTCCCATCTGTTTGCCTATGTAGCGGAAGGTGCTCCCGGTTGGAGCGAGGAAAACCGGCAAGCGGCGGCCGGCCTGTCGATCCGGATGCTTCGTCAAGTACTGGCGCTGCAGGATCAAAATCCGGACAGCCCGATGTACGGGCATTGGCCGCTAAATCTGGGAGCCGATCCGGCCGCGGCGAAGCCGCACGTACTGCCGGTCGAGCTGATGGGATGCCTGCTGATCCTGTTCCACGAAAAGCTGCGGCACGCGCTGCCCCGAGAACTGGACAGCGAGCTTCAAGCGGCTCTGCAGCACATTTACAAAAGTGGCGTGTACCGCCACCCGCTGGCATCGATGCACCATCACGAAGCGAAGCATACCGCATTAAAGCTGCTGCTCGGACAAGTATTCGCCGACGAGGCGCTGCTTCGGGAAGGGACGGCATGCGCCCGCCGCCTGTTAGACCACGTACGTACGTTCGGATTCAAGGAATACGGCTGCCTCCCTTGGCATTGGCACTGGATTCAAGCTTTCACTTGCGTATGGGAAATCGTTCAGGATGAACAAGCGCATGAGGTCGCGGAGGAGCTGCTCGAATATTTGTGGAAACTTCGTGCGGAGTCGTATTTGCGCGGCGCTTGGGTCGGGCCGCAGTCCCGGATCTGGCCGCACGATGCGCCGAAGGATACAAATACGCCGCATGACTATATCCAGTTCGGCGATTTTCCGGCGCCGACGGCGTTTCCGCGTCTGGAGGGAGCGGCGCTCTTCAGCTATGAAGTATCGGTGGCTGTTCGGGAGGCGGCCATGAACCGCCAAGCGGCTTGCGAGCTCAAGCGCAAAATCCGTTTTGCCGGAGCCGACGAGAAGGTCGAGTCCGAAGCACATACGTATGCCTATTTGACGAACGACTATGCCCTCGGGGGCATTTGGGAGCGGCGCGACGAATTCGATAACGAACAGCTGCGCTGGGATGTCTCGCTGCCCTTGGATACAGAAACGGCCGCGCTTGGCGTAAATCAGCTGTACTTCTTTCATCCCGGGGCCTATTACACGCCGGGCGACGACCGCCACGCCAGCTCTTACGGACAGGTGTTACTGGACAAAGATACGCTCATCGCCGTCTGGGACGTGCCGCCGGACGCCGAGGCCGCCGATACGTTGGTCGGATGCCTACCCAAAGGCGAATGGCACATCGAAGAGCGAAGCGGCTACGGAAAGCTCGGGCAGGTCTTCGTCGCGGTCCATCTGATGCAGCCGTTAAGCGTGACGGAGCAAAACGACCGCCTGTCCGCAGCATCGCTGCTCTCTAACGGACGGAACGCAGTCGTGGTCGAAGCGATGGGAGTGGCGGAAGCGGAAGCAGGCGGCGTCTTTACGCTAGAAGACTGGCGCGCCCTTGCAGGCGCTTCGGATAAACAGCCCGCCTTCGAAGACGGAGAAGGGGCCTTGTCGGTTGTTTATACGACTCGCCGCGGCCACCGCTTGCAGCTGACCGTACGCGGTGAAACCATTGTACAGCGTACGGTTGACGGAGTGACGGTTGCCTTTGACGACTATACGATTTTTTGAAATTGCGTCAGCGTAATGCCAGGCGCGAGCAACTGGACCTGTACCGGCTCGTACCCGTGCTTTTCGTAAAGCCTCACGGCCGGCGTATTGTTCGTGCCCGTTGCGACTTTAATCACCGTTCCCGGCGGGACATGCTGCTCGATATGCTCCAGCAGCCGGCTCGCAATCCCATGACGGAACCAATCGGGATGCACCATCATTCGACAAACGGTCATTTCCTTGGGCGATTGCTTGCAGGCTGCCGCTCCGACAAGCCGCTCATCCAAATAGCAGCCGAAAAAAGCTTCCCCTGACTCTCGAAGCGAAAGCGGCGAATCGATAAGCGGAGGAATTTCTTCGAAGCCTACAAGTTCCGCTTCGATACGGTATGCGACCTGCTGAAGCGATAGCAGCTCCAGCGCGGCTTTCAGATCGTTTAAATCAATTGGTCTGATCATGAGGGTGCAGCCTCCTTCAAGCCTCATTTGACAGCGGAGGCACTTAGATTGCCCTATATTTTACCAAACGAAACGTTGTCTCACAACAAAAGAGGCTATCCCTAGCAAATGTTTGCCTTGGGACAGCCTCTGTCGCTTTTCCAGCTAAGGAAAGCCTTAACGGTTCAGGACCTCGATAATCAATTTGTTCACCAATCCGGGGTTGGCTTTCCCCTTCGTCTCTTTCATTACTTGACCGACCAGGAAGCCGACGGCTTTCTCTTTGCCCGCTTTGAAGTCTGCCACCGATTGCGGATTGCCCGCAACGATCTGCTCAACCACGGCCAAAATCGCGCCTTCGTCGCTGATCTGCACAAGCCCCTGCTCCTCAACGATCGTCTGCGGGGCTTTGCCCGTTTCCAGCATCGTTTTAAAGACGGTTTTGGCAATTTTGCTGCTGATCGTCCCCTTCTCCATCAGTCCGATCATTTCGCCGAGACCTTTGCCGGTCACTTTGACATCCTGCAGCTCTAGGTTGTTCGCGTTCAAGTAGCCGAGCAAATCGCCCATAATCCAGTTGGCGACGGCTTTGGCGTCTTTGGTGAAGTTCAAGCTTTCCTCGAAAAAGTCGGCCAGCTTGATCGACGACGTGATGACCTCCGCGTCATAGCTCGGCAGTCCGTATTCGCTGACGTACCGATTCTTGCGGGCGTCCGGCAGCTCGGGAATCGATTCGCGGACGCGCGCTTTCCATGCGTCGTCGATGTGCAGCGCCACGAGGTCCGGGTCCGGAAAATAACGATAGTCGTGCGCTTGCTCCTTGCTCCGCATCGTCAGCGTCTTGCCCTGCGCTTCGTCCCAACGGCGCGTTTCCTGTACGACTTTGCCACCGCTGTCCAGCACGTCCGCCTGACGCCATTCTTCGTATTCCAGTCCGCGATGTACGCCACGGAACGAGTTCATGTTCTTCAGCTCGGCCTTGGTGCCGAATTCCTTCTGCCCGTAAGGGCGCAAGCTGATGTTCGCGTCGCAGCGCAGCGAGCCTTCCTCCATTTTCACGTCGGAAACGTCGCAGTACTGCATGATCGCTTTCAGCTTCTCCAGATACGCCCGCGCTTCCTCAGGGGAGCGGAGGTCCGGCTCGGAGACGATCTCGATCAGCGGCGTGCCGACGCGGTTGAAGTCAACGAGCGAGGCATGACCACCGTCGACGTGCGTCAGCTTGCCCGCATCTTCCTCCAAATGCACGCGCGTAATGCCGATGCGCTTCGTTTCGCCGTTGACTTCGATTTCAATCCAGCCATGCTCGCCGACCGGCTTGTCATACTGCGAAATTTGGTACGCCTTCGGGGAATCGGGGTAAAAATAGTTTTTGCGGTCGAATTTGCTCTCCGTTGCAATCTGGCAGTTAAGCGCCATCGACGCTTTCATCGCGTACTCCACCGCTTGCTTGTTCAGCACGGGAAGCACGCCGGGATGTCCGAGACAAATCGGACACGTATGGGTGTTCGGCGGAGCTCCGAAGGCGGTGGAGCAGCCGCAGAAAATTTTGGAGTTCGTGTGCAGTTCAACGTGCACTTCGAGCCCGATGACCGTCTCGTATTTCTTGTCGGTTGCTGCTGTCACTAAAGGTGGCTCCTTTCTATTACAGCTGCGGACGCTGCTTGTGGAAGTCGGTTTGCTGCTCGTAAGCGTGAGCAACGCGCAAAATCGTCGATTCGTCCAGCGCCTTGCCGATAATCTGCAATCCGATCGGAAGACCGTCGGCAAAGCCGCAAGGAACGTTGATGGCCGGAATGCCGGCGAGGCTGACGGGAATCGTCAAAATATCGTTCAAGTACATGGTCAGAGGGTCGTCCGACTGCGCGCCGATCATAAAGGCCGGCGTCGGAGCCGTCGGTCCGATAACCACGTCGTATTTTTCGAACACCTGCTCGAAGTCGCGCTTGATCAACGTACGGACCTTTTGCGCCTTCAAGTAGTAGGCATCGTAATAACCGGAGCTGAGCGCGTACGTTCCGAGCATGATGCGGCGCTTCACTTCGTCGCCGAACCCTTGGCTCCGGGATTGGATATACATATCAAGCAAATTTTTCGGATTGTCCGCGCGCACGCCGTAACGTACACCGTCGAAGCGCGCCAAGTTGGAGGACGCTTCGGAGGAAGCGAGCAAATAATAAGTCGCAACCGCGTATTCCGTATGCGGCAGCGATACTTCTTCGACGATCGCACCTTGGCCTTCCAGCACCTTCAAAGCGGTCAAAACGGCATCCTTCACCTTCGGGTCGATGCCTTCGCCCAAATATTCCTTCGGGACGGCAATCCGCAGCCCTTGCACGTCGCCGGTCAAAGCGCTGACGTAGTCCGGAATGTCCGTGTTAAGCGACGTCGAATCGAGCGGATCGTGCCCAGCGATCGCCTGAAGCAAATAAGCGCTGTCTTCGACGTTTTTGGTGAGCGGACCGATCTGGTCGAGCGAGGACGCGAACGCGACCAAGCCGAAGCGGGAAACGAGCCCGTAAGTCGGCTTGAGGCCGACAATGCCGCAGTATGCCGCAGGTTGACGGATCGAACCGCCGGTGTCGGAGCCGAGTGAGAAATACACTTCGCCGGCCGCTACCGCCGCCGCAGAGCCGCCGCTGGAGCCGCCCGGAACGTATTCAAGATTCCACGGATTGTGCGTCGGATGGAAGCTGGAGTTTTCGTTGGAGCCGCCCATCGCGAACTCGTCCATATTCAGCTTGCCGATGCTGACCGCATCCGCTTCTTTAATTTTCCGAACCGCTGTTCCGTCATAAATCGGATTGTAGTTGCGTAAAAATTGACTGGCGCACGTCGTCGTGACGCCTTCGGTTACCATGTTATCCTTGATGCCGATCGGCAGCCCGAACAGCAGCCCGCGCGTTTCGCTGCCGCCTGCCTTGGCGTCCAGCTCCTTCGCCTTCGCCCGGGCGTTCTCCTCATCCAACGTAAGAAACGCCTTCACTTTGCCGTCAACAGCGGCAATGCGTTTATAAGACTCGTCCACCAGATCGGAGACGGTAATTTCCTTCGCATGAAGCTTGTTATGCAGTTCCTGCAAGCGCAAATTAAACAAAGACAAGCACAAGTCCTCCCTTCAGGTTCGCCTCGGTAGATTCCACACTTATTCTAGTACAGCAGGCACTTTGATCTGCCCGTCTTCTTCATCCGGGGCGTTAAGCAGCACTTTCTCAATCGGCAGCGACGGTCTGACCTCGTCTTCGCGCATAACATTGACAAGCGGCATCGCGTGGCTGGTCGGTTCGACATCGTCCGTGTTCAATTGCTCCAGCTGCCCGGCATATTTCAATATGGCGTTCAACTGCTCGGTAAACTGCTCTTTCTCGCGGTCGCTCAACTCCAGTCGGGCGAGAGCGGCCACGTGTTCGACATCCTTCACGGTTATGCTCATTCCTGCACCTCACTCTACTGACAATCATTCTTATTATTATAGCGGAGTTAAAGATTGAACTCAATTGGGAACAGCGTGATTTTGCCTAAAAGAAAAAGAACCGGCAGCGTCCCTTACAAGGCCGCATCACGATTCTTTCGTTTCTACTCTATTACTTCTACTTAATTAAGCGAGCTTCAAATCCAAGCCCTCAAATTGACTTGCTTGATGAAATCTTCCTTAGACTGAACTTCTTTGTTCGTCTCCGCCACGATTTCTTCCGCATCACCGTTCATGACCCGTCGGAACAGCTCTTCGTTCTTCGTCGCGAGCGCAAAATCGATCAGCGCTTCTCGTTCCAGCCGATCCACTTCCTGCTGAATGAGTACTTCCTCCAGCTCGACATCGGCACCCGGTACGAAGTAATGCTTGTTCACTTTCGGAATCCGAACCACGTAATCGAACACATTGTCCGCATTGCGGTCGTACGCAATAATATATCCATATTCACCGATCGGCAAATTTTGTTCGAAGCTGTCGCCAATAATAACGATCTTCTGTCCCAGACGCAGCATGGACGTTCCCCCTCTTGGTCAACCGGCCCTTGCCTTGGATTCATGCTCTGCCTGCTGTCTTAATTTAAATAGATGCATAATGTTAAGGAATTTGTGTATGACGCAATGAATCTCTCTTGCAACGGTCGCAGAGCATTTATGATGTATTCTATTAATTTTATCATCTTTTCGAGGGTTAGGCAATGCGATAAGCCTCGTCCGTGCGAACGAAAAGTATCCCGCTTGTCTAGTGGCAAAAGGACTCTATGCTGTTCCAGCCAATCTATCTAAGAGACAGAGATTGCTAGGCTAGATCGGTAGGGATTGGCCTTCAATTTTATCTTTTTTGTGCTAAAGTAATTAAAAGGAAACAGCTTCCCTACTATATGCGTTTGAAAAAAAGGAGCAAATAAGCGGAAAGGTGTGGGGTATTCATGACAGACCATTTGAGGTTTCCGATCGGGCAGTACGAGGCTCCGGCAAAGCCGGATGTGGAGATGATTGCGGCTTGGATCGATGAGATTGCCCAGCTGCCGCAGCTGGTGAGAGCGGCTGTTCAAGGAGCCTGTGAGACACAGCTCGATACGCCGTACCGGCCGGGAGGATGGACGGTGAGGCAGGTCGTTCATCATATGGCGGACAGCCATATGAACAGCTTCATCCGCTTCAAGCTGGCATTGACGGAGGAAGTGCCCGTCATTAGGCCGTATCGAGAGGAACGCTGGGCGGAGCTGCCGGATACCCGGCAAGCCCCGGTCGCGTTATCGCTTGCGCTGCTGGACGCCTTACACGAACGATGGGTATTGCTGCTGCGCGGACTCTCGGATGAGGAGCTTGCAAGAGAATTTCGCCATCCGGACAGCGGCATCATCCGGCTCGATCAAAATATTGGGCTGTACGCTTGGCACGGCCGGCACCATTTGGCGCACATACGCCTTATAACCGGATGAGCCCTTCGCGCGATACGGTCAGCTTCTCGAAGCCGGTGTCCGTCACCGCGTAGCTGTTCTCGATCCCGACAACCCCTCGCCCGGGGAAGGTGAACTTCGGTTCGATCGCAATAACCATCCCCGGCTCCAACGGATAGCGGAAGCCTTTGGCGAGCACAGGCAGCTCGTCGACCTCCAGACCGATGCCGTGACCTAGAAATTTGACCTGATCGTCGCCGAAGCCCATATAATGGTCGCCAAGCCCTGCTTCCTGGGCCATGCCAAGCGAATGGATGTAGAGCTGCTCGCACAATATACCGGGCTTCAGCATCGATTCGACGCTGCGGATGATTGCCTCGGATACGTCGTATGCCTGCCGCAGGTCGTCCGGCAAATCGCCGATCACGGCCGTCCGGGTCTGGTCGATCACGTATCCGTCGATGCAGCATCCGATATCGATCAGGATCGGCTCGTTCCGCTCGATCGGCCGTCTGCTTACGCTCTGCGGTACTGCCGGACCGAGTCCTTGACCGCCCGCAGGGCCGTCAAAATAGGTCGGCTTGGCAACTGCTTCGCCTGCGCCGATCACCCCCGTAAGCACTTCTTGGTTATATCCGCGCAAACGCATTACCCCGATATGTCCGTGCAGCCGGATATAGTGCTCGACGGCGCTCATCAGCTCCAATTCGGTCATGCCCGGCTCAAGCCTCGTTAGCGCATTCTCAAGAGCGCCGTCGATGATTTGTGCAGCTTCGCGGATACAAGAGATCTCGCGTGGCGATTTGATCATACGCGTCTCGCGGATCAGCATGGACCCGTCCTTCCACACAACGTGAGGAAGCACGCTTTGCAGCCGCTGCCACTGCTGTACGGGCAGCACGTCGAATTCGGCGGCAAGCGTTACGGCGGAGCCGGAGGCGAGCTGCGGAAACGTCTGGGCCAGTTGGGTGCCGAAAGCACGGAACGAGCCGAGCGGTTCTACTGCGACTGCGGATTCCTCCTGTGCGCGTGCGACACTCCGGCGAACGTAAAAGCGCGGCTCACCTTCCGCAGGAACGAACAGATAACCGGTCTGCATAGAGCCGGTCAAATAATACAAGTCCACATTTTGCGTAATCATCATGCCGTCAAGCTGAAGGGCCTGCAGCTTCTGCTGCAAGCGCCCGATGCGTTGTGCGTATTCGTTCATGTTCAGTCCCTCCTATGGCAGAAATCTGTATCTCTACATTACCTGCCGCAACTGGAAAATGCAAAGAGGAGCTACTTTGAACGAAAAAGACTCCGGTCGATGAGGGTTAACGGAATCGGACGCTGGCAACGCTGCTGAGCACAACCGGCTCGCTGCGGGAAAGACCGAGCAAAGGCTGGTTCAGTTCGACGATGGCAACGACGGACGGCCCATAAATCGTCACCTGAACGCTGCGCGTCGTTTGCTTGGCTGTGCCGGTGTGAACGGTAACCGTTCGCTGAAGCACATAAGGATACGCGGGACTGGTGATAAATTCCAAATGATGCACGACGGGAGCCTCGTGAAGATGGCTTCCCTCTTTCGGCGTCAGATCGCTGTCCAGCTTCAGGTTCAGTTGAAGGTACCGGTAAAAATCATCCGTCCCCTTCATGCTGTCCCACACAAGCCGGCCGAGCGCCGCCTCCTCCGGCACGATATCCAACGAGGCCGCATGCGCAGCTCGGTCAAGCAGCGGTTTGGTTTTGTTCATGCCGTACGTTTGCATCATCCAATTGAACGCAATGACCCAAATAAAGGCGGCTGTCATCATGCCGAGCAAGCCAAACAGCAGCAAATGCGCGCTCCCCTTTTCATCCTTCAGCAAGCCATACGCTTCCGCTCTCAACCGACACTGCCATGCCCGCCGCACACGTATCTCCCTCCTTTTAAAACAGCAACATTGCTTCGAGTTATTCGTAAGCTTCGCTTTTTCCGTAAAGCACCAAATTATAAAACCCTTCTTGGGCCGATGCGTTCCCTCCGCCTCCGATGGCGTTCAGCATGCGGCTCAAATTCGGCGCGGGATACTTGAGGACGAGCTTCACCGTCGGGTCAGCGGCATCGCGAAGCACTTTGCTCCGAGTGCTCCCCGTATAGGATGGATAGGCCATGCCGTTCACCGTCACGTCCCCCATCCCGAGCGAGGCTAACCTGGCGTTCATATTGGACTCCACCGTCTGGCTTAAATAGCCGACCGCTTCCATTTCCTTGAGTGCATGATTGGCAATCGTATTCAGATGATCCGCCTTCATCGTATAGACGAAGAACGGGACGATCGCCAGCGAAAGAAACAGCAGCACAGGCATTAAGAAGAGCGTTACGAGGACGTTGGCCATCCCCTGCTCGTCCTGCAGAAAAGCAGCGATTTTGCTTTTCACTACAACATCACCGTCAATTTGTGACATAATCGAAGCTGCGCACCTGATTCGTAACCGTCGTATGACCGTTGCGAACCTGCTGCTTCAGACCGGCGCCGCCGGCCGGTTGAAAAATATAAATCGAAATGCCGAAAATGAGCACGACCGCTAAACATAACGTAATTAGTTTGCTCATGGTTCAAGGCTGCTTCAAGGTAGCTTCGCCGCTTGTTTGATTGACCGTTGCCTGGGTCACGCTCTCGTAAAGTTTCGTTCCCTTGCCCCCTACCGCAGGACCAACCTTCGATCCGGCTACAAACATAGCCGCTCCGCCGAGCAATACCGTCAATAAGCAGGCAATAACCAGTTTTCCCACAGGCTCTCATCCTTTTCTGTCGTTTTGATTATGGTGCGGTCGTGCTGACCGAGCCGCTGTGTACATCCACCTGGGCTCCCGAGATGCTTGTGTTGAGCCTTCCTCCCTTATCCCCTACTGCCGGACCGACCTTCGTTCCTGCGACGAACATCGCCGCACCGCCCAGCAGGACGGTCAACAAGCAGGCAATGACTAGCTTTCCCATGGCTCTCTCCCCTTTGCGATCGTTATCGTTTCATTGAAACGCATGGTTGATTTGCGTGTTCGTCTTCGTTCCCGCCGTTCCCGTCGCCGGTATGATCTGCGCGCCGAGTACATATAGCGTAGCGCCTCCTAGTAGCACCGCCATCAGCATGGCAATTACGATTTTGGACATCCGTGTCCCGCCTTTCCCTGTGCCTAACCTTCGAAGCTTGTCATCAGTTGCTCGGATATGGTGACAATCCATGGGTACAAAAACAGCAGAACGATAACGGCGAACGGAATCATGATATAAAAGCTGATCCAAATCGGCGCGTTCTCCAGTTTCCGTTGGATATCCGCCGTCAGCGTCGCTTCGATGCTGGCGGTCTGCTCTTTGAGCACTTTGGCCATTTCGTTCGTATCGGCTTGGCAGACCGCATCCAAAGCGTTAACGAGCGGGAACACCTCCGAGATGCCGACCGCTTCCTTAAAGCGCCAAATGGCAGCCCGCTGGTCTTTGCCCCACATGACCGTCAGCTCCTGCAAATGCGGCTTCAGCAGCTTGAGCGGCCGTCCGGCGCGAATCAGCATTTCCCGAATGTCCGCCTTCTCGCTGACACAGATCGACAGCCGCTGAGATAGCTTGGCGATTTCGAGCAGATATCCGGTTCGCTTCTGCGCCGCCGCCACATGGACGAACAACAGCGGGGTCCACCAGCCTAAAGCGGTGCAAAGCAGCAGCTTGAGCCCCAATCCGAACCACGGGCCAAGCCCCGGATTCGCAAGCAATTCGGGGCTTGCCGCCGCTTGGGCCATAAAACCAACCAACAGCATCAGGAGAGCGAGCCCTGCGCGAAGCAAACGAAAGCGCTGATAGCCCCAGTCTGCAGGCAGACCGGCCAGTCGGGCTTTCTCGGCAAACGCGCGCGCCTTGGGACTCAACGCTTCCTCCTGCCGGTCCATGACAAGCATCCGATGCTCCCGCTGCTTCAGCGTTTCCAGCATCATCGCCAAACGGCTGGCCCTTCCAAAGCGGACGCGTCCGAGAAGCGGGAACCACAGCAGCGCGCTGCCTGTTATGAACAACAGGGCAAACAGCGCTTGAAAGGCCAGCATCCATCCGTTTGAAACCATCCCTGTCATGAGCCATTCTCCTTTCCGGGATGAAGAATATTGCGTCGCCACAAAAGTTTTGCATACCACTGATGATCGCTTAAAACGCTTTGCGGCCCGACTTGATGACCATGATCATCGAAATGAACATGACGGCGCTGGAAGCGATCAGCAGCGACTTGCCGACCGGATCGACGAAATAGTGGCGGTAATTTGCTCCGTCCGCATAAATGTTGAAGCCGACAACGAAGAAAGCGAAGCCGATCATAAAGGTCGTACCGAGCCGGTAAACGGTAATCATCGCAAGCCGGTTCTCTTCGTGTCGCTTGGCCGCTTGCATCTTGCCGACCAAGTGATGCAGCGATTCGGTGCCGTCGGTGCCGTAGTGCGAGCCGATTAGCAGCAAATCCGCGAGATCGTCGGCCCATTCGCTTTGAATTCGGCGTGCAAACTCGTACAGCGCTTCATCGACCGATTTCATATGAAGTGCGAGCTCCAAGCGCCTCCATTCACTTTGGACCTCGTCCGGCATCGTCTTCGACGCTTTGACGATCACTTCAGCCAGCGTCAGCCGGGAGCGGTAATGGCCGATCAAGTTCTGCACAAGCATGATCATGCGGTTCGCAATGCGGTGCCGCTTACGCTGAACGCGAAACCGGACATAAAAATAAGGAAACGAGCCGAGCAAAAAGGCGATGGCGCCGCTCAGCGCCCATACGTGAAAGCCCTGCAGCCGGTCCGCGCCGACGGCAAAACGCTGCTGCATCAGTTGCACGGCCGCATCCGAACCGAAAAATCCGACAAACGCCAACAGCAGCATGACTGCGCCGATCACCTCGACCCCGATCTTGAGCTCGGCGACTTCCATTTCCTCGGCCAGATGCCGAACAGGTCGAAGCCCGGTAAGCGAGCCTCCCAAGGTTCGGCGGCCGGGATCACCCCCGAGCGACCTGAAGCGGCGGCGCCGGGCCGCTCCGGCTCCCGTCATTCGCAACAGCCACAGCACCAGCAGCAGCGATCCGACGATCCAACAGCCGAAGAGCAGGCCCTTTAGACTCCCTTGAATTAGCTGTGCCGATACGCTCATGCTCCCCATACCCCCAATTCCCGAAACTCGTCGGGAGTGGCTCCGTTTGCCACGAGATGGTCCATCAGCGAACGGCTGAACCGCTCACCGGTAAACCTCCACGTCTGCCGTTGAAAATCCCATTCGACAAGCGGACGAATATGTACCGTTTGCCGCTCATCCACGGAAAGCTCCGTAATTTCCGTCGCTACTCGAACCGGCTTTCCCCCGATGCGCACCAGCCGCAAAAACACAATAAGGTTAAACGCCCGGGCTACGCGTCTGACGGTATCGGTCTGGTCATGCTGCCGCCCGTCCTGCTTGATCATATCGACGACGTCGCTGATGAACGAATCGCGGTACTTCGTATGCATCGTGCCCATCATGTCGTGACCGCGCAGCGCGCCCTGCACCATCTGGGACACCTCGGAGCCTTTCGCTTCACCGACGATCACCCAATGCGGGCTCATCACAAGCAATGGCTTGAACGATTCCTCCATGCTCAGCCCGATCTCATCCACTTCCCGGACTGCCAAAATGTTCCGGATCCCCCGCAGCCGCCCACGGAGCGCGACCTCGAATTCTTTCTCCAGCGTCCGAATCCGTTCGTTTTCCAGAATTTCCTGTGCCAGCGCGAACAAAAACGTCGTCTTGCCGGTCGCCGTGCCCCCGCCGATCAAAAAGCTGGCATGGTAGCGAACCAGCAGGCGCAGGAGACGCGCCATCGGCTCGTTCAACGTATGTAAATCGGCCAGCAGCTCAAGAGTCACGTCCTTGACGATGAAATTGCGGATATGGATGCTCGGGACATCGGAATACGGCGGCCGGGTCATCACGAGCCGCGAGCGGTTCCACAAATAGGACTGGATAAACGGCTGCCGCTCGTTGATCGGCTTTTTACCGCACAGCGCCAAACGGTCCTGCAGCAGCAAAACGTCGGCAGGCGAAGCGAACCGGCGGGTGTGACGTATCATCTCTCCGCCGCGAAGAAGAAAGATGTCGCAGCCGATGACCTGAACCTCTTCCACGTCGGGCAATCTGTACAAATCCTCGATCAACCCCGCACCGCACGTGTCGGCAAATACACATTCCGTCGGGGTCAGCGGCGGCGTCAGCGTGTCCGGTTCGATATCGATGCGGTATTCGGTCAGGAGCGTATCGATGACCGCTTTCATCCTTACCTGCGCCAGCGGCTCGCCAAGTCCGGCTTGCAAAATATCTTCGTACAGCGCCTGGTCCTTCTTGGAGCGCTCGGTTAAATGCTCGTACACCAGCTTCACCGCATCGGCAAGCGGCATCCGCTGCACTCCTTTTTTATGTCCGGCCGCGTTCAGGCTGGAAAATGAGGCGGGCATACGTCCACGCGCCTGGTCCGCCTGAATCAGATCCTTCAAATATTGCCCGGCGTCGAAACGGGTTCTCGGGCGCATCCGCCCTCCCGCTCGATGGGCTGTCAGTAATGACAAGTCCGTCCCTCCTATCCGAACAAGGCGCTCAATCTGGAGATCCACCCCGGTTTACGCCGTCGACCCGGGGCAAGATCCGTTCCCGGTACGTCTCCTTCCGCACGCTTCGTCAGCAATGCCGCCAGCCCGTCGATCGCTTCCGTGAACGGCTCCGCCTTCGGCATCAAGTAAAGGGGCACCCCTTCATGCACGGCTTTCATGCCGAGACCGCCGGGCGCATTCGGAATCGAAGCGCCCAAAGACATGTGCAGCGCATCCGCGATCCGTTCGGGCTTATCGTCCGAAGATGCGCGGTTGAGGATCAGCGAGATGTCGGACGGAGTCAAGCCGCAATATTTCCAATAGCAGTCAAACCATTCGCGCCAACTCGTGCGGTAGGAAGCATAATTGTTCTGGGCGACGAGCCAGCGGATGTCGGCTCCGCGAACGGTACATACCGTCGCGGCGTTATCCGGGTAGGCATTCAGATCGACCAGCGTCACGTCGAATACGGATCTGGCCGTCTGCAGCAAATGCGCCATCATTTCCGGCGTCATATCGAGCGCGGTATCGCGGCGGGGCGAGCCGGTCAAAATATGCAGGCCGTTCATCTTCCGATATGTGATGCACGAATCGAGTAGATCTTCCGGCTGCAGTGTTTGCGTCTGCAGCTTCGGCCGCAGCTTGAACTGGCTGCGGTCCGTTTCCGTCAAATTCAGCTGCGAGCGAATTTCCGGGTTACGCAGATTCCCGTCGATCAGCCCGACGCGCAGACGGTTCGCCGAAGCCAGCGCAAGCGCCGTATTGACGGCGACCGTCGTCGCCCCATCCTTGCTGCTCGCAGACCAGACGGCAACCACGATGCCGCTTCGCTTATCGCCCGCCGCTTTGCGGACGCTGCGTCCTTCGACGGAAGCGGCAAGCGCCTCGAACGTCTCCTGATCCGTTCCGCCCAGCGGCAAAACGGCGAAACCGAGTGTCTCCGCCAGCCGCGTCAACGCCTCAAGCATGAACGAATCGTATACGGCCTCGTCCGGGGCTACGATGACGCGGGCCTGAGGCTGCTTGCGCCGGATCTCCGGCATCCAATCCCAAGGATACGAATCGTAGAACAGGCCGGTATGGACGGCAACGACGTCGAACGGTTCTTCCAACCGCGCGAACAACCGGTCGCGATGCTGTACCGTCACGATGCCGTCCGAATCCGAGCCGGAACGGCTTAATTGCGACCCCAGCAGATCAGCGGCGCCGGCCTGCGGGTGTGCGAACAATAGATTCATGATGCCGGTTTCACCTCCGTTGCTTTGAGCCCTGGCGAAGCGCCGCCGTTCCCCTGCGCAGCGGCGGGCTCCTTTTCCTTGCCGCTGACTTGGCTTCGATTCAGCTCGCCTTTCACTTGAACCTGGGGCTTGGTTTTGCTGAACAAATCCGCTTCCTTAAGCTCCTGAAACAATCCCGTTACTGTTCCCGAGGCGGCGGCGTGCGCGGACAGATCGGGCAGCGCCAGCTTAATCTTCCCGCCGATGCTGCCGAGCACGTAAGCCTCGTACACCTCGTCGTTCATTATATAAGTGTTCAGCTCAGGCTTCCCGTTTGGCTTGGAACGGGCATTCTGCAATTGGATCTGGTTCGGCTGAACGACCGTTTCGATCGTCGCTCCATCCGCTACCTCCAGCCCTTCGGCCGTTTTGATCGCCGTGACCGGGAGCTGCTCGATAATTTTGACCGCGCCGACGCTCCATAGAACGCCGGAGCCGGTCGTGACGAACTTGGGCGTCTCGAATTCGACCCATACGTCGACGCGGTCGCCCCGCCGAACCATATTGTTGACATTGACGGCCGCATCCGTCTTGAAGCTGAAATAACGCTCTCCCGCACGGGGTACGGTACTGCGATCGGTCAATTTCCACGAAACCAGCTCCTCGCTGTCCGCAATCGGCACAAGCACCGTCTTGCCGATCAGCGCGTCAAGGTCCGTCACGGCTTCGGAGCTGTGAGCCGCCAGCGGAATAACCGCCTTGCGGAGCATGGAAGCCTCGACGACTTCCCCGCTTTGCAGCATCCTTACCGGTTTGACCGTCGTCATGGTGCGGACTTGAATTTCGGTATGCTTCATGAACTGCCAATATCCGTATATCGATCCCGCCATCAGCACGCAGCCCAGTGTGATGACGATCCATGCTTTCTGCAAACCGCTACCTCCTCCTGTTCTCTGGATAATCGGGTTATTTGTTGGATTGGAACAACCGCAGCAGCTTGGTCGCGGGACCGAGACGATTCCGCTCCCGCTGCGCGGGGATCACTTCGTCCGGCAGCCACCGCCGGAGCCACGGCAGCATCGCCTCGCGAAGCGCGTCCCGGACCGGCGGCGTGTCGTGCGGCAGCCGTCCTTGCCAGCCGGCCTCGGCCAGCGCCGCCAGATCCACCGCGGGCAGCAGGCAGGCGGGGCGCTGCGGGAGCAGGCGCAGCCACGCTTCCGTGTGCGGCGTCTTCAGCGCCTTCACCGCGAAGCAGTGCAGCCGCCGTCCCGGCGCCAGCCAAGCTTCGAGCTGCCGCAGGCGGCGGCGCGTCGCGGGAAGCTCCAGCTTATGCGCGAAAGGGTCGACGGCGTAGACGACGTCCGTCGCGGTTTCGAGCAGCTCCCGCACCGCGGGATGCTCCCACTGCGCGCCGACGTCGACGATGCACACCGGGCGTCGGACCGCGTGAAACAGCTTCAGCCAGCCGCCGGCGTCAAGCTGCGGTTCTCCCGCGCCAGGGGCGGGCTCATCGGCGGGCAGCCACAGCGTGTGGCCGTCCGCCCAGGGCCGCTCGTCCGGGCGGCCGCCTTGCCCCGCCGCGTTGTAGCAGCGATACGCCGGCGGCGCGTTCTTGTCCGCGAACAGCAGCGCGGACAGCTCCGCCTGCGGAGCAGGCGGCTCGATCACGGCGTGCGGGACGCCGAGATCGTGAAGCTGCCGCGCGAGCGCGAGCGCGGCAAAGGTGGCCCCGGCGCCCGGGTATAGGGCGCCGACCGCCACCACGAGCGGCGGCGTCCACGCCGCTCCCGGCTGTGGCGGCGCGCCGACCTGCGCCGCCGGCCGCTGCGGCTGCTGCGCAGCCAGCCAGCCCGCCAGCGCGGCGCCGGCTTCGCGCGCATCCGCGAACCGGCCGTCCGGGCTTGCGCGCAGCAGCCGCAGCACGATCGGTGCAATCCCGGGCGGGACCGCCGCTTCCGCTTCGCGGTAAGGGCTTTGCGGATTGTAATACGCGCCGCCGCTCAGCAAAAAATAAAGCAGCGCGCCGAGGCCGTACAGATCGGTATGCGGATCGCTCTGCCGCCCGTCGAACTGCTCCGGTGCGGCAAAGCCGACCGTGCCGAGCAGCACCGTGTCGGCGGCTTGCTCCGCTTTAAAGCTGCGGGCGGTCCCGAAATCGATCAAGCGCACCCTTCCGTCCGCGTCCAGCATCAGGTTGGACGGCTTCAAATCGCGGTGAATGATCGGCTCCGGTCGGAGCGAATGCAAATAATCGAGCAGCCCGCAAAGCTGCAGCGCAATTTCCGCGGCCTGTCCCTCGTTCATGCGGCGGCCCAGCCGTTCAAACCGCTGAAGCAGCGTTTCCCCTTCGATATAATCCATAACCAGGTACAGAAAACCGTGGGCGTTGGCGGGTACGTAATCGACGATATCCGGCAGATTCGGATGACTCAAGCGGCTCATCGTTTCCGCTTCCTTGAGCAGCACGTGCCGCCGCAGCGCCACCTCCTGGCCGCTTTCCCCCGTAGACGGGTCGTCCCCGACATACGTCTCCTTAACCGCCCATCGCTTCCCCTTCAGCTTCAAGTCTTCCGCCAGAAACACCCGGCTCATCCCGCCGCTCCCCAAAGGAGCCATGATCCGGTAGCGCCCCGTCAGCGTCTGACCCGGCTGTAAGCCGTAATGCAGCATCGCTTCGTTCCCCCGCCTTTCGTTCGTAGACAACGACAAAAAACCGCCTTACGCATGCAAACAATGCATGACATAAGGCGGTTCTTCCGCACAATGTAATGAGATTGCTTATAAATTATCATAGTTTTACCAAAATTTCAACAACCGATTTGCCGCCGCCGTTTAATTAGAATTTGTAAATTTCAAACGACTCTCAACAATATTTTAACGTGCAATTAACCTTTGGATAACAACCCCGCTTTATAATTAGCTCGTTCAGACCAGTCCCTGAAAGGAGCGTCCGCATGACCTTGCTCGACCGTAACGCAGCGGTTCGTCCGGCCCCGAACTCAGCCAAGAGGCAAACTGCGGCAGACGCCGGCCGGCGAAGCCTGCGCGTGATCCAGTGGAAGGAAGCGTCGCTTGCCTATGCTTTCCTGCTGCCTTCCCTTTTGCTGTTCGGTATTTTTCTGTTCTATCCTCTCTTGAAGTCGGTCTACCTCAGCCTGCATTTGACCGACCCCCGGGGGCGCATCGCCGCTTTTGCCGGCCTAGACAACTTCACTGAGCTGCTTGCCTCCGATAAATTTTATGAAAGCTTGAAAGTTACTCTGTCCTTCACGGTTCTCACCGTCCCTGTCGGCATCGCCCTTGCGCTGCTGCTCGCTGCGCTGTCGCAAGGCAAGCTTCGGGGGATGAAAGGCTTCCAGTTCGTGTTCTCGCTGCCTGTAGCCATTTCCGTCGGGACCGGCTCGGTCATCTGGATGATGCTGTATCATCCGACGCTGGGCACTCTCAATTATTTCTTAACGCTGCTCGGCGTGGAACCGGTCCGTTGGCTGACCGATCCGGCTTGGGCGCTCATCTCCGTCTCCATCATGACGATTTGGATGAATCTCGGCTTCAATTATATCGTCCTGCTTAGCGGCTTGCAGAGCGTACCCGAGGAAATATACGACAGCGCCAAAATCGACGGCTCCGGCCCGCTGCACACCTTTTTCCAGCTTACGGTGCCGCTCGTATCGCCCACGCTCTTTTTCGTCGGGATCGTCTCGGTTATTCAGGCGTTCCAATCGTTCGGACAAATTCATATTCTCACCAAGGGCGGCCCAATGAACAGCACCGACGTCATCGTCTTTAATATTTATCAAGATGCGTTCGTGAACTTCCGGTTCGGCATCGGCAGTGCGCAGGCGCTGATCCTATTCGCCATCGTGCTGATTCTGACCCTCCTCCAGTACCGTTTTCTGGAAAGGAAGGTGCATTACCAATGAGTTCCCGCTTGCAAAACGCCCTCGTTTACGCCGTGCTCATCGTCGCGGCGGCGCTGACGCTGTATCCGGTTCTGTATACTGTCTCGGCCTCGTTCATGACCAATGCGGAGTCAGCTTCGTATCCGCCGAAGCTGCTGCCGGGCGGCTTACATTGGGAGAACTATATTCAAGTGTTCAAGCAAATTCCGGTCGGCCAGTTTCTCGCCAACAGCTTCCTCGTCTCCGGCGCGATCATGCTGGGGCAGCTCGTTACGGCAAGTTTGGCGGCCTATGCGTTCGCATATATGAGATTTCCGGGCAAAAGCTTCCTGTTTGCGCTGTTTCTGTCCACCATGATGATTCCGTGGGAAGTGACAATCATTCCCAATTATTTGACCGTCAAAAGCTGGGGCTGGCTCGACAGCTACCAGGGACTGATCGTGCCTTTTCTGGCAACGGCTTTCGGCACGTTCCTGCTGCGCCAGTTTTTCCTGCAACTCCCCCGCGAATTGTTCGAAGCCGCCAAAATTGACGGCTGCGGCCATCTGCGCAGCTTTGTCCGACTCGTGCTGCCGCTGGCAAAGCCCGCGCTTGCCACGCTCGGCGTGTACTCGTTCCTGAGCCACTGGAACATGTACTTGTGGCCGCTGCTCGTCACGAACGGGCAATCGATGCGCACGGTCCAGATCGGCATCAGCATGCTGCAATTCGAAGAGCTGACCTATTGGAACGTCGTGCTGGCGGGCGTCGTGACGGTGCTGCTGCCGTCGCTTGTTTTGCTGCTACTCGGTCTGAAGCAGCTCGTCCGCGGGATGACGGCCGGAGCGATCAAAGGGTAAGACATAGCGCGAGGACCGGCTCTTGGCTTGCTTCTCTTGATTAAGCCAACGGGCTTCCAACGCCTCCTCGCTCTATATATAAATAACAAATTAAAGGGAGAGATCAACCGAAATGAAGCACCTGAACAAAAAAAGCATGCTGCTTCTTCTGCTTGCTTTCGTCATGATGTTTATGGCAGCATGCGGAAACGGCACGGCGGGCAATGCCGGCGACAAGCCTGCAGCCGGGGGCGCCGAGAATAAGGAAGCGCCGAAAGCCGGGGAGCCGGTCAAGGTCGTCTGGTGGCACTCGATGAGCGGCGAGCTGGGCAAAGCGGTCGACAAGCTGGTCGCCGATTTCAACGCCTCCCAGAAAAACGTCGTCGTCGAAGCCGTATTCCAAGGTACCTATGACGAAAGCTTGAACAAAATGAAAGCGTCCATGGATTCCAAAAGCGGTCCGGCGCTCATTCAGGTGTATGAAATCGGCAGCCGCTTCATGATTGACTCCAAAGCGATCACGCCGATGCAAAAATTTATCGACGCTGACAAATTCGATGTCTCCCAGCTTGAAGAAAACATTTTGAACTATTATACGGTGGATGGCAAGCTGAATTCGATGCCGTTCAACACGTCCAACCCGATTCTGTATTACAACAAAGATGCGTTCAAAGCCGCCGGTCTCGATCCGGAAAAGCCGCCCGTCACCTACGAAGAAGTCGCCGAAGCAGCCAAAAAGCTGTCTAAAGACGGCAAAGCCGGTGCTTCTTTCGCGATCTACGGCTGGTTCATGGAGCAGTTCTTCGCAAACCAAGGCGCCGAGCTGCTGAACAACGGCAACGGCCGCACCAGCCCGGCAACGGAATCTTTGCTTGGCAGCGATGCCGGCGTCAATACGATGACTTGGTGGAAGCAAATGATCGACGACAAAACGATGCTGAACCTCGGCCGCAAAACCGACGATACGAAAAAAGCGTTCGCCGCCGGCCAAATCGCGATGACGCTCGATACGACAGCTTCCCTGCGCGGGATCGTAAGCGCAGCGGAAGGCAAGTTCCAAGTCGGCACGGCCTTCCTGCCGAAGCCGAAGGACGCAAAGGATGGCGGCGTCATCGTCGGCGGCGCAAGCTTGTACATCTTGAACAACCGTTCCGAAGCGGAGCAGAAGGGCGCATGGGAGTTCATCAAATTCCTCACCGATCCGAAGCAGCAAGCTTACTGGCACGTCAATACGGGATACTTCCCGATCACGAAAAAAGCGTATGACGAGCAGCTCGTCAAGGACAATCTGACCAAGTATCCGCAGTTTAAAACAGCTGTTGACCAACTGCACCAAACGAAAGCGAACAAAGCGACGCAGGGCGCGGTTATGGGCGTGTTCCCGGAAGCCCGCCAGCTTACCGAAGGCGCAATCGAAGAGGTTCTGAACGGCAAAAAGTCTCCGAAAGAAGCGCTGGACGGCGCCGCTAAAGAAATATCGTCGAAGCTTGCACAGTACAACAAGACGGTAGCGAAATAACGTTTCCCCCGGCCGACGGTCTCCCTCTAAAAGGAAGACCGTCGGTCTTTTTCGAATTAAAATTCTAAAAATATTGAATTTTAAATTCTAATATTATAGAATACATGAGAATCATTTAATTCGAAGAGGTGATTGGGTTGGACATCATTCAAGCGACGGGACGGAAGCGGGAGACGTATCAAGTGCAGCTCGAATATTCGCTGCTGTGGGAATGCGCGATGGGAATTGCTGCCGTGACGAACACGCCGCTTCTCCATACGTTGGAGAAGCCGATGGAACATTGGAAGCAGCTCAAAGCCTCATTATCCAAAGAGCTGCTGGGGCACTTGGCTTTTGTAGAAAAGCACAATACTTGGAAAGCTTTGCTCCAGCTGCTCCATCAGCAAGCTTTCGCTTCCCTGCCCGATTTTCTGGCCTATATCGAGCGTTTGGCCCCGGAGGAGCTGAAAAGCATCTGCCTTCCCTATCTCGGAAAAGAGCACCAGAACTCGCGCAAGCAGGCGGCTTCCGGTGACAGGAAGGCTGCACAAGAGCTGCAAGAACTCGCAAACGGGAACCCGTTTTTCCCGGCCTATATTGATTTTATCTGCACAACCGATCCGGCGGAGCTGAAACGTCATCTCGCGGAAGTAATGTCAGGCTGGTACGAAGCGGATATCGAGCCGGAAGCGGAGCAGCTCCTTGCCGTTTTGACCAGAGATAGCGAAGCCAAGAGTAGCATGCAGCAAAGGATGACCCCGGAGGAACTTGTCGAATGGGCCACGGGCGGGATCGCGTATTCGCCGGAGCCGAGCGTTCACCGGGTGCTGCTCATCCCGCAAATCGTTTATCGGCCTTGGAACATCGAAGCGGATATCGAAGGGACGAAGGTCTTTCATTATCCCGTAGCGAGCGATAGCATCCACCCTGCCGATAAGTATATGCCCGACGCCTCGCTCGTTCTTAAGCATAAGGCGCTCGGCGACGAAATCCGGCTGCGTATCGTCAAGCTGCTGTCCGAAGAGGATCGGAGCCTGCAAGATTTGACGGATCGGTTGAATATCGGAAAATCGACGATTCATCATCATTTGAAGCTGCTCCGTGCGGCAAGGCTAGTCGATATCCGCGATGCTAAGTACCGCGTCAAGACGAAAGCCATCGATACGCTGGCCCAAGAGCTGGCCGATTATTTACGACAAGACGAATAAAGGTGGACGGAACATGGAAGCATCGGCTGCCGGACGAAGCTACGAGCCTTCGCTGCCGGAATTCAAAAGAAATTACCCGGTCTACCGCTTCGTAGGAAGCAGCTTTATTTCCTACTGCGGAGATCAAATTCAGCTTATCGCGATTCCCCTGCTCGTTCTGGCGATTACGGGCTCGCCGGTCAGCATGGGAATCGTAACCGCGCTCGAACGCCTGCCGGTGCTGCTGCAGCCCTTGACCGGCATCTGGTCCGACCGGTTGAACCGTAAAACGCTGCTACTGCTCTGCGATCTCGGCAGAGGCGTCATTACGGGGCTGCTGGGCCTTCTGTTCATCGTGGATTCGCTGCAAATGTGGCACGTGTACATCGGCGCCTTCGCCGCCGGCGTGCTCGGTCAAATCTATACGACAGCGCAAATCGCCTCCGTACCGAATCTCGTCCGAAAAAGTGATCTGCAGACGGTGAATGCGGTCAATTCGGGTTTTGCGAACTTGGCCGTTCTCGCAGCGCCCGGTCTGGGAGGAATGGTCATCGGCTTATACAATCCCGGATATGCGGTTCTCGTCAACAGCGCCACTTTTTTCATCTCGTTTCTGACGGTTCTCAGCCTTCCCATCCGGCGTACGGTTGTGGGCTCCAATACGGCTAAAGCCAATAGCTTTTACGAGGATTTAAAAGAAGGCTTCCAGTTTGTCACGCGAACGAAACCGATTTTATTTACGAACCTGGCGATGCTCGTATCCGTCTTCGGAACGACCCTGTTCCTCACATTGATGGTATTTCATCTCAAAGAAACGATTCAGCTGCCTGTTGGGCGGATCGGCTGGCTCTTGTCTGCGGGGGGACTGGGGGCGGTCGGGGGAGCGCTGGTGACGGCCGTGCTGCGCAAACGTTTCTCTTACCGGACCATTTTATTCGCCGCTTCCTGTCTGGGCGGGTTGTCCGTCGTCGTCTTCAGCCAGTCGCAGACTTATGCCGTGCTGCTGCTGTCGAATGCGGCCGGGACGATCGCCGCGTCCGCCATGAATCCGTGCATCGTGACGATCCGGCAAACGTTGACGCCCGACCGGCTATTAGGACGCGTTCAGGCGACGAGCCGGTTTATGACGTGGACGCTGATGCCGGTGGCGGCTTTCTTGGCCGGCGTGTTGGCCGAACGGCTCGGGACGCATGGGACCATTTTGCTGGGCGGCTTGCTTTCTACGGCCGGTTCGCTGCTATACCTGCACCCATCGTTAAAGGATAAACAAAAGACCTCCGCCCGATGAGGGCGAAGGCCGGAAATCATTAGTGCGGTATGAAGCGTATGCGGTGCTCTTGTTGTCGGGTGTTTTACGGATTCAGACCGTTTTTCACGATCGTTTGCAGCGTTTTGTTGCGGTCCTGCGTCACTTCCCACGTCATGGCGCCGGCAAGTCCTTTGGACTTGATGTAATCGACCTTGTTCTGAATCGATTCGGCGTCGTCGTACGAGATGAAGATGCCGCCGTTCGGCTGATACAGGAACGGTGTTTTGGTTACGTTGTTCCAGTAGCGGGTATAGCCGTTTTTGTTGATATAGTTGGCTTCCAGATCGTAGAAGTCGAACGATCCGTTCTCCCACGTTCCTTTTTGGGATACGCCGGAGCACTGTTGATACTGGCCGTTATTCGCCGAGGCGCAGCCCTGCCAGCCTTTGCCGTAGTACGGGAGACCGAGCACCAGCTTGGAGGCCGGCACGCCGGCGTTCAGATGATTGGCAACCGCCTTGTCGACGTTGAAGTTGACCGGATCTTCGCTGTTATCCGCCGAGTCGAAATACAGCGGAGCGTTGTGCCCGGACTTCGATTCCCAGCCGCCGTGGAAATCGTACGTCATGATGTTGATCCAATCGAGCGTTTGCGCGATCTTGGACAGCTCCGTATTGTTCACGTAATTCGGACCTGCCCCGGATGCAATCGTAAGCAAGTACTGCTTGCCGTCGGCCGCACCGGCGGTATTCAGCTCGCTCCTGACTGCCTGCAGCAGCAGCGTGAAGTTCTGCTTATCCTCCGGACGCTTGCTGTTCCCTGCCAAACCGCCGCTGACCGGGTATTCCCAGTCGAGATCGACGCCGTCAAACTGATATTTGCGGATGAAGTCAACCGACGATTTGGCAAAATTGGACCGTGTCGCCGGATCGGCCGCCACGTCCGAGAACCGGTTGGACCAGCTCCAGCCGCCGACGGAAATGAGCGTCTTCAGGTTCGGATTCGCCTTCTTCAGCTTGATCAATTGATTGAAGCTGCCCTTGAGCGGCTGATCCCACGTATCTCCCGGATACGACATACCGGTATCGGCCCAAGTATCGCCCTGCACAATAGATCCGTTCGGTACGTTGATATTGCCCTTCTCATCGGCGCAAGCCCATGTTTGCGGGTTCGGTCCGCTCGGATCCGGATTGCCGTGTTTGCCGTTCCAGCAGATATCCGCGAAAGCATAGTTGATATGAGTAACCTTCGAAGCGTCGATTTCCGGTACTTTGAAGTTGCGTCCATAGACAGCCCATGCCGGGTAATACGTGACGATTTTCTTGCCGCCACCACCACCGGTGCCGGATGTCGTAACCGTAACGGCATTGCTGGCGGCGGATACGTTGCCGGCCGCGTCCTTGGCTTTCACCGTAAACGTATACGAGGTCGATGGGGTCAGGCCGGTTACGGTATACGAGGTCGTGGCAACGCTTCCAACAAGCGTACTGCCTTGGTACACGTCGTATCCCGTTACGCCGACGTTATCGGTCGATGCCGTCCAAGTAAGCGTCACGCTGTTCGACGTTACGTTGGAAGCGCTAACACCTGTCGGCGCCGTAGGCGGCGTCGTGTCGCCAGTCCCCCCGTCCGTCGTGACGGTAACGGCATTGCTGGCGGCGGATACGTTGCCGGCCGCGTCCTTGGCTTTTACCGTAAATGTGTACGAGGTCGACGGCTTCAGGCCGCTCACGATATACGAAGTCGTGGCAGCGCTTCCAACAAGCGTCCCGCCTTGATACACGTCATATCCCGTTACGCCGACATTATCGGTCGATGCGCCCCAGGATAAGCTGACGGTGTTCGATGTTTTGCCGGTCACGGTCAGATTGGCCGGTGCGGTAGGAGGCTGTGTATCCCCGCCGCCGGTTTGCAGCTTCCACAAGGCGGGAACGTTAGGCGGCTCCCATCCGACAAGCGACGTGTGGGGCTGAAGACATTGATAATCCGAGCCTCCGTAGGAGACGATGTCACCGGCTTTGTACGAGGTATTCGGCGCCCAAGCCGCAGCGGCGAAGGCGGCCGCAGGCAGCAGCGAGGCTAGCAGCACGACGACCAGCATCAGCGCCCAAGCTTTTCGTTTCATCATTAACTACAACAGCTCCTTTGTTTACGTTTTACTTTCCGGCATACAGTCCTTTACAATCCGGTTGATATCATCGTCGTTGATCGGGCGATATTCCTCCTCTCATCTTTCATGCTTCCATTATCAGGGATCGCTCCCACGTTGTAACGGATAATTTCCTCCAGAAAGAGGGATAAATTTCTATAATATCCCTGTGAATACCCGGATAACCGGCAAAGCCGTCCTTGTCTTATAAGAACAATCTACAAAAAAAAGCTTGGATACGCCCGCCAAACGGAGCATACCCAAGCCTTTAAGCCGATCCTTTTTAGTTGTTCGCCAGACCACTCTCCAGCGGCAGCCAATTCAACGCGCTTTGAATTTTGCGGTCCCAGTAGCCCCAATCATGCGCCCCGGGCTCCTCCTCGTAAGTAAGCTCTAATCCGAGCTTCCGGCAATGGTCGCGGAAACGGATGTTGTCCTCGTACAAAAAATCTTCCGTGCCGCAGCATTGATACAGCTTCGGCTGCTCCGCATCCGAACGCGCCAATCCGGACGCCAGCCCAAACAAATCGTTATCGCTGCCGCGCAAACTATCCGCCGACCCGAATATCGCCGCCGTTTCCTCCCGGGACAGCCGATCCCGTGCCATCGCTTCGATATCCGTTGCGCCGGACAAGCTGGCTGCCGCCCCGAACCGCTCGGGATGACGGAGCGCCAGCTTCAGCGCGCCGTATCCGCCCATCGACAAACCGGCCACAAAGGTGCGTTCCCTTTCCTCTGCCAACGGGAAAAAGGATCTTGCGATCGCAGGCAGCTCTTCGCTGACGAACGTCCAATACTTCGGGCCGCTCGCCATGTCCGCGTAAAAGCTGCGATGCACGGCCGGCATGACAACCGCGAGTCCGAGCGGGGCCGCGTAGCGTTCGATCGATGTCCGGCGCAGCCAGATCGTATGATCGTCCGAGAGGCCATGCAGCAAAAACAGCACCGGGTGCTTCCCTCCCGTACTGCGGTTGTTTAAGCCGATCTGTCCCACTGTCGTTTGGGGCAATAAAACGTACATCGACGTGGACAGCCCGAGCGATTCGGAGAAAAAATGACAATCGATAAAAGCCATGGTAAGTTACCCTCCCCGTTGTATCGGATCGTATCCCGTAATTTCCCAAACCCAGTATACCGCTTCGGACCACGCCGTGCCAATGAAAACCTGCTATGGAAACGAGGAAGCGGAATAAGCAGCTGCGTGCAAAAAAAAGCCCGGCTCATCCGAGCCCGGCATCCGATGCGATTTAAAGCATCCGTCTCCGCTTGCGGACCGGTGCCCTTCTGCCTTGCTTTCCTCCGAACGACCTGTTCCTTGCTTCCCTCGCCGCTTCGCTTAGCCTCACTTGCTGCTGCTCCGCCGCCGCATTTGCCTCGGCAATCAGGTTGGCCGCCTGCTTCAGCACCGGGGACATCTGCTTCGCCGACTGGTAGATCGAATTGAGTTTGTCGACAGCGTTCAAAATTTCATCCAAGCTTTCGTTGACGCTGCGGAATACCGTAGGCAGCTTGCTCACCCTGCGCTCTCCCCTCTCGTTAATTCTTCTTACTTTATTGTATGGGAGAGGCGCCCGGAAGGTTTAGGCGGGTGACCCGGGCGCGCCAAGCGCCTTTAAAATAAAATGCAGCGTGTGCTCCGCCGTCTCGTCTACAAGCAGGTTCGGCAGCGACAGCAGCTCCCGGCCGCAGCCGATTTGCTTGTGGGCCAGCGTCGCCCCCATGACGAAGAGCAACGCTTGATCCAACGATTCGTAATGAAACAAGCCTTCCTCCCGGCCTTGTTCCAGCATGCTGCGGGCCATGCTCCAGACGGGAGAGGTAAAGGAGTTTACCACCTCTGCACGAGGCGTATTCAGGACCATTTCCTGTTGAATGATCGTGCTTAGCTCCCGGTCAATGAGGCTGAAGCGGATGATTTCCCGGACGATGAGACTAAGCCCCCGAACCGGGTGAGCGAAATTGGCTTCGTGCCCGGGGAGCTGCCGTCCTGGAAAAAAATGCTCGAAAATGGCATGGAACACTTTTTCCTTGCCGCCAAAATAATACGAGACCAAGGCGACGTTCGCGCCGGCCTCCTCGCAGATTTGCCGAACGCTCGTCCCTTCGAAGCCCTGCTGGGCAAACAGCTTTTTGGCGGCGTATAAAATACGCATTTTCATATCCGTTTCCGTCTGGGTCAACTGAAGCGTCCCCTTCCGTTTTGACTGTAAGTTTCATTATTGTACCACAAAACCGGAAGACGGACCGGATCGCGCTCAAGCTTCCGGCCGTTGGTCCCGGTTTCCGATTACGCGTTAACGGCCGCTGCTCCCGCGGGCTTCACGGCGGCACGTCCTTCCCTTCGCAGTCCGGTGGCAGCCAAGCCGACAACGAGGCTGCAGAGCATGATGGCTACGAGCGCCCCCGCATCGGACGATACGGACGGACCGCCGAACAGCACGTTCATGCCGCCGTCCACCGCATAAGTCGCAGGCAAATATTCGCTAAACGTATGATAGAAGCCCCCGAGCAGTTCCCGCGGCACCATGGCCCCCGACGAAACCAGCTGAATCGACAGCATCGCAATATTGAAGAGCATGCCGGCCATTCCGAAGACGATAAGGAACATCTGCGAGAAGAACATGAACGCCATCAGGAACAACATTTGGAACAGCCACAGCGATACGAAACCAGCGGCGGTCTGACCGCCCATTGCCACGACCAACGACGAGCCGATCAGCGCGATGAACACGGCGGATACGACGTTGATGATCACCCGGGCGCCGAACTTGCTCCATCTGGAAAAGCTCGGGCCGAGCATCGCGGTCGCCTGCTGTATGTTCATCCCCATAATCATCGCTCCGACGTAGGAGGCGAGCACCATCATCATCGGCACCATTTGATTATGCATGCCTTGAACCGGGTTGACCGACTCGATGTTGGACTGCACCTTATCGGATATCCCTTGCGCCATGCTCTGCGCCTGGGCCACGGGCATATTCGCTTGAACCAGCATAGCCTGCATGCCCATCGCCGCCGCTTCTTTGCCGACCATAGCGGTTACTCCGTTCGCGACGCCCTGCATGATGCTTTTGATCAGCGCGGGATTGGATTCATTGATGTAATAATCGATCCGTCCCTTCTGTCCTTGCGCCTGCAGCTGCTTGGAAAAATCGGCCGGAAGATGCAGCACCATCTGCACCTCACGGTTACTCAGCTTTTCTTGAGCCCGGCTCAACGACGGCTCGCATATAATGCGAAACGGCAGCGACGATACAAGCTGCTCCTCCACCCGCTTGCCGACGCCTTGATCCTCGTTAACGACGGCGATTTTGAGCTGCTTGACGTTTTCGTTCACTCCTTGATAACCGGACATCCAGACGAGACTGAAAATAATTTGGAACATCATCGCCGTAACGATCCCGATAATCGTCGCCGGCTTTTTCAAATACGCGCGCAAAGCTTGAAGCATCGTGTGTACTCTCCTCTAGGTATGTATTTAATTAAACATTTATTTAAATTAAACGTTTGTTTAAAACAATAACACGCAAAATTTCGTCCTGTCAACCCCTATCATATCCACCCTCGCAAGGCTCCCTGCACACTTTGCGGGATGGGACGGTTTCGCCGATTGCGATCGAACCGTCGTAACGCGCGGCAATCAACGAGCGATGCTCGGATCGGAGGATGACCGGGCGTTACCGCAGGGAGCCTTGGCATAGCGGCGGTGGAGCCGGCAGAAAACTACCGAGCATGACCGCCTGCGCTACGCGTCAGCAATGGTGACGGTGCCTGCTGCGCAGGACGATGACCAACAAAATAAACAAGACGAGGATAATGCCTGTCGATGTCCCGCATCCGTACCAAGGATAGAAGTGGTGGTGTTTTTTCTTCTTCTTCGGGAAAAAAACGTTGATCTCATTAAGGTTGTGAACATTTGCCGTTGGATAGTGCGACGTAGGAGCTACGAATGCAGGCGAGACGGCTGTCGGCATCGGAGGCATATTCGGCATCGGAGCCGCATAGGGAGCGATATTCGGCCCCGGCGCCGCGTAGGGAGCAATATTCGGCCCTGGCGCCGAATACGGCGATACGCTTGGAGAAGGCGGAAAATTCGACGATAATGGCGACACCATGCTCTGTTTAGGGAACGCATTCGGTTGAAACTTTTCCATACAGATGAACACCTCCGTGAGATTTACCCAAATTGCAAAGCCGGCAGTGGCGCCGGATCTGCAACTTGACTGGTTACGTGTTCCCATCGAACACACCATCAGTCTATGGTGTAGCACCCATAAGGAACACGGTATTCACCTAGCCGTGCAAAATTAGACACTTGCCCCGAGCAGCCTCCGAGAGGACTTTCGGATCGATCGAACGGCCAATCCATCGGCGGTTTTCGGCGGATACGCAAACAAAGGACAGGTCGAATGCTCTCATTCGCCTGTCCCTGTTTTGAATCTTTTAAACCCGCTTACATGGATAAGGAATCCAGCAGCATATAGATCATTTTGGCCGCTTCCGCTCTCGTCACATGGTTTCCGGGACGGAACGATCCGTCGGGGTAGCCGCTGATGATTTTTTTAGCGAAGGTTGCTTGAACGGCCTGCTGAGCCCAGTCCGGAATATCCTTTTGGTCGGTGAAGCCTGCTATCTCCTTGGTCCTGTTAGCTGAATTCTGTTCCAATATTCTGGCGAGCACAACGACCAGCTCCGCGCGCGTAAAAGGCTGCTCCGGTTTAAACCACGGGGCGCCCTTCTCCTCATAGCCTTGAATGATTCCGGCCTGCACGGCGTCCGCAATCGCGTCCTTTGCCCAATCGGGCACCGAATCGCGATCGGCAAACCGGGTCGGCGTTCCGCTTGCTTTCAGGGCGAGCGCATCCGCAATCATTTTCACCAATTGGGCCCGGGTTACCGTCTGGTCCGGCCGGAAGGTACCGTCCTCGAAGCCATGGACGACCCCCATCCCCAGCAAGCGATCCACGTAGATTGCCGCCCAGTGGCCGGTCATATCAGAGAAGCTCGTCAGACGGGTCGAGAAAACGGCGATCTTGGCAAAACGTTTCGATTCCGCCGTAATTTGACCGTTCCCGGTGACGCTGCCGCCAAGATATATCCATCGGGCAAAGGTTTCATTGTAATAGTATACCGCCGGTTTCGAGCCTGCCCCGACCTTGGACGCATCGTACGTCAAAGTGAGCTTAAGCGGCTGCCCCACGAATGGACCCGTCGTGCTGGCGAACTCCACGATGGAGCCTAGACTCTCCCTCCCCGCTGTCGAAGGCGATTCGCCTGCCTTTACGACGGCCACCTTAACCGTGCCGTCTTTCGGAAGCGCACCTGCGGGAATCGTTACGGAAGCTACTCCGTTCAACTCCACCGTACCTCCCCGGGATGCAATGATTTCCCGCTCCACGCTTTGGGGTTTTTGCGGAACGGTTGAAGCGGTTGACGGCGCCGGGGCAGGGCCCGTTCCTCCGCCGGAAGAACCGTAATTCGTATCACTGCTGCTCTCCGAATTGGCAGCCCGCACGGTCACGTTCACGGCAGCGGTATAGCCACCATATGCAACGGCAATGATAGCCTGCCCTTCCTGCTTCGCCTGAATCAATCCGTCCGCCGTAACGGTGACCGCGGTCGTATTGCTGCTCGAGTAAGACGTACCATAGGTGGCCGCCGTCACATCCTTCGCCGTGCCGTCGGATAGCCGCACCGTCACTTGGAGCTGCCGGCTGACCGTGCCGCCCAGCTTCAGTTCCACCGCTTTCGGCGCTGCCGAAATATCCGTTACACTGACGGACGGTGGCGGCACATCGGCTTTCTCTACTGCTACCTGCACAGTATCGGAATAGCTTCCGTTCGTAACGGTAACGGTAGCCCGCCCTTCCCGCTTCGCCTGAACCAGCCCGTCTGCGGTGACGTTCGCGACATTCGCATCGCTGCTGCTATACAACGTGCCGTAGGTGGCCGCCGTCACATCCTTCGCGGTGCCGTCGGATAGCCGCGCCGTCGTTTGTAGCTGCTGGACGATCGTACCGCCCAGCTTCAGCCGCACCTCTTTTGGCGCTGCCGAGATGCCCGTCACTTTAACGGTCGGAGGCGGCACATCGGCTTTCTCTACTGCTACCTGCACGGTGTCGGAATAGCTTCCATTCGTAACGGTAACGATGGCCTGCCCTTCCCGCTTCGCCTGAAGCAGCCCGTCTGCGGTGACGACGGCGACATTCGCATCGCTGCTGCCGTAGAGCGTGCCGTAGGCGGCCGCCGTCACATCCTTCGCGGTGCCGTCGGACAGCCGCGCCGTCGCTTGAAGCTGCTGGACGACCGTACCGCCCAGCTTCAGCCGCACTTCTTTCGGCGCTGCCGAAATCCCGGTGACAACCGGTTCCGTTCCGTACTCTATCGAAGCCTGCGCTTTCATATAGTCATCCCAGTTTGGAAAAACGCTGAACGAATACGTTCCGGGAGCGGGATTCGTCAGCCCGGCATTCGCGCTTACCGCAACGGTTACGTCGCCGAGTAAGGGAATATCCTTGGGTATGCCTACCATAAGGATGTGAGTAAAGCCGGAGTAGCTCACACTTTGAGCAGGTAGCCCATTAACGGTGACAGAGCTTGGATTGATACCGGACGGTACTGCTATTTGCGGCGGAAATACGATCGTAACCGTATTCCCGTCATCTGCCGACAACGGCACGTTCGTCTGGAAATGAAACGCATACGGCACTTGAGACGCTCCTGCCCATTTCACACCTGCAGTTACGGTGAAATTCTGAACGGTAGGCGGCGCAATCAACAGCGGCACGGTAGCAGGCTTGGTCGTTCTGGAAGTGGTTACCTGCATATCGTATGTTCCGTATTTTTGATCGAACCGGTTCGGCAGCTGAAATACAAGATGATAGTCCGGCTCGAGATAATAATTAGACGGCAGTATGAATTGCAGTTGGTTATCGGCTAAACGGGTTATCGAGGCAGCGGTACCGTCCAGTTCCAACCCCTCGGACGGCCACTCCAACCGAATGTCGCCGGGAGAGACGGACGGATCTGTCAATAACGTTCCCGGAGGACTGGTAACGGTGACGGTGTCACCCGCCTTCAAAATCGTCGGACTGGTGAACATAAACCTCAAATTGCCGGTAGGCTCTATGGATATATAGCCCTTGTCCCTTGATGGGTTATCGGCCAAGGAAGCGCCCGACGACGAAATGATGCCGATCCGCCGGGTAGCCGGCAGTGGGTCTACGCTGGTGGACAAAGTGAAATCGTAATATCCGGGCGAAGCGGGGTTTTTGATTTGTGCCGAAGCATCGATATCGATAGCAGCCCCGGAGTAGCTCGGCAGCGCGACGGACGGCTGAAGAATCAACTGATTGCCGTTCACAACCGCAGAGGAAGCCGCCGTACCGTTAATTTTTACGCTGTATGCGCCGATTGAAGCAGGCAGGCTCATTCCCTGCGGAAACGCGATCGTGATCCTGGCATTGTCCGCAGGATCGATCTTTTGCATAACGGTGAACTTAAAGTGATACCCCGTCGTGGTCGCGGTCGCATACGTATCGGCATCCGGGTAATAATTCGCAACGCTGCGCATGTATATGCTGTGCTGTGCCGTCAGCGGAGCGGTGTTGGAGGATGCGGCGATAGCGAACTCCTCGATTCCAGGAGAGCGGTGATGGTAATCGGGCGTGATCAAGAAATTCGCCAAGCGAATGTCCACGCTCGCACCGGCCGGTACAATTTTGGATAACCGGAAAGCCAGCGCCGGATGCCAGTCCGGAGACAATTGCGTTGTCACGGCATCGAACAGGCTGTCCGCCGCTCCACCTACGGTAGATTTCACACTGGCGGCGGGAACGGCAACATTGGGCGACCAGAAGAAGCCCGAATTGCCTAAGAAATTGTATTGATAAGGCAGCTGCACTTGAATCGTATCTCCGGCTTGCAGCTCTTCGGCGGGCGAAAATGCGAAGTGATAGACGGGGGTCTCCTTCGTATAATTTCCCGAACCGAGCCAGTAGCCGCTGTAATAAACCGTATCCTCGGCCGTAACCGAAAACTGATTGAACGAGCTGCCGCTTAAGCCGGAGCCGCTCGCCCTGGCAGGAGCGTCCCAGACCAAAGCAAGGAGCGCGGCAATAAGCGCATAAGTCATAACGATGCGCAGAGGCATAAGTTTTTTTTGTAACCAAGCTGAAACCATTGGCATTCTCCTTTATGTGTTGGATAAATCCATTTATCAATCTACCAGCCTTCATTTAAAACTGGTTAAAAAAAATGTCTATGCGAGAATATTTTTCGACATGCGGTTAGGGGCAAGAGTGGAGCTTTGACGGAGGCTTCGTCCGGAAGGGAATTAAAAAACGACCGCCCGGAACGGGACAGTCGTTGCGTTGTGGCTTATAGATACGGGTTGTGCTCGCGTTCGTAGCCGATCGTCGTCCGGCTTCCGTGCCCAGGGTAGACGATCGTCTCATCCGGCAGCTTGAACAGCTTGTCATGAATCGAATCCAGCAGATCCTGCTGATCGCCGCCGGGCAGGTCGGTGCGTCCGACCGACAGCCGGAACAGCACGTCGCCGCCGAACAGATGATTTCCATAGAGCAAGCTGACGCTTCCGGGGGAATGGCCAGGCGTATGCAGCACTTGGAAGACGAGACCGAGCAGCTTAAGCTTCTGCCTGTCGTCCAGCGCATACTCCGCCGGGTCGGTCGTGATCGGCCCGCCCAGCTCCGGCCACATCACGGAGCCGTTGCGCTTCGGGTTCGTCAGCCAGTCGGCTTCCGCATCGTGCAGGTACACGGGACAGCCCTTCAGACGCCGCACGGCGTCTACGCCTCCGATATGATCGAAATGAGCGTGCGTCAGAACGATCGCTTCGATCTCCATGCCCTCGATCCGCTTGAGCAGCGGCTGCGGGTCCATCCCGGGATCGATGACGAAGCCGCGGTTCTCCCCAGGCAGGGAGACGAGATAAGCGTTTGTTTGCAGCTGCCCGAGCGGGAAGGTTTCGATTTTGATTTGCTTCGTTTCCATACGGTGACGAGCTCCTTTACATATTACGTCGGGTGTCGGACTAGAATGTGGACAGCAACTCGCGCAGTTCTTTCACGATCACCGTCTGATAGCCGGTTCCTTCGCCGTACTGCTTGACCATTTCCTGACGGGCGATCTGGATTTTGTCGTTGTAATCCGGCGCTTCGCGGTCCGGGTTCTCCTGCTTGAATTTCGTCATGACCGCCTGCACATTCACCGGGCGCGGCCCCCAATGACCGAGGACGAAACCGCTGAAATCGGTAAAAATGATGATCGGAATCGCTTCTCCGCCGCCGGTCAGGAACTGAGCCATCACATCCGGATGCTCTTCCTTGATCAGCACCTCCGTCGGAATGCCGGAGATTTCGAGCGCGCGGAACACGGCAGGAACGTTGCGCACCACGTCGCCGCACCAGTCCGCCGCAAGGATAAGGCAGCGAAGATCGTCGCGGTTATTGAGCGATTCGAAAAATTCCTTGTCCTCTTCGCTTTCCCATACGAACAGATCGTACCACTCTTTGAATTTCTCCTGATTTTTCGTCATGCCGTCCGTAAACTGCTGCGGGGACAAGCCTTGGCGCAGCTTGGCGCTCAAGTTTTTGCTCATAACGTTTCTCCTCCTTCGGAATGTTCACACTATGGTTCATTGTACCAAAAAAAAGAGTCCGCTCCAATCAAAAGGAGACGGACCGGGCACGCTATTTGCTGTTGTCTTTGATCAATTTTTCGATGGACGCTACCTCGGCGGCGCTTAACGTCCGCTTCGGCTTGTACGTCTTGATGTGATGGACGAGGCGGTCCAGCTTGAGCGTCGCAAAAGCAGGGCTCGTCCCGACAAGACGGCAGTTCGGGTGGGTGAAGCATACGATGCCGACCAAATCGGCCTGTATCCGGTGCTGCTTGAACAGCTCCTTCAGCACGTACTCATGCCGGTACAGCTGCGCCGTCGGATCTTGACTGTGCGGCTCGTCTTGCTTTCCGCGGTCGGAATGCGGTTTGACGCGTTCGACCCCTTGACCGGTAAAATGGATATCCCCCGACCAATGCTTCGAGTCGATATGAAACACTCCGTTGGGTCCGACCACGATATGGTCGAATTCCTGCGTACCGCCGCCTGCATGGACGCGGCGTCCGTGCAGAACGCGGTACTCCGCGCCGATATATTTGAGCTGATGGGCCGTGCTTTTCTCGCCTTCCACGCCATAGCCGTTGTTCGTGTCGGCGCGGTGGCCTTTTTTGCCGCCGGACTTTTTGCGGGTCAGCACTTTCCATAGCATATACAGCACAACAATGACGGCAACGATGATCAGAGCAGGCTTCGTATAAGGAGCGGCGGCTACACCGATTTGCTCCCAGTTATCCCCGAGCTTCCGTCCAAGGTAAACGAACAGAATCGCCCAAGGAATCGTACCGAGAAGCGTATAGAACAAAAACTTCCACATAGGCATCCGCGCCATGCCCGCCGGGATGGAAATCGCCTGCCGCAGCACGGGGACGAAACGGGCCAGAAACACCATGCCGGGACCGTACTTGTTGAACCAGCCCTCCGCAATATCGAGATGCTTGCTTTTCAGATGGAGAAACTTGCCGAATTTGTTCAAGGCCGGTCTACCGCCGTAACGCCCTATCCAATACAAAATCACTTGTTGAAACAAGCAGCCGATCGTGCCGAATACGATAGCGCCGACCAGAGATACTTCGCCGCGGGAAACCAGGTACCCTCCGTAAGCGAGGACGATTTCGCTCGGAATCACTTCAAGCATCAAGCCCAGCAAAATTCCCCATACGCCCAGCCCTTCAATAAACAGAAGCGCCGATTGAATCAAGTCATGCAGCATTGCTCAGCCCTCTTCCTCTCCGAATACGTATTGGTCCGTTCTCTCTCTCAACCTATCCTATTCTATCATAACCTCTTTCATGCCGCACCCCAGCAAATATCGGTACAGCAGCTGCGCCGCCCGGCTTGCCTCACGCGGCTTGTGGCGGATTAAGCCGTGGCAGATCGGCTGCCTGCCGAGCAGCGCGCACTCCGCCAGCAAGCCGGCCGCCAGCTCCGCCGTTACGGCGGAACGCGGGACGAATGCAAGCGCCCAGCCACTGCATACGGCGCGCTTGATCATGTCCATCGAGGCGAATTCCGCCCGCCCCGCCGGGGCCGTACGCTGTGCGGCAAGCTGAGCCTCGGCGGCCTGCGAGTACATGCAGCGTTCGCCGAAGCCGGCGATGCGCATCCGGCGGATCGCACTCCAGCCCTCGCGGCCGATACCCTCCGCCTCGCGCGGCGCGGCGATCCACAGCAGCTCGTCTTCGAGCAGCGGGTCGAACGTGAGATCCGCGGTGCAAGGGTCTGCGGGAACAAGCCCCATATCGGCCTTCCGCGACCGGACGGCTTCCAGCGTCTCTGCCTGAAAACCGGCTTCGACCTGCACGTCGATGTCCGGATAAGCGTCCATGAACGAGCGGAGCGGTCCCCACAGCGCAGACGCGGCGAAAGATTCCAGCACCCGCAGCCGTACGGTTCCCCGGGGAGCGCCCTCTTCGTTCATTTCTTCCTCCAGCTCGCGGCCGAGCTGCATAAACCGGCGCGCGTAGACCTCCAGCCTACGGCCCGCTTCGGTAAGCTCCACGCCGCGGGGAAGCCGGTCGAACAGCTTCTGTCCAGCCGCTTCCTCCAGCTGGCGCATTTGCGAGGTTACCGTGGACTGCACATAACCGAGCCGCTCGGCGGCTTTGCTGAAGCTTTTCTCTTCATGCACGGCTAGAAACGTCACCAAAAAACGGCCTTCCAATTTTTCAATCATACCTTATACGAGCTCCTTCTCCACAGGTTTCGTGAACGGTCGAAAAATTGCGGAAACAAAATATAGGTATCGATAAATAAAATTGATAATATCGATAACATTCGTTTCACAAATGGATCACTTTCATGCTAGCATAACGTTAATCATTTCGTCCAGAACGACTGGATAAAGGAGAATGCCCCATGAATCCATCCTCGACAACGCCGTCCGCGATGCGTAAAGGAATCGCCTACGGGCTGCAGGGAGCCGGCGCGTTCTTTGCCGTGCTGGCCGCTCTGCTGCTCGGGCAATGGAGCGAAGTCGCTCTCCTGATGGCTCCCTTCGGAGCCTCCTGCGTGCTCGCTTTTGCGGTCCCCGACAGCCCGCTTGCCCAGCCGCGCAGCATCGTCGGCGGCCATCTGCTCAGTACCGCCATCGGGCTTGTGCTGCTGCACACGGCAGGCTTTCACGCTTGGTCCGCCGCGCTTGCTCTGGGGCTGGCCATTATGGCGATGCAGTGGACGCGTACACTGCATCCGCCGGCCGGCGCCGATCCGCTCCTCGTCATGATGGCTGGTTCCGCCTGGAGCTTCTTATGGAGCCCGGTGCTGCTCGGCTCGCTGCTGATCGTTGCCGTCGCCTGGGGCTACCACTGGGTATGCCGCCGCACGTATCCGCAGCGCTGGCTTTAAGCCCGGCCCATCGACAAACAAAAACAGGTTTCGACACGGATGCTTTGTCCGTTTGTCGAAACCTGTTTACTTTTTTACATGTCAGACTTATAATTGTTGTGACAATTAATTTGGAATAAAGGAAGTGTTGCGATTGAATTCTAACCTGCACGAATGGTCGATCGGCTTCATTATCGGCCAAACGCACCGGAAGATGCTGAACGTATTGACTTCGCGGCTGAAAGAGCACGACATGACGCCGGAACAGTTTTCGGTATTGTGCCGCTTGCATGAATCGGACGGCATCAGCCAGAAAGAAATCGCCGACCGTACGGTGAAAGATCAGCCTACGACCGCTCGCATCCTGGACTGTCTGATCCGCAAAGAACTGGTGCGCAAGCAAACGAGCACGACGGACCGGAGATCGTTTCTCGTCTATCTGACGGAGCAAGGCCGGCATAAGCTCCAAGTGCTGATGCCGATCGAACGGCAAACGCTCGAAGACATTTTCTCTTGGATGTCCGAATCGGAGCTCGAAGCCTTCAGACAGACTCATTTTCGGCTGATCGCCCATCTGGATACTCTACTGAAACTTCAAGACTAGGAGAACCGCTTCATGAAGGAACAACACGACATACCCGCTTCAAAATTATGGACCCGGGACTTCGTCCTGCTTACGGTCAGCAATTTATTTTTGTATTTGAATCTGCAAATGATCACTCCGTCGCTGCCCGCCTATGTCACCGAACAGTTCGGGGCGGGCCAGTGGACGGTCAGTCTGGTCATCAGCCTGTTCGCTTTAGCGGCCATCGTCACCCGCTTCTTCGCCGGCGCCTGGCTTAAACGCGGGCGGACCACGCTTATCCTGCTGCTCGGCCTTACCGTCTATATGCTGGCAACGGCGAGCTATTATGCCGCCGGAACGCTGGCTTTATTTCTGCTCATCCGCATCTTGTACGGCATCGGATTCGGCGTGTCCAGCACAGCGTTCGGCACGATGGTGTCCGATATCATTCCAATCCGGCGGATGGGCGAAGGGATGGGCTACTTCGGCCTGTCGACGAGCCTGTCGATGTCGGTCGCGCCGGTTATCGGGCTGTGGCTGCTCGGCAGCTACGGGTTCAGCACGCTGATCCTCGTCTCGACGCTGCTCGCGATCCTGATTATTCCGCTGTCGCTGCTGATCCGCAGCACCCCATCCGCTTCGAAGCCGGCGGCCGCCCCTTCACTGGCCGCTGCACCGGATACGCGCGGAACGTACAGACGGGTGGCGCTGCCCTGTTTTCTGAACATGCTGCTCTCGATTACGTACGGGGGCTTGATCAGCTACCTCGCCTTGTTCGGCAAAGAGGTACATATCGGGAACGTCGGCTGGTTCTTTCTATGCAACGCCGGAGCGGTGCTGCTGGTTCGCCCGGTCGCCGGCAAAATTTTCGATAAAAAAGGCCATTTCGCCGTCCTGCCTCCCGGCGCGCTCATGGTAGCCGTCGGACTCGTATTGCTATCCTATACATCCGGCATGACCGGACTTCTCGCCTCGGCGTTGTGCTACGGTATCGGCTACGGCATTTTGCAGCCTTCGCTGCAGGCCTGGACCGTGAAGCAGGTAAGCCCGGAAATGCGTGGTACAGCGAACGGAACGTTCTACAACTCGATCGACCTCGGGATCGCGCTCGGCTCCCTGCTGCTGGGCGGCATCGCTTCGGGGACAAGCTATTCCACGATGTATCTGCTGTCGGCGCTGGCGATGCTTCTGTTTCTGGCCATCTACGTCTCGGGTACGCTGGTCAAAGGCAAGCCCCAAGCCCCCGCGCTGCGTAAATAACCGAGTGCCGCAATTGAGTTGCCTGCACCAAAAGGATCGCCTTCTATTCGGCCAACAGCCGGGAGGGCGATCCTTCCTTTTATCCATGCTTACAGGATGGCTAGGAACGTTCCTCAACGGTCGTGGTCAAACGAATCGCCCCGTCGTCTTTTCCAAGCGCTTCCCGGTTTGAAACCGATCCTGCATGTTCAGACAAGCACTCGAATATACTCGTACAAACGATCCGAAACCGAAGGGGATGCCGATGACGAAGGTATATGTGCTGAGCCAAAAGGGACTGAAGGGATTGAAAATCGGAGCCGCCGCCGTGCTGCTGGCCGGTGCCGCGCTGCTCTTCTGGGAACGCGAAACGATCCGGGCCGCGATGAGCCCTTCCGGACCCGAACGGACGATCCAGCTCGTGACCGGCGAGTTCAAATCGACGACATCGGACGGCAAAACGATCGAAGCTTACCGCTGGGACCCGGGCACAATCTATATGAAGAAAGGCGAGCGCATCCGGCTCAGCATCTACGGCGTCAACGGCGCCAGCCATCCTTTTATCATCGAAGGCCTTAACATCAAAGGAGAGGTAAAAAAAGGAAAAGAAACCGTCATTTCCTTTCGCGCCTCGAAACCGGGCATCTACCGGATCATCTGCTTGACCCATCCCGATACGGCGCACAACGGACCGATGGTCGGCTACCTGGTCATCGACGAGTAGACGCCGCCCCTTTTTCAAAATCCGCCGTCGCCAGTACCCGCCCGCCCTTCTTCCGCATAGCATAATGGCAGGAAGGAGATGCCGCTATCGATGAATCCAGCAAACCAAATGAAGCACAGCCGGCCTTACCCGTCCGCCCGGCAAATTCGCCGCACCTGCAGCCGGGAGCTGTACCGCGCCCGCAAAAAGCTGGGACGTTACATCCCTCAGCCAGCAGTAGCGCAGGCAGAGGAGCTGTATTACAAAAAGGTGCTGCTGAACCTGACTTACATTTCGGAACACGCGGACAATCGCAAGGTGCTGGCCGATTGGTTCGACGAGAACGTATGCGGCGAAGTCGCCGCCTTATGGGAAGTGGAATCGGACGCTTTGGCCAAAGCGTTCCGGGACTCGTTCGGGGGCTGACGCCAAGCGGGTCCCTCTTTTTTTTATCCGCCCGGCAGCAAGATTGCATAACCGTCCTTCGGAAGACAAACAATACCTTTGTTTACCTGAAAAGGAGGTACGAAGGGAATGGATGTCGTAATTCGCAGCGGACGGGGAATCGGACTGCTGGCCGTCCTCTTGACGCTCCTGATCGCGGGATGCGGCGAGGAAAAACCGGTCAAAGTCGGGATAGAAAGCAATTTCCGCCCGTTCACGTATACCGAGGACGGAGAAAACAAGGGGTTCGAAGTGGAGCTGTGGAAAGCGATCGCACAAAAAGCGAACCTGCAATACGAGCTAGTTCCGATGACGCAAGGGGAACTGAGCAAAGCCGTGAAATCCGGCCAAGTGGACATGGCGATCGCGGGGATGACCGTCAACAAAGCCCGCAAGGATAACTTTGCGTTTTCCGATCCGTATTTTCAGACCGGGCTGGTCCTGCTTACCGCTTCGGACAACGAGGAAATTAAAAACAAGGACGATCTGACCGGGAAAGTCATAGGAACCAAAAGCGGCTCGACCTCTTATATTTATGCCGGCGGAATCCAAGGCACCAAAGAGGTCAGGGGCTATCCCGATATCTCGGATGCTTACACCGACTTGAAAAATAAAAAGCTGGACGCGGTCATTTTCGACGAGCGCAACGTCCATCATTTCCTGCAAAACGATGGGGAAGGCAAAGTGAAGATGGTCGGGGAAGTGCTGAACAAAGAAAGCTACGCCGTTGTCACGAAAAAGAAAAACAAGCACCTCGGGAGAATCAACGGCGCAATCGAAACTCTCGGCAAAGACGGAACGTACGAAGCTTTATACGTGAAGTGGTTCGGCAGCAAGCCTAAGAAGCTGCCGGGTCAGTAGTCCTTTCAGGCCGCGATCCGCGGCCTCTGAGTGTCGAAAAAGTGATCAATTGAGGTAATAGGGGGTGGGGTATCTACTTCCGGTCGCTCTTGTCTGCAGGAAATTTTCATTAGAATCCGCTTAACAGCGGGTATTTCCCGCAGACAAAGGCGAACGCTATCGCTCCTCCAGTAGATACCCCACCTCCGTATGTTTCTCTATTTCAATTAAAAACCTCTTTCTCAACAGCCTGAGGCCCGCGATTCGCGGCCTTTTCTCATTTATAACCGGAAGCCAGCGCTTCGATCCGGTCCGACGGGTACACATGGGTCCCTGGGATGCCGCGGAGCGCCGCTTCGAGCATGCCCTTGGCCACCGTTCGCGCGGCGATCGGCTTGTACGGCCGCAGCGGCCCGCGCATGGCAAAACCGGCGGCTCGGGACAGAAGCGCAGCCATGCGCTCCCCGAAGCGGACCTCTTCCCGCTCGCCAAGCAGCAGCGAAGGACGGAAAATATGCAGCGACGGCAGCCCGAGCGTCCTAAGCCCCTCTTCGGCTTCGCCTTTGACCCGGCTGTAAAAAAAGGCCGACTGCTTGTCCGCTCCGATGGCCGTGACGATGAGAAATTGCGCGGCACCCGAGACGGACGCCAGCCGGCCGAGCTCCATCGGATAGCCGTAGTCGACCTTACGGAATTGCTCCTGCGTCTTCGCCTTCTTGATCGTCGTCCCGAGGGCGCAGAACACGTCGGCACCCTCGAAGCCGGCAGCTGCCTCGTCAGCCAGACGGTCGAAGGAAATGACGCGCTGTTCGAGCTTCGGATGCCGGATTTCCGAGGCGGTCCGTACCAACGTGACCACCCGATCGTAAGCGGAATGCGCCAGAAGCAAGTTTACCAGTTCGCGCCCGACAAGACCTGTGCTCCCTGCAACGATGGCATGCTTGGCCATAGTTTCGCCTCGCCTTCCTATGGTTATCGAATTGCAGCAACAAAGCCGGCGACCTAAAAACCGTTCAATGGTAGGCCAACAAAGCGACCGGACCGTTCGGATTGAGAATATCGGCGACTTCCGTAAAAGGGATTTCAAAAGTCGGAAAACCGTAGACATACGGCGTATATTCATACAATTGAAAATAGATGCCGATGGCGCGGTCCGTCAAATAAAAATCTTGATCGGGACGGATCGAACGAAATTCCGTGAGCATCGGAAAATCCTGCTCCTTGAACCTGCGGCGAATAATGGCCGACAGCCGGCGGACATAATCGCTTCCCGGCTTGAACAGGTCCTTTAATTGATACTCCGTACCGTCCCGCAAATTAAACGTCTGCGAGCTCTGATAAGTAATGCCGTGCGCCGCTCCCTGAGCGTACCCGTAAACGTCGTACAGCAAGCTGAGCAGGCCGTTTTTATGCAGCTTGACCTTATAGCTGCCCGATACCGTTTTGGTCGGGTCCTGCACGAAGCCCTGCATGCGGATCAGCTTGTAAATAGCGTCCAGAATCGAATGATTGACGATCCGCTGGACGAGCCGGTTTTGAAGTCCCAGCACCTGCGGATATTTCACGTCAAGTCTGGGCTTCGCCAACCGGCGGGTCACGATACGCTCCCGCCTTGCCCGTTCATGCTCCTCCCATTCCACTGCGTCCCCGCCTCCTTAAGCGCCTCCAAGGCCGATGACCCCAGTATATGCAGGCTTTCGCCCGGAGGTGAAAAGGCAGGTCCCGCTCCTGAACGCGTGGCGTCCGATCAGCCGTCTCCCGGCGGACTGGATTCCCATTCGACCCGGTTGCGGCCGAGCTGCTTGGCCCGGTATAGCGCTTTGTCACCTTCTTCGATCATTTGCTCCAGCAGCAGTTTCGCATCCGCCCCTTCGTCCAAGCCTGTGCACGCTGCGCCGCCGATGCTAACCGTTAGCGCGATGCGTATGCCGTTCGCTTCATAAGGCTCTGCGGCAACGGTCCTGCGGATTGTCTCCGCCAAGGCTCCGGCCTGCACCGCGCCCAGGCGCAGCGCAAGCACCATAAATTCTTCTCCGCCGTACCGGGCGGCTAATTCGTCGCCTCCCGTCTGCCTCTGCAGCACGCCCGCCACATGCCGCAGCACCCGGTCTCCGATCAAATGGCCATGCGTGTCATTGACCTGCTTGAAATAATCGATGTCGATTAACAATACCGAGCAGGGATCCCCCGCTTCCAAAGCCCGAAGCAGCCGATGGTTGCCGTTCTGCATCATATACCGGCGGTTGTACAGTTCGGTGAGCGGATCGATCATAGCCGACTCCTCGAGCAGCTTGACCGTCGTTTTCAGCTTACGGCTCATCAGGTTGTACGTATCGCACAGCTCCTGAAGCTCGGCAGGGGCATGCTTAAAGACGGCATGGTCGATGCGGTACCCATATTGCCCTTCTTTGATGATGCGGGTGCCCTGCAGCAAAAATTCAAGCGGACGTTCAATCCGCCGCGTGAGAACAACGATACCGCTGAAGCTCAGGATCAGCGTGGCCAACGTTATGGCAATGAAAACAAACATCAGCCTGTACAAGTTTGCATACAGTTCCTTCTTGCTCACTTCGCCCACCAGAAGCCAGCGGTGGCCGGCTATCCATTGATACGACCCGAACACGCTGTCTCCCTTGTAGTTAGCATACGCCTCCTTCGAGACCGATTGCACCGCTGCCCGGCGCGTAATCTCCGTCGAGATCTGCCGCGGGTTCGAGCGTATATCGTCGATAAAGCGCGGCTTCGTCACCGGCACGCCTACCCGGTCGAGGAGATAAAAATCCGCCGTCTCCCCGGAATTCAGGGAACTTACCACACGCTGAATCGTCTCCAGCTTGACCGAGCCGAGCAGCAGCCCGGTCCATCGTCCCTCCTGGTCATAAGTCGGGGCGGAGAAAATAATGACCGGTTCGCCGGATGCTTTGCCGATGATGACATCGGACATCGACGATTTGCCCTGTTTCGCAGCCCAATAGTAATCGCGCTCGTTGACCTTGACACCCGTAGCCGAATTGGTATCCACTTCCGTGACACCGTCTGCGTTCACATAGGATAGCGAAGAGAACTCTCTCTGCAATACGGTGAAATCGCGGAAAATTTCCTCCATCAAGGGCTTGTTCAGCTTTCTGACAGCGTCATCCTCGGCAAACAGACGCATATCCAGCGTCCGCTCCTGCACCCACCGCTCGATGAACAACGTCTGCAGGTTCAGCTTATCCGATAAATTATGCAGCTCCTCCGCCTGAATCTCCTGTTGATACAATATATAAAAGGCGATGTTGATCGAAAGCCCGAGCATGAGAATGGCCAGCGCAATCCATAGACGAAAACGCTGCTTCACCGTCCGGGGCCGCATGAAGTGAATCATGGACCCTCTCCTCTCCCAAGTAATGTCCCCAACAAATTGACATTGTACAAACCTGTATTTTTTTTTATACTTTAGAATGCATTATTTGTTTCGGTCCGCCAGTATTTAACTTGACGTCGTAAGGAGAATTTGCTCGTGGAACTGCCCTCATTCGATATGATTTTGTTTCTCGTTATTGTCGGGTTCGCCGCCGCCTTCATCGACTCCGTCGTGGGTGGAGGAGGACTCATAGCCGTTCCCGCGCTGATGTTCACCGGGCTTCCGACCAATATGGTGCTCGGAACGAACAAGCTGGGGGGAACGCTATCCTCTTTAACCAGCACCGTCTCCTTTTTATTTTCCGGCAAAATTAACGGCAAGCTGGTGCTGCTCCTGTTTCCGCTGTCCTTCATCGGATCGGCTCTCGGCACGTATACGATCCATCTGGTGCCGTCCACCTTCTTGAAGCCGCTGGTGGTCGGTCTTCTGATCGTCATTCTCATCTATACGCTGCTGAAAAAAAACTGGGACGGATCGGGACAGCAGGTCCGGTTCACGTTCGCCCGCGGGCTTGCGACGGCGGTATGCGCGTTCGCTTTAGGTTTTTACGACGGATTTTTCGGCCCCGGCACCGGCTCGTTCCTGCTCTTTCTATTTCTGATGCTGGGATTTGATTTCGTAGGCGCTTCGGCCAATGCCAAGGTGCTCAACCTCGCCAGCAACATCGCTTCCTTGGCGTCGTTCTTCTGGTTAAAGTCGGTGCATCTCGGCTACGGTCTGCCGATGGGCTTGTCCATGATCGCCGGCTCGCTTGTCGGCTCGCAGGTTGCCATCCGCAAAGGCTCCAAGTATGTGAAGCCGCTGTTTATCGGAATTACCGTCATCTTAATCGGCAAGCAAATTTGGGATATGCTATAAACGCCGCAGAGAGGTCGTTACGCCTGAGGAAAACAGGCTTGCGACCTCTCTGCATAGCATTCGACATTTTCCTTCCAAATCCCTCTTTTTCTCATCCGCCAAAGACCATGCATGTTGACAGATGATCCGTCGGCCAAATTTGCCTCTTCTGATTGCTGGTCAACTCGGCGTACGGATCGCGCACCACATGCGGATCGCTCACCGGACGAAGGTCCTCCCATACGCATTCGACGCCTTTCCCGCTCGCTTCCCCCGCATACATGCGGCAGCCGCTGCAAAAAGCTTGTTTTTGTTCATCGTCCAGCTTCACGACTCTATTCCGCAGACAGCAGTACACCTGGCCGTCCGGATCGCTCAGATTGATATGTCTCACTTCTCTCACGTGCATGCTCCTTTCCATTGAACACTAAAAAGGTAATACCCATTATATATGCGGACGAACCGGGATATGTGTAATTTTTAAAAAAAGATGGTTGATCCGGAAGCAAAGTTGATCTATAATGAACTCAACCTAATTATCGTTAGTTAGGAAGGTGTTTGTTATGACAGTTCACAAAATCAAGGCATCCGCGCTGCGGCTCTTCTCGCAGAACAGCTACGACGCGGTGCCGCTATCGGAAATCGCCAAGGAGGTCGGGATCAAGACGCCTTCGCTCTACGCGCATTTCAAGAGCAAGGAAGAGTTGTTCCTGGCCGTCTACGACGATTGTCTGGCCGAGCACGCCTCCCGTGTCCGGCAATTGACCGAGAAGCTGACCGGGCTCGACACAGAGCAAAAACTGCGGACGATTCTGCATGACGTGTGCCGCACCTACTTGCTTAGCGAGGAATATTCGACCTTTCTTAAGCGGACGATGCTGTTCCCGCCGAATTCGCTGCAGGAGGTGCTGCGCGATCGGTTTGCCGCATCGGAGGAGCAGCTTACCAGGCTGCTGCAAAAGGTTTTCGAGGAGGGTATGGTCTCAGGCGTGCTGCGACGCGAGCGCTCCGAGGATTTGATCGCCTCGTTCTACTGCCTGCTGGACGGTTCGTTCCTGCAGCAGTTCTATTATCGGCCCGACGACTGGGAGCATCGGCTGACGGCCGTTTGGGGAATCTATTGGAAAGGTATTTCGGAAGACAGAACATCCTAGAGGAGAGCGATTTATTATGGCATGGGTTTATTTGACGATTGCAGGGGTTATGGAGGTCGTATGGGCGATCGGCTTAAAATATACGCAAGGCTGGACTCGGCTTTGGCCGAGCGTCGTGACAATCGCAGGAATGATTGTCAGCTTTTATTTTCTGTCTCAAGCGCTCAAGACGCTGCCGATCGGCACGGCTTACGCGATATGGACCGGCATCGGCGCGTTAGGTACGGTAATTGTGGGGATGTTTTTTCTCGGCGAGCCGCGCGATCTGCTGCGGGTTCTCTTCCTGCTGTGCATCGTCGGCGGCATCGTCGGCTTGAAGGCAACGGCATAATCTCATACGGCGTACGCCAAAAGGCAAAGAGCCGCTGTCTCCAAAACGGAGCGGCGGCTCTATTGCTGCGGGACGGCATCCGGCGGCGCATGGCACAGCGGCCGTGCGGATAGGCCGCCTTTTTTCATGCTTCTTCTCTGATCTGCGGACAAGCCGCTTCCTCCGGCGGGAATACGCTACGGATGGCCGAGACGACTTCTCTGGCCATGTTCATGACGCGGAATAAGGAAGTGCTTTGCAGGATCGCGTATTTTTGCCCGGCATCTACATTGACGATCCCGGCAATCGAGTAGTCGCCGACGTGCGGGAGCTGCTTGCCGACCGACTTGCCCGGCTCCAGCGGACGGTTGGATACCTGGTACCAGGCTAATGAGGCGGCCTGGCCGAGACAAGCGTCGATCGCAATCACGGTTTTCCCCTGCGGAATTTCATTCAGCCGCTCCCGCATATTGCTTGCATCGAACGGATGGGCAAGCGTACCGACCACATGCGAATACCCCGCTTCCTGCAGCATCGTCCCGGCCAACGGTCCGAGGGCGTCGCCCGTCGAGCGGTCGGTGCCGATGCACAGAAACACCAAGTCTTCCGCCGTCAGGCCGCGCGTTCGAATCATGCGCAAAAAATCGGGCAGCTCGGCAGCCTTCAGCTTCTTGCGGAATAACGGCTGCGCCTGCTCATTCGTCATTGCGTTTCCCCTTTCCGTTGTTTTTTATATAGTAGCATACTGCATAGGAATACCGCTTTCAATATTTGTTCCGACAGCTCTAGACATGCTATAATTCGGACAAAGCAAGGTGAGCGCAAATACAGCTCAGAATCGGCGGAAGGCAGGGATCAACCCGATGGGGGTCATGGACATATGGGCGCTGGCGGCGCTGGCTTACTGGCTGTTCATGCTGTGGGACACGCTGCGGGCGCGGCAATGGATGCTGAAGCTTCCCCGCTCGGAGCCGGAACAAGCGGGATGGAGAACGGGCAGGACTCCTCAGGACGGCAAAGAATCCGAAGCGCCTCTTGTCTCGATTATTATCGCGGCGAAAGAAGAGGAATCTTCCATCGTCGAAACGGTGAAGCATCTGCTCGGGCAAACGTACCCCCGGATCGAAATCATCGCCGTGAACGACCGGTCGCAGGATACGACCGGACGCAAGCTGGATGAGCTGCGGCGGTGGTCCGAGGGACGCGCCGGCATCGCGGTGCCGCTGCGGGTCATTCACATCACGTCGCTGCCATCCGGCTGGCTTGGCAAAAACCATGCGTTGTATCAAGGCTATTTGCAGGCGCGTGGCAAATATTTGCTGTTCACGGACGCCGACGTGCAGTTCGAGCCGGGAACGGTGGAGGATGCGGTCCGCTTCCTGCAGGAGCAGCAGGCCGATCATGTGACGCTGGCCCCCCGGATGCTTGTCCGCGGTTTATGGCTTCGGACGTTCGTACAATTTTTCTTTTTTACACTCAGTCTCTTTATCCGCCCGTGGCGGGGGAACGACGATTTCCAGCACCGGCACGGGATGGGAATCGGCGCCTTCAATCTGATCACGAGACAGGCGTACGAGCGGATCGGCACGCACCAAGCCATCGCGCTGCGGCCGGACGACGATCTTCAGCTCGGCCGGAAGGTCAAGGAAGCCCGGCTTCGGCAGCGGCTCGCTTCCGGCACGGAGCATATTGCCGTCGAATGGTATACAAGCCTTGGGGAGGCCATTCGCGGCCTGGAGAAAAACTTGTTTTCAGGCTTCGGCTACCGTTTAAGCTTCGCGGCTCTCGGCGTGCTAGGTCAGCTTGCGCTGTTCTTGTTCCCTTGGGCAGGGATGCTGCTTCTGTCCGGCCCGGCGGCCTGGGGCTTCACTCTGTCGGTCGCGCTGATGCTCGCTGTCTATTTTCTGCTGATCCGCTCGATCACCGGGGAAGGCGGATTCGAGGCGCTGCTGATGCCGCTGAGCGTCGTTCTATTATGCTATATCGTCACCCGTTCGGTCTGGCTGACCTTGAAGCAAGGCGGGATTTATTGGAGAGGCACCTTCTATTCCCTGAAGGAGCTCAGGCGCATGAAAGCCCGCGATGGTTTCGATTGATTCGCGCTTATTGTCCAAATTCGCATATTTCCAATTTATATAAAAGGAGCTTGTCAACATGATCTTGGAAGTCATTGCCACGAGCGTGGCCGATGCAATTATTGCCGAAAAAAACGGAGCGGGACGAATCGAGCTCATTTCCGGCATCTGCGAAGGCGGCGTAACTCCTAGCTATGGACTTATTGAACAAGTTGTCGCTTCGGTCAGCATTCCCGTTAATGTCATGATTCGCCCGCACAGTAATTCGTTCTGCTACGACGAATGGGACCTCGAAACGATGCTGACGGATATTCGGACAGTGCGGCGTCTCGGCGCCGCCGGAATCGTAACCGGCTGCCTAACGCCGGAACGCAAGGTCGATACGGAGCTGCTCGAGAAGCTGCTGGCCGAGGTCGGCGAATTGTCGGTCACCTTTCACCGGGCGATTGACGAAACGGACGATCTGGAAGGCATGCTGCACGTGCTCGCCCAATATCCGCAAATCCACCGCGTGCTGACGTCCGGCGGCAAGTCGAGCGTGCTGGATGCCCGGGATGAGATTCTCCGGCTGCAGGCCGTCGAGCTGTCGCGTCCGATCGCCATTCTCGCAGGCAGCGGGCTTAATCTCCAATCGCTGGCCTCGTTTATTCGGGATACCGGCGTACGCGAGGTACATATGGGCACCGGCGTGCGCCGCGGGAACCGTGCGCAGGATAAGGTCGATCCTGAGCTCGTACGGGCGGCGGCGGATATCGTCGCAGGATTTTCCAAGTAAGACGCTTCATGCTATGCATCACAGCCGTGCGGCACAAGCCGGACGGCTTTTTCCTATGCAGATGTGCAGGAACCAAGCATGGCCCCCCACCTCAGTCCTTCCATCCCCAAGCGGTCCCGTCTCTCGTACCCTCGACAAACTGCGACGACAAGAGCTATCTTTTTCGAATCAGGCTAGTTCGAAGCTACCATTTTATGAGAAGCTATTGAAAATAGGAGTTTCATCCTGTAGCCTTGATATAAATAGGAAAATATAGTTATTTATTCAATTATTTAGATCGAAGAAACTTTTTTTGCGATTGAACGGGTGGCCACCTTTCAATACATAACAACAGGACATGACAAAACGAACTTTTTGTCGGAGGTGTTGTGTGCCATGGAAAAAAAAATCGTGAAAGTTTTATCGTTTGCTTTATTGTTAGGCGCCATTACGACGTCGTCGGCGTTTGCGGGAAAGGAACAGTCGGGAGTCATTATCCATAAGGACGCGATTGGCGGGTCCGTCCTGTCCAACATGCCCGGAGCCGTATACGCGACGCCGGAGGAGCAAGCGCTCCAAAGCCAGCAAGCTTCTTTCGAAGCGCTGCTGCCGAACCTGAAGAACAACGGTTTGAATGCGGCTGCCGCAGAACGTCGCTACGATACGGAAAATAACCCTATTCTGATCGGCTACTGGAATCCGAACGAGTGCGGCAGCAACAAGAAGGACACGTACGCCCGGCATACGATCGGCGAGCTGCAAAATTCCTCCGGCGGCAAATTTTTGCTCAGCTACGGCAGCGCCACCTGGTATAATACGTCGGGAAAAAATGCGCTGCCTTACCGAAACGGTTCCAGCACAACAGGGCAAAATACGGTCGATGTCAAAATGAACATCAACTTCACCATTCGGGATGTGGATAAGGACAAGGCGTCGACGATCAAGCGCAACGATTTCGGTCCGAACCAATGCCCGGGCAGCCGCTACGTGAAGGTCATCGCCGACCTGGACAAGACCGTGTTTAAAGATCTCCACGGGAACACAAGCGACGGCGTGTTTTACTCCAGAACTTTGGTGCCGTTGGAAAACTGGAATCCGTAATATTTGACGGGTCGTCCGCATTTATTCAAACATAAACCGTTTCACGGCCGATTGCAGCTTTACCGGTGCTCCTTTTCTTGAGGAATGATGGAACAGGAGCACCTTTTTTTTCGAATGGTTTACGATTATTTCAGGCTGGGGTGGAATTATGGGGTCTAAGCAAACGGTAAACCGCTTCCATATCATCGCGTTAATTTTAATCCTTATTGTCGGTCTTTCGTGGATCGTGCACCTGTTGATCACGAGCATCCAGGGTCAGAAGGGCGCTCAAGACTATAAAGGCTGGCTTGTGGGCATTACAGCCGACGGAACGGGGAGCCAGCTTGTCGCTTATCATCCGGAGCCGGTAGAGAGCAAGACGATTTTAAAGCTGCCGAACGTGACTCCGGACAACTTCGGGGTGATCAGCTCGGACGGGACGAAAGCCGCCTATACCCAATGGAACGAGCAGCAGACGGTCAGGTATCTGGTTGTTCAATCGCTGACAAGCTCCAAGCAAAGCGTATTTTTCGACAACCTCCCTGTGATGAACGAAATCAAGACGATCTCGTGGTTCCCCGATCACCGGAGGATCTTGTTTGTCAAAAGCGACCAAACCACCCATGTCGACCAGGAGATCGGCGTGCTGGATACAGGCAGCGGGAAAGTCAAGACCTTGGTCAAGGGCGGAAATTGGCTGGTCAAGCGAGCGGAAGAAGAGAACGGGGAAGAACGGATGAAGTTTTATAAGACCCAAGACGAATTGGATCAAATCGTCAAAACGTACGGAGGGAAGCCGGTTCCGCTCGACGACGCCGGAGGGTATTTGATGGTCGAGTTTGCCGCGCCGGTCCTTTCCCCCGACGGGAATCGGATCGTGTACAGCGCCACGTTGAACCGCAATTATGCCAAAGGAGAAAATGTTCCGCTATGGCTGGCCTCAAGCCTGTGGGTTTATGACCTGACGAGCGGTCAAAATAAAATGATCTATTCCCCTTCCGACCGTTCGGCCATCGGGAAAGCCATCTGGACAACGGACGGCAGCCATGTCGCCTTCATCAGCTACACCGGGGCCAACGGGGAAGGCGGTGCGATTGAATATATGGATCTGGCTAGCGCGAATGTCAAAACGATTTTCCCGCCGACTGCCGAGCATCACAATAACGTGAACCTGATTGCGCTGGACCGCAACGAAATTTCTTTTATTTCCGCGCCAAAGTCGGGGAGCTTCAAGGATGCGAAAAGGTGGATTTTGAACCCGGAAACGGGAGAAAAGCGGTTGATGCCGGTCCAATTCAAGGGGCAAAACGCGCTGCTGCGAAATTTTTCAAACGTACAGTAGGGTAATTTAAAAACACAAGACGCTGAAAGCCCCCTGCCGGGCTTTCAGCCGATCATGCCGGAGCCCTTCCCGAGAAGGCCGGCCTATTTCCGTTACTCCTTCACGGCTCCCGCGCTCAGGCCGGACTCCACCTTTTCCTGAAACAGCAAATAGATGACAATGGTCGGAATGATCGTGAGTATGATGCCCGCGAACGTCGGGCCCATCTGCGAGCTGCCTCGCTCCCCTACGAAGGACATGAGCGCCATCGAAATGTTGAACATGCTCCGGTCATTGACCATAATGACGTTCCATATCAAATCGTTATAAATATCGAAGAAGGCCAGGATTCCCGCCGTCGAGATGGCCGGCATGGACAGCGGCGTCAAGATCCGAAACAGCAGCGTCGCCGGACCGCAGCCGTCCATGACCGCCGATTCGTCAATTTCCTTGTTAATTCCTTTCATAAAGCCGGTAATCAAAAAAATCGTTAGAGGCAGTTGAAACGTCGCGTACAGCACGATCATGACGAAATAGTTGTTAAAGCCGTTGAACGAGCCGATCATCCGGGAAATCGGAATGACGAGAGAATAGACGGGGATCATCAGCCCCATGATGAAATAAATATATAAAGCGCCGTTCCACCTCAGCGAGATCCGGGTCAGGATGAACGATGCCATGATTCCCAGAAGCAAGGTTAGAAGCGTGCCTGCGATCGCATAGATGAAGGAGTTCCATACGGCTTTATCAATGTGTGCGGTGGCAAAAGCGAGCTTGTAGTTGCTCCAGCGCCATACCTCGGGCAGCGAGAAGACGTTATTGTATATTTCCAGATTATCCTTGAGCGAAGAAATCACCGAGAAAAACAACGGATACATAAAAATAACCGCGCAAAGCGAAGAAAACACATATGCCGGAATTTTATACGAGCGAAGCGTCATGTTCCATTTCACCTGCCTTTATTTCATCGTCTTTGTGTTCATCAGCTTGTTGAGTATAACCGTGGATAAGAGTGCCGCTACGATAATGAAGGTGCCGATGGCATTGCCCATCCCGAAGTTGTTGTATTTAAAGGACTCGTAATAGAGCAGCGTGGTTGGCACATCCGTGGCGCCGTTCGGCCCTCCGCCGGTCATGACGAAAATTTGCCCGAACACGCGAAGCGATTGCGTAACGGCAAGAATCGAGAAAATTTTCAGCGTCTCCTTCATCATCGGCACGGTAATGTACCAGAGCCGTTTGAAGCCGACCGCTCCGTCCATCGCCGCCGCCTCGTACAATTGCTCAGGAATCGCCACCATACCGCTGGCGAAAATGATCATATTCAGCCCGCAGTAGATCCAGGCGTTGACCACTACCACGACGTAGATGGCAATGGCCGGTTCGCCGAGCCAATCGTGGGTTAGCGAGCTTGCGCCGATCGCCGAGAGCACCATGTTGACGAGGCCGCCCTCCCCTTTGAGCAAAAACTGCCACATCAAGCCGACGGCCGTGAGCGGGAGCACGGAAGGCATAAAGAAGGCAATTTTGAAAAAGCGTCTTCCCTTCATCTTGCTGGTGACGATATGCGCCAGCGCAAATGCGACCGGCAAAATGAGCACGAACGAGGCTAAGATAAACACACCGATATTTTTGAGCGAACGGTAAAATTCAGGCTTTTGAAACATGGCGCTGTAGTTTTGCAGCCCGACATATTCCAAGGCGACGTTCTTGATGCCGTTCCAGCTAAAAAAGGACATATAAGCCGTCTGGAAGATCGGCACGATAAACGCCAGCGTATATAACAAGAGCGCCGGCAGCAAAAAAACGGCTGCGATAAAATAAGGCTTTCGGCCGACCATGTTGTTCCCCTCCTTCAAGTTTTCCGTAGGAAAGCTAACTTCGTAAGCATTCGCTGAGTTTTCCGCAAGGAAGCTTTTTGCAAAAACTGTAGATTGATGAGGGGCGGAGTATCCACTTCCGGTCGCTGTTGCCCACAGGAAATTTTTATTGAAATCCGCTTTTCAGCGGATATTTCCCGTGGACAAAGGCGAACGCTATCGCTCCTCCAGTGGATACTCCACCCTCCATGCATCTTTATTTTGCATAAACCTCGACAAGCCTAAGTTTTCCTTCAGGAAAACTATAATCTTCATTGAATGAGCCTAAGCTTTCCTTCGGAAAGCTTGCTTCTCATTATTATTTACTTTTCCGCGAGGAAAACTAGATTTTGCGGTTCAACAATTCTCCAATAATAGTAGGTGGGGTATATCCCGGAAGAGTGAAACGTCCGCCTTTGAACCCCGCGAAAACACCTCTACTTTCAATCAAACTTTCGCGGGGTTCAAGAGCGGCTGGAGGGATATACTCCACCGGTCTATAACGGAGAATTAAAACTTGCGAAGCTGGTTTTCCTACTCACTTCTTATTCGAATCGACAAAGCTCTGAATCGTATCCGCCGTTTTTTGCGGAGGATTGCCGGCGAACATGCCTTGGACTTCGTTGCGCACCTTGTCCTGCAGCTGCATGATCGGGCTGTACTCCTCGATCTCGCCTTTGAAGTCTTTGGCGGTGCTTTGCGCCTTGACGTACTCTGCGGTAACCGGATCGATCGGAGCCGAGCCCGAATCCATTTTGACCGGATAAACGCCGCCCTTCGTTTCCTTGAGGAAATACTTGAACGCATCGACGGAGGTCAGGAACTTCAACAGCTTGATCGTAGCGTCTTTTTTCGCGCCTGTGATTTCCTTGGAGACGGAATAACCGCCTGCACCGCCGAACCAGTTGTCCTTGAATTCCGGTTTGTCTTTGTAGCCCGGGAACGGAATGACCCCGATTTTGTCGGCGATCGGAGAAGCTGCGATGGAGGAAATCGCCCAGACGCCTTCGAACATCATCGCGCTTTTGCCACCGAGGAACATGCTCGTAATCGCGTTGCCGTCGGTCGTGACCATGTTTTTGCCGAAAATGCCTTTATCCTGCCAATTTTTCATCGTTTGCAGCAAGGAAACCATATCGGGATCGTTCCATTTCGCTTTGCCGCCCATCAGGTCTTCGGTTTTCTGGAAGCCGTATTTTTTCAGCGCCAGATTCGTCAGCAGGTGGCCTCCGCGGAAGTTGTCTTTGTCGGCCATCGCCATTGGCACAACATCGATCGCTTTGAATTTGTCGGCGACCGCCTCGAATTCCTCGATTGTCTTCGGCGGCTCTGCGCCGATTTTTTGGAACAGTTCTTTGTTATAGTAGATCGCGACGCTGTAGAACTCGTTCGGCACGCCGTACGTGCCCGGCAGGTCTTTGTATTTCCATGTGTCGAACAGCGGCAGGAACGCGTCGGACCACGCTTTATCTTCTTTCAGGACGGGATCGAGGTCCATCGCGATGTTTTTCGCATAGTCTTTAAATGCCACTCCGCCGTAGTTCATCCAAATTTCCGGGACGCTGCCCGTCGCGACGGCCGTTTTGAATTTGTTGTTGAATGCCGCCTCGTCGTTCAACGATTCGTCGACTACCGTAATATCTGGGTTTTTCTCCATAAATTGCTTGAGCAGGTTCTGGAACGCCACGGACTTCGGATCGGTACCGGAGATACGCGTCAAGATGCGGATGCTGACTTTGTCGCCGCTTTTGCTGTCGCCCTTGGTACCCGTATTGCCTTGAGCGGCGTCATTCGAACCGCAGCCCGCCAGCAGGCTTGAAGCGGCGAACAGCGATGCCAGCCCTAGTGTAAGCGCTCTTTTTTTCATGTGTTAAGCAACCTCCCCATTTTATGTTTGATCTCAATTGCTGTTTGTCTGTTCGACATAGTGTCATTATAAAGGGCGCCGCTCGCCGCATGAATGCAATATCTTTACGCCACCGGGAATATTTTTAACATTCCGTGAACATTCCATGCAAAAAAAGACCGCACCCGTTCGCACAGCGGCACAACGGGGCCGTCTTCGACAAAGTCATTCGCGGGAATCGCTCCCGGTAAACCGGGAAGGCGGCACGCTGAAATGCTTTTTAAAGCATTTGCTGAAGTAATGCGGGTCTTTGTAGCCGACGGATTCGGAGACGAACAGCAAATTTTTGCATCCGTTCTCCATCATTTCCTTGGCCTTGTTGAGTCGCCGCCTCGTCATGTACTCCACGACGGAATAGCCGGTCTCGTTCTTAAAAATGCGGCTCAAATAGCTCGGATGAATAAAAATGCTTTTGGCAATCGCGTTCAAGTCGAGGTCCGGATCGGCATATTGCCCATCGATAAACTGCTTCGCCTTATCCACGAGCTTAGCGGGTGTCGATTGCTTCAAGCTGTGCGTCTGCTCCAGCACCCGGCCGAACAGCGCCGCCGCCCAGTCCGCGATCTCCTCCATCCGCTCCAGCTCGTCGACCAGCCGCACCGGATTGAACGTGTCGCCGCCATAAAACGTCATATCCAGTTTGCTCTCGGCGGCGTATAGATTTAGCGTCGCAACGAGCTCATAGACGGTCATGTACAGCGTATCCAACGACAGCTTCTGCCGCACGATCGCCTCCAGCCATTGGCGCAGCTCGTGCTCCACCGCCGCCTTGTTGCCCAGCCTGAGCTGGACCATCAACGTCTCCCGGATAAAGGACAGGTCCGCTTTCAGCGCTGGCTTCGGCAAGCGCTCGAACGGGATCACCCGGTTGCCGCCGAGAACGGTGCGATGCTTGCACGCCACAACCGCCTCCTTATACGACTTCGGAATGCCATCCGGGCCTTGCGCGGCATTGCCGATGCCGGCCGTCACGGTAAACTTCAAAAACCGGCGGACCGCTTCAACGGCTTCCGCGCCCCGCCGCTCCAGCCACTCCTTCTCCCGGATACCGCCGGCATTCGGATGTACCAACAGCACCGTTCTGTCCTCGTCATCCAGCGTAAGCTCGCACGGCCGAAGCCCGCCGAACAGCTCGCCGACGATATTGAATACGGCGAACCGCTTCCAAGGTGGTTGTTCCTTCCCGTCACCCGGGGATTTATCAATCGAGAACACCATGACAAGCAGCGCATCGTCCCGCAGATTCGGGCAAAACTGCCGCCATTTGTCCGGGCTGTGCTCGGGTCCGCCGGGTCCGATGCCATCCAGCAAGCTCTGGATGAAAGTCCGGCGCAAAATCGTATTGCTTTCCCGGACACTCTGCCTGAAATCCTCCTGCTGCGAATGCCGTGCCATGTCCTCCCGAATCTTGGCCGACATCGCGGTTAACACCTGCGTCAGCTCCTCCATGTTGACCGGCTTCAGCAAATAGTCGGACACGCCTGCCTGCAAAGCCGTTCTCGCATAGTCGAAGCTCCCGTAGCCGGTGAGGATGATGATGCGAAGCTCAGGAAACCGGTGCTGGGCCGCCTTCGCGAACGCCAGGCCGTCCACGATCGGCATGTTAATGTCTACGATCGCCAGCCGGATCGGCGCGTGCTCGAGCAGCAGCAGCGCCTCCTCCCCGTTCTCGGCCTCTCCGGCGATCTCGAAGCCGAGCTCCTGCCAGTCAATGCCGACCTTCAGCCGTTCGCGGATCAAATATTCGTCATCGACGATCATCGCTTGAATCATGCGGTATCCCCCCGTTCTCGATCGCCGGCAGCGTAATGCGGACGGTCGTTCCTTCCCCGGGCACGCTGTCGATCTCCAGCCCGTATTCGGAACCGAAATAAAGCTTGATTCGCTCGTCGGTGCTCTTCAGCCCGAAGCTTTTCGTCCGGTAATGCCCGGGGTCCGGCTTCAAAATTTGCCGCAGCCGCTGCGGCGTAATGCCTATGCCGTTATCGCTCACCTCGATCCGCACCTTGCCGTCCAGGACATGCGCTTGGATGCGGATCAGCCCTCTTCCCCTTTTGTTTCGGAGCCCGTGATTGATCGAATTTTCCACAATCGGCTGCAGCAGCAGCTTGATCGTCGAGTACTTGTACACGTTGTCGTCGATCTCGAAAAGGGAATCGAGCCGGTCGCCGTAGCGCACCTTCAAAATTTCCAAGTACGTTTGCGTAATGATGATTTCATCTTCCATGGAGATGATGTGGCTGCCCTTGCTGAGCACGCCCCGGTAAAACAACGCCAGTTGGTTCACAATGTTCACGATATCTGCGTTCCGCTTCAAATCGGCAAGCGCGCAGATGCTCTCCAGTGTGTTGTACAAAAAGTGCGGATTAATTTGCGACTGCATGACGGCGAGCTCGTACTCTTTTTTCTTCTTCTGCTCTTCCACCATGTTTTCCATGAGCTTTTTGGTGCGGACGACCATTTTGTTAAACTCTCTGGCCAAGGCGCCGATCTCGTCGCGCTCCTTCAGTTCAAGCCAGACGTCGAGGTTCCCCTCCTGCACGCTTTTGACCGTTTTCTTGATCTGGTTCAGCGGCCTCGTAATCGATCTGGCGATAAGAATGGTCAGGACGATGGCCGAAATGACGAAAATGAGGCTTAAATAAAAAGTTTTTTCCATCAAAATCTGGTTATCGCGGGTAATCTCCTTAATCGGCACGATTCCCACAATAATCCAGTTCAAGCGCGGATAGGTGCGGGCCACGACCAGATTGTCCTCGCCGTTCAAGCTGAACGTCCGGCCGCCCTCATGCCCGATCACCCAGGAATAATAAGGCTCCTGCCCGATGGAAGCGTAAAGCCGGCTTTTGTCGCTGTGCGAGGCGATCGTCCCCTGCTTGTTGACGATAAAGATTTCACCGCTGTGCCCGATATTGATATGAGCGTATTGATCGGCAATGTATCGCTCGTCGATGGATAGTTGAATGACGCCGAGAGGACTCCCGTCCTTGGCGGTATTGAATTTCTGAAGGAGCGAGACGACAGGGTGAGCCCCCCCTTCCTTCTCGTAGTTGCTTTTGGCCGTATCCTTCCATACGGGTCCGTAAGTGGAACTTGAGAATGCCCGGATATATTCGTCGTTGACGTTCCGGACGTTCTTGAGCCCCCCGGAATCGTACAGGTGGCCGTTGCGGTCGTAGATGAGCATAGCGTCCACGAACGTCTTCGAATCGACGATATCGGCGAGGGCGTTCGAAACCTCAACCGAACGGTTGTAATTTTCCAGCGGGTCCGAGGTGGGCGGGGCGCTCAGATAGCGCTGCACGCTGTTGTTCGTAATCGCAATTTTGGAGTAGTTTTCCGAATTGTCGAGGATTATCTCCAGCTTTTCGGAGACCAGCCGCAAATTTTGCTCCGTGTTCTCGATGGCTTTATCGATCAGTATGGCGGACGAGACGCGGTACGTAAAGACAGACAGCAAAATCAGCAGCAAGGACAGGACGGTCATAAACGAGCGCGTGATCTTTTTATTGACGGAAAGCGAGTAATAATAGTCCAGTACGCGGTTTTTCATAGCTGTCAGCAAGCCCCGTCACCTCTCCCGCAGTAAGCGCTATCAGAGTTTCATTATAGGACAAAACGGAGGTGCATTGGAACACCTCCGAATTGGTAAAACCTTGAAGTTGTCTTAATCTTGCAGATCGATGACGACCATCTGATGGCATTCGAGCTCGGGCAGCGTGTACTCGATGCTTTCGGTGCCCGGTCTGTAATCAAGCGGCGTTCCTTGCGGCGCGAGATACACGCCCTTCACCCGTCTTCCCGGCAAACGCAGCTTCACGTCGACGTTATAGAGCGGAACGATATCCTCAATGATCTCGACGCCGTCCCCGCGCTTGACCGGCACGGCGTACAGCAGATGGTTCACGAGACGGCGCTCGACCTGCTGCTCCTGCAGCGTGACGACCCCTTGGGCGGGTAAGCTCGTTGTGAGCGTCTTGTCCGGCAGCAGCCGGTCCAGCGCGTAGAGCACAATCTCTTTCAGGAACAGGCTGCCCTTCGTCGCATAGTCCTCGAAGACGTTCCAAGCGATGTAAATGCCGCTGGCGCCCTCCACCATTCCCGGGCCGCCGTCGTTCATCGAGCTGGGCGTATGCTGGTGCGACGAGAACGTGAATACTTCCCGGTTAAAATAAGGATCTTCGCGCCGCCCCAGCTCGGTTCCGCCGTCCAACGCGATCTTCTGCCCCGCAGCGTACATGACGAATGACGCTTCGCCAAGGCTGTGCAGCGGAAATTTCGGGCGGAAATAGTCCGGCTTGAACGGATTCTCGCCAACCCGCCGTACGCCGAAATCGATGGCGAACTCGCGCTCCTCCGCGTCCAAGCCCGACTTGCCCGAAGCGAGCAGCTTCCCGCCCTGCCGGAGAAACTCCTCCAGCTTCGCGCGCAGCCGGTCCGAGATCAGCACGTAGTCCGGCAGTATAATGACTTTGTATTGGTTGAACTCGGCATCCGGATCGATCACGTCGAACAAAAACTTGCCTTCGAGCAGCATCCGCACAGCCCCGGCGTCGGAGTTGCCCGTGAACATCGCACCGCCCATTTTGTCCACGCCGACCGATTCGACGGACAGCAGTCCAATATCCGCGATCGCCGTCGTGTCCGCGCACCACGCTTCCTTCCGCTCGACCTCGGCGTACGCCTTGCCGATCAGCTCATAGGTGGCCGGGTCCATCAGCCCTTCGGGATGCAATTGATCGCCGATGGAGCAGCGCGCTCCGTTCGCCAAGCTGAGCGCCGTTTCGTAGCGCAGCGCATTCGGATGCTTGTAGCCGCCGAACTCGCCCCAGAACGTGTGAAATTTGCCGGTCATGCCGAGGAAATCCATGCCGAGCGGCTGCACATAGCGGGCCGACAGCGGGAAATGATCGTAGCCCCAGCCGCCGGTCGGCAGCGATTCCAGCTCCAAGTGCGTATTCATCGCCGCCAAGTCCCGGCGTCCCTGCGAAATATGCCCTGCGTTGTGGAAAATCGGCATCTCCGGCTTGATCGCATGGATCGCTTCGCGAATACGCTGCGTGTAATTCGCATAAATCCGCTCGCCTTGCTCGACAACGTGCTGCTTCTCACGGGGGTCTTTTCCTTCCCCGCGCAGCATGGCAACGCAGGTATGGCAGTAGCAGGTGCGGACGCCGACGATATCGAGGAAGATGCCGTCGGCATCGTACTTGCGTACGACCTCCTCCACCTGGCGGATCATCAGATCGAGATAAGGCGAATTTAAGCAAAATTGATGATACCCCGGCGTCATGAACCCTTTAACCCAGTTTGTCTGGTCGTTCTCGTCCCGCATCAGCCACTCGGGATGGACGCGCGCCAGCTTCTCGTCGAAGCCGACCGACAAGTAGACCGGCGTCTTCACGCCGATCTCGTGCGCCGCTTCGATCTGCGCGCCGAGCAGGTCGAAGTCCAGATGCGGGTGAATTTCGTTCGTTTCGGAAGGAAAATACGCCCAGCCGTGGTGACATTTTGCGAACACGGTAATCGAGTCGACGTGCCCCCGCTTGAGCATTTCTTGGAACTGCGGCTTGGAAAACTTCCGCCCGATATGCGGAATCATTTCAGAGGTGTGGAAATCTAAGTGTACTTGTCGGAATCGCATCGTTTGGCGACCTCGCTTTCTTGGTATAGGTGGGTTAAGCTGCTGTGCAGCTTTATTAATCGGGTGGTCTAGACGGCGTGTTCCATCGCCTTCCAGCCTCCTGCGCTTTTTCTTTTGTCGGGGTTATTGTATCATTAGGACGTTGGGAATGTATTTGAAAGGCCTTCCATCGATTTGTACAAAATTCCGCTATTCGCGAGAACCTAACGCCCGGAGGAACCCGAGATGAAGGATTTGGCAGAAATCGTTCCGCATGTGCGTTCGGCGGCACCCTATACGTATAACGGCGGCGAGCATGAAGGAACAAGGGTCGGCTATACGTTCGCCTATCATCTGTTTCTGGACGGCCGCGGAGATATCGTCGTGGACAACGTCACGTATTCCGTGGAAAAAGGTACCCTGATTTTCATCCGCCCGGGACAGGTGCATTCGTTTCACCATAAGCCCGGCTTTCCGCTCGATTCGTATAACATTTACTGCGATTTATGGGAGCGGCATCCGGTTCCGGAGCCGCGCTTCGCCTTTTATCCCGATCCGCCCGACCGATCGATGTTGACCCGGCAGGAAGCTTGCCCCGAACTGGACGAGTTTCCGACCAAAATGTCGCTGAGCCCCCACCCGCACCTGATTGAACTGTTTGTGCAAATCGCCAGATCGGAGGACGCCCCTTATTATGCAGAAGCGATCACGGGATCGCTGATGCGCGCGTTTCTGCTGCGCTGGTACAACAGCATCAAAAATGCTGCACCAAACGATTACCGCATCCTGCAAATTATGGAGGAGATGGAGCGCCACCCGGAGCGTCGTTACTCGTTCGAGGATTGGTGCCGCAAATGCCGGCTGAAAAAATCTTACTTTTACAAGCTATTTAAACAGGAAACCGGCATGACCCCAAAGGACTACCTGCTGCGGATGAAAATGAAAAAAGCAGCCAATTTGCTGCTGGAAAGCCGGCAGTCGGTTACGTCTATCTCGGACAATCTCGGCTACGATTCGATCCATTATTTTTCCAAGCAGTTTGCTGCCTTTTACGGGATCAGTCCGACGGCATTCCGCAGCCGGAACAGCCTGCCGCGGGATTCGGACTAGCGGCTGACTGAAGCTCGCCAACTTTGGCCTCCATCACATGTTCCAGCAGGAAGGCCGTACACCGGTTGACTCCCTTTCGACAAAGTGGGTAACCTCTTTGGAATGGTTCATTTCATGAAGACCGTCCTGCGCAATCCCGCCGAGTAAAAAATCGCTGCGGCTTTCGATGGAAAAGCTTTTGTGCAATCCGATGGCATATGCAGTAATGCATGATTCTCGATCCCATGCTTCCTCTCTCCTTCTCTCTCGTCTACAAAGCTATCGTCTCCTTTTCTTCCATTTACTTCAATTGCAATCGGATGATAAATAGCAGATAATTAAATTACTTAACTATTCTCCTTGCCGCTATGATTCAGGCAGACAATCGGATGGGTAATGACAACTATCTACGGCCCGATGGCTAAGGGACCGCTAGACGCGTAGTTACAAAATCTTAACACCAAGACCTATTGTCCTGCGTTACAATGAATCTCACAGGCTAGGAAAGGGAGGGAAGCTCATGAATTTCACTCTGAAGCAACTAAAGTATGCGCTCTTAAGTCTGCTGCTCACGTTCGCTCTGATTGTGACCTACCAGCATGTGCAGCCGCTCTGATTCCTATACATTTACACAATTAACCATGAATGATATAGCTTAGTAAGGACCGGGGACTACTCCGGTCCTCTTCGTCGTTTCGCCCCCCTTTTCCCAGTTTTCCTGAATTTAAGATGTTGTTAAGAATTTCCTCCGCTAGTTATTAAGATGTCCCGGCTATACTGAGCTTTGATCTGAAGGATATCGTACGGAGGGGATATGGATTGAACAGGCAGGCAGAGCACGCTGTGGAAAAAAAGCGCCCGACGGAACAAACAGGTTCCGGGGCATGGAGGAGCCAGCCGCCCGTAGTGCAGATTCGCGGGCTTACGAAGACGATCCGAGGAAAAGCGATCGTCAACCGGCTCGATCTGGAGGTGCGGGCCGGCGAAATATTCGGTCTGCTCGGACCGAACGGCGCAGGGAAAACGACGACCATCCGCATGATCGTCGGTCTCATCGGCATGTCCGGCGGGGAAGTGCTGATCGACGGCCTCAGCGTCAAGCGGCATTTCGAAGACGCCATGAAGCGCGTCGGGGCTATTGTCGAAAATCCGGAGATGTACAAGTATTTGTCCGGCTACCACAATTTGCTGCACTTTGCGAGGATGCACGAGGGCGTGACAAAAGCCAGAATCGACGAGGTCGTCGAGTTGGTCGGCTTGAAGGAGCGGATTCGCGATAAGGTCCGCACCTACTCTCTCGGGATGCGCCAAAGGCTGGGCGTCGCACAAGCGCTGCTGCACCGGCCGAAGGTGCTGATCCTCGACGAGCCGACCAACGGCCTGGACCCCGCCGGTATCCGGGAGCTGCGCGATTATTTGCGGCAGTTGGCCCGGACGGAAGAGCTGGCGATTATCGTTTCCAGCCACCTGCTGTCCGAGATGGAGCTGATGTGCGACCGGGTCGCCATCATTCGCCAAGGCGAGTTGATCGACGTTCGTCCGATACGGGAGCTGGCCCCCGGGCCCTCGGACGCCGAGCTCCGCGTCGTCTTCGAGGTGAACGAGCCGGCAAGCGCGCAGCTGCTGCTCGCCTCCTCGTATCCGGAGGCAGCCTTTGAATGTACCGACCCGGAACGCAGCGGGACGGCCGAAGCCGCTATCGAAGGCAGGCTCGCCAGACGGGTCATCCCATCTGTTGTGCGCAAGCTGGTGCAAGCCGGCATCGAAGTATACGGCGTCCGCAGTTCGGGCCGGACGTTGGAGGAACAATTTTTGGAACTGACGGGAGGGGAGCGGCATGCTTAGGTTGATGCCTTTGGTGCAGAACGAATCGATGAAAATTTTCCGCCGATGGCGAACCTGGGTGATGACCGCGAGCCTGATTGTATTTATGACGCTCCTGTCCACTGTCCAATTTATGGATAAGCCGAATGATCAAAGGGACTGGAAAACCCGGCTCACAGCAAACATTCAGCAGACGGAGCAGATGATGAGCGACGCGCGGATGGGCGAAGGACAGAAGCAGCGTCTTCAAGAAAGCATTCTCCACGACCGGTATGCCATCGAGCACGACATTCCCGTCAATGAACGCAGCTTGTGGAATCCCGTCACGCTGGGAACAAGCCTGATCTCGCTAATTACGATCTTTACGATCGTCGTAGCGGCAGACAACGTCGCCGGGGAGTTTTCCGGAGGTACGATCAAGCTCATCCTGATCCGGCCGGCCAAACGGTGGAAGGTGCTGCTGAGCAAATATATCGCTTCTCTCGGATTTGCTTTATTTCTGCTGGTTACTGTTTTCGCCGCAAGCTGGCTTCTCGGCATCGGCCTCTACGGCACCGGCGCGCTTCATCAGCCCATTCTCGACGTAAGAGACGGCATCGTCATCGAGCATAGCATGGTCGCTTCCCTGCTTCAAACGTATGCGCTGAACAGCGTTTCCCTCGTGATGATGGCGACGTTCGGATTCATGATCTCCACCGTGTTCCGGTCTAGTTCCTTCGCCATCGGCGGCTCCATTGCCCTGCTCTTTGTCGGAACGAGCATCGTGCACGGGCTTCGCGAATACCCTTGGGTCAAGTATGTGCTGTTCGCCCACCTCGATCTGACGCAATATATTAAAGGGAAGCCGCTGATCGAAGGGATGACCCTCGGCTTCTCGGTTATGATGCTGCTCGCTTATTTTGTGTTGTTTATGGCGCTATCGTTCTTCATCTTCGGCAAGCGGGATGTAGCCGCTTAGACATATAAAAGACGCCAACGCCCCGCTGTGCCGGGTGCGACTGGCGTCTATTTTGCCGTCAGAAGGTCCTGCCGAGGCGGATCATATCCTTCCTCCGGTAAATGCCGAGAACGAGGCCGATGACTGCCATCTCGACTAGCGTATGGGTACCGCCATAGCTGACGAACGGAAAAGCGACGGAGATAAGCGGCAGCAAGCCGAGCGACATGACGATACAGTAGCCGAATTGTGCTCCGAGGATGGAAGCGGCGGCCACAATCAGCATTTTGCCGTATGTCTCGCGAACCTGTCCCAACGAATGGAGCATCCGAGTCACGAAATAAACGGCAGCGCCTGCAACCGCGATACCGATGCCCCAACCGAAGCTGTAGACGAGATAAGTTAAAATCAATTCACTATGAATATACGGCAGCTTGGGATTGACCGCTCCGAATCCGTGACCCCACCAGCCGGCGCTGCTCAGGGCCTCTTTCATCTGGATATACATATACCCCGCGCCCGAAGGATCTCTATCGGGATTAAGAAAGGCTAACACTCGCTGACTCAAGTAATACCGGATCAAGAACGCTCCACTCAGAAGAAGCAGTGTTCCTCCCGTTTGCAGTAGCGCAAGCCACCATTTACGGGTAACAACGCTGCATAGGATCCCATAGCTTATCAAATAAAATAGAATCGTCGATAACGAAGGTACCATCGCATAGAGCACGAATGGTACGAGAACAAAAGCAAGCATCGATTTCAGCCAAAAATTACGCTTCTGCCTCCGCCAATCGAGAAGCAAACCAGCCGCCGCAGCGATAAATAAATAGGAGCTGATAACCGTCCAATCCACCGCGAAACTTCCAAACGCAAAATAACTTCTCGCCCCATTCACCTGCCGTCCGAACAGTATAGTACAAACCATACCAGCGCCGGCAACCCAGTACATAAGGAGCGACCAAGCCTTCAGCTTCCGATAATCCATAAAATAAAACAGCAATAAAACCGGCAGTCCTAGCGCGATGAAAAACATTTTACGGATTGCGAAACCAACTCCGTCGAGGCTGTTGGAACGCATCACCGCATAGCTGGACTCGATGCCATACATCGCGAAGACACCCAACCCTAAAAACGCTATAAAGCCGAGCAGCAAGCCCCAATGCATCCGCGGCTTGTGAACGAGGTGCAGCTCACGGCCGACTGTTACCGGGTCACCCATCTGCCGGATCGCCCAAGCGATCGCTTCCTCCCGGCTCGCGCCTTCCGCTTCCTTATCGAGCGCTAGCTCCTCCAAGTGGCTTTCCAGCTCGCGCCGGATGTCCTTATGCAGCTCTCTCGCCCGAATCTGCGAGCAGACGCTGCTCAAATAATCCCGCACGTTCTCGTGCTCGCGGATCATGCTCTTCCCTCCCCCAAAACAAGATCGACCGCGTCGCGGAACTGCTTCCACTCCGCCGTTTTCTCCTGGAGATGCCGCTTACCGGCCTCGGTGATGCGGTAGTATTTGCGCTGCCGTCCTTGCGCTTCCTCCCAGTACGCCTCGACCCAGCGCTCCGCCTCCATACCGTGCAGAATCGGATACAGCGTCCCTTCCTTCAGCGAAAACATCCCACCGGAGCTTTTCTCCAGCTCCTTGATCAGCTCGTACCCGTACATATTGCGACGCTCAAGCAGCGTCAGAATCATCGTCCCGGTGCTTCCTTTCAACAGCTCCTTGCTGACCTTCATTGCCAAACCGAGCCTCCTTTCCACGCCTATGCTGTCGTTCAGATACAAGCATCGTAAATCTATGTATCGTAATTCTAGGTATTAGTATAGCTGGCTCTACTCTACTTGTCCAGCTTACCGCATACTTCAAACCGTCGAGCGCTCCACCAGCCGGACCGGCAGTTCCTGCTTCTCCGCCTCATACCAGTCTTCCGCAATATAGCGGTGCAGCATTTGAAAAGCGGCGCGGCCCACGTCCTTGTTCGACTGCTCCACCGCCGTAATGTCTAGCAACTCGCCGAGCATATGGTTATCGAAGCCGATCACCGCCAAATCGTCCGGTACGCGAAGCCCGAGCTTGCGCGCTTCGGCGACAAGCCCCGCCGCGGTCTGGTGCGTACCCGCCAGCACCGCCGTCGGGCGCGGGTTCATGCCGGCCAGCCGATGCGCGACCTCAACGCCTGCTTCCATCGACAGCGCGTCGTAGAACATCCACTCCGGCCGCAGCGGCTCCTGCACGGCAGCGAGCGCTTCGCGGACGGCGCGTTCCCGCGCCAGGCTCGTATTGCTGCCCCGCCTGCCGATGCAGCAAGCGATATGCCGGTGTCCTTGGGCCGTCAAATAGCGCAGGCCCGTTTCAAAGCTGCGGTAGTGGTCGATATAGGCGCAGGACAGCGGCTCGTCTCCGGCGTCCTCGCAGACGACGATCGGACCGTACGCCAAAAAAGGTTTGATCACATCCCAAGCGTTCGTCCGAGACGTAATAACGACGCCATCGACCTGTTTCATTCTGAGCATTTCGAGCACTTTCAGCTCTTCCTCGGAGCGATAATTTGTCTGGCAAAGGACTACGCGGTACCCGCTCCGGTTCGCTTCGCTCAAGATGCCTTCCACCGGCGAGCTCAAGTACGGATTATCCACATAAGGAAGCACGACCGCAATCATCGATGTCTTGCCTTTGATCAAATGGACGGCGTTCAAATTCTGAACATAGTCCAGCTTCCGCACCGCCTCCAGCACGGCGGCCCTTTTATCCTCGCTCACGTACGGGTGGCGGTTCAGCACACGAGAAACCGTCGTGACCGAAACGCCTGCCATGCGGGCAATTTCTTTAATGTTTGCCATAACCGTCCGCCTCCTCGCCTTCATTAGCCTTATTGTAACACATCGCTTTTCACACAAAAAAACGCTTGCTATGAAATGCATTCCATACGTTACACTCGGTTCAAGGGATCGTTTCTACCGGCGTGACGGACTTACAGGCGTAACGGTAGCGTCCCGATAAACGGGCTCGAATTGCTCCAAGTTCCATAACATACAAAAAGCACAAGCTCTGCCGTATTCTGTCGGCGGGCCTGTGCTTTTTTTCGCTTAACTGCCTCGGAGCGGCGCGAACCTGCGTCCGGTCAGCGGACTTGCTTCGGCTGCTCGGTGTTCGATGCGACCACATCCAAGCTTTGCTGCGCTTGGTTCAACTGGTCCTGCACCTGCACGAGCTCTTGTCCGTGATGGTCGTGGTCCTGCGCCGACATCTGGCTCTGCGCCTTCGCCAGCGCCTGATGTGCCGATTCCAGCTGCGCAAGCGCAGAGGACAGCTTGTGCGGGTCGGACTGAAGCTGCGCGTGGCGGACGGCCATTTCGGCGTCCTTGGCTACCTGGATCGCTTTCTCCGCGTTGTCGATCACATGCTGGATCGGCATTTGATGCTGGTTGACCTGTGTCATGTTCGGCATCTTCCTCTCAATCATGCTGGGATGTGCACACGGTTCAACCTTTAAGATGCGCGAAAAGCTCCGGCTTCATTCCTTTTTTGGAGATACGTTACATTCCAGCCCGCTCGTACACCACAAAATCGTAATCGTACGGGTTTTTCTCGTCCTTCACGCCACGCTGCCGCGATACCTCGCGCCATTCGCCCGGCTCAAGCTCGGGAAAAAGCGTATCCGCCGCGAACCGGTGCGCGATCTCGGTAATGTACAGCCGGTCCGCGAACGGAAGCAGCTGCCGGTACACCTCCGCGCCGCCGATGACGAACAGCTCCTCGGAAGCCCGGCTTCCGCCGTGGCCGTAGTCGGCCGCCGCCTCCTGCGCGGAATGGACCACCTCGCAGCCCGCCGCAGCGAATCGGTCGTCCCGGGTCAGCACGACATTGCGCCGTCCGGGCAGGGGCTTGCCGATGGAATCGAACGTCTTCCGGCCCATCAGCACCGTATGTCCCTTCGTCGTTTGCTTGAAATAAGCCAAATCCGCGGGTAAGCGCCACGGCAGCGTATTGTCGATGCCGATGCCGCGGGCTTCGTCCATCGCGAGTATGAAAGAAATCGTCACGCAAACCTCTCCTTGCGTATAGTATGCCGCTTTGCGAACCGCAAGCGTCCTTTTTTGCCTAATGATGCCCCCGTACGCTCTCGTTATACTGCAATCGGCGCTTTGATCGACGGATGACTCTGGTACCCGGCGATCTCGAAATCCTCGAACCGGTAATCGAACAGCGAATCCGGCTTCCGCTTGATCACAAGCTGCGGCAGCGGATACGGCTCGCGGGTCAGCTGCAGATTCACCTGCTCTACATGATTGGCGTAAATATGCACGTCCCCGCCCGTCCAGATCAGCTCGCCCGGCTGCAGATCGCACTGCTGCGCCACCATATGTGTCAGGAACGCATAGCTTGCGATGTTAAACGGCAGCCCGAGAAACGTATCGACCGAACGCATGTTGAACAAGCACGACAGCTTGCCGTCCGCGACATAAAACTGGAACGCATAATGGCAAGGCGGCAGCGCCATGTTGTCCACTTCGGCGGGATTCCACGCGCTGACCAGATGTCTGCGCGAATCGGGATTCCGCTTGATCTGCTCGATCAGCTTAGCGATCTGGTCGATGCTCCGTCCGTCCGGCGCCGGCCACGAACGCCACTGCGAGCCGTAGACCGGCCCGAGATCGCCGTTCTCGTCCGCCCACTCGTCCCATATCGTGACGCCGTTCTCTTGCAAGTAGCGGATATTCGTTTCCCCGCTCAAAAACCACAGCAGCTCGTGCAAGATCGAGCGGATGTGGAGCTTTTTCGTCGTCAACAACGGAAAGCCTTCGGACAGATCAAACCGGAGCTGCCGCCCGAACACCGAGATGGTCCCCGTTCCGGTCCGGTCCTCCTTGCGCACCCCGCTTGTCATGATGTCCTGCAGCAGATCTAAATATTTTTGCATCGGTTGCACCTCGATCGTTCATGATCGTTCTATTATAGCAAACTTTCGAGGCCCGCTTCATCAAAAAAAAATATGAATCGCATTCACACCACGATGACAATTATCCGATATAATAGATTCGATCCCATATATAACCATCGTTTGAGGAGGAAATTCATTTGATCAAGCATTCGTCCCACTGGAAAAAAACCGCCGTCCTATCGGTGCTCTCCGCATCGCTGCTGAGCGCGCCCGGGCTCTCCGGCGTCCCTTACGCGCTGGCGGCCGAACCGGCGACGGCGACCAAAGCCGCCGATTCGACTCCGGCCAAATCGGACATGCAGTTGGCCTTCGAGAAAGGAGCGGTCGAAGGATATCCGAACGACACCGACCTGCGCGGCACCCGGCCGGTGACCCGCGCGGAGCTCGTCACCATGCTGAACCGGGCGGCCAAGCTGGCGAAGAGCGACAAATCGGCACAGCCTTTCTCCGACTTGGAGGCGTGGCAGCTTGAAGCCGTTACCAACGCTTTAGCCGCCGGCATCGTATCCAAAGGCGACAGCGGCCTCTTCGAGCCGAACCGTCCGGTAACCCGCGAAGAGCTGGCCGTTCTCATCGTGCGCGCGCTTACTAAAGGCCAAGCGCCAAAAGTAAACCAGAACGTGCTGAGCTACTTCAAGGACGCCTCCTCCATCAGCGAGTCGTCCCGTCCCTTTGTTGCTTACGGCGTGCTCGCGGGCTTGTTTGAGCCGAAGCTGGACGGCAATTTCGATCCGAAGGGCTCCGTGACCCGCGACGAAGCGGTCAAGGCGCTGAAACCTGTCCTTTTCCAAGTTATTGATATTCTTACCACGAACGACATTCACGGCCATATCGAAGTGGGCTTCGACAAGAAGCGCAATCAGGCGCAGGGCGGCATCGAGACGCTTGGCGGCATCGTCGACGATTTTCGTTCGGTCAATCCCGGCGGGACGGTCGTCGTAGACGGCGGAGACGCATGGCAAGGAACGCTCATCTCCAATACGACGAACGGGCAATCCGTCATGGATTCGATGGCTCAGGTCAAATATGACGCCGCTGCCATCGGCAACCATGAGTTCGACTTCAGCCGCAACACGCTGATCGACAATATCAAGAAAGCGAAGTTCCCGATTCTCGGAGCCAACATCATCGAAGACAAAACCGGCAAGCGCGTCGACTGGACGCAGCCTTACACCATCGTAGAGAAAGGCGGGCTGAAGGTTGGCATTATCGGCCTCGCCACGCCGCAGACCAAGACGACGACCAAGTCCACCAATATCGAAGGCTTGACGTTCGCCGATCCGGTTCCGTACGCGAAGGAGCTGTCGGCCGAGCTGCGCACCAAAGGCGCCGACATCGTCCTGGTGACCTCCCACCTGCCGGGCGAGCAGGACGCGAAATCGCAGCAAATTATGGGCGAGCTCGTCGATCTGGCGAATGGGACAGGCAACGGTACGCTGGACGCGATCGTCGGGGGCCATTCCCACAAGCGCGTAGCGGGAATCGTGAACCACATTCCGGTCGTCGAGGCGCAAAGCTGGCTGTACGCCGTCGGCCACATTCAGCTTTATGTCGATAAGGACAACAAAAAAGTCGTTTCCTCGAGCGCCAGCCTGCTGGAAACGTACACGAATCTGACGACCGCGAACAAAGACGTGCAAAAAACAGTCGCCGACTACCAAGCGAAAATTGCCGAGCAAACCAACAAGCAAATCGCCGTAGCCTCCGAAAAATGGACGACCCGCTCCTACCGTTATGACGCGAACGGCAATCAGGTGCGCGACGGCGTGACGCCGATCGGCAACTCCGTCACCGATGCAATGCGCTGGGCCGAGAAATCCGATATCGCCTTCACGAACATCGGCGGGCTGCGCGCGGATATCGAGCCGGGCAAAATAACCTACGGCATGATGTTCGAGGTGCTGCCGTTCGGCAACTACAACCGGACCGGCACGATGACCGCTTCCCAGATCAAGACGCTGCTGGAGGTCACGGACCAATATTCCAAGCTGCCGGCTATGCAATTCTCGGGTCTGAAGGTCGAGTGGGACAACACGAAGCCGCAAGGTCAGAAATACAGCAAAATTACGCTGCTGGACGGCACACCGATCTATGTGGACGGGAAGCTGAACGACAGCCGTACCTTCAAAGTGACGACTAACGACTTCATGTCGACCGGCGCCGGGGACGGATTCACGACGTTCGGCGAAGTGAAGGACTGGAAGGACGGCATGATCATGCTGGACGCCTGGGTCGATTACATGAAAGAGAAGGGCACTTCCGGCCAGCCGCTCTCCCTGCCGAACGACGGCCGCGAAATCCGGCTGGATCTGAAAAAATAACGTCACTATACAAGGAAACCCGCAGGCCCTGGCTCGTTCAGGTCTGCGGGTTTTATTGCTTCACCTTATCCCGTACAGCGGATAATTCGTCAGGCAGCAGCGGCTTATAAAAGTAATAGCCTTGAATCGTACAGTCGTCGATCGTTTGAAGCAGCTTCACCTGCTCCTCCGTCTCCACCCCTTCGACGACGACCGATAAATTCAGGCTCCGGGCCATAGCCATAATCGCTTTGACAATGCCGGCATGCCCTTCGTTCTCGGCCATTTCTCCGACGAACGACTGCGCGATTTTGAGCGAATCGACCTGAAACGTCCGCAAATAGCCGAGCGACGAATACCCCGTACCGAAATCGTCCATCGAGATTTGCAGCCCCAACGCTTTAAGGCGCAGCAGCGTATCGGTCGTTTCCTTCGTATTCTGCAGCGCGACGCCTTCCGTAATTTCGATAATGAGCCGGCTGGCGGCCATTCCCGTTTCCTTCAAAATACCGGCCACCTTGTCTACGAAGCCGTCCTGCACGAGCTGTCTGGGCGAGACGTTCACCGCAATTTTCAGCGGCGCCCTCCCTTCCCTCTCCCACTGAACGGCCTGCCTGCAAGCTGTCCGAATGACCCAATCGCCGATCGGCACAATCAAGCCGGTATCCTCGGCAAGCGGCACAAAATCTGATGGCGGCACCAGTTGCCCGTCCGCTTTCCTCCAGCGTAGCAGCGCTTCCGCTCCGACGATCGTCAATTCCTTAGAGCATACCTGCGGCTGATAACACAAAAACAGCTCGTCATGATCCAGCGCATGCCGCAGCGCGCGCTCCATCAGAATACTTCTCAGCATGCCGTCCTTCAGCGTCGGCGTAAAGAACCGGAACCGGCCTCCGCCAAGCTCCTTGGCTTGATACATGGCCGCATCCGCATGCTTCATCAGGTCGGCTATGGACAGGCCGTCTTCCGGGTAGACCGCAATGCCGATACTGGTTGAGGTCTGAATCTCGTGGACCCTTACCTTGAAAGGCTCGGCGACGGCCCGAAGAATCGATTCCGCAAGCGCTTGCGCTTGCCGGGAAGAGGCCAGAGGCCCGGTCAGGATTGTAAATTCGTCGCCCCCTTGACGGGCGACGATGTAATTCTCCGGAACGATTCCCCGAATCCGTTCCGCCACTTGACGAATTAATTCGTCGCCTGTCACATGGCCCAGGCTGTCATTTATGTATTTGAAACGGTCCAGATCGAGAAACAGCACCGCAAGCGGCTGTCCGTCCTGCGAGGCGTGCTCGATCGCTTCCTGCGCCTTCCGCTCGAACAAGCGCTTGTTCGGAAGCCCGGACAAGTCGTCATGCGTTGCGAGAAACTCGCTTTTTTCAAGCATTTGCTTGAGCCGGTTGACCAGCCTTTCATTCTCCAGAAGCATGGAGATTTGGCGCACGAGGATCAGGACGGTAACCATGACCGTTCCTATCACGACAGCGTCCGGCTGATCGATGTGGCGAAGCATTAACAAGAATAAGATCGCGAAGCCGACGTAAGGAAAAAGCAAACGCAGCAGACGGGCGCAGGCGACAAAGCGCGGCTCCGGCGCAGGCCGGTCATTGGGGTGGGAAGCATGCCAGCCCGCGAAGCCGTATGCGAATAGCCCCGCGCTCCACAGCAGGTCGTACCACTGCCCTCCCTGATATTTTCCCGAGATCACGTCGAGCACATAAATCGTATCCCCGGCGATAAAGACGACGAACCCGAAGGTGATCAAGGCAAGCACCCGCCGGTCGAACAAAGGCGTATAAGCAAAATGAAGGACAAATAGGGAAAGCAATATCCCGAAATCCGCTATCGGGTACGACAGAACCGCCACCTGACCGAATCCGTCGGGACTGGACAGAATCTTCTGCAGGTTGGGACTGATGACGAACTCCCAGCTTACCGTACCGACGATCAGCAGAATCATGATACAGTCGAAGAGAAACCGGATGCCTTGCGAAATGCTTTTTTCCCGGAATAACAAATAAAACAAAGCGGCAAAAAACAGGCCGGTCTGCAAGTTCCAGAACAGGTCGGCTAAACTGATCGTCGGAGGATGGACTAGTAGCACCCAAGCATAGAAGGACCAGACCAGTTGCCCCAGCAAATAGAAACAGGCGCCCGCAGTCATCAGCAGCCAGAACATTCCCGCGCTGCCTCGCTGGGTATGATAAGTCCTCAGCAGCATCGCAAGCGAAGCGGCAGGCGGAATGACCTCCCATAGCAGGAAAAAGCGGGCACCCGCCCCAAAGCCCCATTTTGCCGCAGCGAATACCGCAAAATAAACCGCTATCACCGCGATCATCGGTTTACGCCAAGCGATCCAGTTCATAACCATCCGCCTCATCTCATTGTTGTATCGCATATAGATGCCAAGGGAAGCGCTGCACAAGCCTAAGCCTTAACGATAAATTAATTATAAATTAATCATCGGGTAATTCGAACTAATTCTTTAGTACTAATTACACGAAAAAATAGACATCCCTTGCCATCTCGCATAGAAATCATTCGGATGGATGAAAATAATGTCAAAGCGTAAAAGGGGATGGAAACCGCCTTGAAGCCTTCCAACGATGCCTCGGCCGAAGCTTCTATCCGGATTCAGCAAGCGCTGCGCGAATGCGCCGATGTGGTTGTTCAATCGATACATGCCTGCGGAACGATTTCCTGCACTTGGATTTACATCTCCTCGATTGTAGATCATCAGGTGCTGCAATCCGAAATCTTCGCCCTGCTGAAGCCTCGTCCGGAGCCTGTAACAAGCGAGCGTTTATTTTCCTTGCTTTGCGAAGGCTCCCTCCTGTCCTCTCCGGTCACCATAACGGAGGATGAGTCGGCTGCGGTTCAGGCCCTCCTGCATGGGTCCGCCGTGCTGCTGATTCACGGAAGGCGCGAGCTTTGTCTGGTTCCGATCAAAAAATATACAAGCCGCGCCGTCACTGAGCCGAAAAACGAAAATGTCATCGTCGGCCCGCAGGAAGCTTTTATTGAGAATTTGGATGCGAACTTATCCTTGCTGCGGCATATCATCAAGCATCCCTCGCTCAAGATTGAGCGCCACATTGTAGGAGAGTATACCCAAACCGCCGTCTGCATCGTTTATATCGAAGGCTTGCTCAAGCCCGGTCTGCTGGAGCACGTGCGCGAAAAGCTCAACGGCATCAAGCTGGACGGCATTCTTGGTATAAACTACTTGGCCGAGCATTTGGAATCGGCGCCTTATTCGCCTTTCCCCCAGATTCAGTTCACGGAGCGGCCCGATACGCTTGCCGCGGCGCTGCTGGAAGGAAGGATCGGCGTGATTGCGGACGGTACGCCGCTAACTTTGGTAGCACCGGTTACTTTCTTTTCGCTGATGCAATCGGCGGAGGACTATTTCCAGCGCTATTTTGCCGCCACTTGGATCCGGTGGATCCGGTATTTTTTCACCGTCATTTCGTTTTTGCTGCCATCGACCTATGTCGCGGTAACGACGTTTCATCCGGAGATGATCCCGGCCAATTTGCTGACGACCATCGCCGCATCCAGAGAGAACATTCCTTTTCCCGCCCTGGTAGAGGCGCTCATGATGGAAATCGCCTTTGAAGGACTGCGCGAGGCGGGCATCCGGATTCCGAGGCCGATCGGCCAAACGGTGTCCATTATCGGAGCGATCGTCATCGGCCAGGCGGCCGTTCAGGCGGGCATCGTTTCCGCGCCCATGGTTATCGTCGTATCGATGACAGGCATCGCGTCGTTCATTATCCCGCATTTCGAGCTGGGGCTCTCGTTTCGGCTGCTGCGGTTTCCCATCATGCTTCTCGGCGGGGCGCTGGGTCTGTTCGGCGTCATTATCGGGGTATTTTTGATTTACTGGCATCTCGTCACCCTCCGCTCGTTGGGCGTCCCTTATATGCAGCCGTTTGCCCCGCTCGTCTTCAGCCAGTGGAAGGACGCCATGGTACGCGCGCCATGGACCAGGCTCAAGAACAGCCCGGCCGGCTACTCTAAAAAACAAAGGTGAAGCTTATGCGGCCGATTTGGCGAACGTTCATGATCTCGACTGCCGTATGCACGCTGCTTACCGGCTGCTGGTCCAAGATCGAAATTAACGACCGGACTTTCGTCTCCGGTTTTTTCGTAGACCGCTCCGCTGTTCCGGGTGAAGTGGAGCTGACCATCACGACTATGCTTCCGAACCGGTTAACGTCCGGGCAGCAGTCCGGAGGCGGCAGCGAGAAAGGGACGCCGTATGCGTCGGTCACGAAGTCGGCCAAAACGCTTCCCTTTGCCTTGCAGCGCATCCAAGCGGACTTGACGCGTAAAATTTCGTGGGGGCTTACCCGAATCGTCGTGGTTGGCCGCGACTACGCCGAACAGGGACTGGACGACCTGCTCGAATGGGTGGACCGCGAACCGACGTTTCATTTGCGGACTTACATTTTGATCGCGGAAGGCAAAGCCAAGGAAATTATCCGGCTCACACCGGTATACGAACGCTCGCCTTCCGAGGTGCTGCGAGAGTTTGTCAACCAACATACGCTGCTGAATACCAATCTCCGGGATCTGCTTGATGCGAGCTACAGCGGCCGCGATTTTGCGATCACTGCACTGACGTTCGGCAGCTTCCCGATGGTCAGCGAGCAGAATCGGATCAGCCCTTGGGCGGGCACGAACGGAGCGGCCTTATTCCGCAATGGCAAGCTGATCGGCTTCGTGACCGCAGAAGAAGCGCGAATGCTGGCTTGGGTCAAGAGTTGGCTGCGCGCCCCCGTCTTTTCGGTTCCGGTCGGAGACGGCAAGGATAAAGGTTCGGCAAGCGTTGTGTTTTCCATGACCAGGGCCTCCATTGTTCCCGTTTTTCAAGCGCGGTCGATCCGGTTTCGGATCAAGCTCTACGGGGAAGCTACGTTGCTCAACGCGGAGATGAAGGAAGACATTACCAAACCTGCTGTGCTCCATCGTACGGAAAGACAAATCAGCCAATATTTGGCAGACCATCTTCAGCGGGCCTTAGCTCAAACGAAAAAGCTCGGCTCCGATGCTTTGCAGCTCGGAGCATACGTCGAATGGCAACGGCCCAAGCAGTGGGAACAGCTTCAAAAGGAATGGAGAGCGTACTACAAAACGAACGTCGATTTTGATATCGAAGCGGACGTCGTAATTAAATCGTTCGGTTCGGAGACGACATCGGTACAAAGAAAGCGGTGATCGTTCATGCCGGTATGGCTAATGGCGGCAGTATGTATGGCAATCGGCTGGTTTGAATGGAAGACGCTGAAAACCCGCAGCCGGCGTGAGAAAGCGGTCTTCTTCCTGCTTCTCGGCTGCGTGCTCGTCTACAATGTTATGAACGAGGTGTACAAAAACTTTCCACGCCCGGAAATCGTCGTTTACGCGCTGTTCGGGTGGGTGGATTCGCTCTTTTCGCTGAAATAACCGGTCCTTGGAGGAGATCCGATGAAGACGTTTACTACCGGTCAAATGATGCGTTTCTGGATGCTCTACTTGATCTCGGCTCCCTTTGCTTTTATGATCCGATCCCTGCTGGAGAAAGCGGATTATCAAGGCTGGCTGTCGCTCGCATCGGCTTATGCGATCAGCTTGGGCATGATTTATTTCGCCGTTCGCGTAGGCGAGGGGCAGTCGGAATCGTGGCTTATTTACGGAGAACGCATCGTCGGGAAATGGCTCCACCGCTTGTTCGTAGCCGGGATCGTTTACTATATCACGTTTCTGAACGCCCTGAACGTGCAAAACTTCAGCGATTTTTTCGGTACCGTTTACTTGACCGACACGCCGGGCTGGGTCGTTATGCTGCTGTTCTTTTTTTGCACCGCCGTCGTGGCCCGATCCGGACTGACCGCCATTATGTACATGGCAGACGGCTTTTTTCTGCTGGTGTTTGTCGCCATCTTCGCTGTTATTCCTTTGATGCTCAACAAGTTAAACTATCCGGCCGCTTACGGCCTGCTGACGCATTTCGATTTTTCGAAATGGTGGAAATCCACCTTTTACAGCACGAGCTGGTTTGCCGAAATGACGCTGGTGCTGCTGATCCTGCACCGCTTCCGGACGAACGGCCGTTCCTTCCGTTCCATGGCGTTGGCCGGTTTGGGAGCGTTTCTGTCCATCCTGGTTTATTGGCTCATGTGCCTCCTGCTGTTCGGGCCGAAGCTGGGCAGCCATCTGCGGTATCCGTTGATGGACATGCTCCGCTTCGTACAAATGGGAGAGATTCTGGAAAACCTCGATCCTGTGCTCATCTCGGTCTGGTCGACGACTCTGCTGATCAAGACGGCGGGTCTGCTGTATATCGCCACTCAATCGCTCGCGTATCTGCTTGGGCAGAAGGATGCCAGGCCTCTTACGTTCGTCCTTGCTGCGTTGATGCTGGGCTTTGCTCTGCGGCTTTCCTATGCTCCTGCGGAAATGATTCAAGTCCAAGGCACCTCCGCGCTGCGCGTGTTTTTTATTTCCATCTGTTGTATCCCGCTCTTGTACTTCATCCTTCGTCAATCCGCCTCCCTGTTCAAGCGTACGAATAAAAAAGCTTGAAAAATATGCGACGTACGTTATAATGAGGGCAATTTGACTTACGGGAGTGGAGACCGCACCATGTACAAAATGCTTGCAATCGACATCGACGATACGCTGATCAACGACGAGAAGCAGATCACGGAAGGAACCAAACAGGCGCTGGCCGCAGCGCTGGCCGAAGGCGTTATCGTTACGCTGGCTACCGGGCGCATGTACGCCTCGGCCAAGCAGCTCGCCGGTCAGCTGGAACTGAACGTGCCGCTGATTACATACCAGGGGTCGCTCGTCAAAAATTCAATCGACGGACGCGTCTTGTACGAACGAACCGTGCCTGCAGACGCGGCGCGGCTTATTTTCGATTTTTGCGAATCCGAAGGATTGCATCTGCAAACGTACGTAAACGACGTGCTGTATGTCAAGGAAGACAACGATAAAGCAAAAGCGTACGCCGCGCTTTCGAAAATCCCTTATACCGTGTACCCGAACTTCGGAGAGCTGGCGGCTCAGCCTTCGATGAAGCTGCTGATCATCGACGAACCGGAGCTGCTGGACCGAGTCGCGGAGCGGCTCCGCGGCTTGACCGGCGGGCAGGTGCATATTACGAAATCGAAGCCGCATTTTCTGGAGATCGTGCATATCGAAGGCACCAAAGGGCATGCGCTTGCGCATCTGGCCGAGCATTTCGGCATCGGGCTCGAGCAAGTCATCGGTATCGGAGACAGTTGGAACGATCGCGAAATGCTGGAGGTGGCGGGGCTTGGTGTCGCGATGGGCAATGCCGTCGAGTCCTTGAAGGAAATCGCCGATTATGTGACTTTCAGCAATAATGAGGACGGCGTCAAGCACGTCGTCGAGAAATTCGTGCTGCGCCGCGAAGAAGTAGGGAGCAGCAACTGAGGCTTGATACCGGAATGGGACGGGTGGACGTTCCCGGTAATATCGGACTAGCTCGTTTAGTAAGCTATGAAAGTTTGCACAGACATCTGTGATAGCCGGACCGCTCCTGGAGCGGTCTTTTTGGCGTGCTCGCCCCGACGTTTGATTCATCGACAGAAGCAACAGCATGTTCTCACCCTTTTCCACTGTCTGCATACGCTGGTAGCACAAAGGAGTTAGGCTTTTGTCCAGTGGAGGTGGGATGGTTGGGTGTCACTCTAATTTCACTTCATTATGCGTAATCTGCTCTTCATTTTGCTGATTATCGGATTCATGGTGATGCGCCGGGATACGACGATCGTCTGCATTACCGGCATTGTGCTGATCGGGCTGCTCTCGACGGCATATCGAAAAGATGCGGATCATGGAGAAGCTGAGCAACTCGGATTACAGGCAGCCGGGCTACGGTAGACATAATGCCGGGGAGGCCATTAACGTGAGCGATAGGGGGTAGATCGGCCCGAAGTAGATTATTAAGCCAACCTTCTCTGTGAAAAAAGAAACAAGCCCTTCTATTTTTTCGGTCAAGTTTGGGCATCCGCCTCATATACTTGGTTAGGACTATGGACCATTAGCATAGTACATATGCTTCCTACCAAGCCAAAAGGGAGAGGATTCCATGAGTTATGAGGAAATTCCTTACGTCGAATCGCATAGTCAATTCGAGACGCAGGACGACGTTGCAAATCCGGAAAGATATCCCGACGAACGCGGGGGCCCCGGTGTATATGGAGGCACTCCGGGAACGGGCTATCAGGGCGTACCAGGCGGTATTCCTAGCGCCGGCGGATATCAAGGCTGGCCGGGGGCCGCTCCTGACGCGGGGTATCCAACCTGGCCGGGGGGTGCTCCGGGCGCGGGGTACCCAACCTGGCCGGGGGCCGCTCCGGGCGCAGGGTACCAAACTTGGCCGGGGGCCGCTCCGGGCGCAGGGTACCAAACTTGGCCGGGGGCCGCTCCGGGCGCAGGGTACCAAACTTGGCCGGGGGCCGCTCCAGGTGCAGGGACTCAATCCCGGCCTGACGGATACGCTCCAGGCGCGGGTTATCAAACCTGGCCGGGATACGCTCCAGGCGCGGGGTATCAAACCTGGCCAGGATACGCTCCAGGCGCGGGGTGTCAAACCTGGCCGGGATACGCTCCAGACGCTAGGTATCAAACCTGGCCGGGATACGCTCCAGGCGCGGGGTATCAGACCTGGCCGGGATACGCTCCAGACGCTAGGTATCAAACCTGGCCGGGATATGCTCCGGGAGCGGGGTACCAAACCTGGCCGGGATACGCTACGGGCGCTGGGTACCAGACCTGGCCAGGCGGTTTTCAAGGGCGCAGGGTACCTACTCAGACCAGGTAGAGCTTCCGGTGCAAGGTATCACGCTTGGCGGCGGACGTTTCCTGCAGGCTAAGGCGACCGCCGCCGCTTCTCCTATCTCCGCTTCATTCCCGATCGCTGACGCAGCCACTGTTCTAACTTTCTTAAGCCCCGTGTGCTGTGTACAGGGGCTTTTTCACATGTTGGCCGGTCAATCCGCCGAAGATCCAGGCGCTTCCTTTCCTAGTTCGATTTATCCTGTTCCTCCTTCTTCCAAGGCGGATCGGCTATTTCGTGCAGCTTGCGGTTAATCCGGTAAATAGTGTATGGGATGGCCCAAGACAAAAATGCGCACAGCCAAATCGAGCCCGCCGGCGTATATTCCTTTATGAGTTGAATCACGCAATCGCCTCCTATCGGTTCGAACGGTCTACCGTTCCCGTCCGGCGAATAATGACACGGGGCTCCACTTGGATTTCGCATTGCGTAAAGTAGCGCTTCCCTTTTTCCCAATTATTGCCGATCTGCTTCCATACTTTGTAATGATTCTGCTGCAAGTTGGCGCCGAGCCCCATTGCATCCGCCTGAAAATCGCGCTGCAGCTTGCGGATCGCCGCCTTCGTCAACCGGACGATCTCCCGCTCCGCCGCTTGCTCTACCCTATCCACCGATTTTCTTTTCAGCAAATCGAGCGACTGCGCGTAGCTTTCGCCTATGGAGCCCTCCGCTTCGATACGAATTCTAAAACGGATGTGCTGTGGGTCGCTAACGTCGGCGGCGATGGTTCTCTTCTTCATCGTGAGATCGCATACGACCAGCTTATTGTTCACTTCGGCTTTCACATTTCCGGTCCGAAATTTCCCGGTGATCAGGTTCAGGCCTTCCGTCTCTTCCGGCCCAAGCGCCCCGGCCATCTGCGAGTTTTTTCCCCGAATTACCGCTGCCCCTTCGAGCTTCACCTCGTGCCTGTCCTCTGCGCTCATCATCCGCTGCACGACAAAGCTTCGTTCACCGAGCAAATGCTCATGAATGTCCCCCAGCTTGGTTTCCGGTAAAATACTGGCGTTCTTTACACTGTTCTCCGATACCGAATTGATGTACATGACCGGCAGCTTCTCGTTGCTGGGCTCGACATTCAAGATGTTCCGGGCTTCGCCCGCCGTGACGAATACCTTGGCGCTGCGCCGCATCTCGGGCTCACGCAGAAAAAAATCCAGCACGCGGGCGAATTCATGATCGTTGCCCGCAACCTTGTCCGAGATCGCGATCACTTTTAAATGCTCGTAATACGGAAAGCGGCTCGAACGTCCCGCAAGCTGCTTGTCGATATCGAACAACGCATCTCCTTCCGACGTCAGGTTCAGATAAGCTTGGCCCGAGGCGGTACTTTTCGAACCGCCGGCGCTCTGCAGCTTACCCGGCACGACGAATTGGTACGTTACCGCATAGCGCGCCTTGCCTCGGGGTCCCTTCTCCGGCTCAGCTTTTTGTTGCGTTCTTGGAACATCAATCGCAACACCGATCACAAAGCCGCGTTCGTCAATTTCGACACGATCCCAGCATCCCGCCGTCAGCACCAGGAGAACCAGCATGAACAGAACGGAAACCGGCGTCTTAAGCACTGCCTGACACCCCCCTAAGCTTGGCAATCACAAGCAGCAGCGAGGGGATCAAGATACCGGCAAAAAAATCGACATAGCTGAACAACTGCCCGTAGGCGGAGAGCTGCGTTAAATCTTTCGGCAAATAACCGGCCAGATAAATGAACGGAGCCAAGGCGAAAGCTACCGTCCGTTTGCTTGACCGGCGAAAAAACGTGCCTGCGATCCAAATGCAAATATCAAGCGTCATCGCGGCGGAATTAAAGATCGTCATCAGCCAAATCGTAAAAAAAAACGATTCGAACCGTTCGATAATCGCCCCGGGCACCTCGATTTCTTTGGCCAGCTCCACCGTCGGATACTGCAGCTCCGCCGTAGCCTTGGCCGAGAAGACGCCTATCGTCACGATGAATAGAACCGTATAAAGGATAACCGGTATGGACATGCCGATGACGGCGGCCTTGACCGTATCCTTAGGCCGGTTCATTAAAGCCGCATAAAAAAGGACGCATTCAAAACCTAAAAACGAAAACAAGCTTTTCTCGATGCCTTCCCCCATTCTCCTCCAATCGCTAATCCCTACGGGCTTCAACTGCTCGAATTCGAAAAAACCGGCGTTCATCACAAGCACCAGCACAAAAACGACGATGACGAACGGAAGAAATAGCAAATTCAGACGTACGATCCCAACCCGCGGCCCGGACGCCGCATAAATGACAACCAGAAAAAAAATGAGGCCGATAACTTCGACCGGCGTACGAGTAAATAAATACTCTTTAGCGACCTCCGCCGCACCCCGCACCTCATAGCTGGAGAACATGGCAAACGCGATGAAGAAGAATACGAATAAGACGACAGCTAGCGGTCTCCCGACAATGCGGGGCGCAAACTCGGTGAACGGCTGTTTGGGAAAACGAATCGTCAGCTTCGCCAAAACCCACGTCAACATCATGCTGAGCAGGCCGGCAATCAGAATGGCAATCCAGCCGTCCGACGAGGGCACCGCCTTAGCGATGCCGCGCGGCAGCGTCAATACGCCGAGGCCGAGAATCATCGAAGCGACGGAAAACAGCAGCTCCGTACCGTTAATCTCATCGTCGCCGTATTCGAACCGTCTCACGTGAAGTCCTCCGTTTCCGTCAGGTTGTCTTCCTGCTTTTTTAGTCCTGTCCCTTCGGTCCACCCTTTTTGTCCATCCGCACCTTGTCCAGCGTCTGCATGAGCTGCGGCCGTTTATCGAGCACCGTAACCGGCGCGCGCAGGATCAGATCCTTCCAATCGTTCCAAAAGAACGGCGCGAACGGTGCCGTAAACGGAACGCCAAAGCTCTTGAGGTTCACGATATGGATGTTGATCATGATATACACGAGCACGATCCCGTACAAGCCGAACATGGACGCTGCCAGCATGATCAGAAACCGCAGCATGCGAAGCGAGATTGCAAACGAATAAGACGGCAGCGAAAACGAACAAATGGCCGTAATGGCAACGACGATAACCATGATCGGGCTAACAATTCCCGCCGCTACCGCCGCTTCCCCGATCACAAGCCCGCCGACGATGCCGATCGTTTGTCCGATGGGCTTGGGCAGCCGGATGCCCGCTTCGCGGAGCACTTCCAGCGTCACTTCCATCAGCATCGCCTCGACAACGGCCGGAAACGGTACGCCTTCGCGTGAGCCCGCGATCGAAAAAGCAAGCTTGGACGGGATCATGCCTTGATGATATTCGACGAGCGCAATATACAACGCAGGAAGGAACGTCGCCAAAAAAGCGGAAACCGTCCGCAAAAGCCGCATCAACGAAGAAATGAGCCAATGATGATAATAGTCTTCCGGCGATTGAAACATCGTGCCGATGGTGACCGGCATAATCAGTGTAAACGGCGACCCGTCGACCAATAGAGCAATCTTTCCTTGCAGAAGCGCCGAAGCCGTTTTATCCGGGCGTTCCGTGCTGTGAATCAGCGGGAACGGGGTAAGAAAGCTGTCCATCATCCACTGTTCGATATAGCCGGAGCCCTCCGCCTCATCCATGTCGATGGTTTCCAATCGCCGCTTTGCTTCCGTGACCAGATCGGGATGAGCGATGCCGTCGATATAAGCAAGAATGACCTCCTTCCTCGATCTGCGGCCGATGCGGAAGGAGATGTAGCGCAGATGCGGATCACGGAGCCGACGGCGCACCAACGCCGTATTGGTCCGTAAATTTTCCGTGAAACCGTCCCTCGGCCCCCGAATAAGCGCCTCCGTTTGGGGCTCCTCCACCGGGCGTTCCTGCCAACGCTGGCTGCAGATCAGCAGCGCGTCGGACGAACCGTCCACCAGAAGCACCGCAAGCCCGGATAACACGCTGAGCATCGTTTGGTCCAGAGAATCCACCCGATCGATGCTGTTTACCGATAAAATCTCTTTGTGCAGCAGGTCAAGCAAGGCGCTGCCTTCGGCGGGGGCCGTGTGGGTTTCCAGCCATCTTCCAGTTAAAAGCACCCGAAGCACCTCTTCGTCCAACAGATCGGCGTTAATCAAGCCGTCGATGGAAATTAAAGAGCAGAGATGCTTGTGCGGCCCGATCCTGAATTCGCGGATGATCAGGTCATTGGGAGAACCCAACAGCTCTTTGATCATGGTTACGTTGTGCGTGACCGATTCCGTTAAACGGGCTACCGGTTCTTGCGGAGTCTCGGCGGCAATCTGCTGCTTCCGAAGCCGCTGGCGGAACAAAAACCGCAGCATGGCAGTTCCTCCTCCCCTCATCGATCCGAACCACTGCTATCTATGTAGCAGATTATTCCTGAAAACCCTGCATTTTATGCACAAAAAAGCCCCGCCGTATCACGCGGGTAAGTGCGCGACAGACGAGGCGTCTTTATTTGGCTGGAGGAAAAAAAGGAGGTTCGATACGTTCGATGACCCATCTGGCACTTTCGTCACTGCGTTTCAAGTGAAAGGTAAGCTTCTGCTTCTTCGGTCGACGGTCGACCTCGTGGACCGTCACATCGACGGGCAGCTCCAGTCCGAGCTGACCGCTCGTATTCTGATCGCGGAACGGATTGATTCGGCGGATAGCCTTAATCTTGCTTATGCCGCTTATATACTGCTCCAGCTGAGAGTTCGCCGTATCGCCGAAAGCGTACCTTAGCAGCTGCGGGTCCTGTTGATTGATCGCGATCAGGAAGCTGTCCGTCACGGCATAAGGCGATGCAAGCTTAAAGCCTTCCTCCAGGCGTCCTGCCGCTTTGTATACCATCCATTGATGGTCGGGGTCCACGGTTCTTGAGCGATGGGTGGTGCTCCCGAGAAAATGGACGCAAAAATGCCCTGAAAACCCGTTGCCGGGAATGCCGTCGCCACCATGCGGCATGCCGTGCATTGAAGCGGCAAACGACCGCCCGTCCTTTTCGACCAATACGGCTCTCCGTTTCCAGCTCCAAGCGCCTTTATAGATCTCTTTCATTACCGCAGTATCCGCTTTGGTCAGCGGCTGCATATCCGCATGGCTGCTGCCGGCGCGGCGCTGCGCTTGAAAGGCGAGCCCCGTCTCCAAGTCGACGATCCGGCATACCGCTTTCATGGCTACCGTCTTACGTGCTTCTTCCCACGAAGTCAATTGGCCGTAGTGGGCGGCGCGGACCGCTTCGGCATATCCGTGAAGCCGATCTTTAAGGACCTGCAGCAGCTCCAGCGATTGCCTACGCTGCGTATCATACCAGTTGCCATGTGCGTCGATCGCATACCGGACCGTCTCCCCTTGCTTCTCCAGCACCGCATACACATCCGTAAGCGGCACCTGCTGTACAGGTCGTACCTTATCCGGCAGCAGTTTCTTGAGCAGCTTGGGCGATCGGACCGTCAGCTCGCTGCGCATAGCCGATTCGGGCGAAGCCTGTACGACGAAGGTGAGCTTGGTCGGAGCGGCAGGCGCCCCTGCGCGGACGGGCATCGACCCGAGACCGATGCAGACCGCAGCCGCCGCCAAGATCAGAACCCCTTTTTTCATACGTTTCCTCCGTACCTTCAAGGATATGACATTAGCTTGCCAGTTCGATGGCATTTTCACACAAGGAAAAAGGTAGAAACGGAAGATCGTTATAATCCTCACCGGACAGGCCATCCTAAAATCTAACATTTGCGTTCAGGAGGGATCGGTCATTCGTAAGATCATTACAGCTACACTGGCGGCTGCCGCCTTAGGCCTGCTTATGGTTCAGACTTCCTCCGTTACGGCGGAGGACGCGCCCCGCAAAGGAAGGGCCTACTACGAACAACGAGGCGAAGTTATCTGGGAAGTGCCGACGGCGGAAAAAGTCATTGCGCTTACGTTCGACGACGGCCCCGACCCGGAAGATACCGCGCAAATTCTCGATCTTCTCAAGCTCTACGAGGCGAAAGCAACGTTCTTCCTCGTCGGCAATAAGGTGGAGAGGTTCCCGGAGCTGGTGAAGCGCGAAGCGGAGGAAGGCCACGAGCTGGCCAATCATACGTATAGCCATACGTATTTTAAACGAAACGGATCCGTCGCCAAGCTGAAACAAGATATACAGCGCGCAGAGGAGCTCATCTATGCAGCCTCCGGGCAAAAATGCCGTCTGTTCCGGCCGCCCGGGGGATTCTATAACGAGAAGCTGATCCAAATGGCGAAGAATGAAGGATACACGGTCGTGATGTGGTCTTGGCATCAGGATACGAGGGACTGGAGCAGCCCGGGAGTCGACAAAATCGTCAACAAGGTTCTCGGCAATGCGCGCAACGGGGATATCGTGCTGTTCCACGATTACGTGGAAGGGAAAGGCCAGACCGCCGATGCGCTCAAAGAAATTTTACCCGAGCTGAAGAAGCGCGGCTTCCGTTTTGTTACCGTATCGGAGCTATTGACCTACGGCAAATGAACTCCGTAAAAAAGTGGCGCACCCCGGACATCCATCCATAACCGGATGCCTTCCCTTTCCATACAATACAGTGATCTGTATTTTCGGAAGAGGAAGGAGCAGTGCGGTGAACTATTTGGATATGCTGACCCGTTTGGGCGTCGGAAGCGCGCATCCCGGCGGCTTCTCCGCCACCATGTCCCAGCTTTCCCGGTTTCCGCTGCCCGCGGGAAGCCGCGTGCTGGAGGTCGGATGCGGTACGGGAAGAACGTCCTGCTATTTGGCGAAGCAAGGGTTTGACATTACAGGGCTTGATCTTCGTCCCGAGATGCTGGCCAAAGCGAAGCTCCGGGCCCAAGCCGAGCAGCTTGACGTGAGGTTCGTGGAAGGAGACATCACGGCACTGCCGTTCGAAGCCGCGGCCTTCGACATCGTGCTGGCGGAATCGGTTACGAATTTTGCCGACATCGGGCGGGCGTTGGCCGAATACGGCCGCGTACTCCGGCCCGGCGGTACTCTTTATGACCGGGAAGTGATCGCGACCCCCTCGATTACGGAGGAGGCTTACCGGGAGGTCACCGGCTTTTTTCAGTTGAACGCTCTGCTCACGGAACAAAAGTGGATCGAGCTGCTTCAGGCGTCCGGCTTTGCCGAGATCACCGTTTGCGACCGCTCCGCCTTTGTCCAACACGTCACGGACGACCAAATTGCCTACCCCGATATGAATCAGGTGATGGACCCGGGAACTGTGCTCAATGCATCCGTCTGGCAAACGTCGCTTGCGCACGACGATCTGATTGCGGCAAACCACGATTACTTGGAGCACGCCCTGTTCATTGCCCGAAAATGACGAGAGTCATGGCGAAAAGAAGCAACATCAGGCCGGCTTAAGCATATGTTGAACTATCTTAATTAAATCGAGCGTGATGTCTACCATGAGCCTGTCGGGCCTCGAAGCCGCACAGCGGTTTGTGAATATGCGGTTTCCGCAAAGCGAAGCGGCCATTCTGGCCGGAAGTATCGTCCAGGGCGGCGCGACGCCAGGGTCGGACCTGGACCTCGTTCTATTCGACGATTCCCAATTTGGGCCATTCCGAAAAACGTACCGGGCTTTCGGATGGATCATCGAAGCGTTCGTATTGAACAGGGATACGTACCGCTACTTTTTCGACCAGGCCGTGGAATCGGCCATTCCCTCTCTGCTGCGGATGTGCTCGGAAGGTATCGTGCTCCACGGTCACGAGCACGTCGCGGCCATCATCAAGGAAGCCAGACACGATCTGGATGCCGGTCCCCCGGCCTGGTCCATCCAAGAGCTGGACCGGTCGCGGTATGAAATCGGTGAGACGCTGACGGATCTGGAATGCACCGCCTCGCGAGCCGAAGGCTTGTTCATAACGGCAAAGCTCGCGGGGATGCTCGCCGAATTCGCACTGCGGACCGGCGGCTTCTGGATCGGAGACGGGAAGTGGCTGCAGCGCAGCCTCAAGCAGTCGGACCCGGCCCTGGCGGAAGAGCTGTACGAAGCGCTTGAAGCCTACTACCGGCTGGATCGCACCGAGCCCCTTTCCGCCTTTGTGCAAAAGCTGCTGGAGCCGTTCGGAGGCTTTCTTGTTGAAGGATATGCCGAAGGCGATGATCCGGGCGAAGAAGAAACCGGACCGTAACGCAAAAACAAAGTGCTTCGTTCGCATAGTCTGCGGCACGGAAGCACTTTGTTTGCGTTTCCTTTGTTAATGCCCGGCTCTTGGTGGATGATGATTTTCATACGCCGGGCTCTCCTTGAGACGAGCCTTGACCGGCAAACGGATTTCGATCTTCGTTCCCTGCCCCTCCTCGCTGGCAATCGACATCGTACCGTCATGATTCTCAATAATTTTCATGCTCACCATCATGCCAAGCCCGGTCCCCTGCTCCTTGGTCGTGTAGAAAGGCTGGCCGATGCTTGCCAGCTTCTCCGCCGGGATGCCGCAGCCTTGATCGATGACCCTTACGGCGATCTGCCTCCCCCCGGCTTCCGCAGCCACTTGCAGGGTCAGCTTTCCCCCATTCGGCATCGCTTCGACCGCATTTTTCAACAGGTTGATAAACACTTGCTTAAGCTGGTTCTCGTCGCACTCCAGAAGAGGCAAGTCCTCCTCATATTCGGTAATGACCTCGATATTGTTCATAATCGCCTGCGCGTCGATTAGCGTAGCGACATGGCCGATCAGAGGGCGGATGTCCTGCGGACGAATTTGCGCCTCTTTCGGTTTGGACAGCACCAGCATCTCGCCGATGATTTCCTCGATCCGGTTGATTTCGGAGGCGATGATATCGTAATAATACGGCTTGTCCGAAGCATTCGATTTGAGCAATTGAATGAAGCCTTTGATCGCCGTCAGCGGATTGCGGATCTCGTGTGCGATACCTGCGGCGAGTTGGCCTACAAGCGACAGCTTTTCGGAATGCTCCAGCAGCTCCCGCGCTTTCTCGGCATCGGTAATATCCCTTACCATCACCCGGGTCGCGAACCGCCCTTCGAACCAGGTCGGAAACGAGAACACTTCCACATCGATCGGCCGGCCGCCGACCGTCATGAGCTTTTGCTTCATGGGAGCCAGAGATTGGCCGCCCTCCATCATGCGAATTCGGTTGAGCACGATCGCGTGATAGTCAGGGTGAAGAAAATCGTAAACCGACCGGCCGAGCAGTTCCTCCGGAGCAGATGCCTCAAGCAGCTTGACCGCCGTATCGTTAGCGTAAACCCACCGGCCCGCTTGCTGGATAAATACCGCTACGGGCAGCTCCTCCACCAGCGACCTGTATTTTTCTTCGCTATGGAACAGCTTTTCCTGCGCTTGCATTCGCTCCGATATATCCCGTGCCACGGCGACAATGTTGCAAACCTCGCCGTGCTGGTCCCGAATAAATTTAAGGGAGCTCTCGTACCAAATGTAATACCCCTGTTTATGCCGCTTTCGGAGCATATGCCGGCTCTCGTCCGAACGAGCCGTGGCGATGGAATCGAAGGCATGTTTAAAATCCTCGGGATGAACCAGCGTTTGTCCCAAAACGCCGACCAATTCCTGCGGATCGTACCCAAGCTGCGAATACACGGCCGGAGAAACATACTGGATGCTGCCGTCCGGCGCACAAAGCGTAATAATGTCCTGACTGTGGGACGATATCAGCTCGTACTGCCTTTGGCTTTCGCACAAATGCTCCCAAAGCTTTTTTTGTTCGGTAACGTTTTTGCCGATGCCCTGCAGTGCCGTAATCCGACCGTTCTCGAGAAAAGGAATGATGGTCACATCCAGGTTCAGGTACTGCCCCCATCGGTCGATCCCGACAATGTCAAAACGCTGGGGTGCCCCTTGCGCCCCCAACGCCAAGCAATCGCGAACCTTGCCGTGCTCCGAAGCGTCGATCATCGTGCGGTAATGAAGCCGCATCCGTGCGATTTCCTCCCGCGTATAGCCTGCAAGCTTCTCGAACGCAGGATTCACATCCATGTAATAACCGTCCAAATCCAACACAAACATCGGATCGGGATGATCGTCAAACAACGAACGGTACCGCTGTTCGTATAGCTGCCAGCGGCCGGGATCGCAAGCCGCGATATGTGCAATATAGCAAGTAAGCGCTTCACTTTGTTCGTACGAGAAGCGTGTCACGCTGACCCAAACCGGTACGGCGTCCCCTTCCCGCTGAAGAAAGCGAATCGATATTTCGCGAGGACTCTCATCCTGGACATTATGCGTCAATTCCTGCCAAAATTCGGCCCAATCGGCGCCATCGTCCGGATGGCAAAGCTGGGCTATCGCACGCTCTTTCAAACTCGACTCCGTCTCATCCAAGAGCCGGCACAGCGCCGGATTGGCCGCAAGACAGCGGCCGCCGACAGAAACGAGAGCTATCGCATTTGGACTATACTGAAAGGTTCGGTAAAAAAGAGCATGTGAAGTGAGGTCCAAGTCCACGTCAAAGTTCATGCGTGCCTCCTGTTTCGAGCCTACAGTTATCAGAAATTATCGATCATCGAGAGGACCATTGCGGAGTACCATGTCCTTTTAGTTAACATTCTATGGAAAAGTAGTTTCTCCTCCCGTTTTTTACAAAAAAGAACAAGGGCGCGAACGCTCCGTTTCGGAACGTTGCGTCCTTGTTCGCCAAAGGATTATCGTTTTCCGGTTTCATAAGGCTCGCCAAGCGAAGCGGGCGGCACTGCCCGGCCTACGGCGCCGGCAAGCACCAGAATCGTCAGCACGTAAGGCAGCATGAAGAGAAACTCCATCGGAATGCTCTTGGCAAAATCGAACAGCTGCACGAAGTTGCGAAGCGCTTGAGCAAAGCCGAAGAAGAGCGCAGCGCCCAACACGCCGACCGGGTGCCATTTGCCGAAGATCATCGCCGCAAGGGCGATAAAGCCTTGACCGGAAATCGTATTATGCGAAAAGCTGCTCGTCGTCGTCAGCGTAATCGTCGCCCCGCCAAGTCCGGCAAGCGCTCCGCTGATCATGACGCCGATATACCGGTAACGCGAGACGCGGATGCCCATCGTATCGGCCGCGCTCGGATGTTCCCCTACCGATCGCAAACGCAAGCCGAACGGCGTTTTATAGATGACGTAGTAGGTCACGGCAACCAGAATGAGCGCCAGATACGTCGTAGGATAAGCTTTAAAGAAGGCCTCGCCGATCAGCGGGATGGAAGACAGTCCCGGAATCGCCACTTTGGTAAATACCGCATTCAGCGTTTCCGTTTGCCCCGACCCTTCGAAAAGAATTTTGACCAGATATACCGTCAGCCCAGCCGCCAAGAAGTTGATGACCACGCCGCTGACGACTTGGTTCGCATTAAACGTGACCGTCGCCACGGCATGAATCAGGGAGAAGGCGACCCCGAATATAATGGCGGCGACTAGACCAATCCAAGGCGCCGCTCCATCCATCCCCGCCTTCTCGGCGAAATGCGTGGCAATGGCGGCGGCGAATGCTCCGGCTACCATCAGCCCTTCCAGGCCGATGTTGACGATGCCCGACCGCTCCGAGAAAATACCGCCTAAGGCGGCAAAGATCAGCGCAGTGGAAAACACCAGCGTGGTGTTGATCAGTTCGCCGAAGATATTCAATGCATCCATCTAAGCCGCCTCCTCTTTTTTACGTTTGGCGTATATCGGGAGCAGTACCCAGCGCACGATACCGTGAGTGGCTACGAAGAAAATGACCGAGCCGATGACGACGCGGATGATTTCCGGCGGAACGTCCGCGGCGAAGCTCATCCCGGCGGACCCGTACGTTAGCGAGCCGAACAACACAGCGGCCAGCACGACGCCAAGTGGAGTATTGCCGCCCAGCAGCGCCACCGCGACCCCGTCGAAGCCGTAGCCCGGCGAAGCGGCCATCACCGTTTGGTAATGGAACACGCCCAGCACATCGACGACACCGGCCAGTCCGGCAAAAATACCGCTGATAAACATCGACTTGACGATATTGCGGTTCACGTTCATTCCCGCATAGCGGGCGGCGTGCGGGTTATGTCCGACGGCGCGCAGCTCATAGCCTTGCTTCGTCTTCCACAGCAGCACGTAGAATACCGTCGCTGCCGCCAAGGCAATGAACGTGCCCCAGTGCATCCGGGCGTTGCCCATCATTTCGGACAGCCAGCCGAACGAGAGCGAGGCCGAATCCTGCGTCGGGTACGAACGCTGCTGTCCCGGCTGCAGCAGAAATTGATTGACCACATAGTTGGACAAAAACAACGCAATCCAGTTCAGCATAATCGTTGTGATAACTTCGTTCACGCCGCGCTTCGCCTTCAAATATCCGGCAATCGCGCCCCACAGCCCGCCGACCAGCGCACCGGCTACAACGGCGAGCGGCGCGTGGATAAACCACGGCATCTGCAGCTTGATCCCGATGACGGAGGCCGTGGTCATCCCCATCATGAACTGCCCTTCCCCGCCGATGTTGAACAACCCGGTCCGGAAGGCAAAAGCGACGGACAGTCCCGTCAAAATAAGCGGGGTTATCTCGCGGACCGTCTCGCCGAAATCGTAAGGGTCCCCGAATACTTTGCCCACCAGCGCGCCATAGGCGGTCAGCGGATTGTAGCCGCCGGCCAGCATCACCAGCGCTCCGAAGAGCAGTCCCATCAAGATCGCGACAAGCGGGACCAACGCCGAGTCTTTCGTCACGATTTTAATCAATTTATCCATGGTCGGTCCCTCCATGTCCATGTCCGCCGGCCATCAGCATTCCCAATTCTTCCTCATTCGTCGTTTCGGGGTCCACCTCGCCGACAATCTGCCCGCTGTGAATGACCGCAATCCGGTCGGATACGTTCCGAATCTCATCAAGCTCGAACGAGATCAGCAGCACGGCTTTCCCGTGGTCTCTGGCTTCGATCAGCTTGCGGTGCACGAATTCGATGGCGCCGACGTCCAGTCCCCGTGTCGGCTGCGCCGCGATCAGCAGCTCGGGATCTTTGTCCAGCTCGCGAGCGATGATCGCCTTCTGCTGGTTCCCGCCGGACAGCGCGCGCGCCTTCGTATGGATGCTTGGCGTACGCACGTCGAACTCGCTGATCAGCCGCTGCGCCTGAGTCTCAATCGCCTCGCCGTTCAAAAAGCCGCCGCGGTTATACTTCGGCTGGTAATATGTCTCCAATACCATATTCTCGCTCATCGAGAAGTCCAGCACGAGTCCGTGTTTATGCCGATCCTCCGGAATATGCGATACGCCAGCCTCGGAGACGAACCGCGGGGACCGGTTGGTCAGCGGTTTGTCCTTCAGCATAATCTCCCCGCCGTCCACGGAACGCAGCCCCGTCAGCGCCTCGATCAGCTCGCTTTGCCCGTTGCCGTCCACACCCGCGAGCCCGAGAATCTCTCCGGCCCGTACCTCAAGCGAAAGGCTGTTCAACGCGGGAAGGTTCCGGTTATCCTTGACCGACAGGCCGCGGATTTGCAGCACCGGAGCTCCCGGCGAAGCCTTGGTCTTATTGACCTTGAACGAAACGCTGCGCCCGACCATCTTCTCGGCGAGCTGCTGCGGATTCGTTTCGGCAATCTTCACCGAATCGATCACTTTGCCGCGCCGGATAATCGTGCAGGTATCGGCAATCGCCATAATTTCCTTCAGCTTATGCGTGATCAGAATGATGGATTTCCCTTCGGCGGCGAGCCGGCGCAAAATATCCATCAACTCTTGAATTTCTTGCGGCGTGAGCACGGCGGTCGGTTCGTCGAAAATCAGGATGTCCGCTCCGCGATACAGCGTTTTCAAAATCTCGACGCGCTGCTGCATACCAACAGAAATATCTTCTATTTTTGCTTTCGGATCAACTTTGAGGCCATACTGCTCCGAGATGTTTCTAACCTTCTCGTTCGCATCTTTATAGTTGATGGAAGCGCCCTTCCGGGGCTCGCTGCCGAGAATAATGTTTTCCGTCACGGTGAACGGCTGTACGAGCTTGAAGTGCTGATGCACCATGCCGATCCCCAGTTCGATCGCCTTCGTCGGGCTGTCGATGGCGGCTTTGCTGCCTTTTACCCAGATCTCGCCCTCATCCGGCTGGTACAGACCGAACAAAATGTTCATCAGCGTCGATTTGCCTGCTCCGTTCTCGCCCAGCAGCGCATGGATCTCTCCCTTGCGCAGCTTCAAGCTGATGGAGTCGTTGGCCGTAATGCCGGGAAAACGCTTCGTAATCCCTCGCAGCTCGACCATCATGTCGGGTGAACTCATGAGCTTCCCTCCCCGCAAAATGTACAAGTAAGTTTAAGGTGCAAATCAAACGACAAGGCCGGTGGGTCACCAGCCTTGTCGAATTGGAAATTTATTTTTCCGGAACCTTGATTTCGCCTTTAACAATCTTCTCTTTGTATTCATCCACTTTCTTCAACACGTCGGCCGGTACGTTCTTCTTGGAAGTGTCCGGCAAGCCTACGCCGTTGTCTTTGAGACCGAGAACAACGTTTTTGCCGCCTTGGAATTTGCCGTCGATCACATCCAAGGAAACGCGTTTCACCGCTTGGTCGACGCGCTTCACCATCGAGGTCAGTGTCACATCGTCACCGAATTCAAGCGATTGGTCTTTATCCACGCCGATGACCCATACTTTTTTGCCTGCTTTCACACGGTCTTTCGCTTCGTTGAACACGCCGTTGCCCGTTGCGCCCGCCGCATGGAAAATGATATCCGCGCCGTCGTTATAGATCGTGGCCGCCGCCGCTTTTCCAAGGTCAGGCTTGTCGAATGCACCCGTGTAGTTGATCGTAACTTTCGCATTCGGGTTGACCGCAGCGACGCCAGCCTTGAAGCCGACTTCGAAGCGCTCGATGACCGGAATCTTGAGACCGCCGACGAAGCCGATTTTGTTCGTTTTGGTCATCAGACCGGCTACGACACCTGTCAGATACGCTCCCTCTTGCTCCGCGAATGTTACGGATTCGACGTTCGGCCCTTCCACGACGTTATCGATAATCGCAAAGTTCGATTTCGGGTTTTGTGCCGCAACCGTCTTGATGGCGTCGCCCATCAGGAACCCGATCCCCCAGGTCAGATTGTAATTGTCTTTCACGTATTGATTGAGGTTAGGAATAAAGTCCGCGTCGCTTTTGCTTTGCAGGTATTTCACGTTGGCGCCGGTTTCTTTCTTGACCTCGTTCAGGCCTTCCCATGCGCTTTGGTTAAACGACTTGTCGTTTACGCCGCCGATGTCGGTAACCATACCGATGTTAAATTTTTCCCCTTTTTTACTGGCTCCCGCAGAGCTCTCCGCAGGTTTGGAGCTGCCAGCCGCATCTTGCGGCGCCGGCTTCGTACCGCATCCGCTCAGGACGAGCGTAGCCGCGAGCATAAGGCCCGCCGTCGATTTGAACCATGTTTTCATTTTGTTTACCCCTTCCATGTATCTGTATGTAAGCGTTAAAATAAGTTCTGTCGCAATCTCCATTATAAAGGGTTTATTTAACCATCGTCCATATGTTTCTGAACAAAATTTCAAAAAAAACGCGAATTTTGTTACATTTCTGCGCCTGAAGTCACATTTTCTCATAGGAGAAGTTACTTACCGATTGTAGATAACCCTATGCCCGCAGTGATATAATGAAAAATAGCGACGAGTATTAGGAGGGATGCGTTCTATGATCCATTTCGGCGCGCTTCATTTGCAGGCGGTATCGGGCATCGGCATGGCGGCAATGGCGCTGCTTGCGATATTCGTTCGTTCGCGGGCAAGCCGCAAACCGGTTACCCCGGCGAAAATCGTCATGCCGCCAATCGGCATGAGCACCGGCTTTCTCATGTTTGTCGTACCAACTTTCCGGATCCCTGCGCTGTGGGCGCTGCTTGCCTTGGCCGCGGGGCTGTTATTGTTCTCTTACCCGCTTATCCGCAGCTCCAAGCTGGAGCTTCGCGGTGGCGAAGTGTACGTTAACCAGTCCAAATCGTTTATGTTCGTGCTGCTCGGTCTTCTCGTCCTGCGCCTTGCGCTGCACAGCTACATCGAGCAATATATATCGATTCCGCAGACAGGAGCGCTCTTCTTCCTTCTGGCTTTCGGAATGATCGTTCCTTGGCGGGCTGCCATGCTTCTTCAGTACCGCAAGCTGCGGCAGGCAGCCGCTTAACAGGGCAACGGGGTCCATGAGAAAAGGCAGTCCTTCGAATGCGAAGAACTGCCTTGTTTCGTTTTTACAGCCTGATGACCTGGCCTGTGGCCTGCGATTCGAACGCCGCCAAAATCACCTTCAGCGAACGCATGCCTTCTTCCCCGGAAATGCTAGGCGGGGTTTTCGTCACGATCGATTCCACGAAAGCATCGATCACGCCGCTGACCGTCTGCTTCTCGTTGGTCGCAATGGCGCCCACCTTATGCCGCTCGATCGAACCGTTGCGGAGCTCCACGATAATTTGATCGTCCGGATGCGTATCGATTTTCATGATGCCGTTCTCGCACCAGAGCACCGTGCTGTTGTCCCCGCCTTGGTAATAGGTCCAGCTTGCGACAAGCGTACCGATTATGCCGCTCTTCATGCGAAGCAAGCAGGCTGCGTTATCGTCCACGTCCGTTCCCGCTTTGTCGAGCGTGCCGATAAAGCCGGCGACATCCGCCACTTCGTCATCGAGCAGCCAGCGGATCAGGTCGGATTTGTGTACGCCCAGATCGCCCATGGCGCCCATAATCGCTTCATCCTTGCGGAAAAACCAGCTATCCCGGCCGTCGACGCTCCAGCTTTCCGGTCCCGGGTGTCCGAACGAGGTGCGGAACGTCAGTACTTTGCCGAGAGCGCCCGCGCTCAAAATCTGCTTGGCCTTTATATGGTGAGGCATCAGCCGCTGGTTATGGCCGACCATCAAATAAACCCCGTTCTCCTTCGCCGCTTCGATCATCGCCAGCGCTTCTTCTTCCGTCGCAGCCATCGGCTTTTCGACCAGCACATGCGCTCTGGCCTTCGCTGCGGCAATCGATACCGGAGCATGCAGGGCATTCGGGGTGCAGACGCTCACCGCATCGGGTTTTACCTCGCGCAGCAGCGTTTCATAATCGGTGTAAGCTTTTGCCCCGTATTGTTCGGCGTAATGCTCGGCCCTCTCCTTAACCGGATCGCAAAAAGCGACCAGTTCCACATGGGGATTGGCGGCGTACTCGGGAATATGACGGTGTTTGGAAATCGCGCCGCAGCCGATCACAGCCACTCTCAATTTGCTCATGGATTTCAAGGCTCCTTCGGTTTGTTAAATTAAATCGTTTGCAAATAGTTCGTTTTCACCCATTGCAAGCTGTTCGCCACGCTTTGCAGCGGAGGCTTCTGGCATACGTCCTGCTCTACGACGAGCCACTCTACTCCTGCTTCGGACGCGGCGGCGATGACCTTAGGCAGGTCAACGACCCCCAAGCCGAGCTCAAGCGTTTTCATCTGTCCATTGTCGTCTTTGCCGAAATCTTTCAAGTGCAGCAGCGGCAGCCGGCCGGCGTATTTCGGAATATAGGCAAGCGGGTCCTGCCCGGCGAACTGCACCCAGCAGACGTCCATTTCGACTTGTACCGCTTCGGGAGAAGTCGTTTCGTACATCGCATCGAACACATAAGAGCTGCCGACGTTCATCTCGAATTCGAAAGCATGGTTGTGATAGGCGAAAATAAGCCCCTGCTTGCGCACTTCCGTTCCCGCTTCTTGCAGGAAGGCAAACAATGATTTCCAATCCTCTTCGGTACGGCGTTCTTCTTCGGCCACATAAGGACAAATCAAATATTGTCCGCCGATCGTTTTTAAATAATCGATTTGGCCCTGCAGATCGTCCCGCAGCTGCTGCAAGCCCACATGGCTGCCAATCGCTTGAAGTCCCAGCTCCTGAAGCAAATCTCTCAGCTCTTCCTTCGCCAAACCGCCGTATCCGGCAAATTCGACGCCCTCGTAGCCAAGCTCCGCCACTTTCCTCAACGTGCCGCGGAAATCGGCGGCGGTTTCATCCCGCAATGTGTAAAGCTGAAGCCCGATGCTCATTCTTCTCATCGTGAACACTCCCTGATTTAGGAATAGCTTGCTTATTTGCTCTCATCATACACGAGAATAGCCTAAAATGAACATAAACGATATAATCGTAACATCAACAATTTTGCTATTAATTTTTGCGAATCGGAGAGACGGCCATGGAAGCGGAAGTGTTCACATGCGGGTATTCGTATCATGCGCAACGGTTTCATACCCATTATAAAACCGGGCTGCCGCTCTATTTGTTCCGGTTGCAAACGGAAGGGGCCAGCGAGGCGGTGATCGACGGCAAAACACACCGGCTCGGACAAGGGGATCTGCTGCTGCTGAATCCGGGAATAACCTACGAGCTATTCGTAGACGAATACGAAACAACGTCCAAGAGTAGATCGATTTCCAGCGGGGATTACTACTTGATCTGCGGAGGCCATTGGATGGACCAATGGTGGAAACGCGGAGACAAACCGACGCTCTCGCGAATCGATCCGGGAGAGCAGCTGCTAGCGCTGTGGCGGCACTTGATTATTGAAAAGCAGCGCCCGGCGGACAAACAGACCGGCGAGCTCATCGGCTGCTTGCTGCAAGCCCTTTGCCTGTCGCTCGAGCGCGCCGCGACGGAAAGCGCCCCCTCCTATGGCCGGTCCTTTACGGCGCTTCGGATGAAACGGTTCGTGGAGGAGCACGCCACTTCGACATTCAAAGTAGAAGATGCCGCCCGTCAGGCAGGGCTCAGCGTATCCCGGGCGGTTCATCTGTTCAAGGAATGCTATGGCAAGACGATGCTCGAATACGCGCTCGAAATCCGGCTGGCCGCCGCTTTGGAACGGATGAAATATACCGCCATGACGCTCGAACAAATTGCCGAAAGCTGCGGGTTCGGTGGATATTCGTATTTTCACCGGGTATTCAAGGACAAGTTCGGCATTTCCCCGGGCGCCTACCGAAGCGGCGAACGCCGGGAATAAAAAAAGTCTCTCTGTTTTAGTAGAGAGACAAAGCCAACGAATCTTTTTCGTTAAACGAATGCAAAATGGCCTCGCAACCGATCACTTCGATACTGATTAACGTTTGAAGACATTTTTTCAATGTCCGCCTTCCGCTTTCTACCTTTTTATCCAGCGCCAGTTTGAGGAGCTTCAATGTTTTTTTATTCAAGTTGTCGGCGAAAACGGGGATCTCTTTGTTTTGAATGGTTACAAAAACTTTCATCCTCACACCGTCCCTACATCATATTTTACTAGTTGCTAATAGGATAAATTACGATCATTAAAATAAGCTTAAAATAATATTACAATTTGTCAACAAATTTCTTAACCTTTCTTAAAATTCCGTTCGCAATGTGTTTTCTCGCGATCGTTTCGCAAGCGCTGGTTCCCGGAAATCGGCAAGCCGAGTAAAAGGAAGTATGTTTTCCCCGATTTTTCTCATACTAATGCGGGATTGAATGTGTGATGGGATGGAGGGAACGGCATGCGCCGTATCGCTTGGATCATTGTCTTATCGCTGATGTTGGGCCCGTTTCAAGCCAGCGCCGAGCCTTCGTCGGAAACCGAGGAGGTACGCCATTTTCTTACGGAATTATACCGGGCTCGATCGGAATTTCTAATCCGGGACGCGCCGATCGATACCTTTTATTTCGAAAAGGTGCCAACAAGCCAGCAAGCTCTGTACCTTGAAAAAAAACGGAAGGCTTATTTTCAAGCCTGGGCCAGCAAAAGAGACATCGTTGTCCATGCCGCCGAAGGGACGCTGAAGATCTTTCGTATCAGGCCCACGGATTCGCTGGTCAAAGTATCGCTTGTGCACAGGATGAAGGTCACTTATTCGTATGCCCAAGGGAACGGAACGCCGGCCGAGTTCGGGCTCGGAACACGGCACGTTCTTACCTTGAAAAGAGAAAACGGGCAGCTGCGGGTGCTTAAAGAATGGTATCTCGACCCGCTCGATATCGATTCGGACGATGCCTGGCTTCACCAGTCTTCCGTCGCATCAAATCCGGAACCGGAAACCGAAAGCCTGAAGTCCGAAACGGTGTTTAAGTCGCCGCAAAAGCGGCGATACAATCGCGAGAAAGCCGTGGCGTATGCCAATAAGTACGCCGGTGCGGCTTGGGGATCCGGGAACGATAACCGGTACAATCCGAAATACCGCGATTATACCGGCATAGGCGGCGACTGTACGAACTTCGTTTCTCAAGTCCTCGGAGATCCGACCGAAGGCGGAGGACTGCCGATGACGCCTACGTGGAGGTACAGCGGCGGCAACGGGAGCCGGGCATGGGTTAGCACCGACGCTTTAAAGTCGTTCCTCCTTTATTCCGGTTACGGGAAAGTAGTCGCCAGCGGCACCTTCAACCAGATCATGCGGAACCCTTCGGCGCCCAACAACTTGTCTAAACTGCAGCCGGGCGACCTGATTGCTTACATGTATAACAACGATGTGGACCATTTTGCCGTCGTCGTGGGCAAAGATGAGCGGGGACTGCCCTTGATCAACTGCCACACGACAGACCGTTACCACGTTCCCTTTGATCTGGGCTGGGAAAATTACACCCATTTTGTATTGATTCATATCGCCGATTAGAGAAATCATACGGCCGCTGCCTCGGACATAAGATGAGAGTGGACAACACTTTTCCGTCCGGCCGAGGTGGTGATGCGGATGATTCTGCCCCCGATATTCAAACAGATGGCGCTTCGGACAAGCGCAATGTTAATTGTGAAATTGCTCGGGCTGCTCCTCCGCATTCCGTTATTTCGTTATTTGGGTCCGGAAGGAGTAGGCTTGTATCAGATTGCCTACTCGTTTTACGGCCTCGTCCTGACCTTGCTCACCGGTGGCATGCCTATGGCGCTGACCTTGTCCACCGCCAAAAATGCAGGAAACGGCTGGCGAATTTACCGCAACATGTCCGTACTCTATATCGCGGTATGTACGCTGCTATGCACAGGATTCTTCCTGCTCACGAACGAAATTGCGCTTTGGCTCGGCACCGAGAAGCTGGAGCTGGCGATTCGCATGTTCTTACCGGCGCTCTGGATCGTTCCGCTGCTAAGCCTGCTTCGCGGGTACCTTCAAGGCTCGGAAGCGTTCGGGGCTATCGCCGTCTCCGAACTCGTCGAGCAATCGGTCCGGGTCGGGACCATCCTGCTGCTCCTCTCGATCGGCACGAGCCTCAGCATGGCGCAAGCCTTGGGCACGGTTGCGATGGGCGCATCGACGGGGGGCGTTTGCGCCTTGGCTTTCCTGCTTGTGATGCTATTTCGCCATTCACAGCCTTCTTCTGCGAGTGCCGTCTCAGGTCAAGCAATGCCAGAGCACAATCTCCGCTTGTTCGCGCATACGGCGCTTGCCTTGACAACTACCCGGCTGATCATTCCTTTGTCGGATTTCCTGGAAGCGTCCATCGTTCCTATGCAGCTCCAGGCCTCCGGACTTTCGCCGGGACAAGCACTTGCCATATTCGGCGAAATGACGGGCATGGCGATGACGATCGTCTATATCCCGACCCTGATCACGTTTTCACTCACCCATACGCTGTCCCCGAAAATCGCCGCCAATTGGCAGGCTCGGCAGTTCGACCGCGCCTTCCGGAGAATCGGCAAGGCTCTTAACCTCACTATACTATGGGGAATCAGCGCGTCGTTCTTTCTGTTTACCTTCGCCGAAGAACTGGCGCGCCTGCTGTTCGACCAAGAGAACCTTGCGACAGCGATTCGCTTGCTTTCGCTCTGTCCGCTGCTTGCGGGACTGCGGGAAGTGACGACAAGCGTTCTATGGGCCGCCGGCCTGAAGAAAGAGCCGATGCGCGGTATTCTTGCCGGCATTGCCTGCTCCATAACGGCGCTTTACGTATTGACCGGAATTCCCGGATGGGGCTATACCGGGATCGCGGCGGGCGTGCTGCTGCTGGAAACGATTCCGGTGCTGTGGAATCTTAACGTGATCCGCCGCGATCTGCGGCTGTCCTTCTCCGGAAGGACGCTTGTCATGAACGCCGTCGTCCTGCTGCTGCTAACCACCGTCGTCACGCTTTGGGGAGGCCGGCTGCTGCCCGCCGCGGGCTTCTCCGGAATGCCTCTACAGCTAACGCTCATGCTTTTGACGTTCGCTTGCTCCGCCGGTTATGTTGCGCTCGTCGCGCTGACGCGTCAAAAGTAGCGGGCGCAGCGCCGGAAACGACGGACAGCCTGAACCCTTTCGGTCGTGAAAGGATTCAGGCTGCTTTGATTTAGCGTCCGCCGGAATTGGTTTGCGTATCCGGCTTCCCCTTGGCGTTTGCCGGCGTATACTTCGGGCCGGCGACCGCTTCGGTGGATGTCTGAGCGCCGGAAGCGCCGCCGCTAGGCGTTCCACCGCCGGCTTTGGATGTGCCGCTCGCCGGAAGCGTCGGGCCTTGCATCGGAAGGTCGAGCGTGACCTTTTTGACGACCGGCTCGCTGGCCTTGCCGTATTTGTTCTCCGCCTTGATCTCGATCGTATTCTCGCCGATCATCAGGACGACGGGCGCCGATACCTGACCGGTGCCGACCCGCTGCCCGTTTACGAAAATGCTCGGGCTCGGATCATAGCCGCCGTCCGTCGCGCTTGCCTTCACAGTAACAACCGGCTGGGCCGTTTTTTCCGGCAGCGTCTCGACCGTGAGCGTAGGCGCCGGGCGAAGAATCGCCCCCATCATCGGCGTCCAGAACGTGGACAACAGAATAATGATGAGCAGCAGCGGAAGCACGAGAAGGCCTAGCCGAAACAGTTTTCTTTTACGCCGCAGCACAAACTGGACGATGCCCGGATCCTGCTTCAGCTTGATTTCTTTAAACACCGCGGCGAACGCTTCGTTCGGAACGCTAAGCAGCAGTTCCTTGATCGGCTTGTTCTTGAACGCCTTGGAATCGTGCCGGTCAAAATAGCGCGTCAGCGCAGCGCGGTAGTGAACGTCGATCCCCGAGCCGCCGGAAAACCGGGAATCTCCCGCGCTCCACAGCATAAACTCGTAGATCGTATCCGTCCCCCGGGTCTGAGCGGCGACGTACTCAAGCATCCGGTCAAAGTCATAACTGGCTTCGTATCCGCCCCCGCCCCGGACTCCCGCATCCGGACGGCTGAAGGCGTAAGCGATTTTGCCGAACGTCTCCGGTCCTACCTTATCGCCGAGCGTCTTCTTCAGCAGCTCCTGGGCCCGCTCCAAGTCCAGCGGACCAAGCCGCTCGATGGTTTCTACGACATCGGACGGCTTGCGCCGCTCGAGCGTCAGCACCCGGTACACGGCGGTTAGCAGGTCCAGCGTCATGCGTCCGCCGCTGTTCAGGTTGTGCAAAAGCTCCGGCTGCGGCGGGTCCAGCATAAACTCAAGCTGCATCAGGTCTTCGTAGCTCAGTTCGGCCGGGGTCAGGTCTTCCAGCATTTCGAGCTGGATTTCCAGCTTGATCTGCATGCAGAAGTCCTCGAACTGCGGCTTTCCTTCGCGCTCCGGCAAACGGTCGAAGTAGATGTATGTATTTTTGGCCACTTCCATCCGTCTTGATTTCTCCGCCTTGAGCAGCTTCTTCACTTTTTTCAATAATTCGTTGCGGAAGAAGTGCTGCAGCAGCAAATCATCCGCGGAGACCAGCCAAAACTTGATTTCTTCCAAAAACTCCTTGATCGATCCGCTCGCCGTGATGCGATAGGCTGCATACTGCTCCGCCGTCTGGGGATGCTGCTCATGCAGCTGCTTCAGAACGGAGAGAAAGACCGCATTCTGCTTCCGCAGCGGATCGATCAGCGGAACCGCCGCGCGGATATCGCCGGAAGCCGCAGACACCGCTCGCCGGATATATAGCGCAAAGCTGGCAATCAGCAGCGTCTTCGTTCCCTCGTCGGCAAAAGCGTAATAGTCCAGCAGCGGCGTAACGAATTCCGCGGTAGGCACGCTGTCCCCATCCATCAATTCCTTGCGGATCAGCTTGCCGAGCAGATCGTTCAGCCGTTTTTTCCGTCCTGCGGTTTCCGCGGTCAGGTACTGAAGAATGCATTTCACGGTGCCCGCCCGATTCTGCTCGTATAAGCCGTCCTGTCCCTGCTCAATCCGGAACAGCTCGCTCAGTTGGGAATAGGTCGGAACGGCGAGCGCAGCGGGAGGGCCAACGTCCTGCAGCGCTTCCTCGCAAAAGTCGTAGAACCGTTCCAGGCCTGCCGTATCTCCCCGGTGCTCCCAGAGGTATTCCAGATACGAATGCTCGGTGCCGGACAAGTCCACGCCATGGATCCGCTCGTTCGGCAGATCGAACAAATAATCTTTTTCAAGCTGACGGTCAGGCAGCCGGATGCTGCCTTTTTCCACGAACATGACATGGTAGTGCTGCTTGCCTTCCGGTTCGCTCTGGTACGTGACGAATCCGAGCTGCCGGCGCATCGCATACGGCAGGCAGCGGTAGACCAGCTGCATCAGCCGTTTCGCTTCCGCGCTCCCGGCCGATACGTCCGCATCCAGCGCGACGTACACTTTCTTCTTGTTCGTGAGCGACGACATTACAGCGTAAAGCAGCTGCAGAAACCGGGTGCGGTCCAGCTTCAGTCTGCCGAGCAGCCGATCCGGGTTCTCCGCTTTGGCCACGGCGTCGTAATCCAGCTCGTCCAGCTCCGGAATCGTCTTCCCGTCCTGAATATCGTAGCTGTCTCGGAAGCCCCGAATAGCAAACAAACGTTCCGGTTTGCGTACGAAGTCATCCAGACGCGCCTTCGGCACAACGTAATGGTGCGTGAAAAAAGCGCTCCGCTGTCCGGTAAAGTCGGCGCTGACGTAAACGGTGCGTCCGATCACAAGCTCCCCGCTGTCGGCATGGAAGACGCCGAACGCTTCCGGATACCGGCCCTCGTCCGCTTCCCCACGTGCGAGCAGCTCCTGCGGCGCCTTGTACACGCAGTACGGATGCAGCGCCGCTTTAATAAAACCGTTATCGAGCCCGGCGGATTTCGCTACCGTATCGAACCCTTCGTTCGTACGGAAAATTCCTTCCCGGTCCCGGGTAAAATAGTGCTGCTGAATGTTTCGATCCCGGCTCACGGCGCATCTCTCCTGTCGATGTAGTCGAGCTGGTGAAGCAGCCAGATGAACGGCTCGTCCACCCGGGTCGGGCTAATGACACCGGTCACCTGCCGGTTCACCGGGTTCGAACCGAGCGCGGATACGGCAAAGTAGGCGGTATTCTGAAAATACACGTCGACCGCATCCTTGAACGGCCGGTCCACCTTCTCGATAAAACGGCGGATTTCGCCGTTAATGTTCTCAAACTCGGTCTGGTCCAAATAGCCTTTGTGAATGACGTTGCGGAACACGTTGCTGTTGGACTGAATATATTCGCTGTCTTCCTCTTTCAAATATTGCAGCATATCGCTCTTCGTCAGAACGATCGCCGTCGGAATTTTCGTCTTGCTGCCCTGCTGATGGGCAATGAAGTTTTCGAACAAGCTGATGACGACCTCGCGCGGCTCGTCATAGCGGCTCGCGAACTCGCCTTCCTCCTGGCCGACGTTCAGGCGGATTTTGTCGCGGATCGTGCGGATTTGCAGCGGATCGACGAGAAACAAAATGCCCGACGAATTTTTAATATGCGACGCATAGATTTCCAGATAATCGCGTTCCACCATGCCCTCGCCCGCAACATCGAAGAAGACGAGCGTGAGCGGCGCGCGCTGGTCATCCTTGAACACGAACTGGAAAATAAACGGCTCCTGCTGCTCGTTCGGGTTCGTCGACTCCAGCATCATGCCGCGGTCGAAGATCGGCTCCAAATAATTTTGCCGGAACTTCCGGCTGATTTCGGCGCTGAGCGGCATGCAGGCCGCGTCAAAATTCGAAGCCGTCGAGGATTGCAGCGTATGGATGAGCGACGTCATATAGACCGATTTGCCGACCTGCGACGCCCCGACGATGGAAATGATGTTGCTCGGCGTTTTGCCGGCCGAAATCGGCAGCTCGTTGTGACAGCTCGGACAAAGCCGCCGCCGAGTCGCCACGCCGTAACGGTCGATGACCGCCACCAGCACGTTTTCCGAATAGACGTGGTTCTCTTCCGGAATCGTGTGCGGCTCGATCACCGCCTCCATGTCCTGCTGCGACAGATTGAACTTGCGCCGCCATGCGTTCAGCCGCTCGTCTTCCTGCAGCGTGAATTCGTCGTCGTTCTCCTTCGTATGCGCGGCGCGGAACACGACCTCGTCCGGCTCGAATTTATGGAAGCAGTACGGACAAACGATGCTGTAATAAGGCGGACGTTCTTTTTCCACAGGCTTTTTTTCGAAAAATTGCTTGAAAAACCCCAACATGCCCAGGTCCCTCCTTTAGTCCGGAATGAGTTCAAACCGCTCGCCATAGATCGGTCCGTCGGTAAAAAACAACCGGATATGGTCGTTTTTTCCAACCTCGATGGGCGGTAGCTCCGTGCGCCCCGGCGGAAAATCGTTCATGAACGGATAAAAGGTCCCGTCTTCCTTATTTCGCGGGGCCGCTCCTTCTTTTTTCACGTAGCACAGGGCTTCCCGGGGGACCGGAATTTCGCAGAACAGCCGGATCTGCACGGTTTTATATTTGCTGAACCAGCCGCCGCCGTATTTGATGCCGTAGCGGATTTTCGCCCGGCCTCCGCTGACGCGGACCAGATTATCTCCGTCCTGCTGCAGCAGCGGGGTCAGCCGTCCTTCCAGCATCACGCAGGGATAGATCCGATAAAAATGCGGCCCTGTAAAGTCGACGCGGGCGCGGTAGCCGGCTTTCGCCTTGTATTCCTCGCGGGTAAACAGCTTGAGCCGCTTCGGATCCAACCCGTCCGGGGGCTGGTCGCCCCCGTCTTCGAAGCTGTCGATGTAGACGTAATTGATTTCCTTCGGCCAATGCCAGGTCAGAAGGCATTCGCCTTCCCTGACCTCGGAGGCCGCCTTCGTAATCCGGTACCGCTCGTCAGGTTCGCTCCATTGCATCATCTGCCAGCCTCCCGTCGTTACCGGAACCGCTTGCCGGTCCGGCTGCCGTCTCTTCCGCCATAGCGGCTGCTCTCGCCATCCGCACCGGCATACAGCTCGCGCGGTCTGCCGCGGCGAAGACCGGTGTTCGCGCCGGTGCTTTCATGAACGGCGAACAGCAAGGTGGACAGCGACAGCACGACGGCTAGAATAAGGTCCGCTATAGCGCGGACGATGCTCGGATGCTCCGCAGGCAACCCGTATTCCAGCGTCAGACCTGCGAGCAGGCCGGCTACCGCGCCGCCAAGAACGAAGCTGCGTGCCAGGAAGCGGTTGTCGAACACGATGCCGAGCGACAGCCCGAGCAGCACGCCGATGAACAGAATCAGCACGACCCGCAGCGCCGCATGCCAACCGCTGCCGTGCATCTGTCCCTGCCGTTCGTTCATGAGATGGAAATGATGGTCTTTCACATAGATGTTGCGGAATGCGTCCGTCACCAGCTCGGCCTGCTTCACCTCTTGGAACGTTCCGCCTGTCGCTTCGGCGATCCGCTGCAACAGCTGGCTCCCTTCCTCGTTCGGCTGCTTCATCCCGATCGTGTGTATGGTAATATTTTCTAGATTATAAGGCTGTACGACTCCGGCAACATCTACATCGCTGTAGCCGTCCGAGATGAGAATGACGGCTCCTTTGCGGTGCGCTTCCTTCTGCATATGATCGATCGCCTGGGTAAGCGCCTGCGCGATATCGGTTCCCCCGGTCGGGGCGGGAATCGCATCGATTTGTGCCAGCACTTGGCTTTTGACGGATTCGCTGCTGAGCTGCGTCAGCTTCTGCACCCATGTCACCGTATCGTTGAACGTCAGCACGCCGACCCGCTTGTTGCTGTCCATCTGCCCGATCAGCGACTTGACCGCCTGCAAGCTCTGCTTGTTCGGGTCGTTCTGCTTCATGCTCTCGGACGTATCCAAAATGAGCACGTAATCTTGCGGCCGGCCCGATTTCGCAGAATCAAAATACAGCCCATAGGCCCACTGAAACAGCGCCCCCGCCGCAAAAAGAAGAAGAAGCGTGCCGGGAACGAGCAGCTTCCATCCGTCGGAGGCATAGCGGAGACGCCAGTTTCTTCCGTTCAATTGCGGCGACAGGATCTCCGCCAGCAGACAGCACAGCCCGACGATCAGGGCAAACACCCCGAAATACAGCCCCATCAGCACGGTTTCGTGCAGCGTTCCTTCCCACCGGCTGAGCATCATTTCCCCTGCAATAAATCCTAGAAAGCCACCCACAATGCTGAGTCCGGTCAGCAGCGGATTCCATTTCCGACGTTTCATCGGCCTTCCTCACTTTCTACTTCAAACGTCCTCGTCCAAAAGCGAAAACATTTGATGATCTTCCCAAACCCCGTTGATTTTCACGTTTTTGCGCGCCAAGCCTTCCGAGCGGAAGCCCGCCTTCTCCAAAACGCGTATGGAGCCCCCGTTACGGGGCATCACGCCCGCTTCGATCCGGTGCAAGCCGGCCTCGTTAAACGCAAACTCCACGACCAACCGTACCGCCTCGGACATGTAGCCTTTTCCGTTATGCCGCTGATCCAAGGAGTAGCCCAGCAAGCATTTTTGCAGCGGGCCGCGTATCACTTCAAACAGCGAAATTTCCCCGATCAGCTCGCCCGTCTCCTTCAGGAAAATACCGAAAGGGTATCGTTTGTCCTGGCTTCGCGCGTCGTTTCCTTTGTCGATGCCCGCGAGCTGGGTCTCCAGCGTAAAAAAAGATTCGTCGCGAGCGGGGTTATACAGTTGGAAAAACTCCCGGTTATTCAGATGCAAAGCAAGTAGCGCCTCCGCATCCGAAGGTTCGTAAGCACGAATATAAATGTTTGAGTTCTTATCGTTCATGCGTTCCATTCACCCTTCCGCCGCCGGTTCTTCCGGCATCTCACGTCCGTGGAACTCATATCCGCTGCGCACATACGTATCGTAGTACCGCCTGCCGTTCCGATAATACATTAGGTCTGCCATGCGGAATCCGCCCATCAGATTCAGCTTCTCGACGCCGCTTTGCTTCTTCTCATGGATGCAGCCGAGCTTGTAGGTGCGGCTGCCGTGATCGACGCTGTACGCATATTGAATCAATTCGCTTTGAAAATCGCCGAAAAAATATTTTTCCTCGTACCGATGCTTGTGCGTATAATTGTAGACGTCCAGCCGGATCGCCGCCTCGCTCTCGAGCGTCACGTACAGATCGCGGTACAGCTCTTCCTTCGTCAGCACCTCGCGGTTGTCGTAGCTGACCGCCACGTTCGCCCGCGCCAGCAGTTCCTGCTCGAACGGCTGATGGAACAGCGGATGAACGAACCATTCTCGCTTCGCCGCCGCAATCAGCTTGTCGATCAGCGCTTCGTCGCTTTGCGCAAGCAGCGCGGTCACGTTCCCGACCCACCGTTCGTCAAAATAAAACTGCGGCCCTTGGCGGTTTTCCGTTTCGGCGGCGATCACTTCGACGACATGGCCGTAGTATTCGTTAATGTTGCGGCCCAGTTCGTCGTTCGTCTCCGAAATGCTGCGGCGGCTCGCGTCGAGCAGTGCCGCTTCGATGTCGTGGAGCCGCTGGACATACCGCTTCAACCGGTCGTGGATCTCTTCCAGCTTCCGCTCGTAGCTCCGAAGCTCACGAATGGTCAGCTCCAGCAGCAGCAGCTCGTATCTCAACCCGTAGATTTGCTCGAGCATTCCCCGGGCCAGCGGCTTGACCTGGCTCTTGGGCGAAAGAAATCCGAGCAGCGAGCCTTTGGCATACCGCTGATCTTCCACCCGCTCCTCGTACAGCGCTTCGAGGTCCAGCTTGCCGTCTTCGAGCTGCCGCTCAGCCTCCTTGCGCCACTCCCGGACCATCGCGACGAGACTGGGCGTCTCCGCTCCGCGTTCCTGCTCTGAGGTCCACAAGTACATGCAGTAGCACCCGTACGACGGATGATCGACCGCTTTGCGCTGCAGCGTTTGTTCAAGCCTTCCGGCCCCGTCCCGCGCCTCAAGCGCCGCTTCCATGACCCGGACGGCATTCGTCTCGAAGAAGGTCCGGGCGTTCGCCCCGAACAAAGCCGCCTCCGCCTGCCGCAGAGGCATCGTCCGCAGCTCGTGATGCGGCACGTTCTCATAGAGCAAGCCGTACATGGCGTCGACCGGATTCGCCCGTTCGCCTGCTGCGGCCCGGACGCTCGCCTCCGCCTTCCTCGGGTCCAGCTCGGCCAGCTCCAGCAGCTCCGTCGGATGGATAACTGCGTTATCGCGCATCCTCTGCAGCATCCCCCGGTACAGATGATACAGCACCGTCAAGGCGATCGCCTGATTAGGCCGCGTCACCTTGGCGAACCCGGCGGAGGCGTAAATGCCGCCCGCTTCGCCCGGCGGCATCATGTTTTGCTTGAACTGCTGGTGGTTGTAAGCGCCGTGCCTCGGATCGACCTCGTCAGCGGCTTTGCGGTTCTTAAGCAGGTTCAAATGGCACACGATTTCGTAGCACCGCTGCATCCCGCCGGCCGCAAATAGCCCGCGCTCGTCCTTGTCTCCGATCATATACACCGTATCGAACAAGGCCGCGTCCCGGTGCTCGACCGGCAGCCGGATGCCGTCGCCCGTCACCTGCAGCTCCGCGGCCAAGCGGAACTCCCGCCGCTGGACGTCGTCCAGCTCGCGCATAAAGCCGACGCCGAGCGATGCCGCATATGCGAAATCGTCGCCCGGCTGCTGTTCCTGCAGCAGTCCGTACAAGTCGACGACCACGGAGCGGAAGCTCTCGTCGAAGATCGATTTCATCAGCACCGTCAGCTCGGGCACGAGCGCGTTGAGCGGATCGTCCACCCGCGTGACCACGGCGATATTGACCCGCTGCAGCGAGGCGTACAGCCTTCCGAACTCCGAGATGCGGCTGTTCATCTGCCGCAGGAGGACGTTCAATTCAAGCAGCTTCGCCTCGTCCCGGTAAAACTGTCTATATCCTTCGCCGCGCTGCGTTTTCTTGTCTCCGCTGCCTCCGCCGAGACGGCAGCTGTAGACGTTGTCCCGTGCGGCGGCTTCCTGTGCGCCGTCCTCCGTGCCGATATGTAAATAAACGACCCCGGCGCTATTGTTCCACTTCTTCCGGTTCAGGTCGTACACCTGTTCCAGCGCCTCTGCCGACCGGTCGCCGACAAACAGGAACACGAGGGGATGGTTGATGCTGCGAAGCTCATCCCCGCCCGTTCCCATGCTGTCTGTTTCCGCGGCGTATGCGCTCGCGAATTGCATCAATTTCTCCCGCATGATCCTGACCTCCCATCGGGGAGTTTGAGATTCCGCCGTTTGTTGGGACGGTGACCTATCCCCCTCCAGCCGCTCTTGAAACCCATGAATGTCGATTATATTTTAAGGAATATTCATGGGTTTCAAAGGCGGACAGCGCAAGCGCTTCTTCCGGGGGACAGGTCACCTGTTTCACGACGAAATCTCAAACGAAATATAACTAAAAAACCGCCGCAGCCTTGGATCGGCTGCGTATTTGGATAGCTTGTCGGTGTCCCCGACAAAGCTACTATTTCAAGCTGCGAAGGATATCGCTCACCTTGCTGGCGATTTGCTTGTAGAATTGGTACATATCTTCGCCGTCGACGTATTCACCGCGGTCGTAGTCGAGTGCGGATTTGGCGTCCTGGTAGGCGCCGGCCATGTCCTGCAGCTTCGTCAGCAAGCCGCTGATGTCTTCTTGCGCGGTAAGCTGCTGGCTGAGCTTCGACGATTTGCGCTGGAGCAATCCGAGGCGCTTCGCGTCGAGGGCGCGGATTTTGCGGTAAATTTCGTATTCCGGGAATTTACCGGCCTGCATCAGATTGACGAACGGCTCCCACGGGTCCTCTTCCGCGTCATGGTCGTACACGTACAGCGCGCCTTTTTTGACGATCGCGCCAGTGTACATCGCTTCGATGAACTGCTGGATGAATTTCTCCTCATCCTGATGGGCGGCGAGCACCTGCTCCAGCTCGGCGATTTTCGCCTCGATCCGGCGGTACTTGCCCAGCTCCTCGCGGACGCGGCGCAGCAGCTCTGGCGAACGGATCAGATTCTCCTTCGCCATTTCCTCGTTCACGCTGCCGAAGATGTCCTTCAGGCCGTCCTGCTCCAAACCGCCTACCACAAGCGCCTTCAAATCGGCGACGCAGCGCTTGATCTCGCCGAGGTTCGGCTTCGTCGCGTCAAGCTGCATCGGGTACGACGCCAGCTTTTGCTCCAGATCGAACGGCTTCGTGAATACGCACTCGTACCGGCCCGTCGTGCCTTGATCCGCCGATTTCTCGCGGATAATGCGCAAGGCCAGCGATTGGTCGAACATGCTGCGGACGTCGGCGTTGTAATGTTTTACGCGTGCGTTTTCGTACGTATCGCCCCACGATTTTTCCGGAATCGGCGACGGCAGGTACGTCCAGTTCGTCTTCTCCGTTTGGACGAGATGACGTCCGACGCCTTCCGGCTCCAAAATCGAGCGCTCGTAGCTTTCCTCGTACACTTTCAGCGGCGTATACAGGAACAGCGGAATGCCGTTCTGGGTGTTCAGCCAGAAGACGCGGTTTTTCACTTCGCTCTCCTTGATCGTGAAGCGCGAGTTCGCGATGGCGTTGTCCTGGAAGTTGCGGATGCCCTTGAAAATATTCGGCGCCTTCACCGGCACGGAGACGAAGCCCCACGACGGGAAATTGAAATGGCCCGAGCTGTTGGTCAGATGGAACACCGGCTTCGCTTCCTCGTACAGACGGCCGGCGATCTTCTGCTCCACCAGCTTCTCCAGTGAATCCTCGTGGCCGTATTTGATGGTCAGGAAATCCTCCATTGACTTCGTGATCAGGTCGCTGAACTGCTCGGTCAAAAACTCGGAAATCGAGCTGACGACGTCCACTTCCTGCTCCTTGATCCACTGGTTCGACTTCTCCAGCAGCTCCTGCGTAAAGTCGCGGATCAGCTCGGTGACGTTCTTCTCGTCGGTCACGTCGCCGATCAGCTTCGCCATATCCGGCACGCTGACGATGTTCCAATAGTACGTGCGGTTGCCCTTGTGATCGACTTCCTCCTGCCCTTTGGTAAGGATATCGCCGTTTTTCTGGAAGACTTTGTTCAGCTCGTTCAGGATTTCGGTGAACACCTGATAAATACGCGAGTTGTCATTGTTGATGAGCGTGTACAGATCCTCGTAGAACTCGATCATCTGCTCCATCCGCTCGCGGTCGGCGTGCAGCAGGTACTCCTGGATTTTCGCTTCGATGTAGGCGTCCTTCTTCTTGTCCTTGGAGATGAACGCGCTCTTCGCCTCGGTCAGCTTCTGCATGGCGGTATCGCCCGCCGCCTCGATGTCCCGCGGAATGCGGTACACGCTTTCCTTCAGCGATTCGATGTACGACGAGATCAGCTTCAGCAGGCAGAAGCCTTTGTCCTGCAAAATGATCCGTGACACGTAAAACGGCCCCTGCTCGGGATGCCGGAACATTTTGCCCATCTGCTCGGCGAACACTTCCCGGATTTGGCCCGGCATCTGCTTGCGAGCCTTGATGTACTCCTCCCGGGCCCGGGACAGGTAGCTTTGCTCCAGCTCCGTGTCGATATGAACGATCTGCTGCTTGACGACGTTGTTGTAGCTGAGCCGCTCGCTGTTCTGGTAGCCGGGCAGCGGCTCCGGCACATTTTTGTCGAATTCGCGGTGGATCGAATCCGGGTCGAAGCCCAGCTTGTGCGCCAGCTTCTCGACGTCCTCCTGGCTCGGGCCCGCCTCGAACATCGTCGACATGCGCTGAAATACTTTATAAGCCAAAAACGTCGTCATTTCCTCGATCGGCAGGACTGCGGACGACGCGCCCAAAATATTGTATTGATAGTTCGCCGCATACGTCTTCGGCATCTGATTGATGTTCGTGCGGATGTTGCTGATGTAGTCGTGAATCGCGAATTCCTCGCCGGACTGCTTTTGCTCGCTCGCCATGAAGTTCGTGATATTCTCCGCCGTCACGTTCATGCAGTAGTCGTAAGCATTTTCGAGCTGCTTGCCTTCGAGGTTCGTCGCCGAAATAAGATGCGCGAGGTTGAAAGGCGGCATCGGCGAGTTGACCGTCAAAATGTTGGCGTACTGCTGCTTGAAGCGGTCGCCGCGTTCGTCGACGTTCATCCAGTAGTCAAGCTCCTTGAGCGCCGCATAGCCGTTCTTCTTGATATATTCGCGCGAATGCTCGGTCAATGCCTTGTTCGCCAAATTGACGTCCGGCGTGAACAGATAGCCGAGAATCCCGACTTTGTCGACGCCTGCCGAGCCGTAATCCCGCTCCAGAATGCCGCGCACGATATACGCGATATCGAGGAAGCAGCCGCTTCCCGTGCCGCCGGAGATGCCGGTTAGCAGGAACACCATCAGCTTCTTGTTCGTGCCGACGGATAACGTTTTGATTTTGCGCTCGATCGTTTGCACGACCTGCACGATCTTCGTGAACAGCAGCAAGCGGCCGGCCTGCCGGACCCCGGAAGCGCCGTTGATGCCGTCGGTAATCGTCAGCTCCGGCGACAGCCATTCTTTCATATACGGCTCCAAAATGCTGCGGTTTTGCAGCACGCTGCCGATCTCGGCGTTCGACAGCAGCACGAATTCGGTCATCGGATCGAGGCCGATGCCCTTGTACCGCTTGTTCCGGTCGTGCTCGTTCGTCTCGAACGCGAGAAACTCGATGTTGTCGGGCTTCTCGCGCTTTTTCTTCGTGAACGGGTCCTCAGGCAGCTTGAACCGCCGGTTCACCTGATACTTGAGCCGCAGCAGCGCATCGATGCCCGTGCCGCCGAGACCGATGACCAGCATCGGGTTGTCGATCGTGTCGACGCGGATTTTCTCGCTGACAATGCCGCCGCCCAAGGATACGTCCAATTGCTGTATATGCTCTCTGACTACTGCTTTCATGTCCGGACTCCTCCTGTTACCAAGGCCATATATGGGATATTTATTTCAAGTATTCGACGCTTATCGACTTATTGACGTTTTGAAGCGCGATTTTGATGCGGTCATTTGCACGAATTTCTTTTCCTTTGGCGGCATCGAATACCCTTCCGCCTTTTTCGACGACGCAGGACGTCGCATTGTGCAGCAGCACCGTGTCGTTCGGACCGGGCCGGAAGACGATATTCTGCGTTTCCGCAAACTCCGGCGCGAGCTGGAGCAGCTGATGCAGCGTCACCTTGCCCTTGAAGGCGTTCAGCTTGCGGTACTGCGGATTCGTCCGCTCGCCCGTGTCCTCGTCCTTGACCTCGATCACGAGCTGTCCGACGAAGCCCTTGTTTGCTTTACGGTAAGCCGACAGCGCGTACAGGACGGCTCCCGCAAGCACAAGCGCCCCGGCGATAATCGCCGCCCATACGGTCGGGCTGAGCGCACCGGCCGCCGGCTCCTTCGCCGGCTCGGACGCAGGCTTGGACGCCGCTCCGCCGGGTTTAGCCGTAAGCTTCACGGGCGTCGTCTCGCGCAGGAAGTTCGCGCCTTCCGCCTTGATCTTGAGCTCGTAATCGTGCGCGTCCGGTACCTTGAAGCTGCCCGCAATGCCTTGCGCGCCGATCGTCAGCGGCTTCTCCTCGGTCTTCTTCGTATCCAGGTCCGTCAAGACCGCCGACGCTTTCAGGCCCTTGTACAAATCCGCATCGGCCGTCTTTTGTCCGGCGGTCTGCAAATACGCTTTGACCTGCACTTCGTCACCCGGCTTGATCGTCGTCGATGCCAGGGGCTCCATAACGAGCTGGAGATCGTAATTGTAAACGAGGTTGATGTTAATTTTTTCCTTTTGTACCCCTTTGACCTGCAGCTTCCAGTCGCCTTGCGCCGGGGCTAATACTTTCAATAAAGAGTAAGCGCTCGAAGCCGTATAAACGACGCGGTCCGACGGAATTTTCTGCTCTTTGCCGGACGGGTCGAACAGCTTCACCTCCACCGGCTTCGAAGACATGATCGAGATGTTCGCCTCCTGCACGCTGGCGTTCGGAATCGTCACCTTCACATCCTGAAACTGTCCGTTCGCCACAAAGCCGTTCAGTGGCACGACCTTCAGCTTGAAATGGCTTGCGTAAATTTCGCTCAAAATTTGCGGCAGGTTGTCCGCCGTGCTTGTGATAAACGATTTGCCTTTCGTTTCGTTGGAGATGCGCTCCAGCACAGCCTTGTTCAGCGTTCCGTCGGCATTGAGCCCGATCGTATAAATCGGGATGCCTTTGTCCTGCGCTTTCTTGATCGCATCGGCGAGCTCTTGATCCGACTGCTGCTGCGTGCGGCCGGCGTTCAGCGAGTTGTTGCCGTCGGTCATCAGCACGATGAGCGGCACGTGCCCCGGCTCCGTACCGGATTCAAGCACCTTCACCGCTTCGCTTACGCCGACGGCGATGTCGGTGTAAGGCCCCTTGGACAGCTTGTCGATGAACGATTTCAAGTCCTGCTTATCCGCGGCGGAGTTGATGGGAAGCAGCGCCTTTTCGCGCATCACTTGATCGGTATAAGCGACGACGCCGATTTTATCGCCCTGCACGGATGCCATGTCGACGAACATTTTCATCGCTTCGTTGCTGACTTTGTTGACGTCGCTTTCGTTCATGGACGTGCTGACGTCCACCGACAGAACGGCGTCCATCTTCATATCGACGGCGCCCGCCGGGGCTGCAGCGGCCTGTAGCGGCATCAGGACGGCGAGCAGCAGAGCGGCGACCGGTCGGAGCAGCACTTTGATGATTTTCACGGGGTTCATTCCTCCAAACCTATGGACGGCCCGATGTCGAACCATCCCGAACCAATATGGTATAGTGTAGTAAATTGCCGTAGAGGGTAGTACAATGGAACTGCATGTCGTCTACTAATCTACATATTAACTGGTCAGAAAGTAAAATTCCACTAGCGAAACCTTACAGAATTCTTAAGTTATCGCTTTTCAAATTCGAAAATACCGGGGAGAGAATCATGCTGACCGTAGCTGTGTTGGCTCTTGGAGCCCTGTTTCTTCTAGCATTTTTTATGTATTGCTCTTATAGCCGGAAGCAAGATGTCCCGCTTGCGGACATCGATGCCGCATTCGCCGCAAGATTAAATCAAGGTGATCAAGGTGAAAGCCATGACGACTAAAACCGCCGTTCAATTCCGCAAAACGCAGGCGACCTCGCATTTGTTCGACCGCTTGAAGCAGTGCCGGCGCTGCAGCCGGTATTCTTGCCTGTGGGACGACCGCTGCCTCTCGTGCGAAGCCGAGCAAAGCCATAGCGCCATCCCCGAGCAGGCCGGAGCGGTTCTGAAGCACCGCAGGCAGACCGGCATGCTGGCCGTCGGCGCGATTGGGGCCCTCGCCTTCCTGCTCGCCCGCAACGCGGAGCAGATGATTTTGTCCGTCGTCGGCGCCGCTCTGCTGCTCGCGCTGTACGTTTTTTTGCATAAGCGCTACGAGCCTATCTTATATAGACGTACGTTAGGCCGTTTACTCCTGCAAGATCAGCAAAAAATTCGCGAAGGCCTGCTGCTCGACATCGACGACGCGGAAGCGGACCTCCGGGCGGAAGACTTTAAGACCGCCTATGAAAAGTTCCGTGAGATCGGTTATTTCATTCAAGACGACTCGATCAAAATCTTAAAGGTCTACTGCCTGAACAAATTTATTTTGCGCAGCGATATGGACCTTGAGCTCAGCTCCCTTCTACCGAACCGTTTTGACAAAGACGTCGTCGAATATATGCATGAAATCGGCAAAGTGCGTCCCCAACTGATCACCCGCGAATCACTCGAGTACGTCATGAAATACCGGGGCATGATCGAGAGGCTTCCCGAGGGAAGAGACGTTCTGACTGCGGCGGCCGGAGCCGCGCTGCGCGTGAAATCCAATCTGCACACGTACCGCAGCCTGCTGCTGGACCACGCTCAGGAGCTGCCGAAGGACCGGCTGCTGCGGCTATGCCGGCTGCTTGCCGAGCAGCCGGACGCCGATCCCGAGCTTGCCCAGAAAGCGCGCGATGCCGTGAAGCTGAAATACGACTTCGACCCGGAATTCCAAGGCATCCTGTAGAAAGGAAAGGAGGCTGCCTATGTCTATCTCTACGTATAAACAGTCCGGCCGTTACAGAAACGCCGCGCTTGCCGTCCTCGTCCTCCTGCTCTTGGCGGCTTGCTTCAAAGTCTATGCCTGGTGGCAAAAAGCGGAGCTTTACCGGCAGGCGACGGCGCAGCTTGCCGCAGGCAACGCGGTCGAAGCCGAGGAGCTGTTCCTCAAGGCGCAAAAAATCGGCTTCATCGATTATAAAGAAGCGGAAACGGAGCAGGCGCTCAGCGCTCTTCAGCCGGTTACGCAAGCGAAGCGGCTGTTCTCGTCCCTGACCGATCAGATCGCGTCGGCCGTTGCCGTAAACGATGCCGGCAGCTTGGTGAAAGCGTACGACGCGTATCAGAGCGCCAAGTCGCAGGTCGCGAAGCTGGACGAAGGCTCGCAGAAGCGGTTCGCGGAAACCGCGGCGTCCTACAATATCGACGCACGCTTCGCGGATGCATTCGGCTCGGTTAAGACGGCGCTGATCCAAAGCGTTGAAGGCGCCGTCGCCAAGAAAAAATTCGATGCCGACACCGCTGTCGGCTTCCTGCTGCAGATTCCCGCGGTCTACTATAAGGACGAAGCGGCGAAGCGAAAAGCTTTGAACCCGCTGCTGCAAAAATACGACCAAGGCCGCCTGGACGCACTCGTCAAGTCTAAATCGCTGGACGAATTGTTGAAGGAAGGCGAAGGGCTGCAAAAATTTTATAAGGATCGGGGCTGGGAGGCTCCCTGGGTCACCGCAAAACTTGAGAAGGCGGCTCAGGATACGCTGGCCAGGCTGGAGAAAAGCGATCTGGGCGGCTTCCTGGCCGCTGCCAAAACCGTGCAGTCCTACAAGGAGCTCTTCGGCAGCGGCAGCAAGCTGAACGGGTACATCCAGACGGTGGTGAACGGCCGCATGGCCCGGGCGGAGCAGCTGATCGCCGCGAAAAAGTATGCGGAGGCCGAAGAACTGTACAAAACGCTCGGCGCATACCGCGATACATCCCAAGAGCTGCAGGCGCTCGGTCAGCGCCGATTGGAAAGCGATCCGGCCGTACTGCTTCAAAAGGCCGGCATCGAAGGCGCCCTCACCGCCGCCACAAGTCTGAAAGGGTCGAATGGCGCGCAAACCACAGCCGCTGCGGTTACGGACAAGAAAAAGCTCGTGCTCGCCCGGCTGTTCACGGACCAGCGCATCGAGATCGCAGAAGGAGCCGTCCCAGGCGATCTGGCCGCGGTCAAATCGATTCGCCAGGCCGACGAGCTCAGCCCGGAAGGATTACCTGTGCTGCTGCTCGAAGCGTCCTCCAAAAAGCGTAAAGCCCGCTATGTCGCATTCGAAGCGCACGGGTCCGAGCTTAAGCCGATTCTCGATCTGGAGGCCGATAAGCTGGAGTCGGTTCGTCCGGGTGTCGTAAGCGCCGATAATCCCGTACCCGAGCGGACGGAAAAGAACGGTGCCGACAAGAACAGTACGGACAAGAACGGTACGGACAAGAACGGTACGGAAGCCTCGGGATCCCAAGCCGGAACGAAAGCGGTCTATGAATACCGCGGCGGGCGGTATGTCTTCGCCAAGTCCGACAAAGACTTCACGGACAACGCCGGCAGGAACGAAAACGGAGACGTGAAGCAGGACGCGGATAAAAAAGATCCGAAGGACGGCACCGCTAAGGATACCAAAGAAGGTGCGAAGGAAGTCAAAAGCATTATGGCCAACGAGCTGCCGAAGTACAAAAACTCGAAGGTCGTGTTCCAATGCGACATCCAATCGGTTGCGGACAATCGGGCCATCGTCAAGGTCGACGATCTGTACATTGTGCTGACCGGCAAATTCAAGTTCGGCACCGGTCCGGCGGTCGTTACGGGCATGCACACTTCCACCGAGGATCTGAAGCAAGGAAACAAGACGGTTAAAGCTTACGTCGTGCAAGTATCCTCGCTCGTGCAGGACGAAGAGACATAAGCCGACCATACAGCGTTAAAAAAGGGAAGATTTCCGTCTTCGAGGGCGGGGTCTTCCTTTTTTTATTTCCATGCTGCAACAAATGGGGAAGATCGTATCATTTGAAGATCGGTTTGCGCAGGGCTTTTGCCTGCTATCAAGTGGACGAAGTGCTCGGAGAGATCAAGGCGGGAAATACGGAGCAAGTGAATCAGGAGCTGAAACCATGATTTTCTACTTAAAAAAAGATTACCACCGAGCGGCGTTGTAGCCTCCATTCATGTAAAAACCGGGAGTCCGTCTCCCGGTTTTCCTTCTTACTGATTCTGCTGCGGCTGCAGGGGCTGAAGCGTGCCTTGGACCATCCGGTTGTTGAGCAAGGCGTCCCCGGCCCGATGGCCGACGCTGCGCCCGACCGAGCTGCCTACAAGTCCGCCCAGCACCGCGCCGACCGCTGTACCGAAGCCCGGAAGCACAGTTGACCCGAGCATTGCGCCGTACTCTACCCCGGCCATAACGCCGACGGCTCCCGTCACATTTTCTACGGTTTGCACGGCGTATTCCTTCGTCTTCATTTGCCCTTTGGCCAGCGCATTCGTATCCTGTATTTGAGACAAGCCGCCCGAAATCAGTCCGGTCCATACGGAACCGTTTTGAAACATGCTCCCACCTCATTTCGAGTCATCCGGCCATAGCATGGCCGTTTTTTTAGCTTGCCCTGTTCTCATTCAAAACACTCTGTCAGACCCTCGGGTTTACTTCCGTAAGCCTTCAATCGTATCTTTGGCCTGCTCCGTCAAATTCAACACGGCCTCCGTCCCTTTTACCGCAAATTTGCGCATCGTTTTCCGGGCTTCCGGGGAAAACGCCAGCATCATCGCGGCACCCGCAAGTACATAACCGATCGGCAGTTTCGCCATGGTCTCACCCCACCCTTTCAAAAAATAATGTACTACAGATCATCCCACATTAACGAAAAATTATGCATGACCACGTGCTGCATAAATCGCTAAAGGCTGTGTATACTAGCGAAAACCAGCCCTAGACTCCAAAACGAGGAAGCCCAAGGAGTGTATGTATGCCTACGGAAAGCTTGAAACATCGACGGTTTGTTCGAATGCTGCCAGGACGCATTCGCATCGAATTTTACGGTCTTCATAACAATCCGGATACGGCACAGCGGATTCAGGCAGAGCTTTCGGTCTGGACCGGAATCACCCTTGTCCGGGCTTGCCCTCTTTCAGGCAGGGTCCTTCTGATGTACGATCAGCGGCAGCTTAAGGCGGAGCAAGTCCTCGAACGCATCGAACGGTTGGAAGAGGAGCTTTCGCAGCCTTGCTCCGACCCGGAATCGTTTAGGGTATATGATGCTCCTCCAACCTGCGAGCAGTCCTCCCCTTCCCCGGATGCATCGTACATCAAGCGGGAAGCCGCAGCCGCGGCGGAGCCGTCCAGGGCGTCATGCGAGGCGCAAGCTTCAGGCCGCATGCCTCTTCCCCTTGCGCTCAGCATGGGCGGTCTCGCCGCGCTTGGCGCGAAGCAGCTGCTGCTTGGCAGATCGGCGTTGGCCCGTAGTCCGGCTCCATTTTATTTATCCGCCGGGCTCTCTGTCATTACGGGCTATCCGCTGCTAAGAAGAGGGTTCCAGAGCTTCGCCAAGGAACGCAAGTGGAACGCCGACCTGCTTCTGGGTGCCGGCGCATTAGCGCTTGCTTTGGTACGGGAAAATCTAATCGTTTTGGCAGGAATCGGTCTTCTGCAATATGTGGAGTGGAAACGAAATCAGGCGGCGGCGAACCACTCGCCGGCGGTGCTTCCGCCTGAAATTAAGCGATATACGGAAAATGCGAACAAATGGGGGCTGATCGGCGCCGGGGCGACCCTCGCGTTCACGCGCGACCCTCTGCGTGCGGTTGCGGTACTGCTCGCCGCCAACCCCAGACCGGCGTTCATTCCGGCGGAATACGGCTGGCAGCAGGCGGAGCTTGTGTGCGCCGAAAGGCAAGCCTTGCTGCCGGACAGCGGCTCCTTGTCCAAGCTGGCAAGAACGAAAACGCTGCTCCTGGAGGATGCTTCGGCGCTCTATCGGGTTGAAAGCGAGGAAATTCAATGTTTGACGAAAGAAACGGAGGCCGACAAGGCGATTTGCTTAACGGCCTCATTGTTTGAAAAAAGCAGCCATCCGTGGAAAGCCGAGCTATCGGAAAAAGCAAGACGAACGTGCCGGACCCTCCGGACGGCATTTCAGGTGGAAGAATCGGCGGAGGGCCTACAAGGCAAAATCAGCGGTGCCCGCGTGTTTGCCGGGAGCTATGCCTACTGCCAGAAGCAGGGCATCGACTGCGGAATGTACGAGTTGGAGGCCAAGAGATTGGCGAGGCAAGGCGCGGATGTGCTTTTCGTCGGAGTTAAGGCGGAAAGCAGCGGGGGAACCTGCATCGGACTGCTCAGCAAGAAGCGGCAGCTTCATTCGGCACACGCCCCCTTGATTCGTGAATTGAAAGCGCAAGGATGGTCGATCGGAGCGTTGAGCTGCAGCAAAGGGACGGACATCTCGTTGCTGGAGCGGCAAGGTCTCGATTCGGGCTGGCTATCGCTTCAGCCCGGCGAATGGGCCGAACGATTGGCAGCCGGCGTTCCGCGTGGAGAGAACGCATTGCTGGTGACCTGCGGCGATACCTCGCCCGTTCATGCCCTGTGCCGGGAATACGGCATTCCGTCGATCACAGTGCAGCAGTTGTCCGAGCTTCCGCAGACGCTGGAATTGACCCGCCTCATGGACCGCAGCGTACACCGAAATTACCGGCTTACCGCGATCTGGAACATGCTCGGCTCCGCTCTGGCGGCATTCGGCTTCATTCGTGCGCCGCTCGTCAATTTGGCTTCCGACGCCCTTTCGTTGGCATTTATGTCCGCTTTCCGGCAAACGAGCGAGCGGGCGGCTCTGCTGCAGCTTGCGACGGGCGACCGGGAAGCCGCTGCTACGGCGGAGGCGCCTGTTCTGTGGCACGAGGCTCCGTGGGAGCGGGCCGTCAGCCATTATGGCACCGATACCGGGCGCGGGCTCCAAGCGGAACAGGTTCATGCGCTGCGAAGCGCTCACGGCAGCAATCATTTGGAAGGACGACAGCCGACGCCTTGGATCGCCTCTTTTTTGGGACAGTTCAAAGAATTTACAACCTTAATCCTGCTTGGGACGACGGCTTTGTCGTTTTTTACCGGCGGCCTGTACGACGGCATTGCCATGGGGGCGGTGCTGCTCGCCAATGCGGCAGTCGGCACGATACAGGAGCGCAAAGCGGAACAGGTCATCGAATCGCTCAACCGGTACCAGCCCCCGACCTGTAAGGCGCTGCGTAACGGAGCCCTGAAAGAGATTTCCGCGCTGGAGCTCGTCCCCGGCGATATCGTACAATTGGAGGCCGGCGACCGCGTACCGGCCGATATCCGGTTGGTCGAATCGTATAACTTGCAGGTCAGCGAAGCTGCATTGACGGGAGAATCGATCCCTGTCTCGAAACAGGAAGCACCTGTCGACGGAGCGCTCCCGCTGGCGGAACGTTCCAATATGATCTATATGGGCACCGACGTTACCCGGGGCAAAGCGACCGGCGTCGTCGTCCAGACCGGCCTGCATACGGAAATGGGCCGTCTTATGTCCTTGCTGCAGAACGACGAAAAAGAACTGACGCCGCTGCAGAAGCAGGTCACCTCCATTAGCAAAAAGTTCATCAAAGGAGCAATGATCGTCTGCGGCATCGTGTTCGTCACGGGACTGCTGCGAGGCATTCCGCTGATGCAGATGGTCTCCACTTCCATTGCGCTTGCGGCTTCGGCTATCCCCGAAGGGCTGCCCGTAACCATTACGATCGCGCTGAGCGCCGGCATCTTCCGCATGGCCCGCAAGCAGGCGCTCGTCCGCAAGCTGTCTGCTCTGGAAACGCTCGGGCGGACGACGATCATCTGCTCGGATAAAACCGGAACGCTGACCAAAAACGAAATGACCGTCCGACATGTCGTCTCATTGAACCGGAGCTGGGAAGTGGGCGGTACCGGGTACGCTCCGTCGGGGGAAATTCGCCGCATCGCTGCCTCAGGCCGGGCAGCCGCGGCACTCGAACAGAACCCGCAGCAGCCTGAACTGACCCGCCTCCTGCAAATTAGCATGTTGTGCAACAATGCCAAGCTAGAGCAGGACGACGAAGGACATTGGACCGTTAAGGGGGATCCGACCGAAGGAGCGCTCCTTGCTTTTGCCGCCAAAGCGGGCATCAATCCGGAGAACATGCGGCAATGGCATCGCGGCAAAGAAATTCCTTTCGATTCGAACACCGGCAAGATGAGCGTCGTGTGCAAGGATACGGCCGGGACCGAATCTCAGGACTGCTATGTTTTCACCAAAGGGGCGGTAGAGACGCTCTTACAGCGCTGTACCCAAGTTCAATCGGATGGCCAGTTGCTCGAACTGACCGAGGAACGCAAACGAATCATATCGGAGCAGAACGGCAAGCTATCGGGTGAAGCGCTGCGCGTGCTCGGTTTCGCCTATCGTCCGCTCACAGACGGAGACCTTCCTGAGCCGGACGAGCGGGACATGATTTTCGTCGGGATGGTCGGCATGATGGACCCGCCGAAGCCTGAAGCTGCGCACAGCATCCAAGAAGCGCTGGCGCTCGGCGTCAAGCCGGTGATGATTACGGGCGACCACCCGATCACAGCCATTTCGATCGCACGGCAGCTCGGCATGTATGACGGCTCGCAGCGGGTGCTCTCGGGGCATGAGCTCGACCGGATGCCCGACGAAGAGCTTCAGGAAGTGGTCGAGCACACCACCATTTTTGCCCGGGTGTCGCCGGAGCATAAGCTGCGCATTGTGCGCGCCTTTCAACAGCGCGGCCACCTGGTGGCAATGACGGGGGACGGAATTAACGATACGCCCGCCATCAAGCAAGCCAATGTCGGGATCGCAATGGGGAGAACCGGCACCGAGGTGACGAAGCAAACGGCGGATATGGTGCTGAAGGAAGACGATTTCGGCACGATTGTCGAGGCCGTAAAGGAAGGCCGGACGATTATGGGCAATATCCGTAAGGCGCTCGGCTGCCTGCTCACCGGCAATTTGGCGGAAATCATCGTGTCGAGCGCCGCAGTTATCCTGGGTATGCCGCTGCCCCTCGTACCCGTACAGATCCTGCTCATGAACTTGATCACGGATGCGCTGCCTGCCATGGTTCTGGCCATCAATCCCGGGAATAAAACAAAGCTGACGGAGCGTGTCGAAATCGCCGACGGCAATCTGTACCGGAAAGTCTTCACACGCGGCGCTCTGCTCGGCTTAGGCTCCCTCGGACTGTTCGCGGCAAGCCTCGCAGCCGGAGTACCTCTTCCGGCAGCCCGGAGCATTGCTTTTGCCACGCTGGTATCGGGACAACTGATGCAGACGTTCTCATGGCGGCAGGAGGGCGCGGCCGAGTCGGTCAAGGACTGGAGCAGGGATCGCTTTCTGGTCGGAGCGCTGGGCGTATCCTGGCTCTCCCTGCTCGCCGCCCTGTATATACCGCCGGTGTCCCGCTTCTTCCAGGCGGCCCCGATCGCATGGAGCCACTGGATTCCGGTGCTTGCCGTTGCCGGCTCGGTGACGCTGCTGTCGAAGCCGATCGTGGCATGGGTCGAATCGGGAAGCCAGGCGGCACCGAAACCGGCTCGACAAATGCGGACGGCCGTCGTCGCATAGCTTGCTGTCTATTCGGAGGTAGGAACCATGAGAGAACAACAGATCGAAAAATGGCTGGTCGGCGCCGCGCTTGCATTTACGGCGTCGACGCTCCTTCCCGTTGTCAAGGCTACGCTGCTTCCTGTTGCCGAGGCGGGTTACCAAGGCTTGCGGAGCGCGGCGGGCGCGGCTCGTTCGTCCTTGCAGCGGGCCCGGGAGGAGCTAGAAGATATCGTTGCGGAAGCTCAATTTGAGCGCATGAAAAAAAAGCTGGACCTCGAAATCTCCTCTTCCGGGGACGAGTTCGAACCGGCGCTGTCCGGCAGCGAGGCGGGGGAAGCGGCGCTTGAAAGATGACTCTGTCGAATTTCACCTGAAGCAGGCGCGTCTCCATCTGGAGCAGGCCTTAACTGTGACCAAGTTACAAGCTTCCAATGAGGAAGCCCACCAATCGATGTCGGAGCAATGGGGACATTTTTTCGCCTTTTTGATTGGAGACGGCAATCGAGAAACAGAAATAAAGGAGATTTGAAGCATGCAGGAGCCCTCTGTCGATTTCCATTTGCGCGAAGCGCTGTCCCATTTGGACGCGGCGCTGAATAAAAGCATTCTTCATGTCCAAGCGGACGCAGCGGCCAAAAAAGAAGTGGGGCAGCAGTGGGAACGATTTTTAGGGGAATTTTTTCAGCAAGTCCGGGAAAAGGGAAAGCAATCCAAGCTCAACCTGTGGAGCTGGATCGCTTTCCCGCGCATTCGCTAAACGGAGTCTGACGGGCGCGCTCTACCCGGACTTTTTAGCCCGCGTCAATTTCGCCGGCCCAATCGCAGCGGGAAACCGAACGGCTTCAGGTGGGCTTCCGTTTGCCGTGCCGTTCAAAGTGAAGGGCAGCATTGATCTCGCCGCCGAGAATCAGGACGATGCTCGACAAATAAAGCCACATCAGAAGCACGATGATGCCACCACTGCTGCCGTACGTTTTCGAATAGCTGCCGAAATGATTGAGTAAGTAGGAAACAACAGCGAAGCGGTCACCCAGCCGACCGTAGCGAACAGAGCGCCAGGCAGCACTTCCTTGAACGTGAGCCGCAAATTGGGCGTGAAGCGGTACAACAGGATGAATACGACAGCAATAGTCGCAAGCGGAATGACGTATTGCGCAAAATTCCACAGCAAATCGAAATTTCCCGGGAAATGTACAATATTGTAAAGCAATAACCCGATAATCCTGCCGAAGATTAGCAGCACAAAGGTAACAAGATGACAACCGCCAAGATGACGTAAAGAGAAACGGCGATTCCCTTAACCTTCCAGGATGGCCGACTCTCCTCCTCGTCGTACGCCTTGTTCAGTGCCTTAATAACCGCGCTAATGCCGTTCGAGGCCGACCACAGAGCGGCAAGCAATCTGCGGCCGAAGAACGTTCGCGTACCCCTGTCGAATCCGGTTTCGTCGAACGAAGCGCACTCTCGATCTTTGGGCTCTACGGTTCTCGCCATCACACCTTCCCCCTTCCGCTGCCGTAAAATTCGACAGTTTAGCTTGGAATTGTGCTTGAGATATTACTTAACCGTAAAGCTCGTCTTACAATCAAGAGCAGACAGCTGCGGCACTCGCCCAGCAGCACGATCCGGCGCTGCCTCAATTCAGACGGGAGAACGCTGCTTTTCCATAAACCCGGTCGCATCTTGATCGGCCTTGCTCTGGTTGCATGCATAACAGGAGCATACGCAGTTCACCGGCGTCGTATGGCCTCCCTTGGATTTCGGGACGATATGGTCGATCGTATCGCCGTATCCGCCGCAATAGCGGCACGTATGATGGTCCCGGGTCATAATCATGCTGCGGAAATCGTCGTTGCTGTACAGCCGGCGAATCATGTATGGCGTAACAACGACAGCCGCCTGTTCCTCTACCAAAAGCACAGCAAGGCTCCATTCGATCTCTTGAATCCACGGCCTGCCGTTGTTACTCTTCCCCTTCATGCGAATCATCCCCTGCCGGTCTTGTCTCAGCAGCTTCGCCGCACGAGGCACCGGGGGCGCTTGCGGAGCTGGGGCAGCCAGCCTTTTTCGCTCGCATTTGCGGCATATATTTTTGCGGGAGGACCCGCTTGACTTTCGGCTGCCCCGGGTCGGGAACTGCCGGTAATATTTGCTTTGTCCGCAGCGTTTGCATGATTTGTACAGGCTGCAGTGGGCTCCGTTCATGTTGTTCCTCTTCTTTTCGTCTGACATCGCTAAGGATTAGTATAACAGGTTTGCCGGGATTTCCGCATGTTCCATTCTTTAACGCCCCTTATCGTTGACGCTACACATCATTAACGGCGCAAAAAAAGCCGGAGAGTCGCTCTCCGGTCAGAATGTTGAGAAAGTGGGGTTTTACAAAAATAGAGATGCAAGCGGAGGTGGGGTATCCACTGGAGAAGCGATAGCGGCCGCCTTTGTCTTCGGGAAATGTCCGCTACTAAGCGGCTTCTAATCAAATTTCCTGGGGACCTGGGGTCCCCGCAAAGTACTCGGACTAAGCTTCTCTGATTCAACTTCACTTTGCGGGGTGGGGCAGCGGTCGGAAGTGGATACCCCACCCCCTCGTAACCTCTATTATCTCAATTGCCCTTTCTCAACACTCTATTCGGCCGTTCGCCTTACCCGCTAACCTCCGTTTGCGATTTCACCCCCGGCTGTGCGGTAATTTGCTTATAGAGCATGAAAAACACAGCGACCACGATAACCTCAAATGCGCCTGCCCAAAAGTACATCTGTCGTACCCCGAGGCGGTCGGTGAGAAATCCTGTAAAAAAGCGGGACAGCGGCGTAGAAGTCATGCTAATCGCCGCAAACAGACTGCCGACCCGCGCCATGTAGCGATTGGGCACTTCTTTCTGCATCATCGTGCGGATAAAAATGTTGACCAACGCCGTACATACGCTCAGCCACGCGAAGTTTAGACACAAAAACACAAGGGTGGAAGAAAAGCAGACCGTTAAAATCGCCAATCCCTGACCCAAAAATCCGAGCAGTACATATAGAAAGGACGGCTGCTTCACGCTTTTCACCGACAATAAACTTCCGCAGACGATCCCGGCAGCGGCCTGCCAAGTATAAATATACGACATATGCTGCGCATCCCAGTTCATGCTTTTCATTAGAAACGGAAGCAGCAAGCCGTTGCTATTCGCCCCGATATTTACACAAAAAATAAGCCATAGGAGCGTCATCATCATTCGGCTGTTCCGAATAAAGACCCAGCCCTCCGTAAGGCTTTGCGTATAATGCTTCCATTTGCCGGATTCCGGATTAGGTTCAGTTTGCGTCTTTTGAATACGAACGAGGAGAAGAAGCAGTGCCGATGCTGTATAGCATCCGGCCATACAAAGAAAGGAAGCTTGAATGCCGAGCAGATTCATGCATAGTGCGCTTATGGAAGGGGCAATCAGAGACAAGATTCGGGCAAGGGTGTACCACACGCCGTTCATTCGGCTTAAGTGGTCCTCGGACACCAGCTGAGGCTTGATCGCCTCTACCGCGGGATAAAAGCTGGCATCCGTGACGGCAAATACGATGGAAATCAGCAGAAGCACAACCAAGGACGGGGCCTGGGTCGTGCTTACCAGCATCAATCCAATCATCAGGAGCGCGCGTATGACATTGGAGACGGCAATGATTTTTTTGGCTCCCCATACATCGACCCAGGCCCCGCAAAATATGCTGGCGGCAAACTGGGTGATCCCGCTGACCAGCATAATCGTCCCCATATATTGAACGGAATGAGTCGCCGATGCGATATACCAGGAAAATACGAAAAAGTAAAGCAAGTCCCCGATGCTGCTCACCATTCCACATGCGACAAAGGCCAGGAAATTTTTATTGAGCATGGTTTACTTCCCTTTCTCACGCATCCTAGGCGTTTGCGGAAGTGGCCTTTTGTACCGCCATTTTGCGCTTTTCCTTGCCGACGATGCGGATTACGTCTTTAATCTTGGACTTTAATGGAGGACAGGGGGCTACCCCCTTCTCGATCCGCACAAGCGGACAGGACGCGCCTTGACAGGAAGGACGCAGGAAGCAGGATTTACAGCCGGAATCCTCCGACTCGTCGTTCATAATCCACAGCGCGTGCTTGTCGGCATCGAGCTGCATTTGTCCGTCAGGCGTGATGCGCCCGATTTGATTGTTTTCGTTGTACAGGGCTACGGTGCATTTGTAGACGATGCCATCGGAACCAATCACGAAGGAATTGGACTTGGCCGCATAGCAAACGTAACCTCCCGGCTTCAAAATATTTTCCAGGTCGTTGCCAAGCCCTTCTTCCAGACCCATCGTGCACAAATTCAATTGATGCTTAACCGATTCCTTGAGCGACACCACTTCCAGATTGCCGTCGTTCTCTCCCCCCCATTTGCCGATTGGGAAATAATCGATGTGGAACCGCGGATCCTCCCCAAAATGCACACGAAGCTTCCGAATAAAGCTTGGAATCTGATGCACGTTCGTCTGGTCAAAGTTAATGCGGATTTTACAGCGGAACGGTTCGGGGCGTTCCTTGAGGTGCAGCAGGTTTTGAAAAATGGTTTCGAACGTGGGGGCTCCGTTCTGCAAATATCGGTTGGCGTTATGCTGCTCGGCGTCACCGTCCAGTGTAATTTGGAAAGCGAATACGCGACAGGCAAACAGCCGCTCGATATTTTTCTTCGTTAGCAGGTACGCATTCGTGGTTATGTTTGACCGGTATTTCACGCCATATTCGTCGCACAAGGGGATAATATGCCGCGAGATTTCTTCTATCGCATCAAGCGCAAGGATGGGCTCGCCTCCAAACCAGCTCATTTGCAAATGGTTAAGAAAGCGGACCTTGTGCTGAAGGAACGATTTGACTCCTTGAATGACCTCCGGCTGCAGCTTGCCTTTTTCGAACTTTTCATAACAGTATTTGCATCGGAAGTTGCACTGCTCGGTCGTCAAAAAGATGAGTCTGAGCTTCTGCTCGCTTCTTCCGACCATTTCATGCAGCATGCGGGCGCGAAAAAATTCGTTGATATCCTCGCGAACGAGGAAGCCTTGCTTCTTGAGGACGGCGGCCACCCCATCCAACGGTTCGTCCGCTCCAAGCTTGAGCAGTTGATCGACATAGGGAACCTGCTCGGCCGAGATATGCATAAATGCGCCTGACATCGTATTCGTGATGTACATGCTTCCATCCGGCTCCACCGCCTTAATGTTGTAGCGGGAGGCGCGATACCTTTTTTTGTCGGTTGACCCTTCGCGTTGCGGCAAAACTGTAAATGGCTCCATTTCATTCACCGCCCTATTTACGAGTTAGAAGAGCTGGAAACGAATGTCTCCAGCTCCGTGGTACTTAGCACGAGTTACAGTTCCCGTTGTCATCAACAGTGTCTCCATCGCCGATAATCGATGACAATTCCGTCAACTCTACAGCTTCGTCCAATACGTCTACACCATGGAAAGTATTTTCCATTTTCATGTGATATCACCTCCTTTCATGAATAAAAAAATGGATGATCAGGTGGATATACAATATCGTTCATACTTGTTCTGAATGTATTTGGCACACGTATAAGGATTGGGGGGATGGCCTCCCGACATTTTTTCGCCCGTAGCGGTAACGGTTACATTTCCATCTGGAATGGCGACATGGTGGCCCAAATCGAGCAGCTTTTGCACATTGGCTTGTACGACCGCCGTGTTGTACATGTTCAGATTCATCGTAGGGAAGAACAAGACAGGTCTAGGAAAACAAAGGATGAGCATCGTAAGGAGATTATCGGTGATTCCGTTGGCAGCTTTGGCTAACGTGTTGGCGGTGCAGGGCAGCACGATGAACATGTCCGCCCACGAGGCAAGGAAAGAATGAGGTACGGCGACGTCATACGCAGGGTCGAGCATTTTTTGATAGACTTTCCCTTCGATATGTGCGCCCAAGAATTGCGGGTTGATGAAGTTGGAAACATTGTCCGAAACGACGACCCTTACTTCGGCTTGCAGCTTGTCCTGAAAAATCCGTATATAATACGGCAATTCGATGATCGCCGAAGAGGCGCTTGCTCCGACCAGCAGCTTCATAGATTCCCCTCCTTGGTATAATCCAAATCCATTCGACGCATCGTTGCGAACGAAAATGTAATCGCTTCCATTTAAAATTTTAAAAAAAGCGTCGAGGGGAGTTCCTATCCATCCGTCTGCATGAGGTAGATTCTCTTAATTAACATATTCGATTGAGGAGTTCTTGAAACATAATATACACCATGAGAACATGGTTGTAAATTACTTTTTGTATAAATTATTACTTTTTTAGTTTTTTTATTAATTAATATAAAAATATCCCTTTATATCGCAACGCGCGGTCTATTGACCTGCCCCCGGTCACTCCAGCAGCTTGCCGAGAAGAGCCGGACCGCTTCGAAAAGAGCTTTCCAACCCGATGGCCCTAAGGAAGGCGGCTAATTTCTTCGATAATTCGGGGCCTGCTCGCTGAAAAGGGGAAAATTCGGCGAATGTCCGGTTTGTCATCGCGGCAAGTTATTTCTATACTGTAATTAGTGGCATGTGCAACTATTATGAGGGCGGGAGGAAGCCGTATGATCGATCAGCGCAATACGATTACAAGGTGGGTATCGCTCCTGTACCGTTACGGACAAATGTACATCGGCGAGCGGCTCAAAGCGCATGGCATCGGCAAAGGCCAGCATATTTTTCTGAACGCGCTGTATAAAGAAGACGGCCTCAGTCAAGAGGAGTTGTCGAGCTATTTGAAAATCGATAAAGGAACGACGGCCAAAGCGCTGAAAAAACTCGAGGCGCAAGGCTATGTGCTGCGGCAAGTACGGGAGGAGGACAAGCGTTCTTACCGCGTCTTTTTGACGGAGAAGGCTTGGCGGATCAAGGACGAGGTGCGCGGGGTGCTCACCGACTGGAGGCACATTCTGTCCGACGGCTTGACGGAGGAAGAGCAGCGGCTCGCCTTGGAGCTGCTGGAGAAGATGGGCGGCAATGCGGCCCGGTTTAACGAGGAAAACGACAAGACGCCGAAAGCATAAGCAGAGAAATTACATCGGAAGGCAGGTGAACGCCTTGTGAATCTGAGGCATGCGGGGATGAGGGTCGTCAATAACAACTTTCATGCCCTGACCCATAAAAACTACCGTTACTTTTGGTTTGGACAATGCGTTTCCCTGATCGGCACCTGGATGCAAAACATCGGCCAATCGTGGCTCGTGCTGACGCTGACGGGCTCGCCCCTGCTGCTCGGGCTGGTAGGGACGATCCAATTTTTGCCTGTTACCTGCTTTTCACTATTTGCGGGAGCGCTCATCGACAAGTTTCCGAAAAGGAACATTCTGATCATGACCCAGACGGTGTCGATGCTGCTGGCTTTGATCCTATCCGCTCTTGTTTTTACGGACACGGTCAAGTACGGCTATATTCTGGTCCTTGCTTTTCTACTCGGGCTGACGAACACGTTCGACATGCCGACGCGGCAGGCGTTCAATATCGAAATCGTCGGCAAGGAAGACTTAATGAACGCGATCGCGCTCAATTCGACGACCTTCAATCTGGCCCGCATTGTGGGACCGGCGATCGGCGCCGGCATGATGGCTTACCTCGGGGCCGGGTGGTGCTTTCTGCTGAACGGACTCAGCTTCATAGCCGTCATCTACGGGCTGCTGCAAATCCGTACGACGCCTTACGTCCGCGAGAAGAAAAAAGACACCGGACTGCTCAAGGAGATCAAGGACGGCATCGTCTACATTTCCAAGGACCGGCTGCTGGCGCGCACACTGCTGCTCGTGGCGGTCGTCGGGACGATGGCCTATAACTTTAGCGTGCTTATTCCCGTCTTCACGAAAGACGTGCTGCATATGCAGGAGAAAACGTACGGACTGATGATGTCCTGCCTCGGCGTCGGATCTCTGATCGGGGCGCTGATGATGTCGTTCCGCAGCAAAAAAGGTCCTCGGCTGTCCGTGATCATCACTTGCTGCCTTCTCATCTCGGTCTTCCTGCTGTTGAACGGGATGACCGGCTCTGTGTACACGTTCGGCCTGCTGCTGGCGCTGCAAGGCTTCTGTAACATCCTGTTCTCGACCAACTGCAACTCGTCGCTGCAAATTCATTCCAAAGAAGAGTACCGGGCCCGGGTCATGAGCGTGTATTCGCTCGTCTTCGCCGGCTCGACACCGGTCGGCAACCTGTTCGCCGGCTACGCGGCCGATCATTACGGGGCCAACGGCGCGTTCTTGCTGTGCGGCTTGTTCTGCCTCATTCCGTGTCTGATCATCATCATCGCGTACCGCAAAAAAGCGGACGGACCCGAAGAGTCCGCGGCGGCTTGAGATGGCGTGATAAATAGAGCGATAGAGAATTGACCGCCAAGACAAAATAAGCTCAGCGGTCAATTCTCTTTTTTATATTATCGCTAGCTACGCACTTTTTTGCCGAACCAGCTTGGCGCTCATTTGCGGACTAAACTGCTTCTCCCATTTCGAGACCACAATCGCTCGAAATTACGCTCAAGCAAAACATCGGCCTGAAACGGAAAAAGCAAGTCGTCTACAACGAGCACGAAAATATTTTGCTGGCGATCGAGGCTGGAGAGCCGGAGCTTGCGAAGGTGCAGTCCGCGATTCACGTCCGGAATGTGGAGAAGAAGCTCTTTTTGTTTCTTGAATCGTGAGTCAGTCGCTGCCCTCGGCGGCTTCGTAGCGAATCGTTCCCGGCTCCCGGCGGAAGCCGCGCGTCATCCAGAGCAGGTACAGCAGGCCGAGCAGCGTCCAAGCGCCGCCGAGCAGCAGCGAATTGCGCTCCAGATGCGTCCAGAAAAACAAGACGAAGCCGATGCCGGCCAGCGGAAGCAGCAAGTAGCGCAGGAGCGCCAGCCAGGACCGCTGTTTTTCCCGGAATATATAGTGGACGATGACGGACAAATTCACAAAAGTAAATGCCGTCAGCGCGCCGAAATTGACGAACGACGTGGCGACGAGCAGATCCAGCACGAGCGCCGTCAGCGAAATGAGGCCGATCAGCAGGATGTTGAACACCGGCGTGCCGAGCGAGCGGTGAATGTAGCCGAACACCGGACCCGGCAGCGTCCGGTCCCGCCCCATCGCGAACAGGAGACGCGATCCGCTGAGCTGCGACACGAGCCCCGAGGCAAGCGTGGAGGTGAGCGCAGCGGCCAGGAACACGGCCTGAAACAAGACGCCGCCGAGCGCCAGCGCGATTTCGGCGGACGCGCCTTCCGGGTTGTTCAATACAGACACGTCCGGGAACAGCCTTTGCGCGAAGTACGAGGCGGTGAAAAACAGTCCGCCACCAAGCATCGTGATCCATAGAATGCCTCTTGGAATCGTCGTGCGGGGCTCTACCGTTTCTTCGGACAAGGTCGTCACCGCATCGAAGCCGAGGAAGGCAAAGCACAAGATCGACGCTCCGGTGAGCAGCGCTCCCCAGCTCGCATCCGCGGAAAGCAGCGGCTGTGCCGATACGAGTGCCTCGCCGCCCGCACTCAGCCGGTACGCGGCCAGCACGACGAACAGCGCCACGACAAGAAATTGAAACGCCACGAACAGCGCATTCACCGAGATGGAGACGTTGACGTTAAACAAGCACAGCGTCGTAATCAGCGCCACAAATCCAGCGACCCATACCCACTGCGGCACATCGGGGAACGCCGACGACAAATAAATCCCGGTGAGCAGCGCGTTCATCATCGGCAGAAACAAATAGTCGAGCAGCGAGACCCAGCCGACCATAAAGCCCGCGTGTGGCCCGATCGTCTGCCGGGTATACGTATAGGCGCTTCCCGCGGACGGGTACACCTTCACCATGTGTCCGTAGCTCATCGCCGTGAATAGCACCGCCGCAATCGTAAGCAGATACGCGGCCGGAACATGCCCCGCCGTCACTTCGGATACGATGCCGAACGTATCGAATACGGCCATCGGGGCCATATAGCCGACCCCCATCGCCACAATATGCCAAAGCTTCAGCCGACGCTGCAATACCGGTTTTCGTTCCATGCGATCATCCACCTATTCTAAGATACACGTTTCTATTGATGTTACTTGGCGAAAGCCGCAAGTCCGAGCCGCGCCTTCCGTTGGACGCTCGCCAGCCGGGCGAACAAGCCGACCGCGCCCAGAGCCAAGCCGGATATCAGACCGATCCAATAGCCGTAAGCGCCGAGATCGGTATAATTCGCCAGCCCGTAGCCAACCGGCAGGCCGACGACCCAATACGAAACAAGGGCGACGATAAAGGTCACATTCACGTCCTTGTAGCCGCGCAGCGCTCCCTGAATCGGGGCGGCGATGGCATCCGACAGCTGGAAGAAAATCGCGTAGATCAGAAAATGCTGCGTTAAAGCGAGCACGTCCGGCTCCCTTGTGTAAATCCCGGCCACCTGCTCGTTAAACAGCCACAACACGACCGCACAGAGCAGCGACATCCCGACCGCGAGGCCGATGCCCAGATAGCCGTATTGTCTGGCGTCCTTGTACCGTCCCGCCCCAGCTTCGAAGCCGACCAGTATCGTCAGTGACAAGGAGATGCTGAGCGGAATCATATACAGGAACGAGGCAAAGTTGATCGCCGCTTGATGCGCCGCGATCGTTACCGTGTTGAAGTTGCTCATCAGCAGCGTTACCGCGGCGAAAACACTCGTTTCGAACAAAATGGCGAAGCCGATCGGCACGCCCATCTTCAGCAGCTCTTTCCAGACGGACAGCGAGACGCGGTACAGCTTGCGGAAAATGCCGAATGCGGCGAACGGCTGCATGCGGGCGGCCACGGCCAAAGCCACAAGAAAAATGACCCAGTACGTAATCGCCGAAGCGACGCCGGTTCCCGCACCGCCCAATGCGGGCAGCCCCATTTTGCCGTAGATCAGCACATAGTTCAGCCCCCCGTTGACCGGCAGCGAAAGCAGCGTGATGAACATCGTTACCTTCGTGTGGCCAAGAGCATCCATAAAGCAGCGCAGTACCGTATATAAGAACAGCGGCAAAATGCCGAACGCAATCGAAATCAGGAACAAACGGGCGATCCGGCGCACCGGCTCCTCCAAGTTCATGTTCTCCAAAATCGGATTCAGCGCGAACGCTCCAGCCAGCAGCACCGCAGCCGATACTCCGACGGCCAAATAGAGCGCCTGCACGACCTTAAAAGGAATTTCCTCCTTGCGGCCCGCCCCTACCAGCTGGGCGACCATCGGCGTCACGGAAAACAAGATGCCGCTGAGTCCGGTCTGTATCGGAATCCAGATACTGGTGCCTATAGCCACCCCCGCCAAATCCTTGGCGCTCACATGTCCCGACATGAACGTATCGAAGAAGTTCATCGCAAACATCGCAAGCTGCGTCACCAGGATGGGAAGCAAAATGACGAACAATTGTTTTGTTTTTTGAGATAGCTTGTCTGTCGAATTCATGATTAAAATTCCGAACCTCCTTTTACCTTTCTTGCAGCCGCATCGTTTCAGTTTATGCGATGAAAGGGGTTACAGGCAAGATTTTTTTGCGAGGTGGCTGTGGATCGACGTTGCTTCTTTACAACGCTCTCTTCAAGATCCATAATACAATAAGTACCAAATTATGGAGGAGTATCGAAAAGTTATGAAATCAGCAGTTCCTTATTTGCAAGTCGCAGCGGCGATGCTGATCGTCGGAAGCTTCATCATCGTCAATAAAATGATCGTCCGCACGTTTCCCGTGTTTTTGGCCTCCGAGCTTCGGCTGTTAACCGGCGCCATCATTATGACGCTGCTTCTGCTCGCCCGCGAAGGACGTTTTCCGACCCTGACGAAGAAGGATTGGGTCGTTTTATTTTTCCAATCGTTTATCGGCGTGTTTTTGTTCAGCTTCTTTATGCTGTACGGCTTAACCTACACGACGGCGCTGGAGAGCGGCATCATCACAAGCATGACCCCGGTGATGGTCGGGCTGATTTCGCTGTTATTTTTCAGGGAACGGCTGAGGTGGAATCAAACGGCAGGCATCGTATGCGCCGTCCTCGGAGCGCTCGCCATCAATATTTTCGGCGGCATGTTTAATACGTCCTGGAGCTTGCATACGTTGTGGGGAAACCTGCTCGTGCTGTTGGCCGTTGCCGGGGAGGGCGTATTCTTGACGTTCGGCAAGCTCGTCTCCAAGCAGGTCAGCCCGATCGCCATCGCGACGATGACGAGCTTGCTCGGCTCGGCGTTTTTTTTGCCGTTTGCGGCATACAATGCGGCAAGCTTCGATTTTGCCGCGGTGAGCGCGACGGACTGGCTGCTTGTGCTGTACACGGGAGTCGTAATTACGGTCATTGCCACGATTTTGCTGAACCAGGGGATGGCGAAAATTTCGGCGGGCTCGTCGGCGGCTTTTACCGCATTGATGCCCCTCAGCACCATCGTCATGTCGGCGTTGTTTTTGCATGAGTCGTTTTTCTGGTACCACTTCCTGGGGATCGCCTTCGTCTTTGCCGGGATTGCGTTTGCGACATTGCCCTCCTCCCGGACGAAGCGGAGAACCTCCGTGGCGGCGCAGAGCAAAGGCTACGAAGGATTATGATGCCGGCAGACCTGCCTAAGCTCAAAAAGCCCCGGGCCGAATAATCGCGTCCCGGAGCTGAAAGATGCCGTTCTTTACCACAGAAGCCCGCCGTTCCGCTAACGCGCCGCGGGCTATTTTAAATGCAATCCGTTCTCCACGGCGAAAATAACCGCCTGCGTCCGGTCCCGCACATCCAACTTGGCGAACAGACTCGACAAATGATTCTTCACGGTCGTCTCGCTCAGAAACAGGCGGGCGGATATTTCCTTGTTGCTGCAGCCTTCCAGCAGCAGCCCCAATACTTCGCGCTCCCGCTCCGTCAGCTGGACGGAGACGCTGCTTAGGGCAGGGGGCGTTCCGCCCGCACGCTTGGCCTCGGCGCTCCCCAACGAACGCATAAGACCGGACAGCTTGCGCAAGTAAGACGCCGGCACAATCGATTCCCCGCTGCGGATCAATTCGATGGCCTTGAGCAGCTCCTCCGGGGTGAGGTCCTTCAGCAAATAGCCGATCGCCCCCGCTTCCAAGCAGCCTGTGATCAGTTCGTCCTCTTCGAAGGTGGTCAAAGCGACAATTTTGATATCCGGATAAGCCTGCGCAATGCTCCGCGTGGCCTCAATGCCGTCCATCCGGGGCATCCGCATGTCCATGAGGATGAGGTCCGGCCGGAGCAGCGCCGCTTGCTCCACCGCTTCGATCCCGTCGGCCGCTTCTCCTGCGACTTCGATGCCGGGCTGCCGCTCCAGCACGATCGCCAAGCTTTGACGAATCAGCGTCTGATCGTCGCAAATGATAATCCGATACGGAACGCTCATCCCCCGTCCTCCTTCATCTCTGCCTGCTCGTCCGCGGGCCAGCTCAAAATGATGCGAAAGCTGTCGTCCGCCGAATCGAACGTTACGCTGCCGCCGACGCTCCGCATCCGACGCTCCATGCCGCTTAATCCGATACCGGGTTCCACGGGCTCCGACACCATGCTTCCGTTGTTCATGATCATCAATTGGGCGAACCCGCCCGACTCCCGCTGCAGGATGGTGATATCGCTTGCCTTGCCGTGACGAATCGCATTCGTGACCGCTTCCTTGACGCATTGATAGACGGCATACCGCTTGGAGGGCGGTACCTCCGACGAATGAACGATGCCGATGTTGACTCCGCTCGTCACCTTCACGCTGGCGGCAAACCGCTCCAACAGTCCTTGCCAGTCGCGGGCGGCGAACCATTCCTCGATTTCCTGCATGGAGCGGACGGCCCGGCGGATTTCCTCAAGCCCGTCCTTTGCCGCCCCCCGCAAGGACAGCAGGTGCCGTTCCGCTTCGTCCGGACTCGTTCGCACCAGCTCCCTGCAAGCGTCCAGTCCGCGAATGACGGTCGTCAGGGTATGGCCCACCGTATCGTGGATTTCGCCTGCAAGCCGCGTCCGCTCGCGAAGAACGGCACTCTCCTCCGCTTCCAAAGCATATTGAATCAACTCCGTATGCGCCTCCTCCAACGCAGCCTGCTGCCTTTTGATCCGGTTCAACAGCGTTTGCGTCATGCGGTGCTCCTCCGTCTGGGAGCGGATCATCCAGCCGATCGCGTAGACGATGAACCAGCCCGGGTCCAGCGCCCGCACGGAAGCCTCGAACCCGTATCCGGCCAAACGGTGGCCGAGAACCATCAAACAAGCAACCGCGGCTAAAGCCGGCATTCCCGCGTTGAACGGCAAATTGCGTCCGCACCGCAGAATAACCGGCAAAAATAGCAGTACAACTTGCGGCACCCGATCCGCATACATAACGGTCAGTCCGGCAACAAGCGCGCTCTCCGCTGCGATTTCGGCCATCACCCGCCGCGGTGTCCCGTCGCGCGAATAAAGGAACTGAAGGAGCCCGAAGCCCAGCAGCAGCCCGTACGTCAGCAGCGATTCGGGGTCGGCCAGGCGTCCCGGCCGCTCCATCACATAGGGCCGCAGCACCAGGAACACCATAAGCCACCGCAAGCCATGAGCCATGGCCGCCCGAATCATCGCATGTTTTGCCGGCATTGTTCCGTTCCTCCTCGCAGGGGATTCCTTCTTCATCTTACATGCAGGCCCGCCTCAAGAAAAGCCCGGTTTCCGGCCAAGAACAAATCGTCCGCGCAAGCCCTCCCGGAACCGGTGCCGTCAGCCTTTCAGCTTCCGGTAAGCACGGTAAATCCACAGCCTTCGGAAGACGACCGAGCCGAGTCCGACCATCAGAAGCGCTCCGCTAATCAGCTCCGCGCCGTCGCCGAAATGCCGGGACATCCAGCGGACGCCAAGCAGAACGAACCAAATGGCGATCCCGGCCACCGAGCCTTTCATGACGACTTCCCCGGTGGCAGCATGAATGCGGAATTTCGTCAAAGCGCCCCGGGCTATACCCACCACGGCCCCTACGGCGGCGCCTGCCGTCATAACCAGCGGAGCATACGGTGTCAACGTAAAATCTTGTCCGATCAGGCGCAGGCTGACATAAACCATCAAAGCGGGCACGATCCATAACGTCGCTATTTTCACCGGACGCTCCCGCAATTGTCTCAAAGCAATCCAGATCAGCAAAACCAGCAAAATCAATCCGTCGGTCATCGGCTTTATTCCCTCCAAGTCGTTGATGCCTCCATCGTACCCGTTTCCCGCAGGACGCACATCACCAAAACGGACACATCATCATCGTCCGAACGGACACTCTTTTGGGGAACCGTCCGTCCGGCTATCGACAGGAATATTCACCGAGGACCGGAGCTGCCGGATAGCTGCTCGCTTAAGCTGCGGTTAAGCTCCACGATTCCTTCGAATTGTTTGATCGTTAAGGAAGCTTTTCCTCCCTCCTCCGATCCGGCAGTATAGTAAATCTTGTAAATTAAAGGGATCAGCGCTGCTGAGGCATTCGTCATGCCGAATAGTTTGCCCGGTCGGTTTCGGTAAAGCCGTTATGTTCTCTATAGCTTTTCTCCAAGTTTTTCGTGATTTCCAGCATGTTATTCGCTATCGGGTTCAACAGATTCGTATGCGTCGCACGATCGATCGTATCCGAATCAGCTTCAATCGCAGCAAGCCTGCGATTTATAGCGATGACGGATTGTATGGTCAATGGCCCGTTATGATTGCTGACGATCTCCTCGTAATTGCTTAGAATCCTATAAAGTGAATGCCCTGCGATGCTTTCCAATTCCATCTTGTTTCCTTGACGACGTTCATAAAGATCATAAAGAATGGAAGCCATCATCCATAATAAAACAAAAGTAACGAACAGGAGAAACGCCGTTTTCTTCTGGACCCATTTCAAATTCACCCGCTCCTACCGTCTGTTGAATTAAGTCTAGTATACGGTTTTGTTTGAACAAGAGCATTGGACATTGACAAACGATTCAATGACGCGGGAATGACAAAAAGCTGCCTGGCATTCATGCCAGGCAGCCTTTGGTTCGATGCTATACAAGATGGCAGGCCACGTAATGGCTGCCCCCGACATCCCGGTAATCCGGCACCTGCTCGCGGCAGACCGGCTGCGCCAGTGGGCAGCGCGTGTGGAACTTGCAGCCCGAAGGCGGATTCGCCGGGCTTGGAATGTCGCCCTTCAGCACGATCCGCTCGCGCCGTACAGTCGGGTCGGGCACCGGCACCGCCGACAGCAGCGCCTGCGTGTAAGGATGCAGCGGGCGGGCGAACAGCTCATCCCGCGGCGCCTGCTCCACCATCGTGCCGAGATACAGCACGCCGATTTGCGTGCACAGATGCTCGACGACGCTGAGGTCGTGCGAGATGAACAGATACGTCACTCCACTGCGCTCCTGCAGGTCGCTGAACAGGTTGACGATCTGCGCTTGAATGGACACGTCCAGCGCGGACACCGGCTCGTCGGCTACGACGAAGTCCGGGTTCAGGATGATCGCCCGGGCGATCCCAATCCGCTGCCGCTGGCCGCCGGAAAATTCGTGCGGGTACCGGTCGTAGTGATCGGGAAGCAGGCCGCAGACGGCCAGTACTTCCCGCACCCGCTCCCGGGCTTCGGCCTTCGACGCCAGCCCGTGGTCGATCAGCGCTTCGCCGATCGCCTCGCCGACGCGCATCCGCGGATTCAGCGAGCTGAACGGATCTTGGAACACGAGCTGCATTGAGGGCCGCAGCTTGCGTAGTTCGTCGCGGGACAGGCCGTACAAGTCCGTCCCTTTGAAGTAGACGTCGCCCGCCGTCTTCTCCGTCAGCCGGAGCACGGTGCGGCCGATCGTGCTCTTCCCGCTGCCGGACTCGCCGACGAGTCCGAACGTCTCGCCGCGCCGGATCGCGAAGCTGACGTCGTCCACCGCTTTGACATCGCCGACGCGGCCGCCGAAGACGCCGCCTTTGATCGGATAGTAGGTTTTGAGCTCTTGAACCTTCAGCAGGGCGTCCGTCATCGCGATTCCTCCTCATAAAGCCAGCAGGCGACCCGGTGCTCTGCGCCTTGCGCCCGCATCGGCGGCTGCTTCGTGCGGCAAATGTCCATACAGTGCTCGCACCGGTCGCTGAAATAACACGAGTCCCCTATGCCGATCAAGTTCGGCACCTGCCCGGGGATGGAATACAGCCGGTCCTTCCGCTCGCCGATGACGGGCTTCGATTTCAGCAAGCCCTGCGTGTACGGATGCTTCGCATGACGGAACAGCTCGACTACCGGCGCTTCCTCGATCACTTTGCCCGCGTACATCACGACGACGTAATCCGCCGTCTCCGCGACGACGCCCAGATCGTGCGTGATCAGCAGAATGGCCGTATTGTACTGCTCCTTGACCTGACGGAGCAGATCGAGAATTTGCGCCTGGATCGTCACGTCGAGCGCCGTCGTCGGCTCATCGGCGATGAGCAGCTTCGGACTGCATGCGAGCGCTGAAGCGATCATGACCCGCTGCAGCATGCCGCCGCTTAGCTCGTGGGGATAGGCGGCGAACACGCGCGGTGCGTCGGGTATGCCGACTTTTCCGATCAACGAAAGGACTTCCGCCTTCGCTTCCTTGCGGCTGAGCAGCCGATGCTCCATCAGCGGCTCCATCAACTGCTCTCCGATCGTCAGCACCGGATTGAGGGACGACATCGGCTCCTGAAACACCATCGCTATCTCGCTGCCGCGAAGTCTCCGCATCTCCTCAGGCTTCAGCGAGAGCAGGTCGCGGCCGTCCATCTCGACGGCTCCGCTTTCGATCTTCCCGTTATCGGCGACCAGCCGCATGAGCGACAGCGCCGTGACGCTCTTGCCGCTGCCCGATTCGCCGACGATGCCGACCGTCTCCCCTTCCCGAATGCGGAAGCTGACATCGTTGACCGCCTTGACGACGCCGGACTCCGTATGAAAATACGTATGTACGTGTTTGAATTCGACGAGTGTTTTGTTCAATGCCGCTTACCTTCCTTTCAATCGGGGATCGAGCGCGTCCCGAAGCGCATCGCCAAGCAGGTTGATGGCGATGACGGTGGTTAAAATCGCCATGCCCGGCGGAATCCACACCCACGGCCGCTTCTGAAAATCGATGAGCGAGTTCGCCGCATCGAGCATATTCCCCCAGGACGGCGTCGGCGGGACGACGCCCAGTCCGAGGAAGCTGAGCGTCGATTCGCTGATAATCGCGCCCGCGACATGCAGCGTAGCGACCACGATCAGGGTCGGCACGGTGTTCGGCAGCAGATGCCGGAACATTTTGCGCCGGTCCCGCAGCCCGAGCGCTTCCGCCGCCTGCATATACGCCTGCTCCCGCAGCACCAGCAGCTCGCTGCGGACGAGCCGCGCCAAACCCGGCCAGCCTAGGAAGCTCAGCATCAGCATGACGATATAAATCCGGTAATCCGACGGCACCTTCCACTCCGACATGACAGCTCCCATAATGATCAGCAGCGGAAGGCTCGGAATGGTCAGCAGCACGTCGGCAAAACGCATAATGACTTGATCGACGATCCCGCGGTAAAAACCGGCGAGCGCGCCGAGCACCGAGCCGACCGCTACGGACAACACGACCGAGGCCACGCCGACCGTCAGCGAGATGCGCCCGGCCTGCATCAGCCGGGTCAGCACGTCCCGGCCCAGACCGTCCGTCCCAAGCCAATGCAGCGCACTGGGCGGCTTGTTGATCCGGGCGACGTCGACCTTGCCGTTCGCGTAGGGCGACAAATACGGCCCGAGGAAGCAAAACAAAATCATAAACACCAAAAACGCCAGGCCGAACAAAGCCAGCTTGTTTTTGCGCAGCCGACGCGCCGCTTGCCTCCACGGCGAATCCGCCGCGGTCTTCCGGGCGGGTGCCGCAGCGCTGGGCAATCCGGAGCCGGCCGTTCTTTTTGCATCGATCATCATGACGTCCCCCTACTTTAACCGAATCCGGGGATCGGCCACCCCGTAGAGCAGATCCGCGAGCAAATTGCCGAGCACCGTCAGCAGCGCGAGAAACATGGTAAAGCCCATCAGCACGGGATAATCCCGCACGCTGAGCGCCCCGAAATAAATGTAGCCCGCGCCCGGCCAATGAAAAATTTTCTCCGTGATAATAGCGCCTGCGAACAGCCCCGGCAGCTCGAAGCCGAGCAGCGTAATCGCCGGAAGCAGCGCATTGCGCAGCGCGTGCTTGAACAGCACGACCCGTTCCTTCAAGCCTTTGGCTCTGGCGGTCCGGACGAAATCCCGACGGATCACTTCCAGCATGTTCGTGCGGAAATACCGCGTAAGCGACCCGACGCTCAGCAGCGTCAGCACCGTCACGGGCAAGATCATATGATGCGCCACTTCCCAGACGCGCGCCCAGCCTGCGGTTTGGCTGCCCGTATTCGTGATGCCCCCCGGGGGAAACCAGCCAAAGTCCACAGCGAATATTTTGATCATCAGGAGCCCGAGAAAGAAAGAAGGGAACGACATGGCCGCGAACACGCCGAGCGTCACCAGCCCGTCGAACCAGGAATACTGCTTCACAGCCGAAAACACGCCGACAATCAGAGCTATCGTCCATGTCAAAATCATCGACACCAGCGCGATCAAGAACGAGTTCCAGATGAACTTGCCCAAAAGGTCCGACACCGGCTCCTGATACTGCATCGAGTAGCCCAGGTTGCCCGTCAACAAGTTACCAAGCCAAATAAAATAGCGCTCCAACACGGGCTTATCCAACCCGTAAAGGGTCCGAAGCTCCTGCGCCCGCTCGAGCGTCAGCTTCGGATTCGTATCCACGAAATCCCCCGGCGTCATCGCGAAGACGAAAAAAATAAGAAGTGACGCCCCCACCAGCATCGGGATCATTAAAAGCAGCCTGCGAACGATATACGATTTCATGATCGTCCCCCCAAGAAAGTGAGCCCAGCCTTGACCGGCTGGGCATAAGTTGCGGTTACGGCTCGATTTGGACCGTCGGCAGGCTGGCGTTCACGCTGTTGAAGCCGTTCAGCTCAAGCCCTTTGATCCGGCTGTTCGAAGCGCCGAGAATTTTACGGTAGTTCAGCAGAATGTACGGCGGGTCGTCGCTGAGCTCCTTGTACAGCTCCTTGTAGGCCTGCTTCCGCTTCTCGATATCGAGCGTACCGACCGCTTTGGCCACCAGCTCGTCGACCTTCGGATTATTGTAGCCGTTCGTGTCCGTGAAGCTGCCTTTATATTTCGAGTTGAACGACTGCACGCCGTCGTCCGGGTCGTTCAGAATCGCGGTCGAGAACGAAACCAGGTCGTGCTCGCCTTTTTTCGATTTGGCCAGCAGGGCGTTGTAGTCCATCAATTCGGTTTGAAAATCGATGCCGATCGCTTTGTAGTTTTCTTTGGCAATCGGGATCAAAATATCGGTTACTTTTCCTTTGGAGCCGAAGAAGCGAACCGACAGACGCTGTCCGTCTTTCTCGCGGATGCCGTCCTTGCCCGGCTTCCAGCCGGCTTCGTCCAGCAGCTTCTTCGCCTTCTCCTGATCGAACGGATACGGATTGACGCCCTCTTCCGAGTACGCCCATGAGATCGGGGACACCGGTACATTCGCCACCTGTCCGTAGCCTTGGTAAATGGTGCCGACGATTTTTTGACGGTCCAACCCGTAGATGAACGCCTGCCTTACCCGCTTGTCTTTGAAGAACGGCTTGGAGTGGTTGAACTTGATATACGAGTACGAGCTGGCCGTGTAGACGTCGATATTGGCAAAGCCGAGCGACTGGAGCAGCTCCATATTATCCTGGTTGCCCGTAAACCCGGAATAATCCGTCTCGCCGGTTTGGAAAAACTGGGTGGCGTCGCCTTCCGTCGTTTTGTAGATGAAATGCTCGACAGCCGGTTTGCCTTTATAAAAATTCGGGTTGGCCACGAACCGGACTTCCTGTCCCGGAACGAACTTCTCCAGCTTGTACGGGCCCGATTCGAGCGGCTTGCTGTGCAGTTGCTTGATCGAATCGAGCTTGCCGGGCTTGTAGTCTTTGCCGTAGTACGCTTTGGACAGCACCTGTCCACCGAGGAGGTACAAGGCTTGCGCGTTGACTTTGTCCGTCGTAATCTTGATCGTCTGCGGATCGACGACCTGAATGCCTTCGACCGTCGCAGCTTTGCCCTCTTTGTAGTCCTTGCCCCCTTTGACGGCGGCTTGGGCAATGTCGGTTTGCCCGTCGTACGCAGGGTCGTGGAGCAGTGTCAGCGTGAAGGCGACATCGTCGGCCGTGAGCGGCGAGCCGTCGCTGAATTTAAGCCCCGCGCGCAGCTTGAACGTATACGTCAGCTGGTCGTCCGACAGCTCCCACTTCTCCGCCATTCCGGGAATCGGCTTGCCGTTCTTGTCGATGTCCACGAGCTGGGCGAACAGGACGGAATTGACGTTGCCGTCGTAGCCGTTCTGATAAAAGTACGGGTTGAAAATGCCGCCCGGCTCGGTGAGCGAGACGACGAACGTATCCGTGCGCTTCTTCGCTGCCTCGGGAATCTTCGATTTGTCGGCGGCCTGTATCAGGCCGTCCTTAATGCCGGCCACCCCGCTCTGGCCCGCGCCAGGCGTTCCTACGGCTTCCGTGCCTTTGGCATCACCGCCTCCGGTTGGCGCCGCCGCATCTTGGCCGCTGCAGGCGGACAGCAGCAGCGAGCAGGCGACAATCGCCGACACGGACAGCGTCAAAGCTTTTCTTCTCTTCATAAATGATCCCCTCCGGCATGATCGGGAAGACGGAAATAGTTCCAGTTCCCCTTTAATTTTATAATTCCGATATGTATAATATGTTTTACTGTAGATAAGCATCATTATAGATATTTTACTTTGTTCTGTAAATAGAGAACAACAAAAATTTTCTTTATTTGAAGAATTTATGACAAAGCGCGAATAAAAAGAAGGCCTCGGCCCATGAAAAAGTTCATGAGAGATTGGAAGGCAATTCTCGGAGAGGGGTTTCTGTTTCGATAAAAGAAGGCATGTCGGGGGAACTGGCTCCGAATTCGGGAACGCCAAAGAACCTTCCGATGCGTCATCGCAAGGTTCGTGCCGAAGGCGTCGGCCGGCTGCGGCCTGCCGTCAATCGGCGAGCAGATAGCCCAGCAGCGATTCCTGAAGCCCTCCGATTGCCTCCTTCCGCAGGCTGTAAGCTACGGCCGAATCTCCGGACATGTGAGCACGCAGCAAGCCGGCAGAACGGAGGTTGAAAATATGGTCGTGCGTAATTCCTTTGGAAATGCCGATATAACGCACGATTTCCGTAAAACTGCGCGGGCCGCCGTTCAAATAGCGCAGGATGCGCAGGCGACTTTTTTCGCTGAGGCTGCGAAGCTGGCGGTACAAGCGGCGGGACGGCTCATCGGCCGGGTCGTCGTAGGAGCCGTCAACGGCATACTGGCAAACGGTCAAGCTGCCGAACGTATAAATAATGTTGGCCGGTTGAAAATGATACTGCGGCGACAATACCAGCTTGTCGCACTCGGCTCCCGGTTCGAAATACAGCCCGTTCGTGATCTGCTCGGCCAGCGCGTCCGGCGGCAGCGTTCCGATCCCCGCGCGTTTGCGTGCGGCGTTCTCGCTCAGCCACTCCAGCAGCTTGGGGTCGGTGCCGGCGAAGTACTGCCGGTTCCATTCGGACAGCAGGTGCAGCCACCGGTCCCGGATCGCTCCCAGCTCGCCGGGGAACGAGCTCATATACGGGGCCAGCAGCTCGTACATTTCGCCCGCCGTCATCCGTTCGAACCAGGCCAAGAAGCGCTCCGCGCTTTCCTTGTGCGGACACAGGTACAGAAATAAATACATCAGCTTCCACTCCGCCGAAATTTCGGTTTCGTCCAGCGTCGAGGCGAACGGCTTGCTGAGCTTCAGCTTCGTTTGCCCCGCCCATGTGGAGCCAAGGTCGGTTTTTTTGTAGAACTTTTTGCAAAGATACGTATGGAGGCTGTTCAAAAGTTCATTAGCGGGACCGAACGCCACTTCCAGTTCGTACGACATTCCGGAACACTCCTTCAAGCCATTTTCGGGTATCGTTTTTCAGACTTTGGCGATCCGGAAAACGGTATTTCGATTTTTAAGCAATTTTGATTTTAACACTTCATCGGAACAAAGAAAATCCCGACAAAGGAGCGTGGCCGCCAATGGCTCCCTTCGATACGTCTTCCCTAGTGCTGCTGCTGTTTGCCGCCCTCGGTATTCTGAGCAGCAATACGTCCATTACGATTGCCGTACTCGTGCTGCTTTTATTGCGGGTGACGAACCTGCATCAAACGTTTCCCTGGCTTGAAAAGTACGGGCTGACCTGGGGAATCGTCATTCTGACCATCGGCATTCTGACGCCGATCGCTTCCGGCAAGACAAGCCTGCAGGACCTGCTGCACTCGTTCCTGCATTGGAAGTCGCTACTGGCGGTGGGCGTCGGCGTGCTGGTCGCTTATTTGGGCGGCCGCGGCGCCGCGCTGATGGCAAGTCAGCCGACCGTCGTCACGGGGCTGCTGCTCGGGACGATTCTCGGCGTGACCTTTTTCCGGGGCGTCCCGGTCGGTCCGCTGATCGCCGCGGGGATTTTGTCGCTGCTTGTTGCGAAATGACGTGCCGCCGATTCGCCGCTGCGAGTCCCCGCAATGCAAAAAAGGCCGGGCGCATGGCCAATGTCATTAAGTTAAGCTCAAAGACAAGACCGGGAATAAAAATGGAATCCAAACGGCATGGGGAAAAGCCCTGTGCCGTTTGTTTTTTTGGTGCAAGCAAGGAAAAAAGCGCATAGCAAACAAAGCAGATGAAATATCCGCTTAAAAAAATGTTCATGTGAGCTGAACTATGCTACTCTGTAGACGAAGCTAACAGTTGATTTCGAACGGATTTTGCGCATATTCTGCTGCCCTGGGCGAATGGGTCGAATCGGCAAAACGTTTTTGCGAATCAGTGCTTCAACATCGAGTGGGGGTTCATCGTCCTTTGAGCGCAGGAAATGTCTACAAACGTGAACGGCAACCGTGAAGTTGACTTGGTATGGGTGCCGTTTATCTATTTGGGAAATGACGACGTGCGAGGTCATCATTTCAGCGAAATTGTACATGATCATTCTTGCGAAAATCTCCTGGGTGATGGACTCTCGTCTCTTTGCGTGAAAATTTGTTAGACCAACGGTGTACTTTAATGCCCTGAAAGAGGTTTCAATGCCCCATCGCATGTTATAAATGGATTTGATTTCATCCGGTGGGAAATCAACGGCAGAAAGATTCGGAATGACGGTTTCATAAGCGCCATTTGGCAGGTCGAAACGAACAACCCGAAAGGAAATCGGGTAAAACAAGTTCTCCTGCAAGTCCAAAAAATCAAAGGTAGACGTGGAAGGGACGAACCTGTAAATCTCGGGATGAGCCTTGACCTCTTTGGTTTGTTTTTTGGTGAGTGTCAGATGAACGTCAATATCAAACTCTCCGCTAGCAGGTAAACGCAAGCCCGAAAGAATACCATTGGAATCCAGATCCTTTACCCGTATAACGTAGTTCCACCCTTTACGTTCTATATGCGCGAAATTGTTGTAACTTTCATAACCTCGAATCGGCAATAACAATGGTTTTTCCTTTGATGGGGGAGCGTTCGACCATTGCAGCTAACGCCCGTCCCTCGTTGCACAACCTTCGTGGCTGAACAAGGGCATCTACGTAAAGTCGGTTGCACAAGTCATAGGCTGCGTTCAAATGCAGAAGGTTAAAGCCTTTTGTGTTCGGTTGACTTTGAAAGTAGGTGTCCGTGTCCGCAGGGTCAGTTGCGATATGTAAATCCGAACCATCAACGGCAAGTAATCGATACCCTCGGTAGTGCTTAATATCCGTATACGCTTGCGTAAATTCGTGAAACAAGAATTCCACAGCAGACGGCAGAATTTTATTCCTCTGTTGGACAAAAGCAGACGTAGTTGCGGTGTTTACGTCATAGCCCTGCGATTCCAAGAGTTCCTTATATAGGCTGTTGCCCCCCATGGAGATAAGGAGTTGCATAACCGTTTCAAAGGGCAGTTTTTTCTTTCGAGTAAAATCTTTTTCAGGGTTTTTGACATAAGGTGCTGGCGCGGCTGACATTTCTCGTATGAGGGATGTCAGCGTTTGTTTTAGCGAAATCGCGTACTCATTCATTGGCGAAACCTCCTCGTTTTTTCAAGGGGCTTCGCCACACACTTCCATCCGCTTGTCAAGTTCTTTTTTTTGCATGCAAAAAAAGAGCGGGCTATCTTTTCGATAACCTGCTCTTTCTCGATATTTGGACCTGCGCCCTAACTTAATGACATTGCCTGCAAAGCCTCCCTTCTTTCAGGACAAAAGAAAAAGCCGCTCATTTGAGCGACCTATGTAATCATTTTTTTACTGTAAAATCCTTAAACTTAACTCATGCCCTAACCAACTCCACGCGCCCAGCGTTACTATATAAAACAGGCTTATTATGAGATATGGAAATTTCGCAATAGTCACCAGTATGGTCATAAATAAGTTCCTCACCTAAGTCATTTTCTGCTACTACATAACCTTCAGGTAAAACATATTCAACGCCCTCGTCACAATCTACGAAATCATAATGGCCGCAATACCACATAGAGAAACTACGTTTTACCTGCCAATCACTATCCGCCTGTAAATTCTCCCATTTATAAAGCTTAACGGTTTTCGTATTATCCACCTCCAATGTGCGTTACCACATTTCTAATATAAATATACCACGTCAAGGGCAGTTTTTTCTTTCGAGTAAAATCTTTTTCAGGGTTTTTGACATAAGGTGCTGGCGCGGCTGACATTTCTCGTATGAGGGATGTCAGCGTTTGTTTTAGCGAAATCGCGTACTCATTCATTGGCGAAACCTCCTCGTTTTTTCAAGGGGCTTCGCACACACTTCCATCCGCTTGTCAAGTTCTTTTTTTTGCATGCAAAAAAAGAGCAGGCTATCTTTTCGATAACCTGCTCTTTCTCGATATTTGGACCTGCGCCCTAACTTAATGACATTGGGCGCATGGCCGGCCTTCTGCTGTGCTGCGGGTGATAGCAGCGAGAGCTGCAATTGATTGGCAGCTGCATTTTGTAAATAAAGGAAACAGGATGCGCTATCCGGAGCGATTCAATCGTATTACGATTCCTAGAGGAACTCAGATGCTTTAAGTGTGTCGAAAAATGTTAATGCCCCTCGAAATCGGCTTGTTAGCACATCCCAGTTCCTCTAATTTTTCGACGGCCAGCAAATCCAGCCCAATAACGCACCTGTACTTCCGCTAATTTTACAGGCTGGGCGCCAACCCGGTACAAGCCAGGCTCGATAAAGCAAGTTCAAGCGTGCGCCCCTTGAACCTTTCATTCCAAGCGCGTGGCGGCTCTACTCCAGCTCCTCCGACCGCCAACGGCCCGTTAGTCGCAACCGCGAAGCAGCTCGCACAGCGCCTGGACCGCTTCCCGTTCATCCTCGCCCTCCGCGCTGACCCACAGACGGCTCCCTTTTGGCGCTCCCAGCTGAAGCAGGCTGATGATGCTTTTTCCCTGCGCCTGCCGTCCTTCGAATTCCACCGTAATGTCCGCGCGGAACCGTTGGGCGGCAAGAGCAAACAGCTTGGCGGGGCGGGTATGAAGGCCTGCCTGGCATCTCACGGTGACTCCTTCTGTAACCATGCCCCTTCCCCTTTCATTCGTTCGTTTCGCTTGCCGGCTCCTGCAAAAAGGCGGAGACCCGACGGTGCATTTCCAGAGGATTTCCGGCGTGCACGAGAGTTTGGACGGTGTCCGGGTTCTCGATCATAAAAGCGATCCGCGAGACCAGTCCCATCTGCTTCTCCCCGCCGACCACCGCAATGAGCAAATAAGCCTTGTTCCCTTCGTCGAACGTCACCCCGTCGGGGTACTGGGCGATCACGACGCCCGGCTTCAGGATGCCGGGATCGGCAGCCCCGACGCCGTGAGGCAGAGCGACGCCATTGCCGATGAAGGTGGACAGCACCCGCTCCCGCTCGATCATCCGATCGATATAATCGTCGCGGACAAGCCCCAGCCGAACCAGCAGGCCGCCGACCTGCCGGATCGCCTGCCACTTGTCGCCGGCTTGCGCCCCGATCAGCACATGGTCCGGCGTAAACATAGCCCCGCTCTCATCGCTTTCCGGTTCATTCGCGGAGCCCTGCGGCCCCTCGCTGCGAAGGCGGTCGATCAGACCGTCGTAAAACGCGGCGTCGACAAAGGAGACCATCGACAGATGCTCCGGACGGGGTGCAGCTTCCTGCGCCCTCGCCGTTAGCATCGCTTGCGAGATGACCAGATCCGCATCCGCGGGAATGCCGTCCACGGAGCAGTTGCTTACCTCGATGGGCAGGCCGGCTTGCTTTATTTTTTTGCGCAGCAGCGCGGCTCCCATCGCACTGGAGCCCATGCCGGCGTCGCAGGCAAAATAAATTTTGCGGATCGTCTTCCGCTGTGACTCTTCTTTCAAGGGAATCTCGTCCTCGGATTTCTCGGATAAGTGGTGAACCGTTGCCAACGCCGCCGGATCGTCGAAAGCCGGCCCGCCCTTCGACGAAAGGACCAGGTAGCAGCCCGCAAAGCTAACCGCAGCGGAAGCCAGCACCCCGCCCAGCACCGGGAGGTGCATCCCTTTCGGAGCCATCAGCATGAGCGCGATGAGGCTTCCCGGAGAAGGGGTCGCAACCAACCCGGCCTGCAGCAGCATGAACACCCAATTGCCCGCCAGTCCCGCCGCGATTAACGGTACGATAACGAGCGGACGCATCAGCGCATACGGAAAATACACCTCGTGAATGCCGCCGACAAATTGAATGAGCAGCGACGAGCGGGCGTTGTCCCGCGGTTTATTTTTCAGCAGCACATAATAGGCCAGCAGCAGGCCGGCCCCGGGACCGGGGTTCGTTTCCAGCAAAAAGAACACGGATTGGCCGAATTCCTTCGTCTGCTGAATGCCCAGCGGCTCAAAAATGCCGTGATTCATCACATTGTTCAAAAACATCACCTTGCCCGGCTCGACCGCGAGCGCAACCCAAGGCAAATAGTTGGATTCCAGCACAAGCTTGGCCGCGCCATGAATGCCCTGCATGCCCAGGACGAACCAATAAGCCACCTCCGCATAGCAAAACAGGCACAGCACGACGCCGATCAAACCGGCAGCTACATTATAGCACAGCAGCTCAAGCCCTACCGGAATGCGGTCCTTCAGCCACCGGTCCGTACGGGCAATGATCCACCCGGTCAACGGTCCGACGAGCATGGCGGGCATCAGCATGCTGTAATCCGTCGTGTTCCCGGCGATCATGCCGATCATGACGAAAGAGGCGATCACGCCGCCGCGGTGCGAGCCGATCATCCGCCCCCCGGTATAGGCGAACAAGAGCGGCAAAAAATATGTTAAAACGGGATGGATAATGTCCTGCACCGCCGGAATCGGGAACCAGCCGCGCTCCCCGAACAGAACACGGATCAGGCCCAAGCCGATCAGACCGGCGATATTTTGAAATACCAGATAGCTTAAAAAGCGGCCGATGCGATTGATCCGGTTCATTGCGTCCCCCGAAAGAAGACGCCGGTTCGATTCATATATCCTTTCCCGATCACCGATTTCAGCTCCTTCTGCACCAAGTCGAAGGGAGCGCCTGCCACCGTCTCGCAAAAGTCTTCCTCAATCAGCATCGCGCTGATTTCACTGATCATCTCGATATGCTCTTTCGGCGCGGAGCGGGAAGCGAGCAGCAGTAACACGGTCTCGACAGCGGCGTCCTGCCCGGGCGCCTGCCAGGAGAGAGGCTGCGCGAACCGCAGCACGCAAGCCATCAGCACCGGGACGGCCGTGCTGCGGCAGTGCAGCATCGCAAGCTTGCTTTCCTCCACGACGATGCCCCCGAGCTCTTCCCGCTGGAGCAAGTCGCCCTCCAACTGCGGCGCGGGAATGCCGGGCACGACCGAACCGGCAAAAGCAGCCGCGGCCGTAATGGCTTCTCTCTTCGACGCCGCTTCGAGCCCATCGGCAAAAAACAAGTGGTTCGTCAATTGAACGACGCCCTCGCCATAACGATTCACGGTCATTACGGTATCCTCGATTTCTGTATAAGCTTCACGGGACGCGGTTCCGATGAGCGGCAGCCCGTGCAAATGCGTTTCGATCAGCTCGATGTCGTCCTGCTCCAAAAACGAATGGACCACCACAACACGGTGTGTTTCATGCTCGAACGGCACGGTCGAGACGATCAAATCGATCGGCGAATGCTTGCGGATGGCTTCCTCCAGATGCATCAAAGACACCGTATCGACGATATGAACATACGGAAAGTTTTTTCCGATCTGAGCAGCCAGCAACCGGGAGGTGCCCATGCCGCTGCTGCAGGCGAGAAGCACGCGGAAGCGCTGCGGCGATGTCGTCTTCGTCCGGACAACGGCCGCTCCGAAGTGCATCGCCAGATAGCCGATTTCCTCCTCCGGCACCTCGGCCTGAAGCTCCTCTTGCAGGTACCGGGACGCCTTGGCCGCGGCCGCAAAAATATCCGGGTACGTCTCGCGGATATGGGCGAGCAGCGGGTTGCGGATTTCCATATGCAGGCGGATTCGGTTGACCGCCGCCTCCAAATGCACCAGCAGCGCCTCGTATAGGGAGGGGTCGTTTTCCAGCGTGAGCTTGAGCTCGTTCTCCACGATCCGGATCATCCGGGCGGCGTAAGCCTCCGCCCCCCTCTCCTGCGGCTCCCCGGCCGGCGCAAGTATGCGCTTTCCCTTCGCTCCAAGCAAATGCATTGTAATATAGCCGACTTCGCTTTCCGGGATGTCGATGTCCAAACGGCTGCTCAGTTCTTCCGCCATCTGCTGCGCCCATTTGAACTCGCCCGCCGCCTTCAATTTGCCCAGCGCTTCGGCGTCGATCGAGATGTTTTCCCCGCTCTTGAGCCGCTGCACGGCCAGCGCAATGTGCACGACAAAGCCGACGTAGGCGCTGTCCGTCATCTCATAGCCGCGCCGCATTTCGCTGCTGCGGACGATTTCCTCGATCTGGCCGATGATGCCGGGATCGATAAAATGCAGCAGGTGATTGCGGATGGACAGCTCCAGCTTGCGCTGGTTCGTAAACGACAGCGAATACGACGACAGCATGTCCATCAGCTGCTCCTGCGACAAATGCTCGTACAAGTGATCGATCATCGCGGCGCGGATGCTCTTCTCGTCAGCTTCGATGTAGACACCCAGACCCGGCTTCCGCACCAGTGCGATCCGATGCTTCGCAAACCACGGCTCCAGCTTATCCAGATCGTTGCTGACCGTCGCTTCCGTCACGTCCAGCTTGCTGCTGAAGTAAAAAAGCTTGACCGCTTCCCTCTTCGTCAGCAGCAGCCGGATCAGCAGATGCCTGCGTTCTTCCGGGGAAAAGATTTTGAGCGAAGGGCTGACGGACAGCTGCTGGAGCAGCTGTTTCTTGGCCGCATCGCTTCCTTCGACGCTCAGGCCGACGCCCGTCTTTTTGATCAATGTGACGCCGAAAGGGACAAGCCTCCGGCTTATCCCTTCCAGTTCCCTTTGCATGGTACGTACGCTGAGCCCCAGCTCTCCCGCCATCTCCTTCAGCGTCACGGGAGCCGAAGCCTGCAGAAGCAGCGCCAACATTTGCTTCTGTCTGGAATTTAACGTTAAGCGCGGCTCCATGGCGGCGTACCTCCTCCGTCCTTCGTTGTCTGCCATATTATATCACAATTTGTACCTTCATCAGATCGGGCGCTTTGGGCTTCTCCAGAAATTCGACCGTCTCTTCCAGCGTGATCATCCGTGAAATGAGCGGGCGGACGTCGATCCGGCCTTCCTTGAGCCAGTGAAACGCCGGGATAAACGTTTGGTTGATCGCCATCGAGCCGAGCAGCGTCCAATCCTTATTATACAGCTTGAACGGGCTGATCCGGATGCTCGCGCTTTCCGCGGTCACGCCGAATTGCAGATACTTGCCAGTTGGCCCCAAATATTCCAGTGCCTGCTCGATCACCGCCGGAATGCCGGTCACGTCCACAACCGCATCGAACCCGTAAGGGTACGTCTCCTTGCCCAGCTCGGCTTCCAGGTTGCGGCTCAGCACGCCCTTCGTCGCGCCGTAGCGCAAAGCCATATCGAGCTTCTCCTGCGCCACATCGACGACGACCAGCTCCGACGCTCCTGCCCGGGCCATCGCCTGAACGAGCTGCTGGCCCATCGCGCCTGCGCCGAACAGCAGCACGCGGCTGCCGACCTGCAGTTGCAGCCGGTTCATGCCGTGCACGACGCAGGCCAGCGGCTCGATAAACGCGCCTTCCTCGAACGACATCGTGTCCGGCAGCTTCACCACGTTGCCTGCCCGAACGGCCACGTATTCGGCCATGCTGCCGTTCACCGTATTGCCGAGCGCCTGCCAATTTTGGCATTGGTTGCTCCGGTGGGTCAGGCAAAATTCGCAGGCGCCGCAAAACAGCGACGGATCGGCGCTGACCCGGTCTCCCGGCTGCAGGCCGGTGACGCCTTCGCCCACCTCGTGCACGATGCCGGAAAACTCATGCCCGGGAATAATCGGGTAAGGGGAAATAAATTCGCCCTCGAAAATATGAAAATCGGTTCCGCAAATCCCGACGTTCTTCACTTGAATCGTCACTTCGCCGCGCTTCGGCGCCGGATAAGGCACTTCCTTGACCACGGCCCGGCGCGGCCCTTCGATGACCAGAGCTTTCATGTTAAGCTTCCCCCATTCGGTTCCATTTCTTCATTCATTCTCATTAGGGTAAATCATGATTTTGATGCTGGTATCCTTCTGCGTCCGCGCGGTTTCCACCGCTTCGCGAATGCGGCTAAGCGGAAACCGGTGCGTAATCGTCTTGCCGATGCTGTGCTCGCGGCGGCTGAGCAATTGAATCGCCGCCGGGTACGTATTCGCATAGCGGAACACGCCGTACACGTCCAGCTCCGCATCGACCAACGCCGGGATATCTAGCGGAATGGCGTCGCTTGTCGGCAGTCCGACCAGGACGATCCGCCCGCCCCGCTTCGCCAGCTTGATCGTATCGGCGATCGCTCTGGCGCTGCCGGACGTCTCGACGATGACGTCGACACCCTCGCCGCCCGTCAAGCGGTTGAGCTGCTCCTTCACCGGCGCACCCGCCGGGTCGAGCACCCCCGCTGCACCCATCTCCAGCGCCAGCGCCCGGCGGCTTTCCATCACGTCGCTGCCGTAAATTTCGGTCACGCCGAACAGTTTGGCCGCTTCCAGCGCCAGCAGGCCAATCGGCCCGAGCCCGGTCACGAGCACGCGGTCGGACGGCTTGACGCGGCCCCGGGTCATCGCGTGAATGCCGACGGACAGCGGCTCCAGCAGCGCTCCTTCCTCGAAGCTCATCGCCTCCGGCAGCTTGAACAGGAAGTCGCTGCGCACCGTGACGTAATCCGCCCAAGCCCCGTCCACGGGCGGCGTCGCCATGAAGACGACGTCCGGGCACAGGTTATACCGGCCCGACTTGCAGTAATCGCACCGGCCGCACGTCACGCCCGGCTCCACGGCGACCCGGTCGCCTACTGCGACATTCGTCACCGCGCTGCCGACCTTCACCACCGTGCCAGCCACCTCGTGCCCGAGGATGATCGGCTGCTTGACCTCGTATCGGCCGATCCGGCCATGCTCGTAATAGTGCACGTCCGAGCCGCAAATCCCGATGCAGTGCACCTGCACCAGCGCTTCGTCCGGGCGCGGCTCGGGCACCGGCACGTCCTTGACTTCTATCGATAACGGGCGGTCCAGCACCGCCGCTTTCATCATTTGCTTTTGCATACGGTTCTCCCTCTTCCGAAATTAGAATTTTTTATATTCTCTCATCTGGCTTCTAATTAGCCCTTCACCGCGCCCATCGTCAAGCCGCGGACCAGCTGCCGCTGGGTAAACCAGCCCAGCACCAGCGCAGGCAGAACGGCCAGCGTGGCGACCGACGACATTTTGGCCCAGAACAGCCCTTCCTGCGTCATGAACGACGACATATAGACCGGCATGGTGGCCGCATCCGTCGAGGTCAGGCTGACCCCGAAGAAAAACTCGTTCCAGACGAAGACGAGACACAGCAGCGACGTCGAGACAATCCCCGGCCGGACCAGCGGCAGCGTAATCTTGAAAAAGCCCTGCAGCCCGGTCGCCCCGTCCACTTGATACGCCTCGATCGTCTCGTAAGGGATGTCCTTGAAGAACGAGCGCATCATCCAGACGACGAGCGGCACGTTCATCGCCGTATACAGCACGATCAACGCCGTTAACGAATCCAGCAAATGCAGCTGCTTGAACACGAGATAAAGCGGGATGATGACGCCGACCGCCGGAAGCATTTTGGTCGAGATGAACCAGAACAAAATGTCGTCCGCCTTCTTGATCTTGAACATGGCGAGCGCATATGCGGCCGGCACGCCGAACGCGAGCGCAAAGATCGTGGAGACGATCGAGACGGCAGCGGAATGCCCCATGAACGAGCCCGCGCCCGAATCCCAGATCAGCCGGTAATTGTCCATGGTCGGCTGGAACACGAGCGACGGCGGCATCGCCACGGCGTCCCCCTCCTGCTTGAAGCCGGTGATCAGCAGCCACAGCACGGGGGAAAAATAGATCAGCGCGAGCCCATACGTTCCGGCCGTCAGCAGCATAGACAGCGGTCGTCTCATGACAATTCCCCTCCAAACGTTCTGCGCATAAACTTAAACAGCACGGTCATAAACACCGTCATCAGGATGACGATCATGACGCCGACCGCCGAAGCTCCGCCGATATCCCAGCCCTGGAACCCGATCCGGTACAGATAGAAAGGCAGGTTCGTCGACGCGTAGCCGGGGCCTCCCGCCGTCGTGACGTAAATTTCGCCGAACGTTCCCATGATAAAAATCAAACCGAGCAGCAAAGCCACCTCTATATATCTCATCAGATGAGGAATGGTCACATGGAAAAATTGCTGAATCCGGTTGGCGCCGTCCAAGACAGAGGCTTCCATCAGATCGGGGGAAACCGACTGCAATCCGGCGAGCAGCACCAACATGAAGAACGGAATCCACTGCCAAGCGACGACGAAAATAATCGTTTCCAGCGGATACTGTCCGAGCCAATCGACCGGAGGCAAGCCCAGCTTCGCAGCCAAATACGCACTAAAGCCGAAATTCGGATTTAAAATGACCGTCTTCCATACGATGCCAGACACGGCCGGCATGATGAAGAAGGGGGAAACAAACAGCGTGCGGATAATCCCCTTGCCAAAAAAGTCGCGGTTCAGCAGCAGCGCCAGCCCCATGCCGCCGACCAGACATAACGCCAAGCAAAGAATCGTCAGCAAAAACGTATTTTTCAACACTTCCCAGAACGCCGCTTCGCCCAAGATCGCAACGAAATTGGACAGCCCCACGAACGTAATGCCTTGATCCGGCCGCATCAGGTTCCACTGATGGACGCTTAAATACAGAGTGACGAGAAAAGGAATCTGCGTAATTAAAGCGACAAAAGCGATGCCCGGCCACAATAGCCCTTTTGCTGCGGTGGACGTATTGTCCGTCCGTTTGGCCTTCGCGGTATAAGGTTTCATATCGGCTTTACTCCATTCTACCGTGTTCATTCGCCTCTCCTCGCGTGAAGTAGTGCGGGAAAAGGGAACGGACCACCCGCTCCCCTTCGCCGGATGCATTTATTTCTTGTATCCGCCGGTGACGGCGACTTTTTCCGCTTTTTCCTGCGCCTTCTTCATCGCGTCCTCGACGCTGGTGCTGCCCGTCAGCGCGGCGGCGATGTCTTGGCTGACCTCCGTGCCGAGCTGCTGGAACTCTGGAATGGACACGAATTGAATGCCTTGGTACGGCACCGGATCTTTGGCCGGCTTCTTGTAGTCTGCGGACATCATCGACTGCATCACGATGTCGGCAAACGGCGCCGCTTCCTTGTACTTCGGATTCTCGTACGTCGACTTGCGCGTGCCCGGAGGCGCGATGACCCAGCCTTCGCTTTCGCCGACTTTAGTGATGTATTCCTTGCTTGTCGCCCACGTCATGAACTTGAACGCTTCCGCTTTGTTTTTGCTCGCCGCTTCGATCGCCAGATTCCAGGACCATAGCCAGCCGGTGTTGTCCTTGGCCGCCGAGGGCGCTTTCACATAGCCGATTTTACCCACGACCTGAGAGTTTTTCGGATTGTTCAAAAATCCGGCCGCAACCGTCGCGTCATACCACATGGCCGCTTTTCCCGTCGACATCAGCGTGAGCGCTTCCGTAAATCCGGTCGTCGTCGCTCCAGGCTGCCCCGCTTCCTTCAGCAGATCCGCGTAAAACTTCACCGCTTTGACCGTTTCCGGGCTGTTCAGCTTCGCGTTCCAGTTCATGTCGTACCACGAGCCGCCGAACGCATGGATGATCGAGTTGAGCGGCGCAAGCACCTCGCCCCAGCCCGGAAGCCCCCGCAGCACGATGCCCGGCACGTTGTTCGCTGCCTTCACTTTTTTGGCGATCTCCGCCACCTGCTCCCAGGTCGGATGCTCCGGCATCGTCACGCCGGCTTTGGCCAGCATGTCCTTGTTGTAGTAGAGCATGCTGCTTTCGCCGTAAAAAGGAAGCGCATACAATTGTTTGTCGTAAGTCAAGCCGTCGCGGACAGCCGGAAAAATATCGTCCAAGTCGTATTTCGCTTTCGCATCGGCAGGTATGCTGTCGAAGTAGGACGTAAGCGGCTCGATCCATTTGTTTTTGGCCCAGATGGCCGCGTCGTAGTTGCCGATCGTGACAATATCGTATTTGCCTCCGCCCATCGAGACGTCGACCGTCACCTGCTTGCGGAGATCGTTTTCCGGCAGGACCGAAAACTTCACCGTGGTCCCGGTTTCTTTCTCGTAGTCCTTAGCCAGCTTTTGCATGACGGCCATATCAGGGTTGTTCACCGTCGCGATCGTCAGCGTCTTCTTGCCGCCATCCGCAGCCGCTTCACCGGTCGCGGCATCTTTGCCTTCTTTTCCCGGGGACGCCGGCGTCCCACATGCCGTAAGCGCTACCAACGCGGACAAAGAAAGCAGTCCGAGCGATGTCGTCCATTTCTTCAAGATCATTACCCCCTGTTCTGGTTAGGGACCTTTCACGGAGATTATCCATGGTGGCAATCATGACAAATTTTAATTTTGCGATCCCTTGAAGCTATTATAACGGGGGTAAAAATGTGATGTACATAACATCATACGGAAGTTTGACGCCATCTCATTCATGCCAGGATTAAATAGTTCGGGACTTGGGGATAAAAAAAGCCGGCGCCGATCACCATGGACGCCAGCCAGCAGAGAAGAAAATGTAATTTATTTACACTGTATTTAAAAACGCGCTGTAAGCTTAAGCGCAGAACCACTTTTACATTCGATCCCATGGTGAGAGGAGTCTTTTGCATGACAACGTACAGCGTACCCGTAATCATCGTCGGAGGAGGCTTGGTCGGCTTGTCTGCCGCCTTGTTTCTAAACCGGCAGGGCATTTCTTATGTGCTGGCGGAACGGCATTCCGGCACGTCCATCCATCCCAGGGCCCGCGGCTTCAATCTGCGCACGATGGAGCTTTACCGGAGTTTAGGCTTGGAGCAGGCGATCCGCGAAGCTGGCGCATCCTTATCGAAAAGCAAGGGCATGTATACGGCGGAAACGTTGGCCGCAGCCGAGCTGGATCTGCCCAAAACCGGCGTGCCCGAATCAACGCTTCATCTCATGAACCCGTTCGTTCCGAACGACGACATCAGTCCCACGCGCGGAAACCGCTGCACCCAGGACGTCGTCGAACCGCTCTTGCTGCAGGCCGCCCGCGACCGCGGCGGCGATCTGCGCTTTTCGACGGAGCTCCGTTCCTTCCGGCAGGATCGCGACGGGGTCACCGCCGAACTGGTCGATCGGGTCACCGGAACGGTTACAACCGTCAGAGCCCGCTACATGATCGCCGCCGATGGAGCGAAAAGCCCGGTTAGGCAAGCCTTAGGCATCTCCATGACGGATGAGTACTTGCACGGATCTCTGATCAATATCTACTTTCAGGCGGACCTCCGCGATGTGGTGCAGGGGCGCGAATTCAGCATCTGCAACATCATGCATCCGGAAGCGACCGGAATGCTCGTCGCCATTAACAACAGCGACCGCTGGTGCTTCCATGCCCCCTACGACCCGCAGACCGAATCGCCGGAGGATTATACGCCAGAGCGGTGCAAGGAGCTGATCGCCAAAGCGCTCGGGTTCCCCGGCCTCGACATTCGAATACTCAGCGTGCTATCCTGGGAAGCCGCCGAAGGCGTAGCCGAGCGGTTCCAAGCGGGCCGCGTGTTTCTCGCCGGGGACGCGGCGCACGTCATGCCGCCGACCGGAGGCTTCGGAGCGAATACCGGTGTGCAGGATGCGCACAACTTGGCTTGGAAGCTGGCGGCGGTGCTGCGCGGCCATGCGGGCCCCGGACTGTTGGAAACGTATGAAAACGAACGCCGGCCCGTCGCCCGGTTTACGGCGAAACAGGCCGGCATGATTGCGGCGAACAGCATGCTTTCTTTTTTCAAAGGAAGAACGCAGGGAACACCCGCCAACGTGCTCGTCACCGCCATGGGGTACCGTTACAAGTCAACCGCCGTGCTTGCGAGCGACGACAGCGAAGCGTCGCAAGACCAGCCTGAGTTTCACGCAGCTCCCGGCACCCGGGCTCCGCACGTCTGGGTCGGGCATCGGAGCGGCCGAATCTCCACGCTGGACTTATTCGAACGGAGCTTCGTGCTTGTGGCCGGACCCGACGGGGCGTCATGGCATTCGGCGGCCGAAACGGCCCGCAGACGTCTGGGGATCGGCATCGACTGCTATCTGCTCGGGCCGGAAGACGATTTGTCGGACCCTAACGGTCTCGGACAGCAGGCGATCCGGCTCAGTCCCGGCGGGGCCGTGCTGGTCCGTCCGGACGGCTTTGTCGCGTGGCGAAGCGACGGCGACGCGGCCGACCACGAACAGGAGCTCGTACTGGCGCTGGTGCTGCTCCTGAGCCGCGAATCCGGCGGGCACTTGATCCAGAACGTTTAACGATAGAGCAAGGAGTGTTATTCGCGATCCGTTCGAATTCACGAATCCCGCTCTGCCGGTCATACCTTAAACCGGGACATCAATTCCCGAAGCTCCTCGACCATGAGCGTCAACGATTCGGAAGAGGCGGCAATCTCCTCCATCGCCGCGAGCTGCTCCTCGCTGGAGGCGGCCACATGCTGCGCATTGGCCGCGGCCTCCCGCGCGATCCGGGATAGCTCCTGCGTCGTTGCGTTCACCTGCTCGGAGCTGGCGGACATTTGCTGGGAAGCGGCGGAAACCTCTTGGATTTGATCGTCCATTGCATGAATGTGGTGCAGAATGGCTTGGAACGCCTCGCCTGCTTGACCGACCAAGCGGGTCCCCCGCTCCATTTCTACGGCGCCCGTTTCCACCGAGGCGGCAGCCTCCGCGGCGAAGCTCCGGATTTGACCGATCAGCTCTCCGACCTGCTCGGCGGATTGCTTCGTTTGCTCGGACAGCTTGCGGATCTCGTGGGCCACCACGGCAAATCCTTTGCCGTGCTCCCCGGCCCTGGCCGCTTCAATCCCCGCGTTCAGCGAGAGCACATTCGTTTGGTTGCTGATCCCGGTAATCACTTCCATGATTTTGCCGATTTCCCGGGAGCGCGCGTTGAGCTGCCGGATGATGTCGGCCGTCTGCTTGGCGTTCTCGTTCACGTGATTCATGCCGGCTACCGCTTCCTGAATTTTCTCGTTGCCCTCCGAAGCTTTCGCCGTCGTTTCCTCGGAGGAATCGCGGACTAGGGAAGACGACTCGGCAATGCGTTGAATCCCAAGCGTCAGCTCATCCATCGCCCGGACGGTTTCCTCCGCTCCGCGAAGCTGCACATCGGCGCCCAGCGCGACCTCCTGAATCGTCGTGGAAATGTTTTCCGCCACCTTGCTGGTCTGCTCGGCGCTGGCGGACAGCTGCTCGGAGGTGGACGCGGCATGCAGCGTATGCTCGGACACCTTATTCAGCATCTGTCTAAGCTCGCCGGTCGTCCGGTTGAAGTGCTCCGACATTTGCCCGAATTCGTCCCGGCTCGAGACCGCAATGTGATGCGTGAAATCCCCCGCCACCAGCTTCTCGGACAGCTTGTTCAGCTTGGCGATTTGGATGGTAATCCCGCGGCTGTAGACCAGAATGACTGCCGCAATCAGCAGAATTCCGGCCAGTCCGATCAGACATAGCTTGAACAACAGCTGCGTAAGCGGCTCCGTCCATTCCTTGTCCGGCATCACGACCGCAAGAATCCACTGCGTCCTCGGGATTTCTTTATAGAACACGTGGTTCACGCCGTTTGCGCCTGCGTACGTCGTGTTCCCGTTTTTGTTTTGTAGCAGCTCTTGACCCAAACCGGCCAATGCGGAATCGGGGTCCTGCTGGAGCTTGGATTTCATGACTTTCCCCTGATCCGGGCCGGCCAAATAAGTGCCGTCCTTATGGATAAGCAACGCCCAGCCCGTAGCCCCGACCTTCATATCCGCCACGGTCTTTTGCAGCGTGGACAGATCGATATCCCCCGTCACCACGCCGATAAACTGTTTGGCGGTGTTATAGACGGGAGCAGACGCCGTCACCATAGACACTTTCGTAACATTGTCATAGTACGGATCGGTATAAACGGTATCCTTTTGATTAACGGCGGCTTTGTACCAATTTTGGTTCAAATAATCGTAGGCGGGATCGTTGTAGTCTTCCGTCGATTTGATGCTGTCCTTATCCCGAAAGGCATACGTGGAGAAATATTTCGTTTTCGGGTTATAGACGCCGGGTTCGAAAAAAATCCCGAGACCGAACGTCTCCCCGTTCACTCGCACCCCCCCTTTCATCATGGACTGGTAATCCTGAAGCGTAAGCTTCGTATAGGTATCCTCGACCGTATGGGCGATCATCTCCGGAAGCCTCATGTGCGCTACGAGCCGGGTATCGATATCGTTCGAGATGCTCTTCAATTGCTCGTTCATGCCATATCGGCTCTGGTCGAGAATGATCCCCTTGGCATAAACATAAGCGGCGACTAGGACGGCAGCAAACAAAACAAGCACGGCAGGCATAAACAAGAGGAACGTTTTGGCTTTGACGCTTCGAAGTCTCATGAAGGCAGCTCCCTTTGGATGGATATATAGAACCATTTTCCAAATATCATTCGACATATTTCGCCAAAAACCTCTGACTCCTGCAAGTTTACATGCCTTTTATATTTTCGCCCGGGCAGCGAACCTTATGATGCTCACAGTCTATTTTTATAGACTAAGCGTACCCCTATATCCGATTACCGCGCAAAAAGGCCAGCATCGCCTCGTCCGTCTCCTCCGCGCCCTTCCCGAGCCAAATTAAATGGCCCCATGTGTCCAACAGCCGAAGTTCCGACTGCGGAAGATGGCGATGCGCGTGAAACGCGTGCTCCAACGAGACGAGACGGTCGTTTTTGCTGTGCAGTACAAGAGCCGGGCACCGTACATTTTCCAGCTCCGTCGGGACGATGTCCCCGGTCTGGGACAGATCGATGAAAAAGCCGTGACCCGACCGCTGCCGGTTGTTCATCCGGCGGATCGCTTCCCAATCTCCATCGCCGGCCTTGGTGACGATTACGCTCTGGGACAGGGTACTGAACGAAGGCGCCATCTGCCGAAAAATGAAACTCGGAAACCGGTTGTTCAAGCGGCCGAGCAGCTTCCAGACCGCCTCTTCCGCAGGGGGGCGGAACAGCAGCCGCGCCACGCGGTATTCCTTGTCTTGCGGAGTCAACCAAGCCTTCGTGACCGCGCATTGCAGCGTGAACGTGCGGATACGTTCCGGGTATAACGAAGCGAAGCGGATGCCGCTTGGGCCGCCGGCCGAGACGGCCAGCAAATGCACCTTGCCGAGCTGCAGCCGGTCCAGCAAGCCATTGTATGCCTGGCAAGCCTGAGTCAAGCTCGATCCAAGCTCCTTGGAGGTGCCGCCATACCCTGCGCGGGACGGGGTAATCAGGGAATAGCCCTGACGGATCAAGGCCTCGTAGCCGAATTCCTCGTAACAGTTGGAATGCCCGCCGTGCATCACAAGAATCGGCTCGCCCTCTCCTGCAACGGAGTATTCCAAGGGCAGGTCTTCGAATCGGTAAACATCCAAGCGCCGGTTCATTGGCCTTCTCTCGTTCCATCGGCATCCGAAGCCGTAAGTCCGTTGACCACAAAACGGATCAGGAGCTCCACTACCCGCTCGTAGACGTCCCCGAGCTCGGCTTTGTGCAGCGAGACGAAGACAACCGCCCGAAGCAGCCCGGACACGACCTCATGCTCCAGCGGAAGCATGGCCCCTTGGCTCTGCCATTTCTCGAAGAGCTGCTGTGCGGCGCGGGTATCCTCCTCCGCATGCTGCTGCATCGTTTCCTGCGGCAGCTTCCGGACTAGCTGCTCCCATTCGTCCTGCCGGAATACCCGCTGCAGGAACGGATTCGCATCAATCGTCTCGAAGCTCGTCCGAAACAGCTCGTGGAGCAGGACTTTAGGCGGAAGCTCCGAGGACAGCATATCCGCCAGCAGCCGGTCTTTGAAGCCTTCCTCCCGCTTGGCGATCTCGAAGTACAATTCTTCCTTGGTGTCAAAAAAGCTGTAGAACGAGCCCTTCGCGATGCCGCAAGTGGCCACGATATCGTCCAGGCTCGTCTTCTTCAAGCCGTATTGGACGAACAGCTCCTTTCCTTTGGATAACAAGCATTCGCGAATCGCTTCTTTCTCCTCTTTGCGAAATTTCGGCATCTTACTCTTCCTCCCCGCTTGATTTCAGACAGTCGTATACCGCGCGGCGCACGGCATTCTCCCGCGGATTGCGGTCCATATACCCGCCGATCCGGTTCAAAACATAGGCGTAGCCGAGCCCAAGATCGGGGTCCGCGAAGCAAAACGAGCCTCCCGCGCCGGGATGCCCGAACGCATGCAGGCTGCTGCCGAACATGCGGCTGGGGATCGGCTTCCACAGCCCGAGCGAATAGCCGAGGTCGACCCGGTTCACCCGGTCGAACCAGCCGGAGGCCGGCGGCTCCGCAGGCCGGCACAGCTCCTGCATCGTAGAGGCAGCCAGCCCAAGCTTCTCGCCGCCCGTGGCGAACTCGCCGTAAATCCGCGCCATGGCCCGGGCCTCCCCGATTCCGTTGCCGGACGGAAACTCGATCGATAGCATGTCCCGGTCGTTGAAGTTCGCGTTGGCCACCAGCTGTTTGCGGTCCACCATGCTGCGGGACGTGAGCGATCTCGGATTCAAAAATCCGGCGAACAACGCCATCGGGATTTCATGAAGATGAAACAATAAGTCCAAGGGACTATCAATTCCCCTCACCTTGGCGAGTCTCGAATCCGGCACCTCGTCCGGCAAGCCGATGTAAAATTCCGCTTGCAGCGGCGCGCAAATCTCCTCCTGCAGCAGCCGCCCGAGGCTGCGGCCCCGCGGATCGGTCCGCCTCAGCAGCTCGCCGATAAACCAGCCGATCGTCCACGTATGATAGCCGTGCGCCGAGCCCGGCTCCCATTCCGGCTTCATCTCCGCCAATCGGCCTGCGATGTTCGCCGTATCCAAATCGGCGTACCGGTGCAGCTCCAGCCCGTCCAGCGCGCACAAGCCGGCCTGGTGGGACAGCAGCTGCCGGATCGTGACCTGTTCCTTCCCGTGCTTCCCGAATTCGGGCCAATACCGCGCCACCGGGTCGTCGTAACCGAACCTGCCCCGCGAATGAGCCACGGCGGCACACAGCGCCGCGAACCCTTTCGTGCTGGAAAACACGGGAACCATCGTATGCTCCTCCCACGGAATCCGCCGCGCCGGGTCCGCGTAGCCTCCCCACAGGTCGACCACCTTCTCGCCTCGCCAATAGACGGCGCAAGCGGCTCCGGTTTCCCCAAGCCGCTCGAAATTGCGGACAAAAGCCTCTTTTACACCCTCGAAGCCCCGCTTAACCGTTCCGCCGGCGAAGGCGGACTTCTTCGCTTGTATCATGGTCACGTCGCCTCTTATTCTTATTATATGACCAAATTATAATTTATGGTCATATAAATTGCAATGAAAAAAGCTTCTAACCGAAGCCTATTCGACCAAGAATTTATGTCTTTTCTCAAAAAAGATGAGTCAGATCGGATGATCCAACTCATTAATCAACTTGTAATTGGCGGATGTTTCTCAGTCAGTATGGTTTCACACCAAAACAAGAACCAAGCGGATTATTTCCTCTTTTCAATATAACCCAACAATGTAATTATAAACATTCCGAACGCGAAGAGAACAGAAAGAGCCTGAAATAAATCCATTTAACAGCCTCCTCCTTTCGAAGAGCTGCTCCACCATCTTACAAGTTGTACTTTAAATTTAGCCCAAAATGGTTAAAACTGGTAGAACATTAAGAACTATTTTTGAACTTTTTGTTTCAACATTTTTCGCTAGCGAATGTTGGCTTGTCAGGGAATACTAGGAGCAAGCTTGACGAACCGTCGGGGATGTCCAAGCTTGCAAATTCCGGGTAGTCCTACATTTACTCCCGGGAAGCCGTCACGTATAATGAGCCTATATTTCAACGCGGAATATAAGGAGCGTCCGCATGTCAAACCGAAAATGGAACCTGGGACTTCTTCTCCTCTTTACCGTCTTTGCCTGCTTGCTGCTGCAATTCGTGTTCTCTACGCTGCGCATAAGAGAGCTGGTCCGGCCGCTTGAATCCGGTCCCCAGGAAGGAGACCGCCCTCGCCATATCGTCCTGATCCCTCAGGAGCTGGATAACCCGTATTGGCGGTCCATCGAGCAGGGCGCGCGGGAAGCGGCCCGGCAGTACGGCATGGAGCTGGATTATACCGGACCGTTCCGCATCAACCCGGCCGAACAGTCCAAGCTGCTGGAAAAAGCAATCGCAGCCAAGGCCGATGCGATTCTGCTTCAGGGCATCGGTGACCCGCAGTACCGGGGACTGATCGACAAAGCGGCCAACCGCGGCATTCCCGTGATCGCGGTCGATACGGACGAGCCGGAAAGTCGGCGGCTGGCTTATGTCGGCACGGACAACACGGAAGCAGGAAAACGGATGGGCGAGCTTGTGGCGCAGGCGTCGGGAGGCTCGGGAACGATCGGTGTCCTGATCGGCAGCGAAGCGCCCAATCAACGGCTGCGGCTCGAAGGCTTCCGCTCGGTAATCAGCCGTTATCCGAAGCTGGGGATCGCCGAGGTGCGCTCATCGAACATTTCGCGCCTGCAAGCGGCCGACCAAGCGGCAGCCATGCTGCTCGGGCATCCGCAGATCGGCTATTTGGCCGGATTCAGCGCCTTGGACGGCCCGGGCATGCTGGAAGCCGCGGGGCGCATCCGGCCGCAGGGGCTGCGCATTTTTGCGTTCGACGACCTGCCGGAAACGACGGAAGGCGTCCGGCAATGCAAGCTTGCCGCTACGATCGTCCAGCAGCCGCGTCAAATGGGCTTCGATGCCGTAACGCTGCTGCACGATTATTTTCAAGGCAAAACGCCGCAGCCGCAGCACTATACCGATACGTCCGTGCTTGATCGCAGCGCCTTGGAGAACGGGGGAAGCTGCCCATGACGATCCGCACCAAGCTGCTGCTGTTTATTCCCCTGCTCGTGCTGCTCGTCAACTCGGTCACGTTCTTTTTATTCCAGAGCGGAAAGGTCGTGCAGCAAAGCTACGATCTGATGATGAACCGCATCCTGCTGTACAAGCAGTCCGCCCAGGCGGCGGAGGATCATCTCAAGACGCTCTATGCGTATTTACTGAATCCGGGCGAAGACCGGAAAGCGGAGCTTGACCGGGAGCGGGCCAAACTGCTGGAGCTGCGGGCCGCGCTTGCCGGGCTCAGCGGCGCGTCTCCCCATACGTCGGAGCTGACCGGCTACCTCCATCTGCTCGATACGCAGATGGAGCAGGCGCTCGCTGCCCTGCCTGGCGGCACCCCGGCCCGTTACGAGGAAGCGGAGACCACGACCCGGTTTATCCGCGAGGAAGAGCAGCATCTCGTCGATCTGGAGCTGAGCTCGTATCAGCCGGTCTACAAGCAGATCCAGGCGGAAAACGACCGCATGAACCGGCTGGCCGCAGCCGTATTCGTCGTCAATACGCTGCTCAGCGTCGTGGTCGCGGTCTGGATCTCCCGCAGCGTTACCGGACCGGTCAACCGGCTGGTCGAGATGGCCGGGCAAATTTCCCGGGGGAATCTGAATCCGGAGCCGCCGCCGCTGCAATCGGAGGATGAGCTGGGCATTTTGTCCGATGCCTTCAAACGGATGCTGGCCGACCTCAAGCTGCTGATCGAGAAGGACAAAGAACGGCTGGAGATGGGCCGGCTGGTGAAGGAGCTCGAGCTTCAGGCGCTGCAAAGCCAGATTCATCCCCACTTTTTGTTCAATACGCTCAATGCGCTTTCCAAGCTGGCGCTGCTGGAAGGCGCGGAGCGGACAAGCGACCTGATCGTGTCGATGTCGAACCTACTGCGCTACAACTTGCGCAAGCTGGACCGGCCGGTGACGCTGCGTGAAGAGCTGGAGCACGTCCGGGAGTACGTGACGATCCAGCAGGCCCGCTTCCGCGACCGGTTCCAGATCGAGACGGACATCGACGAGTCCGCGCTGGAGGTGCCCATCCCAGCTCTGACGCTTCAGCCCATCGTGGAGAATGCGTTCGTGCACGGCATTGAACGGATGGAGCAAGGCGCCGTGATCCGCCTGACGGTCCGGCGCGAGCCGGAGCATATGCGTCTGACCATCTCGGACAACGGCCGCGGCATGAGCGAGGAAGTCCGGCAAGCCTTGCTGAGGCTGGAGGACGACAACGGCGCAAGATCCGGGCAAGATACAGCAAAAAAGGAATCAACCGGACTCGGAACGCGCAACGTGTTCAAGCGGCTGCAGCTGTTTTTCGGGCGCGGCGATCTGGTGGACATCGATAGCAAACCGGGAGAAGGAACGACGGTGACGATCCGGATTCCCCGCGGAAAGGAGGGTGAGACGGCGCATGTACCGGCTGATGATCGCAGATGATGAAGCGTTGGAACGGGAAGGGCTGGAATGGATCATCCGGCGCGCGATGCCGGATACGTTCCGGGTCGTTCATGCCGAGAACGGACGGAGAGCCATTGAGCTGGCGGAAGAGCATCGTCCGCATATTATTTTGATGGATGTCAATATGCCCGGCATTCAAGGCTTGGCCGCTTTGCGTGAAATCAAAGAGCGGCTGCACGATGCGAAGCTGGTCGTGGTTACAGCCTACGACTATTTTGCCTATGCCAAGGAAGCCTTGTCGCTCGGTGTGAAGGAATATATTGTAAAACCGGCGAAGCGGGAGCAAGTCGTCCGCATGCTGCAGCAGCTCGTGGAAGAGCTGGAACGGGAGAAGCGCAAGCGGACGGAAGAATTGGAGCTCCGGGACAAAATGTCCCAGCAGCTCCCTTTGATGGAGAACGAGCTCGCCCTGATGTTCATGGTTGACCAAGTGCTGGACGCCGGCGCCGGACAATTGTCCGAATGGCTCGGCTTCCCTCTTGATCAAGGCTGCACGATGGTCGTTGCTTTTCCGGAGCTGGCTTTCATACCGGATAAGAAGAAAATCTACGACCTCATCCGCACCTTCGTCAAGGCGCAGGGGGAGCCTTGCATCGTCAGCTCGCTGATCGACCGCCACATGGCAATTTTCGTGCGCAAGAAACCGGAAGAAGCTTCGGAGGCCGCATGGAAGGACAAAATCAGGCAGTGCGGAGCAAAGCTGTGCGAATTAACCGAGCGGCAGCTCGAATTGGCGGTATCGGTCGGCATCGGGTCGGTCCATAAGGAAGCAGCGGGGCTGCGCACCTCGTATTTCGAGGCCGTTTTTGCCTCCACCTATTTCGAGCAGGGCGGCAAAGTATGCCTTTTCGACGAGCTGAAAGAAGACAAGGCTGGCGTGCTTCAAGAGCCCGAAGCAAGGTCCGCCCACAGAGAAACAGCGCGTCAGTCGTACGTAATCTCGGCGCTGCAGCGCATTCGGGAAGAGCGCGAGCGGCAGACGGTCAATGTCCTTGACAAAGCCAAAAGGTACATTCAAGAGCGGTTTGCCGAAGAGCTGTCGCTGGAGGAAGTGGCGGATTACGTCCACCTGAATCCCCACTACTTCAGCAAAATTTTCAAGCAGCAGGTGGGTGAAACGTTTATCGACTTTGTCACGAACCTGCGGATCGGCAGAGCCAAGGAACTGATGGCCTCGACGGATTTAAGCCTGAAGGAAGTATGCTTCGAGGTAGGGTATAAAGACCCGAACTATTTCAGCCGCGTATTCAAAAAAGTGACCGGCGTGACGCCGACCGACTACCGGGGCCAAACGAAATAAACGAATCATGCGGATGTCCATGCTCTCTTAAGGAGACATGGACTTTTTTGCGTTCGGAGAACAAGAAAATGCTAGCCTGCGTTGTGCGACGGACGAAGCAAGGGAATTCCGAATTAAATGCGGGAAGAGCACAAATAAGTGCGGGTGATTGCCGATTAGCCTCGCCGGCTCGCGTGATATAATGAACCCACTTCCGGATACGCGGAAAGGAGAATGGATCATGAGCACGATTCCCACCACGCAAAACGGACAAGTCAGCATGAGGTTCGTTACGCTTGTTTCTATCGTTGCCGCTTTGGGCGGCTTATTGTTCGGTTTTGATACGGCTGTCGTATCGGGCGCAGTCGGTTTCATGAAGCAGCGCTTCGACTTGAACGAATTGGAGGTCGGCTGGGCCGTCTCCAGCCTGATTATCGGCTGCATTGCCGGGGCTGCCGCTTCCGGCATGCTGAGCGATAGATTCGGCCGGAAAAAGGTGCTGATTGCCGCGGCGGCGCTGTTCATTATCGGCTCGGTCGGCTCCGCCATCCCGGATACGTTCACCGGCTACATTATTGCCCGGATGATCGGAGGCATCGGGATCGGCATCACCTCTACCCTATGCCCGCTGTATAACGCGGAAATCGCTCCGGCCCAGTACCGCGGCCGTCTGGTCGCGCTGAACCAGTTTGCTACCGTGACCGGCATTTTCCTCGTTTACTTTGTCAACTCGGGCATTGCCGGCTACGCTGATGACGCCTGGAATATCGCCACCGGCTGGCGTTGGATGTTCGGCATTGGAGTGCTACCGGGCGTGCTGTTCTTGGTATTACTGTTTTTCGTTCCCGAAAGCCCCCGCTGGCTGATCAAGCAGGGAAGACCGGTCGAAGCGCTGCCGATTCTGCTCAAGATTCACGGCGACGATCTGGCCCGGCAGGAAGTGCTCGACATCAAGGAGTCGTTCAAGCAGGAAAACGCCTCGCTCCGCCAGCTGTTCAGCCCCGGGCTGCGCACCGCCTTGCTCGTCGGCGTGGTGCTGGCCGTGCTGCAGCAGGTGACGGGAATTAACGCCATCATGTATTATGCCCCGGAAATTTTCAAAGAAGCCGGTGCAGGCACGAACGCTTCGCTGGTCCAGACCATCTTGGTCGGGCTGATCAACTTCCTGTTCACAATTCTGGCCCTGTGGCTCATCGATAAAGCGGGACGCAAAGCGCTGCTGTTGGTCGGCTCGGCCTTGATGACCGTCTCTCTGCTGGTCATCGGCATCGCGTTCCATAGCGGGCAGACGTCGGGTCCGCTGGTGCTGGTCTTTATTTTGGTCTATGTCGCCGCCTTCGCCATCTCGCTCGGTCCGGTCGTCTGGGTGCTGCTGTCCGAAATATTCCCGAACCGCATCCGGGGCCGGGCGACGGCGATCGCTTCCATGTCGCTCTGGGCAGCCGATTATATCGTGTCCCAGTCGTTCCCTCCGATGCTGAATACCGCGGGACCGGCGATGACCTTCTGGATTTTCGGCGCGCTGTCGCTCGTTACGTTCCTGTTCACCTGGCGCGTCGTGCCCGAGACGAAAGGCAAATCGCTGGAGGAAATCGAAGCCGTCTGGTCGGCCAAAGCGAAAGCCGAATCGGGCGACCAACCGGCTCTGGCTGCAGCGGTCGATTAAGGGCTTCGCATATCACACGAAAAAGAGGAGCGCTCCCCTGCGCGCTCCTCTTTTTACGTACAAATATCGCGTTAGCCGTTACGCCTCCCGCTCAACCAGCATCGCAACCCCTTGCCCGCCGCCGATGCACAGCGCCGCGAGACCGAGCTTCCCGTCACGCTTGATCAGCTCATGGAGCAGCGTGACGAGCACGCGGGCACCGCTGGCGCCGATCGGATGACCGAGCGCGATGGCGCCGCCGTTCACGTTCAGCTTTTCCCGCGGCACGCCGAGGTCCCGTCCGACCGCAAGCGATTGGGCGGCGAACGCTTCGTTCAGCTCCAGCAGGTCGATGTCGTCCATCGACACACCGGTTTTGCCAAGCAGCTTGCGGACCGCATCCACAGGACCGAGTCCCATGACCGAAGGGTCCAAAGCCGCATGCGCATAGCCTCTGATCCGCGCCAGCGGCTTCAGTCCAAGCTGCCCTGCCCGAGCCGCCGACATGACGACCAGCGCCGCGGCTCCGTCGTTGATGCCCGACGCGTTCCCCGCGGTCACGGTGCCGTCCTTGCGGAACGAAGGGCGAAGCTTGCCGAGCGTCTCGGCCGTCGTACCGTAGCGCGGATGCTCGTCGGTATCGATGACGATCGGATCGCCTTTTCGCTGCGGAATCGACACGGGGACGATTTCGTCCCGAAAACGGCCCGATTGGATTGCCTGCTCCGCTTTCTGCTGGCTCCAGGCGGCAAATTCATCCTGCTCTGCACGGGTAAGCTCATACCGGTCCGCGATATTTTCCGCGGTGATCCCCATATGGATGTCGCACATGGCGCACCACAGTCCGTCGCGGACCATCGAATCGACCAGCTTGCCGTCGCCCATGCGCAGCCCCGAGCGGGCGCCTTCCAGCAAATACGGCGCTTGGCTCATGTTTTCCATGCCGCCCGCCACGACGATTTCCGCATCGCCCAGCCGCACGCTTTGCGCCGCCAGCATGACAGCCTTGAGGCCGGAGCCGCATACCTTGTTCACCGTCAGTGCAGGCACCGCATGGGAAAAACCGCTTTTCAGCCACGCCTGGCGCGCTGGATTTTGTCCGAGTCCCGCCTGCAGCACGTTGCCCATGATTACCTCGTCGACCTGCTCCTCGCTGACGCCAGCCCGCTCCAGCGCGTCTTTGATCACGAGGCTGCCGAGCTCCGTGGCGGGAATGCCCGACAGCGCCCCTTGAAACCCGCCGATCGCCGTACGGACGGCGCTTACGATCACCGCATCGTTGTTCATGTGAACCTCCTCCAAGCTTTGTTAAACCGGCATTTATAATTCAAGCTCCCAGTTCCTCCGCCAGCCGGGGATCGACCGTAAACGAAGCTTCCGTTTCCGCCCGCACCTCATCCAGTTCTGCGCCGCCCAGCAATTCGATCAGCACCATCCCTTGAGCGGTAAAGTCGAAGACGGCGAGATCGGTAATGAGCCGATGCACGACGCCTTGGCCGGTCAGTGGGAGCGTGCATTCCTTTTTCACTTTCGCTTCCCCGTGCTTGTTGACATGCTCCATAATGACGACGATCCGCTTGGCTCCGTTCACCAGATCCATCGCGCCGCCCATGCCTTTAACCATCTTGCCGGGAATCATCCAGTTGGCCAGATCGCCCCCTTCGGATACTTCCATCCCGCCCAAAATCGCCAGATCGATATGGCCGCCGCGAATCATCGCGAACGATTCTGCGCTGTCGAAATACGAAGCGCCCGGGATCGCCGTGACCGTTTCTTTCCCGGCATTGATCAAGTCCGGATCTTCCTCGCCCTGCTTCGGATAAGGTCCGATCCCCAGCAGCCCGTTCTCCGAGTGCAGCATGACGCTCAGCTCGGCCGGAATTTCGTCGGCGACCAGCGTCGGCATCCCGATGCCCAAATTCACATACATGCCGTCCTGAATTTCCTGTACGGCCCGTTTCACAATTCTGGTTCGGCTATCGCTCATGTGAACCCCTCCTCTTTTACACGCTGCGGACCGTCAACCGCTCGATCCGTTTCTCGTAGCTTCCGCCCTGTACGACACGCTGCACGTAAATGCCCGGCGTATGAATCTCATCCGGGTCCAGCTCCCCGACGCCGACGATCTCTTCCGCTTCCGCAATCGTAATTTTGCCCGCCGCTGCGGCCATCGGATTGAAGTTGCGCGACGTCTTGCGGAAGACGAGATTCCCCATCGGATCGGCCTTCCAAGCTTTGACCAGGGCAAAATCCCCGACAATCGCCCGCTCCAGCAGGTACGTCCGCCCGTCGAACGTCTTGTGCTCCTTGCCTTCCGCAACCGGAGTCCCGACGCCGGTCGCCGTGTAAAAGCCGGGAATCCCCGCGCCGCCTGCCCGAATCCGTTCCGCGAGCGAGCCCTGCGGCACCAGCTCGACCTCCAGCTCGCCGCTCAAGAACTGCTTCTCGAACGTTTTGTTCTCCCCCACGTAGGAAGACACCATTTTCTTGATTTGCCGGTTTGCGAGCAGCAGCCCCAATCCCCAGTCGTCGACGCCGCAGTTATTGCTGACGACGGTCAAATCCTTCGTCCCTTGTTCCCTCAATGCCGCGATCAGATGCTCCGGAATGCCGCACAGCCCGAAGCCGCCGACGATCAGCACGGCTCCGTCCTGAATATCCCGTACGGCTTCCGCCATGGAGCCCATCACTTTACTTGTGCCCATGCCCTCTCCTCCTCCGAATGGTTTATTGCGCGGTGTAACCTCCGTCGATCAGCAGCGATGCCCCGGTGACGCCCTTCATTTTGTCGCTAGCGATCAGCATGGCGAATTCGGCGATTTCTTCAACCGACAGCAGCCGCTTTTGCGGGACGAGCGGGTAAATGACCTCTTCCAGCACCCGCTCCAGCGGCACCTGACGGGTTTTCGCCAGATCGTTCAGCTGGCCGCGAACAAGCGGCGTGTCGACGTAGCCCGGACACAGCGCATTGACGGTAATGCCGTGTGCCGCCCCTTCCAGGGCTGCGACCTTCGTGAGGCCGATCAGCCCGTGCTTCGCGCTGTTATAGGCGGCTTTGCCCGCGAAGCCGATCACTCCGTTAATCGAAGCCATGTTGATGATGCGGCCCCAGCCCTGCTCTTTCATGATCGGAAACACGTGCTTGATCCCGATAAAAGCGCCGGTCAGCATCACCTTCAGCATGAAATCGAACTTCTCTACCGGAAAATCCTCGATCGGCGCGACATGCTGCAGGCCCGCATTGTTGACCAGAATATCCAGTCTCCCGTAAGCCCCGCGGGCCGCTTCGACCGCAGCGGCAAAATCGCTCTCCCGCGTCACATCGAGGCTTACACCCATCGCTTCATAGCCCGCGCTGCGCAGCTCTTCCGCCGCGCTTTCCGCTTTGTCCCCGTGCATGTCGGAGACGACCACGCGGGCCCCTTCCTTCGCAAAGGTGCGGGCTATTTCCAGGCCGATGCCGCTGGCGGCTCCCGTAATTAACGCGACTTTATTCGTTAAAAAATTTCCCATAGTCCATCCCTCCGCTGGGTAATTATTAAATGAATGAGAAGATCACAGCCAAAATCAGCACGGTCAACGTCTTCAGCACAGTAACAGCAAAAATGTCCTTATACGATTGGCGATGCGTCAAGCCGGTAATCGCCAGCAGCGTGATCACCGCGCCGTTATGAGGCAGCGTATCCATGCCCCCGGAGGCCATGGAAGCGATCCGGTGCAGCAGTTCCGGGCTGATGCCTGCCGCTTGAGCCGTGGCCATGTACGTTTTGCCCATCACTTCGAGCGCAATGGACAATCCGCCGGAGGCCGAGCCGGTCACGCCTGCGAGGATGTTCACCGATACCGCTTCGGAGATGAGCGGCTGCGAGCTTAGGCCCATAATCCAGTTTTGAATCAATTTAAAGCCGGGCAGCGTCTTGACCACGTTCCCGAAACCGACCTCCGAGGCGGTGTTGAAAATCGCCAGCAGCGACCCCATCGCCGCCGCCGTCAGTCCGGCCGCCAGCTTGCTCTGCACATGGCGAATATTAATGCACAAGGCACTGACGATCCCGATGCATAGCGCGATAATGAGCGCCCAAGATGATGCAACCGTTTTCACATTGGCGATATTAAACGATTTTAGCAGCTCCGCATTATACCAGGTCGTTACGTCCAAAAAGCCGCGGCTGAGCAAATAGTTGAAGACGAGCACGAGCAGCAGCGGCAGCACGGAGATCCACAGGCTCGGATACGTCTGATTTTCCAGCAGCTCCGGCTCGTTCTTATGATCCGTTCCATAACCTTCCCCGGCGGCTTCGGCCTGCTTGCGCCGGCGTTCCAGCCACCAGAGTCCTCCGAAAAATACCATCAGACTGCCGGCGATTCCGACGATCGGCGCGGCATAAGCGTCCGTCCCGAAATAGCTGGTCGGGATAATATTTTGAATTTGCGGCGTGCCCGGCAGCGCATCCATCGTAAACGTAAAGGCGCCAAGCGCGATCGTCCCCGGAATTAACCGTTTCGGCACGTTCGCTTCCCGGAAAATCGCCACGGCAAACGGATACACCGCAAACGCCACCACGAACAACGATACGCCGCCGTACGTCAGCACCGCACAGGCCAGGATAACGGACAGAATCGCCCGCTTCGAGCCGAGCGCCCGCACGATGGACTGCGCAATGGAAGCCGCCGCCCCGCTCATTTCCATCACTTTACCGAAAATAGCCCCCAACAGGAAAATGGGGAAAAAGTTTTTTACATAGTTGGCCGCGTTCGTCATATACGTTTCCGTATAGCTGGGCATGAGCGCATTGCCCGAGATGACGACGGCCAGTAAGGTGAAAATCGGAGCAAATACAATGACCGGATAGCCCCGGTAAGCAAAAAACATGAGCAATCCCAAAGCGAACACAATGGCCAGAACTTCGATGATCATCTCGCGCTTGTCCTCTTTTCTTCTCTAAGATGAATACATTGCAAACCCTTCCAAAGATAGCGATTACAAAATCTTGGACCACCGGGTTGTTGAAGCTGTTTTGTTTTGGAAATTTTGCATCCCGAAATTTGGAAGTTCTCGCGGCTCTTCCAGTTTACAATGAGGATCGTCACGAGGTAAAATTCATACATCGAATAACAACGATGCCAAAATATTATAGGTGGAGATGAGTTTTTTGGATTTGCGAAACTTAACTTATCTTCTTGAGGTCGCCAAGCTGCAAAATTTCACCAAAGCCGCAGAAGCGCTTCATATGACGCAGCCGACGTTAAGCAAGCTGGTCCGGAGCATGGAAGAAGAGCTGGGCGTTACGTTGTTCGACCGTTCAGGCAAGCAGGTCAAGTTAACCGATGCGGGCAGCGCGGCGATCCAGCAAATCCATCACATCCTTCAAGCGGTGAATGACCTGTACATTACGCTGGACGACGTCTCCCAGCTCAAGACCGGAACGCTTACGATCGGACTGCCTCCCGTGATCAGCTCCGTTTTTTTCCCGCGCGTCATCGCGCCGTTTCAGAAGCTGTATCCCCGACTCCAATTCGAGATGGTCGAAGAAGGCGCCAAAAACGTCGAGCAGCGGGTCCTGAACGGATCGATCGATCTGGGCGTCGTCATTTCTCCCGACGAGGAAGCCGGCTTCGGGACGATGCCTTTTATCCGGCAGCAATTGGCGCTGGTGCTCCACCGGTCGCATCCGCTGGCGGAGCATCCCCCTGTGAAGCTGGCTGACCTGAGCCGGGAGCCGTTCCTCATGTTCGCCAAAGGCTTCGGCGTCCGCCATCACGTGCTCGAAGCGTGCCACCAGGCCGGATTTCATCCGCTCATCGCGCACGAAAGCTCCCAATGGGATTTGCTTGTAGAGATGGTCGCCGCTGAATTGGGTGTCGCCCTGCTGCCCGAAGCAATCTGCTCCAAGGTCGTGAACCCGGACGTCCGGGTGCTGCCGATGACGAATCCGGCGATTCCGTGGAATCTCGTCGTCATTTGGAACAAGGAGCGCTACGTTTCCTACGCGATGCGCGAATTTCTCCGGTTCGTCGAACAGACCTCCGGCCCGGGTGGCGGTGAGCCCGTTTGTTGAAAAAATTATATGTAGCCTACCTTGTCGTCTTTTTTGGAATCTCCATTGGTGCGATTATTATCGGGAGCTACGGGATTAACGATCAGAAAAGCCACATTTATGTATTGCCGGACGGTTATACGGGATGGGTCGAAATCAGATACGAGCAGGAAGACAGCCCTCCGCTGCCTCGCGAGGGAGCGGAGTATGTCAACCTCATTCCGCGCACGGGGATTTTGAATACGTCGGATTCGCCAACATCGGGAGAAATGAAATTTTATTATCTCGACGAGCAGGGGAACCGTAAAAGAATTGAGCTTGACATGATCCGCACCCAAGGGATGAGTACAAAAGACGTTCTTACCTCAAACGGAACCAGGGAAGAACTTTCAGTCAATGTTTTTTTCGTCGGTACGGAACAGCAATGGAATGAGGAGAGAAGCCGCAATTGAAGCGTGCTTGCGAAAAGAAGAAAGATCAAGCCCATTTCGGGCTGCTCCTTTTTCCGGAGGACAAGCCAAAGATTCCGTCCGAGTTAAATCGGTGCTTTTGTCAATTGAATTAATTTGTATAAACAAGATATCCCGCATATTTGGGACTCGATCCTCTTATCTTGGTAAGTACGGATTTTCTCAGCTATCTTCATGAGCATCTGCAGATCCGTATGTTCGGCAATGGCGATTGATTGTTTAAATTTTACGGTTTCCTCTGAATAAACGGAGTTTTGAAGCACTTGGATCAACCTGATTTTTAGCAGATGAGCTCCATCGTAACAACGATAACGGTTTTCAGGGTCTCGATTCACCGTTACATAACCTGCTTGCTCCCAGTAGCGAATCGTCGATTTAGGTACATGAGTCAGCTTAGATACTTTATTGATGGTGAAGCGTTCCTTTGTATATGGAGATGTATTTTCGTTCAATTGTCGTCGAATATCCTCGATCAGCTTGTCTAATTTCTCTTTGTCCTCAAATAAAGCGACTTCCTTTTCCCTAATGACCCACAAAACATCATGCGTCTTGTCCTGCCGAAGATAATGAAGCACTTCGGTTGTCACTTCCATCCCAAATGCTGGGGCCATGGCTTGAATACATGCCAAGTATGTTGCATGCAGGTCCGTATAAATACGATAGCCATTGACGGATCGTTCTGCTGGAGGAATGAGGCCTTTGGCCTCGTAATTCCGTAAGGTGCTGGCGCTAATCATGAATGTGGCCGCCATTTTTTTGGGACGCATAGTCAACTCGCGATCTCTCCCTAAAAAATCAGGATTAAAGTTAGTTATAAGATTTTCTGGAATTACATTTGATTTTCCTTCTCATTTTGCGTTAAACCTTTCAATTGGCTTGTATGTTATAGAATGAAAGTAGATTTGAGAAAAGAGGTGTATTAAATTATGATGAGTAAACAATTTCCAACCTACCATTGTGACATGACGATCGAAGAAATCGGGGCGGAAGGCAACCGATACATTGCATCTGAATGGAGGGCCTTATACGAGTCGATGTATGTACAATTGACGGCTGCTTTTCTTGAAATCGAGGATGCCGCGTATGGTCTTTTCTTGGATCAATTGATGCCGGTTGTATTTGAGAGGATGGAAGAGGCTGGATTCGAAGTAACGGAGACCCTTGAAGAGGACGATTTTGTCATCGGCAAAAACTTGATTTTTCGAAACTCACTTGAAAAATGGGGACCGGAAGACAACAGATCGCGTGTATTCTGGAACGTTGTCCGAAATAAGCAAGGTCAACCGCTTGGAACCTTATTGACAGATATTCCCCACTCTCATTTGAAGTTTGATATCCCTTCAGCACCGGTGTTTTACACGATACGGGAGAGCGTCAAGGAGCAGATCATTCAAGGGATTCGGCAACTTAAGGAGTAGTGGGAGGGAAGAAATTTAAAGATCAACATGGTTCATGTGGAGTTTCGATAAACAATGAAATTAAACGGAGTACGATAGTTTAACAATAAGGGGCTTCACATATTAGATATGTCTAGTATGCGAAACCCCTTATTTAATATAGCTTTTTAACTAACAGGGACTTGATCTTTCACTTATAAAGCAACTAATTTTCGACGTCGGCTGCTGCGTCAGGATGAATTACAGCTTCTTGAAGATCCGGTACAGGATGACGGCCGTCTCGGCTCTGGTCGCCTGTCCCTTCGGATTCAGTCCGCTGCCGTTGCCTTCCACGATACCGGCTTTGACCATAGCGGCCACGCTGTTCGTTGCGTACGAAGCAACGGCGGCTTTGTCGCTATAGGAAGCCAGATCTGCCGCAGCTCCGCGGATTTCAAGCTTTTTGGAGACGTCCAGCGCTCTTGCCGTAAGCACCATCAAATCTTGTCTCGATATTTTTTCTTTCGGGTTGAATTTATTGTCTTCCACCCCGTCGGTAATGCCCAGCTTCTTCGCAATGCCGATGGCCTGATAATAATAATCGCTAGGATTCACATCGCTGAAGTTGGAATCGAAATCGCCTTTCAAGCCAAGAGCACGAACCAGTAAGGTAATAAAATCGGCTCTCGTTATGTTTTGACCCGGCTCAAACGTCGTGTCGGAGGTGCCTTGAATAATTCCTTTCGAAGCCAGCACGGCGATCGCTTCGCTAGCCCACGAGTAGCGCTCCGTCACGTCGCGGAACGGATTCGGCACCGGCGCAGGCGTCGGAGCCGTTGGCGTTTCCTTGCCCGGTTTCGGAGATGCCGGCTGCTCCGGCTTCGGCTGCTCCGGTTTCGCCGGAGTTCCCGGCTTGGCCCCGCTGCCGCTTCCGTTGCTGCTGCTGCCGCTGCTGTCTTCGCTGCTCGAAGACGAGCTTTCCGTCCGCACGGTGACGCTCGGCCCGGTCGTCCAGTTCCCCGCGGCGTCTACCGCTTCGACTTGGAACATATAGCGGGTGTCGCTGCTCAGTCCCGTCACGCGGTACGACAGCTTGTCGCCAGGCAGCTTGACCAACTCTTTGTCCCCGTTCTTGATCCGGTAGCCGGTAACCGCCACATTGTCCGTCGCGGCGCTCCAGCTTAACGTTACCGCTGTTTCCGTCACGTCCGACGCCTTCAGCGCGCTACCCTCCGGCCATACCGGAGCGGTTTTGTCCGTGCCGTCCGTCGGCGCAGCGCCTGTCGTGAAGCCCCAGATGTCCGACAGCGTTTGCCCGCTGTTGTTGTCCGCCGCCCGCACGTACCATTGATTGTAGCTTTGCGGCTGCAGACCGCTCCAAACGACAGAAGCCTCCTGGCCTCCGGCCACCTGATCGACCTGACCGATGGCTTGGTCCGTATACACGCTGATGCTCATGTAATCCGTCGCCACGCGCTTCTGCATCGGCGTCAAATTCACGTCCAGCTCGAACTCGTCCTTGCCCGGATACTCCTTCGGATCGTAGTAGTTGTAGTCGTCCAAATACGGCGAATACGTTTTAACGTAAATTTTGTTGCGGTTCACATCGAATTGCAGCAGGCGGATATAGCCGAGCCCGCCTTTTTCGGCCCCTTGATAGTCCGCCAGCATCTGGTAGACGGTGCGGTCCGGTTTGCCATCGCCGTCGTCGTCGATCGGATCGATCTTCGTTTCCGCATCATGATAGTGGCCGCTCAAGACGGCAATGACGTTTTTGTTCGGGACGACGACCTTCTCGTAAATTTTGTCCGCAATCGGGGCCCGGTTGCCGGAAACGAGCAAAAATTCATGGAAGTTCAAAATCGCCCTGCGGTCCGGGTACTGCTTCAGCACCTCGTCCATCCACTGAATTTCGGCATCGCCGATGTTCCAGCCCATGTAGACGAAAATAAAGTCGTTGCCGCCCGCGGAAACCAAGTCGTAATGACCGCGGTTGTTCTGATAAGACCCGCCAAAGGTCGGCTGCTTCTTGAACCGGTCCTCTCCAAAATATTTCCAGTACTGCGTATAGTCCGACAGCTGATGGGACACGTCATGATTGCCCGCAAGCACGCCGTAAGGAACTTTTGCATCCTCCAGCACCTTCATATTCCGGTCCGCTTCGATCCACTGATACTCTTTGTCCGCTTCATCCACAATATCGCCGGTATGGACGACATATTTGATTTTCATCGCGTCCTGATTCTGGGCAATCCACTCGACGTTGCGCCGGTAAATTTCCGGGTAGCTTTCCGAGTAATACTGCGTATCGGACATCCACAAGAACGAAAAATCGTACGATTGCTGCGATACCGGAAGCTCGTCCTGCACGATCAGCTGGATCGTGCCGTTCGTATTGTACTCCCCGGCAGCCACGGTAGCGGTCAATGCAAAATCTTCCGCTCCCGCCACCTTGCTATCGAGCATCGTCCACTGCTGCGCCTTCGGGCTCCAGCCGTACAGGCTGACCTTGCGGCCTTCGAGCGATTTGCCCTTCCATTCTACCTTCACACGGTCCGTCGCTTGAACGGACGGGTCCAGCTTCGCTTCGAAACGATGGTACGGGAATTGACCGACGGAATCGTCGATCAGATAGTCCCCGTCCGCCGCACTGATCTTCCGGTAATCTTCCTCCGTGAACGCCTTCTCCCCGGCCAGCTCCAGCTGCTTCGGCGGCTCAATGTCCGACGCGCCCCGCTTGGCGGTCAAACCGGCCCGATGGCTGCCGCCATAGTGGAATCCGCGATAGAACGCCACGTTCATCTCATCGTTGTTCGGGTCCTCGACCTTCACCTTCAGCACGGCGTTCGGATCGACACTGGTCTGCCCGTCGACAGGCGCCACAACCGTCGGCTTATGCGGATCTTCCTCCGGCACCTCGAAGCTGACCGTGCTTTCCGCCTTATTGCCCACGTTGTCCGCTGCCCGGATCACGAGCGTATGCGTCCCCTTGCCAAGCTGGGAAGAGCTCGTCGCATACGGCAGCGTAACCGGCTTGCCGTTCAGCACCGCCTCGACGGCTTTCACGCCCGTCTGCGCATCCGCTACCTTCGCATCAAGCGTAAACGCTCCGCGGTACACCTTGCCGCTTTCGACCGAAGGCTTGATAACCGGAGCGGTGTTGTCGACCGTCACGTTGGCCGTCACCGTACCGTACACCGCGCTGGTGGCCGTCACTTGGTGGACGCCGTCGCTCAGCTGCTTCGTATCCCAAGCATACGCTTTGGCCTTCAATTGATTGGCATCCAGATTGAATTGGAAATCGAGCGCCTCGAAACGGCCGTCGCTGTCACCCATCTTGATCTCTTTTTCCTTATTGGCATACTTGGGATCGTACAGAGCCGTTCCGTCGGCGAGCACCAGCCGCACGTTTTTCACGTTGAAATCGTCCTTGTTCTCCTCCGGACGATCGTCGAACGGAGACGACTTCGAGCCCGCCCGGATCGAAAATACGTTACTGCCTACCCGCAGCCGGTCTGCACCGATTGGCACCGAAAGGGTCTGGTACGTCGGGATCGGGTCTTGGAACGTATAGATGATTTCTTTGCCGATGGTTACGGCATTTTTGAAATAATAATCGACCGAGGCCGCCTCGAAAGCAAAATAGGCATCGCTCTCCATCGCAGCATACGTCTGGGAAGAAAGGTCTTGACCGTCAATGGCCAGCTTCACCGCATCCGGACCGGACTGACCTGCAGCCGCTTTGACGATGCGCTGGCCGGATACGAGCTCCCCGTCCTTCAGGTTCAGCCGGAGGCCGTCTTTATTCATCCCCCCGGTCACGTTCGCACGGTATACGGGAGACGTCGTCTCATTCTTCCCGTCGGACACCTTGAAATAATACTCGATGTACGATTTACCGATCAGGTCGGGCGAATACACCGTATAATGATACTTTTTATCGTTGTAGTTCTGGTACAGGTACCGTTTCGTGTACTCCGCCTGGTTGTCGGAGCGGAAATACAGCGCCGTCGTCAGCACCTGACGGTCATCCACGGCATCGGCGACCAGCTCCAGGTTGCTCCACTGCTCCACTTGCGACGCCTGAGTCAGGTTCGCCACCGTCGGAGCCGACGTATCCGGGGTAACGATCAACGATTGTGCCGGCACTTGCCACCGCTCCAGGCTTCCCGGACTGGCCGGCTTCAATCCGGCGCTCGCCTTGATCATCGTGCCTGTGCCGTCCATCGGATACTTGTAAACGATGCCGTAATTTTCTTTCGTCTCGTTCGGCAGCGAGCCGTCATAATACGCGACGGATACGTCGACATGCGTATTGGTTCCGATGGAAACGCCCCGCTTGGAGCCATTGGCCATCCCGTCGCTGTATACTTTGACGATGTCCGTATTTTCCACGAGATTCGTCTGGTAGGCCGCGTTAAAATCCGCTACGGTTTTGGCCGTATTTTGGCTGTTGATGACCCAGAACACGAACGGCTTCTTCGGCGGAAGAATCAAGTCTTCCCGGTCCGTCGGCCAGAGGACGTCGTCCTCCGGCCCCGAATCGGTATACCGGTAGAACAGCTTGTAGTCCTTGAAGTTAATCGGCTGGTCCGTATTGTTGTAAATCTCGATAAATTCGTAGCCGTCCGCTCCTCCCACATTCGTGCTGTTCGGCAGCAATTCGGTCACGAGGATCGGCGGCAGCTTGGAATAATCGAAGTCGGGCAGCTTCACCGTTACCGTATACGTCTCCGAGGTAACCGTCCGGCTCCCATCCTTCGCTTGAATGAAATACTGCAGCACGGATTCGGCCAGCGACTCCCGCGGAATTTTCGCCGTATAGCCGCCGCCCGGAGCAGCAGACATTGGCAGCGACGTGAACGCCGACTGCGAGCCGGTTTTATAATAGACCGCAGCGGTTACCGTCTGCTGATTCCCGGTAAACACGGCCGAAATCGGCAAATCGTCGGCATTCGACGCTTCCGCAGGAGGCGTGTGATTAATTTGCAGCTTGGAGCCCGACGGCACGTCGTCCGGCGTCAATGCCGGTACCTGAAAGGCCTCGATCCGGCCCGGCGATGCCGCCGTCGTTCCTGCGCTGCTCATCGTCATGTTGACGCTGCCGTCTGTCGGATACTGATACACGATACCCATGTCCTGAACCGTCTGGGCGTCGTTCTGATACGATGCGGAAGAGATGATGCTGCCGCTCTTGTCCTTCACCAGCAGGCTCCGGGGCGCGCTGTTCGACATGCCTCCGCCGCCGTTCACGCGGAACAAATTGACGTTTTCCTGCAGCGACGTGCCGTAATTCGCATTGAAGGCCGCCGTCGGCTCGTTCGTATTGTCGGCGTTCATGACCCACAGCACGATCGTCTGCTGAGGCGGAATCGCCATATTGTTGTTATAGACCGCCGACCACACCGTCTCGCTCGATCCGGCCAGATAGGCCAGCGTATAGTCCTTGAAGTTGACCGTCTGCTTTGAATTGTTGTATACCTCGATGAACTCGTAAGCATCGACGGCTTTTCCCGCCACATTCGAGCTGTCGGGGACAAGCTCCGTAATAAGCAGCTTCGGCACTTTACCATAATCCGGCGTACCGGCCGCCTCCGCTGCCGATGTTCCCCATCCGCCCGGAGGCAGCAGTCCAAGCAGCAGACCGCCCACCGTCAGCGTCGAAACCCATGATTTCCACTTCCTGTTAAACACGCTTTGCACACTCCCGTCTGGTCTTGTAGGTGGATTTCCGTCTTTCAAATCGAACTATACCCGGGAGTGGCCGAGCTGCCTATACACATCTTCTTCGATCCTTTTCACCGCTTGGCATCCGCCCGTTAAGCTTTTGTGAAGCGCCAAATCGTTAAAAAAGCGCAGGATCCAAAAAAGTGACCATACCTTTGGAAGCCGGTATTGCGCTACAATATAAGGAAGCATCCAGACGATAAAGGAGCCCGCCCTCATGATTGCTTTGCTTGTTCGCCAATCTTTATTCCGCAAAATATTAACGAGCTTTATGATCCTGATCGTCATCTTCGCATTGGTCGATGTCGCCATTTTCTCGCTCGTCAAAAACCGCCTTCACGGCGAACGGATCGAGCAGAACCGGTTGACGCTGCGTAATGCAGCGGACCGGTACCACTCCCAGTTCGAGCGGGTGAAAAACGCGCTGTACAAGCAGTACACGGACAAGGACGTGACCCGGCTGAACCGCCTCATCATCTCGATGACGCAGAAGAATTCGTTCAAAACCGATGCGATTGTGGATGATATCCAAGTGATCGTACGGGAGCCGGAGCTGTATTTGGACAATATGATGCTGCTGTTCAAGCCGGTTCCGCTACTGGTGGACAAGAAGGGCGCCACCGAAGAGGAACGGCTTTTCTCCGAAATCTTTACGAGCGAAACGTATTCTCTTTCGTATTGGAAAGCGCAGTTCGAACGCGAGCCGAACTATGTCATTCATCCGGCGGCTTCGTTCTTTAACCCGGCGGAGCATCCGGAGAAAAAAACGCTCATTCCGTATTCCATCAAGCCGCCGACGGCGAGCTATTTGGTCGTCGCCATGATCGACGCCGAACGGCTGCAGCAAGCGATTGCCGGAGAGCGGACAAATCTCAACCTGACCATTCTGGAGCCGGACGGACGCCTCCTGTACCGGACGGATACCGGCGGCTCGGAGCTGCCGGACGGGCTACTGCCCGCGCTGCCGGCAGCCGGCGGCGGGCCGGATTATATGGTGCTGGACGACAACTATTACTTCAGCCAACAAGATACGGACGGCTTGCAATATGTCCTGACCGTTCCGGGCCTGAGCTTCGCGGAAGAGGCGAACCGGCTGAACAAGCTCATGCTGCTTGTGATGGTGGCGGCGGTCATCGTCAGTCTCGTGCTGTCGGTCCTGTTCAGCAAACGAATTCATAAGCCGGTCCGGGAGCTGCTCTCGTCCATCTCGAACCCTGGCGAGACGGCGCTGGATAGCCAAATCCACGAATTCGACCTGATCGGCCATAAAATCCAGACGCTGCTCAAGGAGAAAGACGAGATCCTCGGGGAGCTGCGGCAGCAGCAATCCGTATTGAACGGCTACGACTATATCGCCAAATTGAAAAATATCAATCACGAGCTGAGCGACTGGCACAGCATTCCGCATCATGCGGAGACGTTCACCATCGTGCTCTACGAGCTTCGCTTCCGCTCGGCCGCGTTCGTGGATATGCCGATCAATCGGGAGCTCGCGGCCCAATCGATCGGCGAGCATCTCAAGCTGGTGACGGACGAGCGTTTTCCCGGCTCCTATACGTTCCGGATGGAGGCGCATCAATTTCTGTCCGTCGTGCCGGGCAACGAACGGGACCGCTTGGTGGCGATGCTGGAAGAGCTGAAGCCAATGCTCGACCGCGACCGGCGCCATTGTCTTGTCACGGCGGCCGTCAGCTCGTGGTTCGGGCATTCCGCCCAGCTCGGGCACGCCTACAAGCAGGTGCAGGAGATGGCCCGGCAAGCGAGACTGCTTGAGGAGATGCAGATCGTGCTGGAGTGCCGCAATGATCCGTCCGCCTATGCGCTGACCCTGACGCAGGAGCAAGAGCTGAATGCCGCGCTGCAAGCGGCCAACGCAGCCGAAGCCGTCCGTCTCGTCGGACAATGGCTGGACGAGCTGGACCGGGACGAAGCGAGCGTCCGGCGGTTCCGTCTGTTCGCGTCCTCCGTCTCGGCGCAGGCGCAAAAAATCGTGGAGCATTACAAAGTCGAGGCAAGCACCTCCTGGCGGCTGAAGCCGATGATCCAGCAGCTCGGGGAATGCTGTACGCTGGAGGAATACCGAGGCACGCTGCAAGCGTTCCTGAACGCCGTCACCGTATTCATCAAGGAGAAAAAAGAAGCTTCCGATCCGATCGTCGAGCACGTGCTCGGCGTGCTTCAAGGGCATTATGCGGAGGACCTCTCGCTGGAGGCGCTGGCGGGGACACTGAACCTGACGCCGGCCTACGTCTCCACCTATATTAAGGAGAAAACCGGGGTCAATTTTACCGACCATCTGCATGACATTCGCGTCCGGAAGGCGCAGGAGCTGTTGCTCGAAACCGGCATGAACATTCAGGAAATCGCTGAGCAGGTCGGCTACCGCAATATTTCCTCCTTTAACCGGATGTTCAAAAACCGCACCGGGCAATCGCCCGGCGAATACCGGAGAACGCAAACGATGGCGCGCACTTCGTGAGACGGGGGATAGAACTGAATATAGCGAATCAAGTATAATGGGAAAGAGATCAACTTAACCGTTCTGCGGAGGAATTATGATTCGCTACTCAGAGCCCGTCGTGCTAAAAAGCAAAATTTCACCGCCCCTTACCCGCGAAACGCTTGTAGCGCGGGATCGTCTTCTGCACAAAATTTCCAAAGGCGTGAAGGGAAGACTTACCACCGTCTGCGCCCCTCCGGGATTCGGCAAGACGACCCTTCTCTGCCAATTTGTTCGTTATAACGAACAAGCGGCCGCTTGGGTATCGCTGGACGAGCGGGACAACGATCTGGCCCGCTTCTGGCGTTATGTCGTTCACGCTGTGGACGCCGCCATTGCCCCCGGATTTGCCGAGCTGATGGCGCCTGTGCTGCACACGTTTCCGCAAGGCTCCGTCGATACCATGATCGATGTCATGATGAACGAGCTGCATTCGCTGGACCGGCCCGCGGCCTTGATCCTGGACGACTACCACTGCCTGTACGACAAAAGCATTCATGAAAGCGTCAGCTACATGATCGATATTTTGCCGGATAACGTGCATTTGCTGATCGCGAGCCGGACGGAGCTTCCCTTTTCGACGGCCAAGTGGCTGGTGAGGGATGAACGGACGGATATTCCGGCGCCCCATATGCTGTTTACCAGCGAGGAGGCGGAGATTTTTTACCGGGAAGTCGTGAACCTTCCTTTGTCTGCCGACAACATCGCCAAAGTGCTCGGAGTGACGGAAGGTTGGGCCGCCGGCTTGCAGCTCGTTTCCCTCTCGCTCCAAGAGCGCCGGGATTACGAGCGGCTGGTGCATACCTTCTCCGGCATCGATCTTAATATCGCCGATTATTTGTTTCATGAGGTGCTGTCCCGGCTGTCGACAGAATTGTACGAGTTCGTACTGCAAACGTCCGTTCTGCAGCGTATGGACGATTCCATCTGCGACACGGTGACGCTTCGCGGCGACAGCCGGCTTGTTCTGGAGCAGCTTCGCAGCCGCAATCTATTCATCGTTGCGCTGGACGACCGTCATACATGGTTCCGGTATCACCATGTCTTCTCGGAATTTCTGCGCACTCGTCTGAGACACGAGCACCCGGAACAATGGACCCGGTTAAACCGGTTGGCGAGCCTTGGCTTTGCCGAGCGGGGGATGCTCGACGATGCGATCGACCATGCGATTGCCGCCGAAGATTACGCGCTCGCCTCGGCCCTCCTCGACAAGCACATCTTGACCGCGCTGCTGCGGGGAGAGTTCGCCACCTTGCTGAGCTGGTTCGCCTGCTTCCCTGCCCGTACGGCTTGGCCGCCTCAGCTGCATTTGCTGTATGCTTTTCTATTGGTCGTGACCGGACAATTCGAACGCGCCGAGGATGATATGCGAACCGTCGAGATTCGGCTCGCCAACGGAGAATATGCTCCCGAAATCCGGGACCACGTGCGCAGCGGATTGTTTTTCGTCAAAGCGAATCTGATGTTTTCTAGCGGCCGGTATGAGCAATGGTATGCATTTGCCGAGCGGATGAACGAGCTGCTGCCGGAAGACCCGGTCTTCTACAATTTCAATTACAACGAATCGGAGCCCCTCGTCCGCCGCACCGCCTTCGGTTTGAAGGGAGCGCTGTCCGACGAAGCGGGGAAGATCGGCAGACGATTCGTGCAAATGCTCGAAGCCCGCGGCTGGAAAGATTCGCTGATCAATCAATATGTCGTGCAGACGTTGGCCGAGTCCATGTACGAGTGGAACTGCTTGGAGGAAAGCCGTCAGTTATCGGAGCAGGTGGAGAAAGTATCCCGGGCCAAACGAATTCCCGGCTTGTTCGTGCCCAACCGCATTACACAGGCCCGGATCGATATCGCCGAGGGCCGTCTGTCGCTGGCCGGGGAAACGATGGATGAAGCGATCGACTTCGCATCCCGCCATGCCGAATACTATTGGGTTCGCCCGCTCCGGGCGTTCCGGGCGCGAATTCATTTATTGCAGGGCCGGATTGAGGAGGCCGCCGAGCAGATCGCCCTGCTGCAGCTGCCGCTAGACCTCAAGCCGACGTACAATCGGGAAATGGAGGTTTTGAGCGTCACCCGCCTGCTGGGAGCCTTGGGCAAGGAAGACGAAGCTCTTCGCCTGCTGGAGCAGCTAAAGCCGCAAGGCCGCAGGGAAGACTGCTTGATCAGCATGATCGAGATTCCGATCCAGCAGGCGCTGATGGAGCAGCGGCGTGGGCAGTCGGGTCGAGCGCTCGACTTTCTGCACGAAGCGCTTAGCGTCGCCGAGCCTTACACGTACATCCGCAGCTTTGTGGACGAAGGCCAGGCGATGGCCCGGCTGCTTCAGCAGTACGTCGCGCGGCAAAGCGCATCGGAGACGAAAACGCGCTTGTCCGCCTATGCGGGCAAGCTGCTCGGATGGTTTCCGCAGCCAGGCGATGATCCGCCTGCCGTTCCCTCTTCCGCCGGGCTGGTGGAGGCGCTGACACCAAGCGAATGGAGAATGCTGAACGGCATCCGGCAAGGCGCCTCGAACAAGCAGATCGCCCTGGAGCATGCATTAAGCGAAGGTACGGTGAAAGTATACCTATCGCGCATCTACGGCAAGCTGGGCGTCTCTTCCCGCATCCAAGCGCTGCTGCGGGCGCAGGAGCTGGGGCTTTTCGATCGGCAGGATTTTTGGTTTGAATAGCGAGTAGCCAAAAAGCACCGTCCGTTAGATGGTCGGTGCCTTTAGAGTGTTGATGAAGAGATTATTGATGAAATAGAGATACATACGGAGGTGGGGTATCTACTGGAGGAGCGATAGCGCTCGCCTTTGTCTGCGGGAAATACCCGCTGCTAAGCGGCTTCAATTAAAAATTTCCTGCAGACAAGAGCGACCGGAAGTCCCCACCCCCTCGTACACCTCTATTACCTCAATTGACTACTTTCTCAACGCTCTGAGCACCGTCCGCCGGATGGTGCTTTTTTTTTCGGCAAAATAGCCGAATATCAGGCAATAACCTTATTTTTCTTGCCTCCTGACGGCACGATGGCCGCAGGTCTGGTATAAATACAGCGGATGACGATCTCGGCTAACGCGAAGTTCAGCACTAGCGTGCCGTAAACTCCCAGCGTATAGCTGAGCGCATATTCGACGCCGAATCCATTATGAAAAACAAACGTGAACATATGGATGAATAGATTCGTGAAGCAAAAAGCGTAGCTGCGAACCATCCATTTCCGATGGCTGTCGACCTGTTTTCGCTTGATTTGCACAATCGCTGCAATGGTCAATCCCATAAAAATAAGATTCATCACATTAAACGCGATGCTGTTGATTTTTCCTCCCGTCGAGTAAGGGGCCATATAGCCGGAAGTGAGAACGACAACCGCAACGGACAGGAGGTACAAGTAGCCGTTTACCCGGTGCAGCCTCCGGTGCTTGCTTAATATTTTCGTTGAAAAATTAATGGCCCCCGCGATCATGGCCACACAAGCGAAAACAATATGAACGTACATCACATTTAACCAGACAGGGAGAACAACGGCGCGTTTCAAATCGGTTTTATGACTCAGAAATTCAGCCGCTTGCGGGTCATGAATGAAATTAACATACGTCACGTAAAGCATATAAACGACGGCAACGACGATCATCAGCAGATACAGCGACTTGCTCCTGCTTTGCAGCCTTCTCATGCGAACTATCCCCTTTCCATTTTAGAGACCGGACCGTCCGGTTTCTTTTTTTATTATATATTACCAAGTACTATACCTCACCCATAAAATGTTACAATATATGTACGAGCAAGCGAGCCCTTGAATTCCGCACAACGATAAGGCAAGAAAGGAACCTGTCCATGCGTAAAGGCGAACAAACGAAGGCCCATATCATTAAAAAATCCGCGGAGCTGTTTAATCTAAAGGGTTACTCCGGATCAACGATACAGGATATTATGGAAGCGACCGGCTTGACCAAAGGAGGCATTTACCGCAACTTCTCCAATAAAGACGAAATTGCTTTTGCCGCGTTCGAATATGCGGGGAAGGTGCTGTGGGAGCATTTCTCATCGGCGATGCAAGGCTCCGAGACCGCTACGGAGAAAATATTGGCGATGTGCGGCGTATACCGCGACGCGGTTCATCATCCTCCGCTCCAAGGCGGATGCCCTTTTTTAAATACCGCCGTAGAAAGCGATCATTCGTACCCCAGCATGCGCGAGCATGCGCTGGCGGCTTATGGCGGGATGCTGTCGTTTCTGCAAAGCATTTTACAGCAGGGTATAGCCGACGGGGAATTCCGTGCCGATCTGGACACCGAATCGGTGGCTTCTTTCGTCTTCTCCACGATCGAAGGTGGCATTATGGCGAGCCGGTTGACCCGGGACAACAAGCATGTCGGCTATGCGATGAAGCATATTGAGCAATTGCTGGGCACCTATAAGCACGGTTCAAGAAAATAAGGCACGCGGGCTGAAGCGTCTGGCATGTATTTTTAATCATCCTGTTGTTATAATGTATAGGAAGTTAACAATTAAGGAGAACGTCCCCCATGGAACTCGATCATCTGATTACTTCTAAATTTCGTGAAATCAAAAGTGTGCTTTCCGCCTACTTAACACAAATACTTCCTGCCTATGAAATAACCCCGATTATGATGTATACGCTCGAATATTTGCGCAAACATCCGGATTCCATAGCCGTTGATATCGCGAATGAGTTCGGCTTGACGCGGGGAGCCGTCACTCAGCTTCTGGATAAGTTGGAAGAGCAGGATCTCGTTGTCCGCAAGCCGCACCCGAATAGCCGGAGAAGCCTGTCCCTCCAAGTGACGGATCAAGGGAATGAGCTTGTAAAAGCGATTCTCGATGCGTACAACAAGAAAATTGAAAAGCTTTTTGCAAATTACTCGGCGGACGAGCTCGCGTCCCTGAAGCAGCTTTTGGAGAAATTGCCTTTGTAGATCCCAATGCCTTATGCGTTGGGATTTTTTTAACCTGTCTTGACTTTATTGTTTATTTTCTATATTGTTTAGTTTGTGAACAATAAAGCATAAGGAGTGTTTATACATGGATAAAATCATTGCCATTACCGGAGCTTCTTCCGGCATCGGACTCGCAACCGCCATCTTATTTGCCGGCCATGGCTGGACGGTTTATGCAGGGACCCGCAACGTCCTGCGCGATCAGGAGCAGCATGGCGGACGCCCCAACCTTCACTTTCTCGAAATGGAAGTTACGCAGCCTGAGTCGTTGGAGCGGGCTTTCGCAACGATCGAAAATAGGCACGACCATTTAGATGTGCTTTTCGCGAATGCAGGCTTTGGCTTTTTACGTCCTCTGGGGCAAGCTACGTTCGAGGAAATTCAAACCGTCTTCGATACAAACGTCTATGGAGTCATGCATACCATTCGTGCCGGACTCCCGCTCCTGTGCAAGGCGGAATCCGGTCATCTCGTAGCCACAACAAGTGTCGGCGGGTTAGTCGGTCAACCTTTAAACGAAATTTATTGCGCGAGCAAATTTGCGGTCGAAGGCTTGTTAGAGAGCTTGGCCACTTACTACAAGCCGACTTTTAACATCGATGTCACATTGCTCGAACCCGGCGCGATCGCCACCCATTTCAACAGCACCGTACTCTCGCATGTCGAACAAACCGGCGGCATCCGCGACGATGAATACAAGTCCGTTTTCGAAACGTATATCGGCACGTTCTCCAAACGGAATGCCGTTCCGCAGACGCCGGAGTCCGTCGCTGAGGTGATGCTGAAGCTGGTGAACATGGAGACGAAGCCGCTGCGCATCCGCACATCGGAGCAAGCAGACGATTTCGTACGCTTCAAAGTGGGGCAGGACCCTACCGGACTCGACGGCATGCTGAATACCCGTAAGCTGCAATTGGATCTGTAAAACGAAAAGAGAGGTGCAGTCTAATTAGGCTGCACCTCTTTCTATGCCCGGATGCCGGAGCCGCCGCAAAATTCCGTGTCGTGCAGCGCGGGCTCCCGGCCCCTCTACCGGCTCTTGACCAACAGCTGCACCGCCTCTTGGATCACTTGATCGGGCGAGTTGCCTTTTTCCAGCTCCTCCCGGATACAATGCTCCAGATTCGCCCCGATGACCGTGCCGATCGTCCGGTCCACGGCCGTCCTTATTGCAGATAGCTGCGTTACGATGTCTCTGCAATCTTTTCCTTCTTCCAGCATGCCGAGCACTCCGCGAATCTGGCCTTCGATCCGCTTCAGCCGGTTTTTGACTGCATTATCGTATTCCACACCGATTCACCTCTTCTAAATAAACAAATTCAAGCCCGAATCCTCGGCATCGCCCAAATAGGTCGCTACGCCGGCATAATCGATACCGTCGATCAATTCTTCCTTGTGGATGCCCATAATATCCATGCTCATCGTACATGCAACCAGCTTGACGCCGGACCGGATCGCATTGCCCATCAAGGCTTCCAGCGAATCGACATTTTTGCGCTGCATGACGCGGCGAATCATCTTGGCGCCAAGACCTCCCATGTTCATTTTGGACAAAGGAAGGGCGGCCGCGCCTTTGGGCATCATCATCCCGAACATCGCCTCCAAGCCGTCCTTCTTCACGGCCGGGGCTTCGGCCTTGCGCAGCACGTTCAAGCCCCAGAAGGTGAAAAACATCGTGACCGGCTTGCCCATCGCTGCGGCCCCCGAGGCGATGATGAAGGCGGCGATCGTTTTGTCCAGATCGCCGCTGAATACGACCATCGTCGCGCCGTTTTTCGACGAAACCGGGACGGATTGCTGCGGTGCGGCATCGGCCCCTTTCACGAGCACCGCCCGCACGCCTTCGGGCGAAGATTCGACCGTCTCCAGCGGATTGCCTGTTTTTTCGCACCATTTGGCAATATCCGCAGCGAAGCCAAAATCGGTGGCCTTCACTTCGAGCCGTTCTCCCGGCGCCATCTGCCGGACCGCTTCGTATACTTTCATAATAGGGCCTGGACACTGCAATCCGCAAGCGTCGACCTGAACCTGAGCTTGAACGGGAGAAGCCGGGGCCGGGGAATCGGCCGGCACCGCCGACGGACCGCTGCCCGTCTCGGAAGCCAGAAGGGGCGGCTCGTCAGCCATCGCGGCGTACGTCCTGTAGCCCCCGTCCAAATTGCGCACCTTGTACCCGTGCTGCTGAAGAAGCCGGGCCGCAACATACCCCCGCAAGCCGACCTGGCACGAAACGACAACCGGATGCTGGAGCGGCAGCTCATCCAGCCGGTTCCGCAAATCGTTCAGCGGAATGCAGACCGAACCTGGAATGTAGCCCGCCATCCGTTCGGCGTCGTCCCGGACGTCGACGAGCAGTCCACCGCCCTCGACATACGCATCCACCTCGTGCCACTGCATCGTCTCGACCAAGCCTTCCATCACATTGGACGCGACGTATCCCGCCATGTTAACCGGGTCCTTGGCCGATGAATACGGCGGCGCATACGCCAGCTCCAGTTCGGCCAGCTCGGCTGCCGTCAACCCTCCGCGCATCGCCGCGGAAATCACGTCGATCCGCTTGTCTACTCCGTCCTGCCCGACGGCTTGCGCGCCGTAAATGGCGCCGCTTGCTTTATCGAACAGCAGTTTGAGCGACAGCGGCGCAGCTCCGGGATAATACCCGGCGTGGGAGGCCGGATGGATGTGGATAGCCTCGTACGGAATCCCCGACTTGTTCAACGTCTTCTCATTCACCCCAGTGACGGCCGCGGTCAGGTCGAACGCTTGGACAATCGCCGTTCCGTAAGCCCCGGGGTAGGACGCTTTCCGTCCTTGAATCGCGTCCGCGACCAGCCGCCCTTGGCGGTTAGCCCCCCAAGCGAGCGGCACAACCGTTTCGAAGCCGAGCGTCCGGTCTTTGACTTCGATCGCATCGCCCACCGCGTAGATGGACGGATCGCTCGTTTGCAGCCGCTCGTTTACACGGATGGCTCCTTTCACGCCAAGCTCAAGCCCCGCCTCGCGGGCCAATCCGCTCTCCGGCGTCACGCCGATCGCCAGCAGCAGCATATCCGTCCGGAGGACTTGCCCCGAAGACAGTCGCAGCGTTTTCCCACGATCTTCGATCGCGACGACGGACGCACCGAGCACAAGATCTACTCCTTGGAGATGCATGTGCCGTTCCACCGGTTTGGCCATCTCGGGGTCAAGCGGCCCCAGCACCTGCCCGTTCCGCTCCACCAGCGTCACTTCAAGACCGCGATGGCGCAAATTTTCGGCCATTTCGACGCCGATAAACCCTCCGCCGATAATAGCGGCATGACGCGGCTTATGCTCGTCAATCCATGCGTGAATCCGGTCCGTATCGGGAATATTGCGCAGCGTGAACACCGCTTCCGCCTCGGCTAAGCCGGGAATCTCCGGCACGATGGGCTTCGCTCCCGGCGATAACACGAGAACATCGTACGGATATTCCGTTTCTTCGCCGGTATCCAGCTGCTTCACCCGTACTTTTTTACCCTCCCGGTCGATCGCCGTCACTTCCGTTCGCACCTTAACGTCGATGCCGAACCGGTCCTTCATCCCCTGCGGCGATTGAAGCAGCAGCTTGTCGCGGGACGCAATCGTCCCCCCGATATAATAAGGCAGCCCGCAATTGGCAAACGAAATATGCTCCCCGCGTTCGAACATCGTGATCGAATCGTGTTCGTTCAAACGTCTTAATCGGGCAGCCGCCGTAGCGCCACCCGCCACTCCGCCAACGATGACAATATTTTTAGACATGGCAATCAGTCCTTTTCTATTTAATGATAAATACCCTATGGGGTATATAATATACCTATAGGGGTATATTAGTCAACCGGACAACGAGAAAAAGAGCCGTGCGCCTGCACGACTCCTTGAACAACTCTAACGTTATTCTCTTCAACTCACACGACCTCTTGCATGCCCGTATTTGCTTTTACCAGAATCTCATCGTACTTCTCGTCGTTGCGCTTGGAGGATAGCAAGGTTCCGGCAATGGCGCCCACGAATCCGATCGGGATCGAGATGATGCCCGGATTCGTCAGCGATATCAGCGGTTCTCCGACGAGAATGGCCTTCCCTGCGACCGGATCCCACACGTTGGGGCTGACCAACACCAGGATCAACGAGCTGATCAAGCCTACGAGCATCCCCGTCACGGCGCCGGCGGTATTGAATCTGCGCCAGAACACGGTGAACACGAGGACCGGCAGGTTGGCGCTCGCAGCGACGGCGAAGGCCAGCGAGACCAGAAAAGCTACGTTCAGCTTCTGGGCAAACAGCGCCAGTATAATCGAAATGATCGCAACTCCAACGGAGGCCAGCTTGGCGGACCTTACCTGCTCCTTCTCCGTCGCCTTCCCTTTACGCAAAATATGGCTGTAGAAGTCGTGCGCGAAAGCCGAGGCCGCCGAGAGCACGAGTCCGGCAACGACCGCCAGAATCGTAGCGAACGCTACAGCCGAGACGAAAGCGAACAAGAAATCGCCGCCGAGCACCTTAGCCAGCAGCGGGGCCGCCATGTTGCCGGCCGCATTCGCCTGCACGATCACATCCTTCCCGACAAAAGCAGCCGCGCCGAAGCCGAGGAAAATCGTCATGACATAGAACACCCCGATAACCCAAGTCGCGACAACCACGGACTTCCTGGCGGTCGGGGCGTCTTTTACCGTAAAAAAGCGGATCAAAATATGCGGCAGGCCCGCGGTACCGAGCACGAGCGCCAGATTGAGCGAGATCGTGTCCAGCCCGTTCGTAAACTTGTTGCCCGGATTCAGGAAAGCTTCTTTCAACGGCGTAGCCGTGGCCATCGCATCGAACATATGAAGGAGATTAAAGTCGAATTTGGCGAACACAATCAGCGAAATGATGAACGTTCCCGCCATTAGCAGCACGCACTTGATGATCTGTACCCAGCTCGTGGCCGTCATCCCGCCGAACACGACGTAGACGGTCATCAGCGCCCCGACGATCAAGACCGAGGTCGAATATTCAAGACCAAGCAGCAGCTTGATCAAGGCTCCGGCGCCGACCAATTGGGCGATCATATAGAAGATCGAGATCGTGATCGAATTCAGCGCCGCCACGCCCCGCACTTTCTTGTTGTCAAAACGGGCCGCGATCATATCCGCCATCGTATATTTACCCAGATTGCGCAGCGGCTCCGCGACCAAATATAACACGACGAGATACGCGACAAGAAAGCCGATGCTGTAAAAGAAGCCGTCGAAGCCGAACAGCGCCACCATGCCGGCTATCCCCAGGAACGAAGCTGCGGACATGTAGTCACCCGCTATGGCCAGACCGTTCTGCCAGCCCGTCAACCCGCCCCCGGCGGTATAAAACTCGCTGGCGGTTTTCGTTTTTTTGGCCGCATAATACGTAATGACCAGCGTTCCCGCCACGATGATCAGAAACAAGAGAAAGGCTGTATTCATCATCGGCTACCCCACCTTCCGTAGGCTCGTTTTGGATTCGTCTTTGATTTGTTCGGCCAAGGCGTCGAACTCGACCGCCTTGCGGGTATACAGCGAACACAGCACCCAGGTCATAATAAATTGCGCGAAAGCGAAAATCCATGCCCACGTGATCGAACCGACCGCTTTGGTGTTCAGCAACTGCGAGTACGAGGTCAGGACCGGAAGAACGAAGTAGAACACGAGGAAAAAGATCGACATCGGCAGGATAAAACGTTTCTTTTGGACCATCAGCCTGCGAAACGTATCGGAGCGTACGATTTCGCTGTAAGCATTCCTTCGGGATTGTTCTTTCATTGGTTTTCCCTCCTGCAAAGATTGATCGTCGCTCTTGGTCTAACGTCTGCCGGAAGTACCGGCCGCCGCGCTATCGGAACCGAGATGCTTCATTCATCGGCCCCAGATCCCAGTAATTTACTTGTAAGCGCTTTATAATTGTAGCATAGGAATGCACGGATCACTTGAACTTCGGCGCGAAATGTCAAAAAACGTCCCTCAAACGGATAAAAGCCGTCCTGAACGGCGGCCTTTCCCGGCCTGCTACTCTCCCTGCAGCCGCTTGATCAATTCCTTGGCCGCCACTCTGGACAAAGGCACTTTACTCCGCCCGGCATCCTTCAAGACGACGTTGTAAGCGCCGTTAAACCACGGCTCGATTTCATCGATGCGGTCCACATTGACCAAATAGCTGCGGTGCGTCCGAAAAAAAGCATATCCCGTCAGTTTCTCCTCCAGCTCCTGAAGCGTCTGCCGGGTCGCATGCATCTGCCCGTCGGCCATATGAATTTGCGTCAGCTTCTCTTCCTTGACCGCATAGCTGATCTTCGCAGGCTCGACCACCACCATACGGCTGCCGTCATCGATGAGCAGCTTCGGCTTGAATGCGCTCCGGGAGCGGATTGCCCCATCCGCAGCCAGCGAAGCCGCCACGGCAGCGGGCGGGATCGTCTTCCCTTCGGAGGGAATCCGCATTTTGCGTATTTTTTGCAGCGTTTGGCGAAGACGTTCCTCGTCGTAAGGCTTTAACAAATAATCGGCCGCTTCCAGACGGAACGCTTCCACGGCATACTGTTCGTAGGCCGTAGCAAAAACAATATACGGCCGCGGATCGACATCCATCAGCTTGTGTGCGGTCTGCACCCCGTCCAGGCCGGGCATATGAATGTCGAGAAAGACGACATCCGGCTTGTGCACCGCTGCCAGTTCCAGCAGCTGAACGCCGCTCGCAGCAAAAGGCAGCAGCTCGACGTCCCGTTCCCGGGACAATAAATAAGTCAGCTCCTCCCGCGCCAGCCGCTCATCTTCTGCGATCATCACTTTCATCTATCGTTTCACGCCTTTCCTCCGCTTGATAAGGTATCGTACATTCGATGCGCGCCCCTCCCTCGGGCGGGTTGAAAAATTTCAGCCTGGCCTCCGGGCCGAACAGGTGGATCAGCCGCCGGTTCACGTTATAGACTCCAATGCCCGTGCTCCCGCTCCCGCCGCCCGTGACCGGAGAATCTCCCAGCGTCTCCAATACGTCCGCCGGAAAACCGTTGCCGTTGTCCTTGACCACAATGTGAACCCCGTCCGCTACGCGGCGGAGCTCGACATGAATGTCGCCCCTGTCCATCCGTCCTTTAAAGCCATGATGAATGCTGTTTTCCACCAGCGGCTGGAGTGTGGAAGGCGGGATGGACACGGATTCCAGGCCGGGATCGCATTGGCAATCGACGAAAAGCTGGTCCTCGAACCGGATATTCACGATACCGAGGTACGTATGGAGATGCTCCAATTCCTTATACAGCGGGACAAGCGGCGCTTGGGTCATCGTCAGGTTCATGCGCATGTAATGCCCGAGCTGTACGGTAACCCGTCTGGCGGCTTCGGGCTTAATCCGAATCAGCGTGACGATCGCATTGAGCGTATTGAACAGAAAGTGCGGGTTAATTTGCGCTTGAAGCGCTTTCAATTCCGCATCCTTCATCAAGCTTCTCAGTTGCTCCGCCATCGCGATATCGAGCTGGATCGAGATCAGCTTGCTCAGCCCCCGGGCAAAAGCCTCCTCCACCGGGCGGATCTGCCTAACGCTGGGATAATACAATTTGATTAATCCCGCGACTTGTCCCCCGCTTCGGATCGGAACGATAATCGCCGCGCCGATCGCCGGGTGGTGCGGTTGAATTTGCCCCTTCGTTTTGGCAATCTGAATTTCCCCGGTTTGGACCGCCTTCCTCGACAACTCCGAAGCGATAGGCGTTCCTTGGATGCCCGGCATCATCCCGGTGCCTGCGTGCGCCAATATTTTCTCAGTATCCGTAACAGCGACCGCGCTGGCGCGAAGCTCGCGGCGCAGCACACTGGCCGCCGCTTCGGCAGTCTCGAAGGTCAGCCCCTGCTTAAGAAACGGAAGCGCCATCTCCGCAATATGCAGCGCCCGCTGCGTCTCGGAGGCGGCTGCTCTTTCCTCCTCCTTCATGGCTGCTTGAATCATCGCAACCAAAATACCGACCCCTACGCTGTTGGCCGCCACCATCGGTACCCCGATGAGGTCCACGGTGCGGATCGCGGCAGGCGAGGATTCATTTACAATCAGCACGACGCCCATTTGCAGGATGGGAGCGAATACGCTGATAAATAGCGCCTTCACCGGCGCGATGACTCTTTCTTCGGCAAAGAAGCGGGCAACCAGTCCGGCCAAGAGACCCAGAATTGGCGTAGACACCGCATCGGCGACGCCGGTAATCCCGCCCAGGCTGTAAGCGTGAATGCCGGAGATGAGACCCGCCCCCGTGCCTACGGCGACCCCGCCGAGCAGACCGGCCACCATCACCCCGATCAGTGCCGAATCCGCCATCGCCTCCTCCGGCTGAAGGGAAGCCACAAGAAAGGAAGAGTCCACCCTCTCCCCAGTTATCGTCACTCCGGCGTACGTGCCTCCGATGCTGACCAGACCGAAAACCAGCGAAAACGTCAATCCGGTTCTCCAATCCGGCCTCCGGTCGAGCAGGTAACGGAACTGCGGGATTCGGGTAAGGATGAACGTAATCAACAACAGCAGGCCCATCCGCTCCATGAGCAGCAAGGTTAAGTGCTGCATCCGCATCCCTCGTTCCTTGGCTAGTTATCCCCATTATACCCGGAATTGAGCGCGGGAGAGTAAACTTTTTGGGATAGACTGCGCCCCTGCTTATAGAGATAAAAAAAAGCACCGTAAAGGTGCGGAGCTTGTTGAGATAGTGGTCGTCACTAATACAGCGGAATATACGGAGGTGGGGTATGCACTGG
>NZ_JNVM01000016.1 GCF_000722545.1 Paenibacillus tyrphae
TTCTCTGTTCGCAAGAATCCCCCAACTCAGCGCCATTTGCGCAGGTGGTGGGAGTGTTCAATGGTTTTCTTTGCCAGATTTCATTTGGGGGGGTAGAGTATAACAAGAGATGAGAAAATGACGGAAATTTGAAGTGTTTTGGTTTTTGCTTGGGGAGTATTCTAATAAAAATCTACTTCAAGGACGTATACAAAATGAAAAATAAAACAATTTCTATTGCTTCGATTCTATTTGTACTATTCATTTTATATTTTAACAAAGGTTGGATTCTAACAAATCTTTCAACACCAACGAACAACGAAGCTGAAAGTGCAGTTGTACTGAATTTTCCATCGGACCGTTATCCGGAGACTGCCGCCCACATAAAAGCGGCGATCGAGCATGGGAAATCCTCCATTTGTACAATCGATAGAAAAGGCGCTGAAGCCAATCGAAAAGAATCACTAAAAGGCGTGCCCGTAAAGCCTAATTTGGATCGAGACGAGTTTCCCATGGCCATGTGCGCAGAAGGCGGCAAAGGAGCCGATATCATGTATATTAGCCCTTCCGACAATCGAGGAGCCGGATCTTGGGTGAGCAATCAATTAGAAAAGTACCCCGATGGGACGCGAGTAAAGATTGTTGTGAAATGAAGTACTTCTATGGCGAAAGTGCCAATGGCTCAAGTCCATTGGCACCCGCATAAAAGAAACAAATGAATAGCAGCTCTTACTATTCGTTTATTTTGCTAATCGCTACTGTGTTTGTTAACTTATGAATAGAGTAACCATTCAACATAAATTGAACAATACTATCGTTAAATTTTACTTCGGAACCTTCTTCGAATGTAAACTTATAGGCTTCTACAGGATTATCGGTATGCTTAAGATTACGCATTAGTTCGAATATGGCATGAACCGGGTCAACAAATAAGTAGCCGCGATCAGGATGATGCAGTAAATAATTCACGCTTTGCTCAATAATCTTATGCATTTTTACTCACTCGCTCCAATCAATAAGCAATTTATTTTTTGCGGTAAGAATGAAAGCACAAAAAGTATATCACAATTTTTGGAATTGGTCATTAGACATTTTGATGATTATTACATTAGTACGCAATAAATTCATCTTTTCACGAAAAAAATATGAGTTTTTCTTGGCATCTGTAACAAACAAGCCGCAGTATTTTAATAAATTAATATTTTATTCGGTCATATATTCAATCAGACATTTTTCAATGTACTCCTTGTAATTGGGTAATTCTTCGCACAGCCACACTTTCCCTAATTCTGACGGCACGTACATGGCATTCTGAAGTTGGGCAAAATAAGCCGCCCAATTCAGGATCTCCTCCGAATTCTCGTATCCCAAGTAGTAAACCGGCTCAATTGCCTTCTTTAATAACGGTTCGATTAATGTTGGTTTGTATTTTGCAATCGATGAAAGAAACGAGAAGTACCCTTCTGCGGCTGATTCACAATTGTAGCTGGGATTCCAAGAATTAAATTTTTCAACAAGATCGGCATCAGCCACAGCCATAGAAGTATCTCCGTCTTCAATCCCTCGTTGAATCCGTTCCATTTCACGATATGTTGACATGAATTTATCTCTCCTAACAAAATTCCATTTATACCAATCGACGAATTTATCGTGCTATCTTTCGCCTCAAATCAACCTTCATTTCGATTTCCCTATCATTATAATCGACAAACCTCGATTCCGTTGACAACATAAAATGTTCATTTTTTGTTTAGATCGCCCTTGTATATTAACTTAAGTCTTAAATATACAGGAGGAGGAAAAAAGATGTATCCGTCACGGAAGAAATATGCGGCCGAATTCATTGGGACTTTGGTGCTCGTGCTGATTGGCTGCGGAAGTGCAGCTACGGCAGGGGGCGAGTTGGGTTATCTTGGAATCGCCTTCGCATTTGGTCTGTCCATCGTTGCGATGGCCTATGTGATCGGTCCAATCTCAGGATGCCATATTAATCCTGCCGTTTCGTTGGCAATGCTTATACGCGGGAGGATGCCCCGAAAGGAATTTCTGGGTTATGTGATTGCTCAGACAGCCGGAGCCGTTACGGGTTCGGCGCTGCTATACGCGATTATCCAATCAACAGGCAAGACCGTATCCAGCCTGGGACAGAACGGATTTGGCGAAGGGTACGGGATCGGGATAACCGGGACGATGGCATTCATTGTGGAAATCGTCTTGACGTTCATCTTCATTTACACCATTCTGGGAGTCACGTCGGATGCTGCTAATAGTCATGTTGCAGGTCTTGTTATCGGATTATCGCTAGTGCTGGTTCACATTCTGGGCATCGGCCTTACCGGCACTTCCGTTAATCCGGCCAGAAGCTTCGGACCGGCAGTCCTATTGGGCGGAGAAGCGTTAGCGGAACTATGGGTATTTATTGTGGCTCCTCTAATCGGAGCGGTACTGGCCGCCATTGTGTACAGGCGATTGAATGTCAACGTAGAGACGTGATTCGGGAGGTGCTGAGTAAAATCGGCGCCTCGGTTTCATTTATTGAGCTGAAGATTTTCTAACATCCCCCTTCCGATACAAGGCCGGGGGTATTTGGCGTTCCCTTTGTACCATTGACATTGTTGTGTATATTGTATATTCTGTGTATGTAATAGATGCACAGTTGTGATTTGTGGAGGCCACATGAAAATTATTATTTCCAACGCGTCCGACCCGCCGATCTATCAGCAAATCAAAGACCAAATCAAAGATGCCATTATTCGCGGTGAATTATCGGAAGGGGAAATGCTGCCTTCGATACGTGCCTTGGCCAACGATCTGCGCGTCAGCGTCCTTACAACCCGAAGAGTATACGACGAGCTTGAATCGGAAGGATTTATTACGACCAAAGCAGGCAAAGGGTCGTTTGTCGCCAAGGAAAACTTTGAGCTGCTAATGGAATCGAAACGGCATATGGTTGAAGTTAAGCTCACGGAAGCGTGGAAAACTGCCCGTTCGTTAGGCATCAGCAAAAGCGAGTTATATGCCATGATGGATTTGCTGTTTGAGGAGGAGGAAGAATGAAGCCCATTTTAGAGGTAGCAGGACTGAAAAAAGATTTGGGGAATTTCAGGCTGGACGATGTCGGTTTTTCTTTGATCGAGGGCTGTATTACAGGATTCATCGGGGTGAACGGCGCCGGAAAAACGACGACCATCAAACTGATTCTCGGATTAATGTTGAAGGACGAGGGAAAGATACAATTTTTCGGGAAAGATGTTCAAAAAAACGAGCGGGAATTCAAAGACCGTATTGGAATTGTTCTAGACGAAGGTTATTTCTATGACGAGTTAACCATGCTAGATATGAAAAACATTGTCGCCCCGGCCTATTCCAATTGGGATAACGCCTCGTTTAACCGGCATATGGAACGATTCGGGTTACCGCTGCATCAAAAAATAGGGACCCTTTCTAAAGGCATGCGCATGAAATATGCCATCGCATTGGCGATTTCCCATCAGGCGGACTTATTAATTATGGATGAGCCGACGAGCGGTCTCGATCCGCAGGTGAGATTGGAATTAATGGACATCCTGCTTGACTATGTGAAGGACGGAAAAAGCGTCTTTTTATCTTCGCACATCACTTCGGATTTGGATAAAGTTGCGGACGCGCTAATTTTAATTGATAACGGTCGAATCGTTTTCAGTGAAGAGAAAGATATCTTGTTGGACAGACATGGATTCGTGAAAGGCGATCCTAACGAGCTGAATGAGGCTACAAGAAAAATGTTTTTAACTTTGCACGAAACCGAGTACGGATTTTCCGGCGTGACGAACGATAAAGCGGCGGTGCGTCAGCACATGAAACATGCGCTCATTGAAAGGCCGACCATTGAAGATATTATGTTAGGCTACATTAGGAGGTGACCCTGATGCTTTTTCATCTTGTGAAAAAGGATTTCCTGCTCGCGAAAAAATATTGGATCATCATGCTGCTTGCAGCAATGGTGCTGCCGGTCTTTATGCATACGAAGCTCGACTTCATTGCAGGGGAGTTTCTGCCTTTTTTTCTGAGTACGCTGTATATTATTTTTTTGCTGTACAGTACGGTTTCCATGATGGAATATAAATATAAAGGCTCATCGCTTCTTTGTGCGACCCCGTATACAAGAAAGACGATCGTGATGTCAAAGTATTTTTTTGTCGTTGCCATTTTTATCGGTTGCTGCGGCTTGTACACCGTTGCGGCTCTGATCAGTCCGGTGAAAGTCGGGTTGCTTGCTCTATCTGAGGTAGGCCGAACATTCTTCTTGATCAGTGTCATTTTCGGAGTCATGATCCCGGTTCAATATCGTTTTGGTTACGAAAAATCAAGATATATATTCTTTTTTCTGATCTTCCTGACGCCTTTCGTATTGCCGAACCTCATGAAAGCATTACAACATAATGGAGCCGTGTTCCCGGTTTCGCTGCCTTTTTCACCATTCGTGCTGGATTTGCTCTTTGTTTTACTGGCGTTAGTTATCGGGGGAATATCAATGGTCCTATCCATTCGGATTTTTTCTAACAAAAATCTGTGATACTCTAGGGGAGCATAGCGATGAACTTCAACCGAAAAAAAATGGTTTACTGTTTGTTGGGGACTATTCTTGCGGCGAGCGCTTTGAGCCAAGTTATAAATAAGAGTTACCTTGCTATATTTCCAATCTTCGGTTCCGTTGCTTTTTATGTAAATGCCTGGCGAGCGAATAATAAGTAATTCATACTAATCAAATACGCATTGATATCATATACTTCGGAAGGGGAGTGTAGCTTGTGCGCGATACCTGTGTTCCGACTGGCGTGAAACTAAAAGACACCGGCTTTGGATATACGTTGTCCTTAATAGACGGTAAATATAAAATGATTATTATCTATTGGCTGGCTGAAAATAAGGTGATGCGGCATAACGAGCTGAAGCGAAGTATCGGTTCCATTTCCTTTAAAACGTTAAGCATCATGTTAAAAGAGCTGGAGACCGATGGCCTGATCATACGCAAGGAGTTTCCCCAAGTACCTCCAAAAGTGGAATATTCATTATCTGAACGCGGTCTTTCTCTCATTCCCTTGTTAAATATGATGTGCGAGTGGGGAGAGAAAAATTTTTTGTCGGCTCAGGAGGTTTAAAATCAAAAGAAGTATTTCCTAAACAAGGAAATACTTGAGCTTGTTGAGAAACCCGCTTCGCGTAGAAATTCTCTGCATACGCCGGTGGGGTATATCCCTCCAGCCGCTGCCCTCCCCCAGAAAGTGAAGTAACACTTGGAAGCTTATTCCGATTACTTTCCGGGGACCCCCAATCTACCCGTGAATTTGATTAGAATTAGCGGTATTTTCACGGGTTTCAAAGGCGGATCTTAACTCTTACGGGACATACCCATATTTATCTGAGATTTTCTACTTTTAGGGTTTCTCAACAGCCTGAAGTATCTCCGTAAAACAATGAAATACTTCTATTTTAGCTTAATAAAGCTGCCGCTTACAGGTTGTCGATAAAATTCACATAATCTTGCGCGCTCTTTTCTAATTCGCTTACAGAAGACTCGATTTCTTCACCAGGCACACTTTCGCCAGGCTCACTTTCCTTTCCGTAAAACGCAAAGAATGAACGATAATCTGCATTGCAGTATCGGAAAGTAGTTTCAAAAGGAGATAATAAATGGTCAAGCGTATAGCGATATCTACCCGCTTCACTATAATCTTCTTTTTTAATTCCGGCCGATACGGCTAAAGCAGCTTTGCGATGCTTTAATTTGTCGCCTTTCGAACCATAAGCCCAGCCATAAGTCAACACTTCGTCAAGCCATTTTTTCAGGAGAGGCGGGCAATTAAACCAATAAATGGGGAACTGTAAAACAAGATTGCCATGCGATTCGATGAGCTGCTGTTCTTTTTCCGCATCGATGTTTCCGTCAGGGTAAACCTTATGCAATTCGTGGACCGTATACTTTTCCGGATATTTTTTGAGTTCTTCGACCCATCGCTTATTGATAACGGATGTTTCTATGCTTGGGTGCGCTACGATAACAAGAGTTTTCACTGCTTTGTCCTCCTTGGTATGATTTACTTCTTGAGTATAAAGTGCACGTTGCAAATATGTAAGTATGCACTTTTAGTACAGGTACTTACCAAAAGGAGAGTGTCAGACGATAAAGTAGATTCTGTAGGTGAAACAGCGAAAAGAAAATTTGTTTATATCCAATAATTCTACGGATCATTGCGGCCTAGTACTATATAATGGAATTTAACTACTTATAGTGAATGGACTGATGCAAAGTGAATTACATCGTGTTTGATTTAGAGGCCACTTGTTGGGAAGATGATCGATCGAAACAAAACGAAATTATTGAAATCGGTGCCGTGAAAATCAATGATAAACTAGAAACTGTCGATGAATTTCAAACGTTTATTAAGCCGGTATTAAATCCTTGGTTATCTGATTTTTGCAAAAAACTAACTACCATTACACAAGAGGATGTTAATCAAGCGCAATACTTTCCGCAAGCTATTCAACAATTTCAAGATTGGATTGGCAAAGAAGATTATTTCTTATGTTCTTGGGGTTTTTATGATAAAAGTCAACTAACGAAGGATTGTGAACTAAACAGATTAGATACACATTGGCTTGCTAATCATATCAGCATTAAACATCAACATGGCAAGATGATTGGCAAAGAGCGGGGAGTAGGTATGGAAAGGGCGCTCGATATGCTTAAGCTGCCGCTGGAAGGTACTCACCATCGGGGAATTGACGATGCCCGGAATATTGCAAAGATCTTTGTAAGGATTTTTGACAAGCTGGAATTTCGGTAATAATCATCTTTGGGTTGGAAAAAAAGAGCCGTTTTTTCGGCTCTTGAAATCAATCGTTTATTACCAGTCAGCTTGTTTATAATCCTTTAAAAATACACCAGTCAATGGTCTTTCTACATCTTTTCCTTCATATATTGGATCGCAGATTCTAGCGGCAGCATCATCAAAATCCAATGGCAACTGAATCATTCGATTATTTTTTACTTGTTCCGGGAACTGGTTCGAGACCCAACCAGGATCTACACTAGTAATGAATATTCGATGTTTCTTATACTCTTTAGACATGGTTAGGGTCATCATATTGAGAGAAGCTTTTGCCATGTTGGTGTGGATATGATAGCCGCCCTTTCTTTTCATATTAAATCTACCTTCTGATGCGGATACATTTACGATAAAGCGATTCTGGCGCGGACTTCTCAACATAGCATCTTTCAACTTTGTATTTATCAAAAACGGAGCAGTAACGTTGATTAATTGTACTTCGAGCATTTCAACAACAGATATTTGATGAGATTGTGCTGTCCACGAATTTTGTAAAAGTGGATTGTGATTCATAACTACTTGAGTTATAAAATCTATAATTCATTTGTATCTGTAGAAGAAGGTAGCAAATATATCGATGTAACATCTAATCGCGACAGTGGTTATACTAAAGTTAAAGCAGTAAAACCAGGGAAGGCATTAATTCGTGATACCGACAATAATGTAATTTATGAATTTACGATTCTTAGGTAAGCATTTGGGGCAGACAAAAGTCTGTCCCTTCTTATGTACATTTTAAGCGAGTTATTCCAACAAGCCGCTATTAAATAGTGGTTATTTTGATTTTGTTTAATAAATATGAATCTTTTATCAGGCAAAAGGAGTATGTAATATTGTAATTGAATTTATTTTCCGAATTATCGTTTCGTATCCCGATGATTCCATTACCATTATGGCTGATGAAGCAAATATTGCAGTCAGAACTTATCAAGTCTTGTATAATAAATTGGTAATTGGCGGATAGAAGGGAGTTACATTATTGCGTTATGACACTGAAATTGCTTGCACATCTTATTTGACACTTCACGAACAAAAACTACGGGTCAAGTCGTTTTTGGTAGAGTATTTTGGCACAGCTCACTTCTTTCTTGTTGAAACGGGTTTTTCTATAACAGCTGTACAAGAGGAAACAGCTTTTTTCGAATGGATCAATGCAGGTAGACCTAACCGAACGACTAAAGAATTGTTTCTTTTTAAATGGATGGAGCAAGAGAGACGGAGTGGGCATTTTTTAGTGAAATGTAGCTTTTTTAATCGTTCGGAAGATAACAGCAGACAAAAGCAATTCGAGAAAATCGTCTTGCAAATGAAAGAGCACATGGAGCATCCGATTTTGACACTTGATATCACCCAAAAAGAAAAGATCATCGAGGTAAGGCAATTTCATCATCGTGCTGATGGGAAAATTGGTTATGGTTTGTACCCTTATGCCGAAGACGAGAATGGGCATTGGCGTGAAAATCTGGGTGTTGGCTTATGGATATATCGTGAGGATTTTCATCTTTTATACGAAGGAATCAAGGAGGTATATCCACGTAAAGAGTCAGGCTTTGAGGATTTTGATGATACTGGCATGAATTTCATTAGTAAGTCGGAATGGAAAGTGATCCTGAACCATTGGTCTAAACTAGCAATCAGTAACCCATCCAGCCTTGAATTTCTTGATTATGTCAGTCGCTGGGTGATAGCAGCACTAGAGCAGGTGGATGAAATTGCGATTGAAGGGAATTTGTAATTAGGTGAATTCCTGTTTCATCTAGTGGGAGAAGGAGGTACAATATATTCATGGATCTTTTCCAAGATTTATTTAGTACATCTGAAGTGGAAAGGAGTGTCCAAGTGGATTAAGGAGGCTATATAGAACAGAAGTTTTATTAAAGGAAAGTAAGGAGGCCTGTAATTGAGAAACCTACTCAACTTACTTGTTACATTTCTTGTTTTCTGGTGTGGGAATCATTACTTTAACCAGTATATATCCATATCAGATACCAAAACGTTAATAATTGCAACAGTGCTTATGTTTGTTATCAGTTTAATCTATGGCTTCCTATTGACGATTTCCTTCATTTCCATTGTAGTTGGGATTGGGTGTTTAACAACGCCATTATTAATCGTAGCTTCACTTGTGTTAACACCGATTAAGTTATGGTTGCTGGATAGATATCTCACCGGATTTGAAATTCATGGTTTTTGGACATATGTGATTCTAACCATCGTATTAAGCATTTTTACTGTGAAAGTAAGTGACAAAAAAAGGAATTGATTAAAAAAGATTGTATTATACTAGTGTCGGATAACGAGAATATAGGCCGATTTAAATGCCGCGTACATCGCGGTTTTTTTTATTTTATCGGAACAAATTTTTGTCAAAACGCTGTGTCAGGAACCTATCCGTGGGTTCTATTTTTTTTATAGTTTCATAGATCGCTAGCACGGTTTGGGGAGAGGGCGGGGGGCATTTGCGCCTATCCATATCCCGTTTCACTTCATCATGGCCAGCCACGTCGCCAAAAAAAGAAAGAAATGTTAACCATTTTGTGATATATTTCCTAATTTAATATCAAAAAATATGATAATATGTTAAATATATTCAAATATATTATTTAAATGAAAAAAACGGAGGTAATTATGAAAAAGTCGATTCCTGTACTTTCTTCTTTGGCTGCTGCGCTGCTGCTTTCCTCTCAAGTTGCTTTTGCCCATGAATCTCTTCCTGAAGCCTCAAGTCAGGTGCCTGTCAAAAATGCAGAGGTCAAGGTCACCAATCTACTCAGCCAAAACAAAAACGTAGATGGGAAAAATTCGCTTTCCACACCTCAGTCATTGGCAAGCCTTGTTCCTCCAGTGCTCCAAAAAGGCACTACATTCAACTTCTCGCAGCGCGATTTCGGCGAATCCGTCGTGCAGACAAGCGACGGCGGCTATGTGTTCGTAGGCTCTACCACGGTTAATGGAAACGAGGATATCCTGTTTGCCAAGACGGACGCATCTCTGGCGCTTCAATGGGCATATGCGCTGGGCGGGCCCGCAGAAGAAACGGGTGCCGAGGTTCGGCAAACGAGCGACGGCGGGTATATCATCGCCGGGACAAGCAATGCGAGTGGTTCTAAAGATATCTACTTGGCGAAGACAGATGCTAACGGAGCGATACAATGGGCAAAAACATATGGTGGACCAGGTCAAGAAGAGGCTGCAGCGATGGAAATCGGGCATGACGGCGGCTACGTCATTGTCGGCGCCAAAGGAGACAGCCAGTTTACGACTGATGCTTACATGCTTAAAGTGGATGCCAGCGGCAATGTTCAATGGAGCCGGACATACGGTCAGGAGAATCTGGAAGACCGCTTTTACGGCGTAAGCGTAACACCGGATGGCGGCTATGTGGGCGCCGGATATAAAACTATCAAGCAAACCATTCCAGGAGGAACGGAACAAGCGATGTACGGGCTGATGGCAAAAGTATCTGGTTCCGGAGCGCCGGTATTCGAATCTACGTTAGACAAATATTCCATGCTAAAAGGTGTTGCCGCAACGAGCAGCGGCTATGTGGCTGCAGGGTCCATCAACAACTTTGGTCAACCGAACAGTTCTCAGGGGTATAACATCTTTGTAACCAAGGTCGGCACTACGGGAGCCAAGTTGTGGACGAACCAGTTTCATTCAACGAATGGCGATTTTGCCAATGATGTCAAAGCGGCCAAGGACGGCAATTATATCGTGACCGGGTTGACGAGTCCGCAAGTGGGTAAAGAAGATTTGGTGCTGATGAAAATCAACAACGCGGGAAATGCATTATGGTCGAACACGTATGATTTTGGCAACACAGGCGAAATAGGCAAGCGTGTGGCAACGACCAATGACGGCGGTTATGTGGTTACGGGTTCGTTCCAAGCCGACAGCTCCAACGGAAATTATGACGTCCTTTTGGCGAAATTTGGTAGCGATTAAGCATCCGCGAGAAAGTTTTGGAGTAAAGGGGCTGTCCCAAACTAACATGGCCTGACGGCCACTATGAATGAAAATGTATTTGGCCTGTGAATCTGGATGTTCCTTACTGGAACTGCAGTTCACGGGCCAATGCTTTTTTTTGATAGGACAAATATTCTAAGTTCCCATCCTGAAAAGGTTACCGTAACTGAAAAAGTGGAAATTAGATCGAATTTTGTCGTATTATGAGATATGTAGTTCACTACTAAAGGAATAGAGTGTGATTCTCAATGAAAAAGAAAGTGTTGGCTTTATCTCTAGTCTTAATGCTTTCCGTAAGTCAAATGACTGCATTTGCCGCCACTACATCAGGTAGGAGTAGTACAAGTACGCCGTCATCTTCGACAAAGTCATCAACGAGCACGGCGCCGTCAACATCATCGCGGACAGGCTCATTCACAACTCCTTCGTCAGCAAATTCAAGCACCAATTCAAGTTCAAGCAAGCCATCAACCAGTACTTCAACCAGTACTTCAACCAGTCCATCAACTAGTCCATCAACCAGTCCTTCAAGCGGCTTTAGTGGGGGATCAAGCAGTAAACAGAGTCCGACGGGTACAAGTTCTCAGACGGGCACTTCAACGCCAGCACAAAGCAGTACATCGGGTTCCGGGTTCAGCGGAGGCGCCTCAAACAAAACCAATGTGCCGAGCACTCCAAGTACGTCCAATAGCACGGTTACAAAAGATGGAACAACCTACAGTACAGGGAATCAAAAACCATCTTCAAATGTTTCTGGAGCCTCGCAGACACCGCCAAGTAACGGCTCCATAACCAATCCAAACACAGGAAGAACGTATTATGGCGGAGGAACGTATTACAACTCTTTGCCGGCAGGCCAAAAACAAAACAGCAGCATTTGGCCTATGGTAGGAGCATTTGCAGCAGGAACATTCTTAGGATCGATGCTTCATCCATCAGGCGGTTACTATCCTTCCGCTGGCGGTGGATATGTGCATCAGCCGTTTTCATTTATGGCTCTAATCTTAGACTTGGCCATTGCAGCTTTGGTTATTTGGCTTGTGGTAATTATTTTTAGATCTCTGAGAGGAAGAAGAGCATGAGAATTCAATTTGACGAACAAGACATCATCGATTCCGTTTGTGTAGCCATTGCAGCCAGAGTCAATAGAGGGCAAGTTGAAGGTAGCGAGCCACAACATGTAAATGATATAAGTTTATTTTTTGAAGAGACAAAAGGCTTCTCTGCTCGCGGGAGATTGCATTATCAAGAGTACTTTTTGAACCAGCAAGAACTTATTGATGCGGTCGCACTTTATTTGTCTGCTTATTATTCATTTAATGCAGGAAGGCTACTCATTAATTTATCGTGGGATGAAGTTGCGAAAAAGTTTAGTGGAGAGATCACAGTAGAACGATAAATGGATTGTGGGCCAAAACCAAAGATAAGAGTAAGCCGTTATGCGTGAAAACGCGTAGCGGCTTATCTTTTCTAAGAAATAGAATTCATTTGGAGAAACCTTGACGTTTGGATCTCAAATATAGAGTCGACACCAATAATGAACAAATGATTAAAATAGATAAGCCAATAAATATGCTCTGAAATCTTACTTCTGGAAGATCGTGATCTCGCCATACGAGGACTGCCGCGGACAAAGCGATCCCAAAAGCACTTCCGGAAAGCTGGATTAATTGGCTTATTCCTAATCCCATGCCAACATCTTCTTTGTTGAAGATACCGGATATTTCATTGGCTATACTTGCAGTAAAAAAAGAGAAACCTATACTCATAAAAATATAAGAAATGACAATAGCTAACTGTGTAGTGGTAGCCAAAATAAAAAATAATAGGGTTGAAACAAGCAGCAGTAATTGTCCTAAAAGGATCAATCGAATATTCCCGACCCGATTCATGATCCGTCCAATAAACGGAGCTGCTATAGCCGAAAATATGGCTCCAGGAAATATTTTCATTCCTATGGTGGAAGCTTCGTTGTGAAACAAAGTAGAGAGCATGATCGGGATTAAGAAAAGAGTTGAAAAGTGAACAATAAATGCACAAAAACTCATAAATAATAATTTTGCAAATTTATCGTTTTTTAACAATATTGGTTTTATGAAAGGGTGACTGGCAGTACGAATATGTCTCCACCATAGGACCATCGATAAAATACTTAGAATTAAAATATAGGTAGAATGGGTGGAGATCAACAACAAAACTCCTGTAACAGATGCTCCTGTTAGAATGCCCCCCACCACATCAAATTTACCTGTTTTTAAATCTTCGGTTGTCAGCATTTTATGGAAAAGCGGTAAAAACAATATGATTGATCCTGCAATGGTGAACATGTAGCGCCAACCCAAAAACTCAGTGATGATACCTCCAAGTAACGGTCCAAGACCAAATCCAAATGAAGTGGCGGAAGCAATGAATGCCATGTATTTACCTTTTCTTGATTCCTCCACGTATCTTCCTGCATATACCATGGCAAGGCCGGGAACTGCTCCTGCACCTAAGGCTTGAAGTATTCTTGCTATAATTAATAGATAGAAATGATCGGCAATCATCATAATAAATGAGCCTAAGCTTAATAGGATTAAGCCGATCGTTAAAAGCCTTTTAATCGAGATGAAATCAGATAAACTACTATACGATAAGGTTGAAATGGCAAAGACAATGTTATAACTGGATAAAAGCCATGAAGCCTTTGCCGATGACAACATCATTTCACTAAGCAAACTGAGCAGAGCGACATTTAACATCGTTGCATTTACAACAACGATACATATCGACAAACTCCAAAGTAGAAGTATCTTATTCTCTTGCAGCATGCGACTTGGTCTATGAATTGTGATACTCTTATCGAGAGTTGACATGCTACCACTGCTTTCTCCCCGCAGAATCAAAAAGAGAATGATTCCCCATCGTTAGGTACTAGTATGCTGTTGGAGAGACCTTTTTCATCGATGAAAGCTTTTAATTCCTGTCTTGTTAATAAGCAGTGGTTGAGAGCCTCCATATGAGATACGATGATAGTCGACTGAGGGGCTTCCAAGTGTGTTTGATAGATGTCCTCTTTGTTCATAATAATCGCATCGCCTTGAAGAAACTGAGCAGCGCCTCCATTTACAACAATCACTTCAGGATTGTGCTGATTGAGGGCATCCTTAACGTCGCTACACCATATGGTATCTCCTGCAATATAGAGCGTCTTTTCATCCGGATGTTGAAAAACAACCCCTGAAACTTCACCCATAAATTCCCCAATTTCGCCTATTCCATGTTTCCCGTTTGTTCGAGTGATGCTAATGCCTTCAATATTTGGAACATTGGATAGAAAGTCTACATTTTGAAAACCTTCTTTTCGAATGACCGCTGCATCTTTTTCAGACTGAGCAATGATTCTAATATGTTTAGGCAATACTTCGATTGCAGCAGGATCAAAATGATCAGGGTGTAAATGAGTGACAATGACGACATCAGCCTCAATGATCTCTTCAACAGGGATGGGTAAATCAACGGTTGGATTAAATTGGTCCTGGTTTAAAGTATTTGGAAAAGGAGGATAAGCTCCCTTTTTCGCTAAGAAGGGATCAATTAAAAATCTCTTTTCCCCATAGTTCAAAGTTATCGTTGCGTTGCGTATTTGTCTGATATTCATTCTGTGTTTCCTCCTTTAATTATCTTCTCTTATACGATAATATTTAGGGGGGATACTGTACATAAATAAAATCAAGTGTATTTGGAATACGGCTTGATTTATGAAAGAGGTTGTTGTTTTGTTAGATCAAACGGATATAAGAATCCTTGAGGAATTAATAAATAATGGTCGGATCACCATGAAGGAATTAGGTAAGAAAGTTCATTTGACGGGTCAGGCAGCAGCATCCAGAGTGATTAAATTAGAGGAATATGGGGTAATCGAAGGATACACGATTAAACTAAACCAAGTAAAAGCAGGATATGCAATACACGCATTCATAAATATTTATACAAAAAGTATGGATCATAATCCCTTTCTAACCTTTTTAGAAAAACAACGACAATTCATCATGAACAATTATAAGATTAGTGGCGACGGCTGTTATCTTTTGGAATGCAGATTTCCATCTAATAATGAATTGGATGTATTCTTAACCCAATTAAACCAATACGTTAATTATAAGTTGACGATCGTCATTAAAAAATCAAACGAAGCATAAAAAAGGGAAATGATGCCCATGGTGACAAGCAATAAACCCAATAGATTAGCCAAGTAAAAATCGCCTTATTTGCTGCAACATGCTTATAACCCAGTCGACTAGTTTCCTTGGTGTGATGAGGCTTTCAACAAAGCAAGTAGCGAAAACAAGCCCATCTTCCTATCGATTGGCTATAGCACCTGCCATTGGTGGCAGGGAGTAATTATCACAAAGAAAAAATAATGAACAGGTTAGTTGAGGATAGCATTTACTCTTAACAGGGCGTTAGATCAAGAAGTTCATTAACGTGACCGTGGGGGGCAATAACCCCAAAATCCGGCGTCAATTTTTGACAGAAAATATAGCAAAATAAGAGAAATCACAGTTCATTTTGTATGTTATTCTATGTGTGCGATGACATCAATTAATTAGTTTGAAAGAGGTAATTTTTATGGAAAAACACATTTTTTTTGTCCATAGCGGTGGAGCACAAGGGAGCCCGGGTCAAGGAAGTTTTAACTTGGTTGAGTGGTTACGATGTTCACTTGAAGAGGAGTATAGAATACATTATCCGATCATTGAAAAGCCGGAAGAACCCACTTATGCTATGTGGAAAGCAATGTTTGACAAGGAGTTTCCAAATTTAGTGGGGGAAGTCATTCTAATCGGTCACTCTTTAGGTGGGTCTATGCTTTTGAAATATCTCTCCGAAGTAAAGATCGAGTTTCAGATAAAGGCGCTCTTTCTAATTGCTATTCCATTTTGGGGTGAAAGTGGCTGGAGTATGGACGATTTTGACTTGAAGAACCATTTTTCAAAACATCTGCCTGTGTTACCGACGGTTCACTTCTTTCATAGCTTTGACGATAAAATTGTCCCTTTTCAACACGTGGAATTATACAAAAGTCATTTTCCGAATGCTATCATTCATAAAATAAACGGTAATGACCACGCCTTTGTTGATGGATTACCAAAACTTGTTGAGCAAATCAATATAGTACATCTCAATTCTGAAATAATCGAGACAAAAAAAGAATTATTACAAGTCATATCATTGTTTAACGATTATGATATAAATACGATTCCTGCCTTTGGGGGGTGGAGTGCTGGGCAAATATTGGAACATATAACAAAAGCCGTTTCACCGGAAATACTGTATGGTATGGTGAAAAAATCCGATAGGCGGCATAACGAAAAACTAAAAGCTATTAAAAGAGATTTCTTAGATTTTAATTCGAAAATGAAATCCCCGGACTTTATTGAACCAACGGAGTCCATACACTATGTTGAAGATATGATTTTAAAAATTGAAAAGAAGTTTGAAACCCTTATTGAAGCTTCAAATACACTTGACTTGTCAGAAATCTGTATAGAGTTTACTTTACCAGTATACGGTGAATTTACCAGACTAGAATGGATATATTTTTTTATGTACCATATTCAACGTCATATATACCAATTAAAAAAAGTGTCAGAATTAAAAAGAAAATTTAATGGGAATCCATAAAGCGGAATACTATTTCAGTTGGCAAATGAAGAAACAAACAACCTAAGCCTGAAGGTTTTGATGGGCGTATGAACTGGAGCCTACACATAATGTGTAGGTTTTTACTTTTCTTTGGGTATGATAGGATGAATATAAAATATTCCAAAATACAAGGAGGTGGTGCCCCATGACAACGAACAGCAAGCCCAATAGATTAACCAACGAAAAGTCACCGTATTTGCTGCAACATGCTTACAATCCGGTCGACTGGTTCCCTTGGTCGGAAGAAGCTTTTAACAAAGCGAAACAGGAAAACAAACCTGTCTTCTTATCTATTGGGTATAGCTAACGATTTGTTACCTACACGTACTTGCCATTGGTGCCACGTGATGGAAAGAGAATCCTTCGAGGATGAAGAGGTCGCGGCGCTGCTGAACCGCGATTACATAGCGGTCAAGGTGGACCGCGAGGAGCGGCCGGACGTGGACAATCTGTACATGTCCGTCTGCCAGGCGATGACGGGGAGGGGCGGATGGCCGCTCACGGTCGTCATGACGCCCGAGAAGAAGCCGTTCTTCGCGGGGACGTATTTTCCGAAGGCGCGCAAGCATGGGCGGCACGGCCTCATGGATGTTTTACCGCAGCTTGCGGGCAAATGGCGGGAGGACCCGGCGAAGGTCGCGGAGATCGGAGAACAGATCGTCGAAGACACGCAGAGTCGGATGATCGCCAATATGGAAGGCGAGCTGTCGGACGATATATTGGCCCGCGCATACCGCTTTTACGAAGAGGTGTACGATCCGGCCCACGGCGGCTTCGGAGACGCGCCGAAATTCCCGACGAGCCACAACTTATCGTTTCTGCTATGGTATTGGAAGCGCACTGGGGAAGCGAAAGCATTGGATATGGTCGAGAATACGCTGGACTGGATGCACCGCGGCGGCTTGTACGATCATATCGGGTACGGTTTTGCGCGGTATTCGACAGACGAGCGGTGGTTGGTGCCGCATTTCGAGAAAATGCTCTACGACAATGCGCTGCTGACGATGACGTATATGGAAGCATACCAAGCGACCGGCAAGCGGAAGTACGCGGATATCGCCGAGCAGGTTATCGCCTATGTGCTGCGCGATATGACCGATCCGGAGGGAGGATTTTATTCGGCGGAGGATGCCGACTCCGAAGGCGAGGAAGGCAAATTTTATGTGTGGACGCCGGATGAGGTGGTGCAGTTGCTCGGCGAAGAAGAGGGCGAGCTGTACTGCCAGGTGTACGACATTACCGGTGCGGGCAATTTTGAAGGGCGCAGCATCCCGAATCTGATCGATGCAACGGTAGATACGTCCGCGCGGCGGATGCAATTGGACGTAACGGAGCTGAAGATGCGGCTCGAAGCGTCCCGCCGGAAGCTGTTCGACCACCGGGAACAGCGGATTCATCCGCATAAGGACGACAAGATTTTGACCTCCTGGAACGGGCTGATGATCATGGCGCTGGCGAAGGCGGCCAAGGCGCTGCATAAGCCGGAATATGCCCAGGCGGCACGCAAAGCGGCCGATTTCATCCTGACGAAGCTGCGCCGCGAAGATGGAAGGCTGCTGGCGCGCTACCGCGACGGCGAGGCGGCTTACCTCGGATACGTCGACGATTACGCGTTCCTCGTCTGGGGCCTGATCGAGCTGTACGAAGCTTCGTTCGATCATTCGCTGCTGCAGCAGGCGGTAGAGCTGAACAGGGATATGCTGCGCTTGTTTTGGGACGAGGAAAAGGGCGGCTTGTTCTTCTACGGAGAGGACGGGGAGCGATTGTTTATGCGCCCGAAGGAGATTTACGACGGCGCGATGCCATCGGGCAACTCCGCTGCGGCGCTTAACCTGCACAAGCTGGCACGCTACACGTACGACGCGGCTTTGTCTCAGAAAGCGGAGGAGCAGTTAAAAGCGTTCGCCGGATCGGTGGAAAGGTATCCGTCCGGGCACGCGTTGTTCTTGATGGCTGTCGACTTGGCATTCGGTGCGCCGTCGGAAATCGTCATTGCCGGGGACCCGGCGAAGGAAGAAACGCATGCGATGATCCGCGAGGTGCACCGCGCTTTTCTGCCGCATGCGCTGACGATTCTGCATCCGGTCGGCGGCGCCGGGGCGGAGGAGGTCGGGCGCTTGATCCCGCTCGTACAGGACAAGCGGCCGCTCGGTGGTCGTGCGACGGCTTACGTCTGCGAGAATTATGCCTGCCAGTCGCCCGTGAGCGACTTGGAGGAGCTGCGCGAGCTGCTGCAGGGCGGCAGCGATGAGAGTGATTTTTAATAAAGCAGAGAGGTGGTAAAATAGAGGTAACTGACAAAAAGGACTGACTCTCATGCAAGATCTGAAAAGGATTGTACACAAGCTTAACCAAGCGGTGGAACAAGACAAACATATTATAGGCGCAGCCGTCGGTTGTGGCCTTTTTGCCAAATATGCCGAAACGGGCGGCGCAGACCTTATCCTGGTCCTGAATGCGGGGCGGTTTCGCTTAATGGGGTACAGCTCGACGGCCAGCCTGCTTCCTTTCGGCAACAGTAACGAGATGGTCATGGAAACAGGCATCCAAGAGGTGCTTCGCAATGTAAGCTCCATTCCCTGTATTTTTGGCTTATGCGCCACCGATCCGGGGATTGTACTGGACGATTATTTGGACGAGATCCAAGACGCGGGATTTGCAGGAATTACCAATTATCCGACGGTCGGACTGATCGACGGCGTGTTTGGCGAAGCGCTGCAGGAAGCGGGCATATCCTTCGACATGGAAGTCGCCGCGATACGTAAAGCCAGCGAGAAGGGCCTGTTTACGATTGCGTTCGTTTTTAATGAAGAACAGGCTGCTCAGATGGCTGCCGCCGGGGCACATATCATTTGTGCACACCTTGGATTTACCAAAGGCGGAAGCTCGGGAGTCAAGCTCGCCATAAGCTTGGAAGAGAGTGCAGCTCTATCCGACAAAATCTTTAAAGCCGCCGAAACGGTCAATCCGGATATTTTCAAGCTGGTGTACGGAGGGCCTGTCAATTCACCGGAAAATGCGGAGTACATATACAACCATACGGAAGCGATGGGCTACATCGGCGGGTCCAGCTTCGAAAGAATTCCGACAGAGGCAAGCATCATCCGGGTGACGGAGCTGTTCAAAAAATACCAGGAAGTCAAGTCGGAAAACAAACAGCTCAGACAGCAGTTGGATCTGCACACGGCGATCAAGCAAGCCGACTATGTCCGCTATATCACCTCGTATGTGACCATGCACCTTCAAGAGCCGATCACATTCGATCATTTGTCCAAAGAGCTTCATCTAAACCGCAACTATTTGAGCCAGCTCTTCAGAAAGAAAATGGGGATCAGCTTCTCCGAATGGCTGATTCAGACGCGAATCGGCACCGCCAAAGATTTGCTGCAAAAGGAACACGGTAACATTCAAGACATCGCCCGGCAGGTCGGTTATGAGGACGCGTCTTATTTTAGCAGGCTGTTCAAAAAGGAAACCGGCATGACGCCAAGCGAATGGAAAGAAATCTCCCATAAAAATAACAATATCCCAAGGAGTTGATCCTTGGGATATTGCTGTTTCTTAATGTCTGCGCAAGCTGACAAAACGCTGCGTTTGTTCGCGGATCGCACGTTCGGTAGGCAAACGTTCCATGGAGCTTGCCCCGTAAAACCCGTGAATTTCCGGGCATCTTTCCAGCACGTAGGCGGCATCCTCCGGCTCGGCAATCGGACCGCCATGACACAGAATGAGAATGTCCGGTCTTACTTGGATAGCCGCAGCCGCAATGGAGCGAATCTCTTCGACACATTGGTCCAGCGTCTTGGCGGTTTGGGCCCCGATCGTTCCCGAGGTCGTCAAGCCTAAATGAATGACAAGAATATCCGCGCCGGCATTCGTCATTTTGACCGCATCCTGCTCAGAAAACACATAAGGCGTCGTGAGCAAATCCGCTTCATGCGCCAGACGGATCATCTCGACTTCTTTATCGTAGCCCATGTTCGTTTCTTCCAGATTCATGCGGAAGTTCCCATCGATCAATCCGACCGTAGGGAAGTTTTGGACGCCGACAAAGCCTTCGTCTTTGATCTGCTTCAAGAACCGGCTCATGACCCGCATCGGGTCCGTTCCGCATACTCCCGCAATAACCGGCGTTTTCTTCACAACCGGCAGCACTTCGCTTGCCATTTCCAATACGATTGAGTTGGCATCCCCATACGGCATAAGACCGGCTAAAGAACCGTGTCCGGCCATCCGGAACCTTCCCGAGTTATAAATGACGATCAGATCGATCCCGCCGTCTTCTTCGAACTTGGCGCTAATTCCGGTTCCGGCCCCGCCGCCGATGATGTAGCCGCCTTGCTTGACCTTTTCCTGCAGGTCCGCCAGTATACGTTGTCTTGTCGAAAGCATGATATCGTCTCCATTTCTCAAGATAAGTATGAGTCCGTACTGACAGTATGGCCGAATCCGCAGCGCGAAACCATAGATTATTGTAATTTCAATTAGTATTATGGTAGGGTCTAATCGAAAACCATATCATAATCCTACTTGATGTTACCTAAATCTATTCTTTTGTCCGCCCGATTCTGCGATAGTAGAGATATGAAAGCGTCGCCAATCACACAAATAATAATAGAGGAGGCACATCGATGAAAGGGAAAATTATCATTATCGGTACCCTCGATACGAAGGGAAAAGAAATTTTATTTATTAAAAATATTATCGAAGGCACGGGTGTATCCACGATTGTCATGAACACGGGAGTCATCGGCAGCGCAAGCTGGGATGCCGACATTTCGAACGAGACGGTCGCGCGTGCAGGAGGGGCGTCGCTTCAGGAACTGGTCGCGAAGGATGACCGGGGCTATGCGATGGATGTGATGATGAAAGGTGCTGCGGCTCTTGTGGCAGAGCTGTACCGGAACAAGGAAGTTGCCGGTGTGATCAGTCTGGGAGGATCGGCGGGTACGACGATCGGTACGTATGCGATGCAAGCGCTCCCGGTTGGCGTTCCAAAGCTGATGGTCTCCACGGTCGCATCCGGAAATACGAGACCCTATGTCGGGGAAAAAGATATTACGATGATGTATTCGGTCGTCGATATTTCGGGCATCAATCGGTTGTCCGCCAACATCCTTGCCAACGCTGCTTATGCCATTGCCGGAATGGCAAAGGGCGTTCCGCCGCAATTGGAAAACAAGCCTTTGATCGCGGCGACCATGTTCGGGGTGACGACGCCTTGCGTGAATAAAGCAAGAGAATACCTGGAGCAGCAAGGGTATGAAGTGCTAGTTTTCCACGCTACCGGCAGCGGCGGCATGGCGATGGAGACGTTGATTGAAAGCGGGTTTATCGAAGGAGTATTGGATGTCACCACAACGGAGTGGTGCGACGAGCTGGCCGGCGGAGTGCTTTCGGCCGGAGCAAGCCGTTTGGAGGCCGCCGCCAAGGCAGGCATTCCGCAGGTCGTATCGACCGGAGCTTTGGACATGGTGAATTTCGGTGCCATGGATACGGTTCCAGAGAAGTATGCAGGCCGAAATCTATACAAGCATAATGCGACCATAACGCTGATGAGAACAAATGTGGAAGAAAACCGGAAATTAGGCCAAATCATCGCCTCCAAACTGAACCGCTCGACAGGTCCTTGCGCGTTATTCCTGCCTCTAAAAGGGGTTTCGTTGATTGATGACGAGGGTCAGCCCTTTTATGGCCCGGAAGAGGACGCAGCGTTGTTTGATGCCCTAAGAACGAATCTTGACCGGGAACGTGTCGAATTGGTTGAACTGGAGCACAACATCAATGACGAAGCCTTTGCTCTGGCCATGGCGAAAAAACTGATAGAATTGATGAAACAATAAAGTCAGGTAAAATGAAAAAGACCAGAAGCGGCGTTTTCCGGAGGCTCCAGGCCCGGGAAAGGCCGCTTTTTAAATTGCGATCAACCGCAGCCGTTCGCTCGGATTGCAAGACATTGTTCCTTAGGACATGGTGCATGGGCATGGTACGGCTTCTTACTTTACTGTGACAGTTATCCAAAACTTGCTTGAAAGTCTGGACGGAAATGGATATTGCATGTATAATCATTTACTGATAATGATTATCAGTATCATGGCGCAGAGGCAACAACCTCTTCATTCCAGCAAAGATAAGGATGGTTTTCATGAGCGTACATACGGAGGCTGCGCCCCAATCCACACCGAAGCTGCGGTCCCGGCCGGTAACGGCAACGATTGTTTTGTTTGCGGGACTTGCTGTTTTGCTAGTGGGGCTGGCCTTATCGATTTCCGTCGGTGCGGCGGATATCCAGCTTTCCACCGTATGGGAAGCCGTGTTTCAGTTTAATCCGGACATTACCCAGCATCAGATCATTCAGGAGCTGCGCCTTCCGCGGGCGCTTGCCGGGGCGCTGGTCGGCGCCTGCTTCGCCGTGGCCGGAGCGATTATGCAGGGGATGACCCGCAATCCGCTTGCCGATTCGGGGCTGCTCGGCCTGAATGCGGGGGCGGGGTTCGTGCTTGCTCTCTGCTTCGCCTTTTTCCCAGGGATGCCGTTTATGCAGTTGATTCTGTACTCGTTCCTCGGTGCTGCGGTCGGGGCGATTATGGTGTACGGGGTCGGTTCCATGTCCAAAAACGGTCTGACGCCGGTCCGGCTTGCTCTGGCTGGCGCTGCTGTCACTGCCCTTCTTGTTGCGGTCAGCGAGGGCGTGGCGATTTATTTCAACATCGGGCAGGATCTCGCTTTCTGGTATGCCGGCGGGGTAGCCGGGACGAAGTGGTTCCAGCTCAAAATCATGACTCCATGGGTCGTTGCCGCCCTAATCGCAGCATTGCTGCTTTCCCGGTCCATTACGCTGTTGAGTCTTGGCGACGAGGTGGCGACGGGGCTGGGCCAGCGTACGGGCTGGGTGAAGCTGGCTTGCGCTATTGTCGTGCTGGTGCTCGCAGGTACGGCTGTTTCGGCGGTCGGCGCGATCGGCTTCGTGGGGCTCGTCATTCCGCATATTGCCCGGTCGCTGGTCGGCGTCGATTACCGCTGGATTATTCCTTGCTCCGCGGTGCTGGGCAGCTTGCTCATGGTCATTGCCGACATCGGGGCGAGAATGATCAATCCGCCCTATGAGACGCCGATCGGCACATTGATCGCCTTGATCGGGGTTCCGTTCTTCCTTTACTTGGCGCGCAAGCAGAGGAGGGAGCTGTAGATGGAAGCAGTGAAAATGGGAGCGACGGAACGCCGCAAAAAAATTCAAGCCGTCACGGTGATATCCATTCTGGGCGTATTGATTGTGCTTGCTTTTCTCATCAGCATGAACACCGGATACACCCGGCTGTCGCCGCTCGATGTTATCCGAACGCTGTTCGGTGGGGGGACGGCGAAGCAGGAGCTCATTTTGTTCGATTTCCGGCTGCCCCGCATCGTTATCTCGGTGCTGATCGGAGCGGGCTTGGCCGTTTCGGGGTGCATTTTGCAGGGGTTGTCCCGCAATCCACTGGCTGATCCGGGCATTCTGGGGATCAATGCCGGCGCAGGCTTGATGGTCGTGCTCTTCATCTCGTTTTTCCCGTCGAAGACGGCGGCGCCGGTTTTATTACTGCCCATTCTTGCCTTCGTCGGGGCGGGCGTCACCGCGGCCATCATCTACGGACTGGCTTACAAGAAGCACGAAGGCTTGTCGCCGACAAGTATGGTTCTTACCGGGATTGCCGTCGCAGCGGGCATCAGCGCTTTAATGGTAGTGCTAACGCTGCGGTTGAACCCGCAAAATTACCAGTTCGTCGCCGTCTGGCTGGCGGGAAGTATCTGGGGTTCGAACTGGAAATTTGTCATTTCTCTTCTGCCGTGGTTGATCGTGCTGCTGCCTTATGTGTTTTACAAAGCCCGAGTACTTAATGTAATCAATCTCGGAGAGCAGATGGCGACCGGCTTGGGCGCTCCCGTGGAAAAGGAACGGCTCGGTCTGCTTGCCGCCTCCGTCGGGATTGCGGGTGCTTGCGTCGCGGTAGGGGGAGGCATCGGTTTTGTAGGCTTGATCGGTCCGCATCTGGCCCGGCGTCTGATCGGTCCGAAGCACGAAATCCTGCTTCCGGCCTCGGCCTTGGTCGGCGGGCTGCTGATGATCGTCGCCGATACGATTGCCCGAGTCGTTATCCAGCCTACGGAGATTCCTACCGGAATTGTCGTCGCAATCATCGGCGCACCGTATTTTCTTTATTTGCTTGCCAGAGCGAGATAAATCAAGAGTATTCGAGTAATGGTTCGGAGGGGAGTCATTAAAATGAGAAAATCAAAGTTTACCTACATTGCCGTGTTTTTACTGATCCTGGTGATCGCAGGCTGCGGGGCCAATTCATCCGATTCCAAGCAGGCCGCTTCCGCCGATAGCACCGGCGCGAAGCCGGCGTCGGAGCGCGTCTACAAGCACGCGATGGGAGAGGCGAAAATTCCCGTCAAGCCGGAAAAGGTCGTCACGCTCCAATATGTCAGCCAGCTCCTGTCCATTGGCGTCAAGCCTCTCGGTGGCCCGTCCAATCTCCTTAAGGATCTGGCAGAGAAATCGGGGGGGATTGAAAATATCGGCGAAGCCGGGAGGTACAATTACGAAAAAATATTGGAGCTCCAGCCGGAGCTGATCATCACCGGGGATGTCGACCAGGAGACGTACGATAAATTATCCAAAATCGCTCCGACGGTCGTTATTCCGTGGAACGAATACGATGTGTTCGGTCATGTCAAGGTCATGGGCGACATCATGAACCGCCAGAGCGAAGCCGAAGCTTGGAGCACGGCGTTCCGGGCTAAATTCCAAGCGGCGCGGGAGCAGATTCAGAGCGTCATCGAACCGGGAAAAACAGCGGCGATCTATAACATTCGCCCGAAGGAAATTTATGTATACGGGGTGCGGAATTTCGGCTTTACCATCTACAAAGCGCTGGAGCTGACGCCTCCGGCACCGGTGAAGAAGGAAATTGAGAAGAATCTGAACTTCTGGGCTGTTCCGGTGTCCTTGGAGCTGCTTCCGGAATACGCTTCCGATTATTTGTTCGTGTCGGTATTCGGCGATGACGACTCCAAGAAGCGGCTGGATGAAATTTCGCAAACCGCGCTATGGGCGAACCTGCCTGCCGTCAAAAACAATCGGGTATACATGCTGAATCTCGATACATGGTTCGGCTACACGCCGCATGATATCGAGAAGCAGCTGCAGGAGATTGTGACTATGCTCAAGAAATCTTAAGTCTCATATCATAGAAAAGACCGCTGAATGATCAAGTTCAGCGGTCTTTTGCGTATTTATTTCTGCTGGATCATCGTATTCCATAATTCCTTCGTATCGTAACCGAGGCGCCAAGCGGACACGCCGGCCAATTCGTACTTTTTGGCGATGTCGATCCGCGCTTTGACGGTTTCTTCGTTTTCCAGCCAGAAGACGTTCTTGAAGCCGTCCTGCTCATACTCGACCTTGTACTGATTGAAGCGGCTGTCCCAGCTGAGATTCGCTTGCTTGGAGGAGATGAGGCCGGTCAAGTCCTTCATCAGCAGCGCGCGGTTGCTGTCCAGCTTGCCGGATTTGTCAACCTTCCACTCCCGTGCATAGAACGGAATCCCCATGATCAGCTTGTCGCGCGGAATGCCGTAGGCTAGAAATTCCTGCACGCCCTGTTCAACCCAAGGCAGACCGGCCACGGAACCCGGTTCGGTGCTGCCTTTCCAATATTGGTCGTAGGTCATCGTGATGACGTAGTCGACAATCTGGCCGAGCTTCTCGTGCTCAAACGCGGTTTTCGCATTCCATGCGGCGCTTCCTCTTGGCAGATCGACCGAGATGACAAGTCCTTTTTGATGGGCCGCATCTGTGATTTCCTTCATGAACGTCGTGAAGGCGGAGCGGTCCGTGCCTGCGACGCTCTCGAAGTCGATGTTCAGCCCGTCCGCACCGATGGCGACGGCTTTATCGACCAGCGCGGAAATGAACTTGCTGCGGGCTTGCGCCGAGGCGAGAAATTGCGTCGTCATTGCCGTATCGAACTGGTTGTTGACAAGCGGATGGACGGAATACCCCTGTTTTTTCAGCCAAGCGACGGTTTCTTTGTTCGAGCTGTCGGTCACATTGCCCGAGCCGTCGGCGAGCTGAAAGTAGGTGGGGGAGACGACATCCAGCCCCGAGGTGTTGCTCACCTGACTGCGGATTGTGGCGTCGCTGGAGCTTCCGTTCCAGCCCCAGAACTGCAGACCGCGAAGGTTGTTCCAGATGCTGGACCCGTCGTCGTACAGCCGAATGGAGGTGTTGGAATAACCCATGGCGTAGGATAACGCGCCGCCAATCGTAGAAAAGTCCGCAATCCATTTGTCTTTTTGAAACACTCGATAATAAGGATAATTATTCCATATGACGCGCGCGGTGCCGTCAAGTCCCGCCGCTTCATCATCGGTGATCCGGGTATGATCGAACTGCTTGGCGTAGGCTATCGCCTCGTCAATGCTAAGGAACGAATTCAGCAGCGTTTCGAACTGGTACACTTTATACGGTTTGACGTTGGAGTATACGACTTTGCCCGTTTCGGTGTTCACAATCTTCGAATTGCCCCAATTGAGCGATTCGTTCACGGCATCCTCTAAGTAAGCAAACTTCCAATTCTCAGCGGAATATGTACCTTGATAGATTTGATAAATTTTGCTGCCGCTGCGCAGCTCCGTCTTGCGGCTGGCCGGAATGTTGTCCCATACCCAGCGGTGCGTGCCGAGCTCGACGATATGGGCATTGCCCCATTTTTTCGCTTCGGCGATCGCTTGGTTCAACGTTTCGAAGTTCCAGGAATCCATCGTAATGTCGTCGCCTTGGTAGACGCGGTACTTCGGGTAATTACTCCACACCCAGCCGCCGGATTGCAGGTCGCGTACGCTGGCATGTCCCCAATTGGACGCTTCGCGTATCGCCTGATCCAAGCTGGCGTATTCCCATTTGGACGAGCTGTAGCCGTTCTGGAATACCTTGTAGCGGGGGTAATTATGCCATACCCATTTACGGGTACCGATCTCTTCGACGTGGCTGTCCGCGAACTGCTTGGCATAATTTTCGGCGGACTTGTAATCGGACGTCTCCAGCAGCATGGTGGTATCCTGATAGACGCGGAACTTGGATGTCTTGTCGGCTGCCATAACGGAGCCCGCGGAGGAGAGGAAGAGCGTCATAACGGACAACGTCAGCAGGGTGTTGCGCTTCAACATACATCAGCCTCTTTCTGGTCAGTCTACTCTATTAAACGTTAGAAGAGGCCTTGAAGTTGCGAGGAAAATAATAGAATCCTGAATGAGGCGGCCATTGGATGCAAAAAAATAACCCTCCAAGCCATCGCTTGAAGGGTCGTTCGGAAGGTCAGCCGATATCGGCGACGATTTCATCTTCCAGCACGAGCTGGATTTGATCCCGGAACACGCGGATATTTTGCTCCTTGAGCAGGTAACGCTCGATCGCTTCCAGCATGTTGGCGGCGATCAGGATCTGGCTGCGGCCTTCGGCGTGCACTTCGGCGGAGAAGCCATGGTCCTCGTCCCACATGAGCTCCACTTCGACCTGTGTCGGATGAATCTGCTTTCGTTCGGCGATATTCAGGCATATCGCATTGATAATATCTTGCTCCGATAGTCGCATATCCCGGTAACCTCTTTATCCTTAAATTTAGAAACGCTTCGGTTCATCGTTGAACTTCTTGCGGTCACGGAAGTAGACGAAAATTTTGCGGATGACGACGAACAATACGACAATCGCTAGCACGTTCACCATCAGACCCAGCAAGTCGCCGAGGAAGCCCATGCCACCGAACAGGCTTCCGAAGAGAAGACCCGCCAGACCGCCGATCATCAGGCCTTTCATCAGACCGCCGCTGAAAAAGCCGGGTTTCTTTGCCGGCGTTGCCGCCGTGCCTGTCGGCGATTTGGAAGCGGCAGGCTCGGTTTTATTGATGCCGTTGTTCGGCGTTTGCGTGGTGTTGGAACTGCTGGGCGTGTAGCTTTTTTTCGAGGACTTGTACCCTTTGGCGTCGACCATACCGGGTGCGGTGAACGAAAACACCAGCATACAAGCCATCAAAATGAGAGACAACTTTTTCAACATCTTTTTGCATCCTCCATCAAATAGAATAAACTTCCTGTCTTAGCTTACTACGTATAATGTGGGCGACGGTTTCAGAATTTAAACGAACTTGCTACAATAGAAGATGAAAAGATCATTTTTATGAACAGAGGGACGTTGTGATGCCTAACTATACCGAAGCGTATATCCAATATTTGATGCACTTCCATGCGGAGCGCGATTATTTCGAATGCCACGAGGTGATGGAAGAATACTGGAAGGAGCATCCGGAAGATCCTTGCAGCGAGGCTTGCGTCGGGCTGATCCAAGTGGCCGTATCGCTCTACCATCAGCGGCGGGGGAATCGGGCCGGGGCGGTCAAAATGCTTGCGAGCTCGCTCCAACGATTCAAAGACGAGCAGTTGGAGCAGCTCGGCATCGACGCGGCCGAATTCCGGCTGCGTTTGCAATCGCGTCTGCGTGAACTGGATAAGGACGATTTCGTCTATACCGATCTGGATATTCCGCTGCAGGACGAGGCACTGACCGCCTTATGCCGGGATGCCGCCGCTCAAGCGCAAGCCGAGTGGGGACAGCCGAGCAACTTGAACGATACGTATCTCATTCATAAGCATACGCTTCGCGATCGCAGCGGCGTCGTAGCGGAGCGTGAGCTGCAGAGGCAGCGCAGGATGGAGCGCAGGGCGACGGGGGACGGCGTATGAGCCGGATGTCCGTAAGCGGCGAGCCGCAAAAAATTATGGTTGTGGACGACGAGCCGCATATCGTCGAGGTCATTCGGCTTTATCTGGAGCATGCGGGCTATGTTCCCATTCTGCACTTCCGGGGCGGAGAGGTGCTGGAGCGGGTGAAGGCCGAAGCGCCCGACCTTGTGCTGCTTGACGTCATGCTGCCCGACGTATCGGGCTTCGAGCTATGCAGTCAGATTCGCAAGCTGCCGGGAGCGGAAGGCGCGACGCCGATTATTTTCCTGACCGCCAAGGGCGAGTCGATTGATAAGCTGCGCGGCTTTAACCTCGGGGTGGACGATTATATCGTCAAGCCGTTCGACCCGAACGAAATGGTGGCGCGGATCAAGGCTGTCCTGCGGCGGGCCGGGCAGCAGGGAACCGCGCCGGCGGTACCGGCAGAACATGCCTCGAAGCCGCTGGAAGTCGGTAATTTAAGCATCGACCTGGATCAGTACAAGGTAAGCTTAAATGGAAGCAGAGTCGACTTGACGCCCAAAGAGATTGAGCTGCTGCATTTTTTGGCCGCCAGCCCCGGCAGGGTGTATACCCGTGAGGATCTGCTCGGGTACGTGTGGAACTTCGATTTTAGCGGCGGCACCCGAACCGTGGACGCCCACGTGAAAAATTTGCGCAAGAAGCTCGGCTCCCACGAGGCCTGGACGATTCAGACGCTGTGGGGCATCGGGTACTCGTTCGAGGTGCGCGGCACATGATCAAGCGGTGGATGCGCAGCCTGTATATTCAAATCTTTCTGTCCTTTCTCGCCACCTGCGTGCTCGTGTTCGTAGGCTTGGCCGTATTTTGGAATTCTTACTTTACGGATTTTTTCTATAAGGACAAAAAAGAGCTGCTGCGCTCGCGTTCCGCCGAAGTCGTCAAGCTGCTGCCTACGGTTCAGGAAGGGGCGCTTTCCACAAGAGAACTGCGGCTCGGAAGCCGGATCATCGGCCGCAGCATCAACGGCTCGGTATGGTTGGTCGATGCGAAAGGCGTGGTGTTGAACGGCTCGTCGGACCGGGAGGGGACGACGATTCCGAAGCCGCTTGAGCTGCTGCTCGCAGAAGGACTGAAAGGCGGGAGCGGGTATTCGGCAGGGCAGTACAAGGTCGATCCGTACGGCGGGGAAGGGCTGCTGGCCTATTACACGCCAGCGGAGCTGAATGGTCAGCCGATCGTCATTATGATGCTTGTCCCTGCGCTGGAAAGCAGCGAAGCGCTAAAGGCCATCCGCTGGAATATTTTCGTTCCGCTGCTGTTCTCTTTGGTCGCCGTTGGGGTCATTCTTTTCATCTTGTCGCGCAAGCTGGCCGGTCCTCTTCAGCAGATGAACCATGCGGCGCTTGAAGTGGCGAACGGCGACTTTTCAACGAGAGTACCGGTCTCGTCCAACGACGAGATCGGCGAGCTGGCGCGAAGCTTTAACTTCATGGTCGATCAGCTGGAGCAGTGGGACGACAACCGTCAGGGGTTCCTGGCCAATGTATCGCATGAGCTGCGGTCGCCGCTGACGTCGCTGCGCGGACTGATCGTCGCGATGAACGACCGGGTCATTCCGCCCGAGAAATTCTCGCATTACTTGAAAATATGCGATCATGAAGTGCAGCGGCTGCAGCGGCTCGTAGACGACCTGCTCGACCTCGCCCGCATTCAGAACGGAACGGACGTATTCCGGACGCGTCCCATTGTACTGCCGGCCAAGGTGAGCGAGGTGCTGGAGCTGGTGCAGAGCGCCGCTTCCGACAAAGGGCTGCAGATGCGCTTGACCGGCCCCAGGCCGGGAACGCCGCCGCTGTGGTGCGAGCTTGATCCGGACCGGTTTGCGCAAATTTTGCTCAACCTGCTGTATAACGCGATCCGATTCACACCTTCCGGGGGGACGATTACCGTTGAACTTGCAGCTGAAGGAGGGGAGGCCGTCATCGTCGTGCGCGATACGGGGATCGGCATGAGCGAAAGCGAGCTGCTCCGGATCTGGGACCGGTTCTACAAGGCGGAGCCGTCGCGCTCCGGCAATTCGGACGGCACCGGGCTCGGTCTGACCATCGTCAAGCATCTTGTCACGGGGATGAAAGGGGCGATTGCGGTAGCAAGCGAGCTCGGGAAGGGCACGGAATTCCGGATCGCGTTCCCGCTCCTCGCCCCGGAGCGCTATGGAAGTTGATGGGACCGCTGGAAACCAGTCTCTTGTGAAATAGCGAAAAAAAAGATAAGATTTTAAAAAAACGTCAGCCTATTTTTAGAAACAGGAAGGATGAAGTGCGAATGCCGAATTTACTATCCCAGATCATGGAGTACAACCGCTCGTTTGTCGAGGAGCAAAAGTACGAGCCTTACTTAACGTCAAAATTTCCGGATCGGAAATTCGTCATTCTTACTTGCATGGATACGCGACTTATTGAGCTGCTCCCGGCTAGCATGAACATTAAGAACGGCGACGTGAAGATGATTAAAGCGGCCGGAGGTGTCGTCTCGACTCCGTTCGGCGGCATCATGCGCAGTATTATCGTGGCGATTTACGAGCTGGGCGCGGATGAAGTGCTGGTCATCGGCCATCACGATTGCGGGATGAGCCACTTGAACCCGGAGCGCGTGAAGGAGAAATTTGTGGCGCGGGGGATTAAAGAAGAGACGCTCAAAACGCTGGAATATTCGGGCCTGAACCTCGAACGGTGGCTGCGGGGCTTCGAAGATGTCAAGGAAAGCGTTAAAAGCAGCGTGAATATTATCAAGAACCATCCGCTCGTACCGGCCATCCCGGTTCACGGGCTGGTCATCGACCCTTCGACCGGCAAGCTGGATGTTATCGTCAACGGCTACTAAGCCGTTCCCGAAACGAAAAAGGTGAGAAGGCCATTATGCCTTCTCACCGGTTCGCGACGGCGTTTCGCTTATCGATCAGCCGCATGTTCGCATTGTAGATTTGTCCGCTGCTTTTCAAAATAAAGCAGTAGCCGCTCGATTGATAGTCGATCGTCATGTTTTCCTCGAAAAACACCTCGTGCTTCCGGTCCATCAGCACTTCGAACGGGTCCCCTGCCACGATAAAATCGTTCCGGTCCGGCTCGTCTGTGATCCACAGCGTCGGCACGCCGCTGACCGCGCATCCGCAGCCCTCCGCATCATAGACAAGCTTCAACCGTCCGCCCGCTTGCCGGTCCAGAATGCGCCGAATTTCCGCTACCGCACTATCCGTAAAGAGGATACGCATCGTTACGTCACACTCCTTTCCTTTTTATCATACCTCATTTCGGCGATATTTGCTTCTGCTCCGCGAACGAAGTATGATCAATGTATATCTTTGGAAAGGGGAATGCCCGTTGTCGACAGGAAATTTGGAAGCTAAATTGACGGATTTCAAGCAATATCTGAAAAAGATGAAAAGCTATGAGGAAGCTATCGGACTCATTTATTGGGACATGCGCACAGGCGCGCCGAAGAAAGGAATTGCGGCAAGATCCGAAGTCGTAGGCGAGTTGTCCGGCGAGTTGTTCAAAATGTCGGTGTCGGAAGAGATGGGCTCGTTTTTGGACCATTTCACTTCGTCCGGAGTACAGTCGGAGCTGTCGGATATCGACCGCAGAATTGTAAGCGAATGCAAGAAGGAGTACGACCGCAGCAAAAAAATTCCGCCGAAGCTGTATCAGGAATATGTGGTGCTCACCTCGCAGGCGGAATCGGCTTGGGAAGATGCAAAGGATCAGGCCGATTTTCCGGGCTTCCAGCCGTATCTGGAGAAAATCGTCGACATGAACCTGCAGTTCATCGACCTATGGGGCTACGAAGGACACAAGTACAACACGCTGCTTGACGCTTATGAGCCGGGCATGACCGTAGAGAAGCTTGATCAAGTGTTCGGCGCGCTGCGCGAGCAGGTCGTTCCCTTGCTGTCGGCGATCCAGGAGTCGGCTCATAAACCGGAAATCGGCTTCTTGAAGCAGACGTTCGACAAGGACAAGCAAAAGAAGTTCAGCTTATACATATTGGAGCAGATGGGCTACGATTTCGAAGCGGGACGCTTGGACGAAACCGTTCATCCGTTTGCGACCGGCCTGAACCCGGGCGACGTGCGGATTACGACGCGCTACCTCCTGAACGATGTGAACAGCGCGTTGTTCGGCACGATCCACGAGGGCGGGCATGCGCTCTACGAGCAGAACATTTCGATGGACCTGCTAGGCACGCCGCTGTGCTCGGGAACGTCGATGGGTATCCATGAATCGCAGTCGCGTTTCTGGGAAAATATGATCGGACGCAGCCGCCCGTTCTGGAACCGCTATTTCCCTGAGCTGCAGAAAAATTACGCCGGCCAGTTCGACAAGGTGGGCGTAGAAGATTTTTACCGCGCCACGAACGAGGTAAAGCCGTCCCTCATCCGCATCGAGGCCGACGAGTTGACGTACAACCTGCACATTATGGTGCGTTATGAAATCGAGAAGGCGCTCTTCAGCGGGGCTGTGAAAGTCGCCGACCTGCCTGAGGTATGGAACGAGAAATACCGGGAGTACCTCGGCATTGTGCCTTCCCATAACGGCGAGGGCGTGCTGCAGGACGTGCACTGGTCGGCCGGCATGTTCGGCTACTTCCCATCGTACGCGCTCGGCAACATGTACGCCGCGCAAATTAAGCGCACGTTGGAGCAAGAGCTCGGTAATGTGAACGAGCTGGTTCGCGAAGGCAATCTGATTCCGATCAAGGCTTGGCTGGCGGATAAAATTTATCAATACGGCAAAAGCCAGACGCCGACGGAAATCATTACCCGGGTGACGGGCGAGGAGCTGAACCCGTCCTACTTGGTCGATTATTTGCGCGTAAAATATTCCGATATTTATAAGCTTTAATTTTACCGCGGGGACCTGATCCCCGCTTTTTTTATTCCCTCCTATGTAACCTTTTGGGTGTTTTTCCAGTCTATTCTTATGTACGACGATTTTTGGTTTATCCGAAGGGAACAGACGACAAGGAGGCGACAGTGTATGCACAAGGAACTTCAAGCGGACATTGCCATTATCGGCGGAGGTGTCGGAGGCTGCGCGGCCGCATTGGCGGCAGCCCGAATGGGCAGACAGGTCATTTTGACCGAGGAGACGGATTGGATCGGCGGGCAGCTGACCAGTCAGGCCGTCCCGCCCGACGAGCACCGCTGGATCGAACAATTCGGCTGCACCCGCAGCTATCGCGAATTTCGCGACGGGGTGCGCGCCTATTATAAGACAAGGTTTCCGGCGACCGCAGAGGCGCGCGCGGTCTATTACTTAAACCCCGGCAACGGCGGTGTGAGCCGGCTTTGTGCGGAGCCGAGAGCCTATTTGGCCGTTCTGCAAGACATGCTGGCCCCTTACGTGCACAGCGGCAAGCTCGTCATCATGACCCGGCACCGGCCCGTTGCGGCCGAGACGGACGGCGACCGTGTCCGGTCGGTTACCGTGATCGGGGATTCGGGTCACCGGCATACGATTCATGCCGCGTATATTTTGGATGCGACCGAGACGGGAGAGCTGCTTCCGCTGACCTGCGCGGAATATGTGACGGGCGCCGAATCCAAGCGGCAGACGGAAGAGCCCCATGCGCTGGACGGCGCGCCCGATCCGCGGGACATCCAGGCGTTTACCCACTGCTTCGCCATGGATTACAAGGAAGGCGAAAACCATGTGATCGATAAACCGAAGGATTACGACTTCTGGCGAAACTACAAGGCGGATTTTTGGCCGGACAAGCAGTTAAGTTGGGTATCGCCCAATCCGGTGACCTTGGAGCCGGTGGAAGAAACGTTGTTTTGGGGTACGGATAAGTATCCGTTATTTTACTACCGGCGCATCGTCGACAGAGCGAATTTCGCGCCGGGCACGTTTCCGAGCGACATCACGCTGGTGAATTGGTCGCAGAACGATTATTGGCTCGGCAACGTGTACGACGTGAAACCGGAGGAAGCGCTGAAGCATGCGCGGCAGGCGAAGCAGCTCAGCTTGTCGCTCCTGTACTGGCTGCAGACGGAAGCTCCCCGCCCGGACGGAGGGGCAGGCTATCCCGGTCTTCGGCTGCGGCCGGATGTGGTCGGTACGGAGGACGGATTGGCAAAATATCCGTACATCCGGGAGTCCAGACGCATCCGCGCAGAGTTCACCGTACTGGAGCAGCATGTGAGTGCAGCCGTGCGCGGCGAGCAAGGGGCGGTGCCGTTCCCGGATTCCGTCGGAGTCGGTTGTTACCGGATCGATCTGCATCCAAGCATGACGGGCCGCAATTATCTCGACATCTCGTCGCTGCCGTTCCAGATCCCGCTCGGCAGCCTGATCCCGGTCCGGTTCGAAAACCTGCTGCCGGCCTGCAAAAATCTTGGCACGACGCATATTACGAATGGCTGCTTCCGGCTGCATCCCGTGGAGTGGAACATCGGAGAGGCTGCGGGGGCGCTGGCCGCGTTTTGCCTGCAGAACGGTTACCAGCCGCGCGAAGTGCGAAATACGCCGACCAAGCTCGAAGCGTTCCAGAACGCGATTGTCAACCAAGGCTTTGAATTGGCGTGGCCGAAAATAACCGCTGTTTAACGAACTTTATACGAATGGATTGTTACTTTGAGGCTGTTTCCGCGGATCGTCCGCGGAAACGGCTTTTTTTGGCTTCCGCAGACATCCGCTCTCACCATTTTCTAGGCGCGTTCATATGCTGTCGTATCTAAAGTTCGTCATGCGTTAAGACGCTGACAGGGAGGGACTGGCCTATGAATACAAGGCGTCTGGGGAGAGCGGCGGCGCTTATGCTTGTGCTGGTACTTGCGGCGTGCGCGACGCTCGCAGGCTGCGGTCCGAAGAAAAGCGGGGAGCGGATAAAGGTCCGGATCGGCGAGGTGACCCGGTCGATTTTCTATGCGCCGGAATACGTGGCGGTGGAGAAAGGATTTTTCAAAGAACAGGGGCTCGATATCGAGCTGACGACGACGTTCGGCGGCGATAAAACGATGACGACACTGCTCTCGGGCGGGATCGATGTCGCGCTGGTCGGCTCCGAGACGTCGATATACGTGCACCAGCAAGGTACGGGCGACCCTGTCGTCAACTTCTCGCAATTGACGCAAACCGACGGAACGTTTCTTGTGGCGCGCAAGCCGCCAGAAGGCTCGTTCGATTGGAACAAGCTGAAGGGCTCGACCTTCCTCGGTCAACGAAAAGGCGGGATGCCGCAGATGGCCGGCGAATTTACGCTGAAGAAGCACGGCATCCAGCCGCAGAACGATTTGAACCTACTTCAGAATGTGGAGTTCGCCAACATCCCGACCGCTTTCGCATCGGGCACGGGGGACTACGTGCAGTTGTTCGAGCCGCAGGCATCGATGTTCGAGAAGCAGGGCAAAGGCTACGTCGTCGCTTCCTTCGGGGTGGAGAGCGGCAAGCTGCCTTATACGGTGTTCATGGCGAAAAAGAGCTACATCGACAAGAACGCGGATACGGTCCAGAAATTCGCCAATGCCGTGCAAAAAGCGCAAAACTGGGTGCAGCAAAGCAGCGTGGACGACATTGCGGCGGCCATCACCCCCTACTTCCAGGACACGGATAAAGATATCGTCCGCAGCGTAATCAAGCGCTACAAAGACCAAGGCTCATTTGCCGCCGACGGAATCGTCGACGAACAGGAGTGGAACAACCTGCAGGATGTGATGGAAGCGGCTGGGGAGCTCAAGAAGCGCGCCGATTTCGACGCGCTCGTCAACAATCAATTTGCCGAAAAAGCGAAGCAATATGTGAAGTAGTGCCGGCAGCAGATAGGGTCAACGAGGACGCGAAGGCGCTTTGGGGATTACCGTTATAGAGGCTTCGCGAAAAAGTCTTGGACGGTGCTCCGGAGGCCCTTCAGGCGTCCTTCCGCTGTCACATACACAAGCGCACAAGGAGGGATGGCCGTATGTATGCCGTGGAGCTGGACGGCGTTTCACAAGTATATGTCAACCGCAAAGGCGCGTACGTCGCGCTGCAGGATGTGCAGCTCGCGATCGCTCCGGGCGAATTCGTCAGTCTCATCGGCCCGAGCGGCTGCGGGAAGACGACCGTGCTGTCGCTTATCAGCGGTTTGCTGACGCCGACTTCGGGAACGGTAAGGGTGTTCGGCGAACCGATTCAGAAACCGACTCCGAAAGTCGGATATATGCTTCAACAGGATTATTTATTCCCTTGGCGGACGATCTTCGAGAACGCTTCGATCGGACTTGAATTGCTCGGACGCTTGAATGCCGCCTCCCGCCAATATGTGCTGGATTTGCTGGAGGAAATGGGGCTTGGCGGGTATGCAGACCGTTATCCGCACCAGCTGTCGGGCGGCATGCGCCAACGGGTCGCGCTGGTGCGGACGCTTGCGGCGGAACCGGACATCCTGCTGCTGGATGAGCCGTTCTCGGCTCTGGACTACCAGACCAAGCTCCAACTGGAGGATCTGATTTCAGTAACCTTGAAGGCTCGCGGCAAGACCGCCGTGCTTGTCACCCACGACATCACCGAAGCGATTGCAATGAGCGACCGCATTGTGGTGCTTCAGCCGAATCCCGGACGCGTGCTGACTGAGGCCATTGTACCGGAGGATATTCGGGAAGCCCAGCCGCTGCATGCCCGCGAGATTGGGGGCTTTCACGAATTGTTCCGCGAGCTGTGGGGGCGGTTCGAGCAGATGGATGGGAAAGGAGGCGGGGGGCATGGTCCGGAGGAAATCTGAAGAGATAAAGGAAGACGAGAGTCTGTTGTATACGGCTGTTGAAGGAACCGGCGTACCGTTCGAGCGGTCGGAGGAGAAAGCTGCTGCAAAGGCCTATGGCTTAACGTCAGGGTCAGCACGATCCGAAAGCTTGGCCGGGCAAGTATACGCGCAGTTTCGCCGGAGCGAGCGCAAGCAGACGACGTCCGTTCGCCTGACCCAGTTGGCGCTGCTGATCTTGTTTTTTGCAGGTTGGGAAACGGCAAGCCGATTGCAGTGGATTGACGGGCTTCTCTTCAGCTCTCCGACGCGCGTGTGGGGGCTGCTGGTTGAGAAAACGGCAGACGGTACGCTGCTCGTGCATACATGGACGACCGTGTGGGAGACGATAATCGGCTTCGTGCTCGGTACGCTTATCGGTACCATAATTGCTGCGCTTATTTGGTATTCGCCGTTTCTCTCCCGCGTGCTCGATCCGTACATCGTGGTCCTGAACAGCCTGCCTAAGGTGGCGCTCGGACCTTTGTTTATCGTCGCGCTTGGCCCGGGCATGCTGTCGATCATCGCGACAACGCTGTCGATTACCGTAATCATTACGATTCTGGTCGTATATAACAGCTTTCGCGAGGTGGACCCGAATCTGCTCAAGGTGGTGCGGATTTTCGGGGGAAGCCGAAGCACGGTTTTCCGCAAAGTGATTTTGCCCGCCTCGTATCCGACCATCGTTTCCACGCTTAAAGTGAACGTGGGGCTTTCTTGGGTTGGCGTCATCGTCGGCGAGTTCCTCGTTTCCAAGGAAGGGCTTGGCTATCTGATCATCTATGGCTTTCAGGTGTTCAATTTTACGCTTGTGATCGGCAGCGTTCTTCTGATTGCCGTGGTCGCGACCTTAATGTATCAAGCCGTTGTCTATTTGGAAGGGAAGCTGACGGGGAGAAATGGAGGCAGCCGGGAATAAATGAAGGCGGAGGGTATAGATCCCCGTTTCGGGAAGCAGGGATCTGCCCTCCGGGTTTCGTCCCTTTTTGCAGCCCAAAAATTAAAAGATTATCGACAAACGAGCTTCACTCGTTGAGGATTTTGTCGAAAAACGGTAAGATGTGGGTACATTATTTTGTAGACGAATTCAACGACCAGTTGTCGAAGCGAGGAACGCAGCCTATGGGATTTCGAGTCATCAAAACCGCGCTGGCGGTTATCGTATCCATTTTCTTGGCGCAGACGCTCGGATTGCAGTCCCCCCTCTCGGCGGGACTGCTTGCGGTGTTAGGCGTCGACGTAACGAAAAAGAGAGGACTTCAGACATCGTTTCAGCGCATTGCGGCCTCGATTGTCGGTTTGTTTTTTGGCGCCGGGCTGTTTTGGGCGCTGGGCTTTCACGTGTGGGTGATCGGTGTGTTTATTTTGGTGCTGTACCCGATTTTGAGCCGGTTAAAGCTGAAGGAAGGCATTGTTACCGGCTCGGTCGTCATGTTCCATGTGTTCGCCTCCGGCCGGGTCAGCGCGGAGCTGCTGCTGAACGAGATCGCCCTGCTCCTTGTCGGGCTCGGTACGGCGACGCTGATCAACATAGGCTATATGCCCAGAGAGGACAAGCTGTTGCAGGAATACAAGCAGCGGGTGGAGCGGCTTTTCTCGCAAATATTTTTGGAACTCTCGTACCATCTGCGAGATAACGAATACATATGGAGCGGCGTGGAGCTGCTGGAGGCGGACGATACGATCTGCAAGGCGATTCAGGCCGCCCAGCGTGCGAACGAGAACAATTTGTTCGCCGGCGGACCTAATTGGTCGGTTTACTTTTACATGAGGGAACGGCAGCTGGACGCGATCCAGCGAATGGTGCAGCTCGTCGCCCGTATCTACCAGACGCTACCGCATGGCGAGCTGTTGGCCCTGGTGTTCGACGGGCTGACGGAGGATGTCAAGGTAGCCCATTATACGGGGCGGAGCGAGAAAAAGCTGAACGAGCTGGAGCAGCAATTCCGATACATGCCGCTGCCGGCCACGCGGGAGGAATTCGAGGTTCGCGCCGCGCTGCTGCAGCTGGTAGAAGAGCTGAAAGTGTACTTGTCCGTCGCCAAAAAGGAAAAGCGGCCCGTGGAGGAACCGCAGGGGAGGGCCTGATTCTGTTCATCCATCGGGCAAACTAAAAATACAAACCAAATCTCGACGGAGTGATTATCTAATCCGCTCTGGGAAAAACTCTCTTTTATACGTTGCCCGTATCTAACGTTTTCTGTTGCATTGCTATGGTTTGGCTTCTTTCACCTGAGAAATATTCGTCTACCATCTTCCGCAGGTGCTTATAGCTGGCGATAGCAGCCTTGACTGCGATCATTCCTTCGGTGTCGATCAGAACGACAGCAGGCACTTCCTTGATTTCATATAAGGTAAATGCATCCTTGGTATGAGCGTATTCAACCGTATCGTTATGATGTATATCCAGCTCTTTTTCATCAACTGTAGTAAAAACTACGATTCTTATCATTGGATACCGCTCCTGCATATCTGAGAGTTCGTCAAGTACCTTTGTGCAGAATGGACATCCTTCCGCTGTAAATAAAGCCAACGTAGGGGCAGTATCTCTTCTTGGAAACTCGATGCTGTCTCCATCTGCGCCAAGATATGTGAACAAGGGAGCTTTATCGCCTGCCTGAAGTTCCCTCTTGCTATCGCTTGTTTCTTTTATTTGTAATTTGTTTAAGAACTGAGCGACCAGTTTGGTCAGCATGAAAATAACAATAAATTGCAGGAGTACGAATACCCACAGGGCTATGATGGACCAGTACATGAAATTTTCCATTTTTTATCCCCTTTTTAACTTGATTGCTGACGCTCCTTCGCTAACAATTCTTGCATTTTCTTACGGATGACGAATAATTCGTTAAAGATCGAAAACAGGAGCGCCAATAACAGCGCCGTTCCAGCCATAATCCAATACTCTGTGCCGTATATGCGCGATATGCTTTCCCCGCCAATGACCGACAATAAACTCCCATACGAAGCGGTTACGTGATAGACACATAGACACATATCCATTAAAAAGAGGTTTCGCCAAACAAGCTTCCATGATATCGAATGGTTTCCCGCGAGCCCCCCGCATCCGCATGAGAGTTCTTTTCTGCCGCGAAGCAGGTTGATCGCAAGTGCGATACTGTACATCAGAAGTAGCCCGCTTCCGATTAATGCGGCTAGGGAACTGTATATCCCGAGAAGAAGAGAAATACCGGTCAGCCATTTTATGGTATGGTCAAGTATGGCAAAGCATCGAACCCATGGTTCAGGCAAAATCTTATAATCTTTAATAATTCCAATATGAACATGCCAATAACGAAGGGACGATGCCCCGGAACTGATAAATACGATTGCCAAAAAAATTCGGCAAATTACGGACAACGCTTCCATCAACATCACCAGCTTTCTAACGCTTACGCATACCATTGAGCTTGCGATTCATACATCCTTGCATACGTACCGTTCGATGCCATGAGTTCACCATGGGTTCCGGATTCTGCAATCCTGCCGTTCTCCATTACTATGATCCGGTCCGCCATTCTGGCGGCGGCCATCCGATGAGATATAAATATCGTCGTTTTGCTTTCCGTTAAGTCCCGGACCAGTTTATATACTTCCAATTCCGTTAACGGATCAAGCGCCGCTGTCGGCTCGTCTAAAATAATGATGGTGCCCTGCCGGAACAAGGCGCGAGCCAAGGCGATTTTTTGCCATTGTCCTCCGGAGAGGTCTTCCCCTTCCTGCAAAAAACGGCCGAGGAAGGTTGCGTAGCCTTCTCTTAAATTTTGAGCGATTTCGGCGACTCCCGTCGTTGCCGCCACTTCGTTCATCGCATCGATATCCTCCAAACGGGTGATATCCCCAAATCCGATGTTATCGCGCAGGGTGTACGCATATTTTAGAAAATCCTGAAAAATGACCGTCATATTTTTGTGCAATTGGTCCGGAGCCAATTGACGGATGCTGACATCGTCGAATCGGATGTCTCCTTTTGCCAGAGGGTACAATCCCATCAAACACTTCACCAGGGTAGACTTGCCGGAGCCGTTTTCTCCCACAATCGCGATTTTTTCCCCTGGCTTGATATGGAGCTGAATATTTTGCAAGACGGAAGTCGTTGTATCGACGTAGGAAAAAGTGACGTTTTCCAGCGTAATTCCTTTCTTTAATGCAGCCGGAAATGGCTCGGTTCCTTTCGCTTGGTTCTCCGACTCGGGATGTTTGTAATCCAGGAAACGGAAAAAGTCATTCGCATAAAGCATCTCCTCAAACACCTTTGCCAGCAAAGTCGATAGCTGGTTGGTCAGTCCTTGGGTTCCCTGTACTGCTTGTCCAATGGCGACGAATTGGCCGATTTGTATGGGGGTAGTCTGAATCAGCCAAATAATGATCATAGCGGCTCCGGAGTAGAATAAGGCTGTAAGCCCATCCATTCCGATTTCCGCCCGCTGCTGTTTTCGCAATATTTTTAAAATCTCCGTAAATTGATGTGAGAAAGCTTCCGACCACCTGTTCAGCAAGTAGGAACCAAGGCCAAATAAACGGATTTCTTTGGCGGAATGCCGATCCTTTAACAGAGAACGGGTATATTCCATGTCACGAACTAAAGGGGTTAAGCCAAACTTTAGCCAAAAATTCCTCTTTCCATACTTCATTTGAACTAAAAACATGGGGATAGCGGCTAACAAACTTAGAAGAACCAAGCTCCAGTGAACGGTGAGCAAAAATACCAGATAGCCGGAAATCGTAATAAAAATTCTGCCGATTTCAAAAGCTTGACGGAGCGGAGAGAGCAAGCGGTGGCCCGGGCTGTCGTTTACCCTCTCCAGATGGTTGTAAAAGTCAGGGAGATCGAAATAGAAAAGCGGCGCGGAGATCACCTTTTGAAGAACGGATGATTGCGCTGCGTGCTCTAACACGTTGGTGAGCTTTCCGTTCAAATATTCTTGGGTATTCATGAAAATGGATGTCAGCATGGTGACCATAAATTGAAGCAGCAGCAGTAAAAGGATTGTGGAATAATCCATTGCCGGGTGTTGAATTAAGCGGGCTACTTCATTGATGGTTTCCTTGGACAGCCAGAGCATGATGACCGGCATAACCCCTAATAAAACCGTTAATGTGGAGGTCAGAAAAAGCAAGCCCTTCCCATAGGTCCAAACAAACCGGATTAGATGTCCAAATGCTTTTGTCATCGTCAACCTGCACCTTCCGCTTATTTACTGGATGTGGTATCTCGCCATTTTCCGCCTATCCTGCAATACGCTTAGTATTTCTTTGAAAAAATGACCAGGATAACGAATAACGCCGTTAGAGTCTATGATAAAAAGGCTGGGAAAACTTGAAATTTGTAATTTTACCAGAGTTTCCTTATCGGCAGGGATTAGAGGGAGTTTATTGCCAAATTCCTGAATGAAGTTATCATAGTTACGATCCTCCCGTTCCACAAAACAGAGAATGGGAATGGAAAAGTCTGCTATTCGTTTTTGCGTAAGAATTTTTTCTAGTTCCAAATGGCAGACGTCGCAGGAGGGGGAAGCAAACATTACGATAGCCGGAACCTGGCTGAATCCAGCCGGAAACGGAAAGTAGCTTCTCAGGTTCACGCCAAGAAAAGTTTTCAATTTGAGAAATGTCATTGAAACGAATTGATCCGCGAAATGGGTTACTGCTTTTTTGCACTCCAGGTAGGAATAAAGTTGCAGAATAAATAGAAAGGTTGCTAAGGAAATGATAAGGGTAAATACCATAAAATACCACCTTTTATCAAATGAACTCAGTATACTAAATATAAAAATAAAATGCAAGCGTTTACAATAATGGAATATTATTATATGATTTAAATGTAATATAATCACTTTATTAGGAGGTATATTGAAATGATTGACAAATTTTCTAAACTCATCGGCGTGGACCCCAAAGCTGTCGAAGGACAGGCTGCACCGCAAGCGGCGAGCTCCGAAATTTGCTTTACTTTTTTGGGGTGTCTTCTTGAAGGAGTGACTAAAGCCAAATCAGATCCCTTGAGTCCGATAGGTGTTCGCTGCTGCAAATGATCGATTGCTGGGTGTAATTCTAAGAAAGCAGCAGCTAACCGGTGAAATGTGGTCACTGCAAAAAGGATTGAACTGTCGGTTCAATCCTTTTTGCAGTGGGCCTCTTTTCTACGACTTAATGAACGATTATTTAAGGAGTTCGCGTTCTATAACAGAATTTTAGGGCATTATAATTTTTCGTCCGCTCATTTAATCAACATTCGCCTATGTCCTGCATACAAATGTAATGAATGATTGTATGGAGGAGGTTAGAAGGATGTCATTAGATAAAGATTTGCAGTGCAGAGAGATCTATACGAAGGCTGTCTGTGGCAAAGGACGCAAATTTTCGCAAGTAACTAACACGGTCACTCCGCCTCATGCTCCGACCAGTATTCTGGGTGCTTGGATTATCAACAACCAATACGATGCGGTAAAGTCGGGGGAAAATGTGGAAGTGGTAGGTACTTACGACATCAACATTTGGTATTCATACGACCGGAATACCAAAACGGATGTCGCGAAAGAAACCGTTTCTTATGTGGAAGTGGTGCCGCTCCACTACCTCGATAAGAGGCATAAACCGTCGACGGCCGAAGTGGCGGCGGTCGCAACGCAAGAACCGAACTGCGTGGAAGCCAGCATCTCCTCGCACGGAGATAACGTGCTGATCCGCGTCGAGCGGGAGTTCAAGGTTGAAATGTTCGCCGAAACGAAGGTGTGCGTTGTCGTCTGCCCGAACGGCTGCGACGAATACGACGACAAGCATGTGGACTTCGGCGGTGTGGAAGACGGCGATTTTGAGGATCTCGATCCCGATCTGTTTGATGAGGAATTGAACTGATTTGATGTTAATATATGCTGAACGGTTGCACGTTGGAGAGGGCGTTTGCCCTCTTTTTTGTTGGTTGAACCTAATTATTTTTCGGCATAAGAACGGGCGGCATAAGCCTAGGATGGCGCTTAAATGTTGAAGGGAGGAATCAGAGATGCGCGCATTTTTGCTGCACTCCGGCGAGCCGACGCTCGATCTGCTGCTGGAGCGGCTTCGCATTCCGCACGGAACGAAAGCGCCGAAAGGTAGCGAAGAGCTGGGCGTTACGATCCATTGGGGCACCTATCATCCGGACCGCGGAGACAGAGAAGTGCTGCAGCCGGTGAAAAGCATGCTGCTAGCGACGAACGCACGACGTGCAGCGGAGCTTTTGGAGCTGCACGGGATCGATTGCGCCTTCGGGAAACAAGAGGGCGGCGACGCGAGACAAACAGGACGCGCCGGTGGCGGAGTGCGCCGTCAAGACAACCGTTGGTCGCACCGGTTCGTCGTACCGGTGTTTCATTTGCAGGCGCTCTCCCTGTTCCATAAGCCGCAGACCGTGTTTTACGGGGGTCGAGCTGGAGAGAGCCTTGCGGCGCGCGAAGAGGATGAAGCCGATTATGCAGAAATAGGGCGGGAGCAGCCGAGCTACTACGGCGTCAAAGCGATGCGCGAAGCGGTAAAAGCGGTCTATGCGCTCGGGCTCGATTACGGCGTCATACGGATCGGGGTCAGGCCGGACGGCAGCCTTGCGGTGCGCGGCGTGGAGGCGGTGCCGCACTTGACTCCGCGGCTAGCCGAGCTGTTCGCGGAAGCGATGAACCGATACGGCGAGCCGGCGGAAGAAGGGGCGGCCGCGAAACGCGGGGACGTCATGCTGGGCGCCGACCCGGAGTTTCTGCTGCTTAACCGGCAGGGGAAGGTGGCGTTCGCCTCCCGGTTCGCGGAGAAGGACGGGCCGTTCGGCTGCGATTCGATCGTCCTGCCCGGCCGAAGAAAAATATTCGCGCTCGCCGAGCTGCGTCCGCAGCCAAGCGCGGATGTGCGCGAGCTGATCATTCATTTGCATCGGACGATGCAGCTTGCGGCCAAGCGGATCTCCGATACCGAATTGATCTGGCTGGCGGGCGGCATGCCGGTCCGCGGTTTTCCGCTGGGCGGCCATATTCATTTCAGCGGCGTGGAGCTGAGCAGCCGGCTGCTGCGTGCGCTGGACAATTATGTGGCGCTGCCGCTGACGCTGCTGGAGGGGGAGACGACGGGGGCGCGCAAGCCGCGGTACGGATTTCTCGGTGACTTCCGCCGTCAGAAGCATGGCGGATTCGAGTATCGCGTGCTGCCGAGCTGGATGGTATCGCCTACGGTGACGAAGGGTGTGCTTGCGCTGGCAAAGCTTGTGGCCGGGAACGACCGCGCGCTGAAGCAGCGGCCTTTGTCCGATCCGGAAGTTGTGAAGGCGTATTACCGCGGCGACAAGGAACGTATCCGGCTGCTCCTGCCTTCGCTCTGGAGAGATTTGGAGAGACTACCGGAGTATGGGCGGTACGAGAGCTATTTGTTGCCGCTTCGGCGCATGATGCTCCGGATGAAATCATGGAACGAGCGCGAGGACATACGTCCCAAGTGGAAAATTGCTCCCTTCCGATAGAGGATGGGAGTTCTCTAGCAATTCGTGCTATAATGATGAAATGCTAGAATAGCATGATACATATGGCAGCGAAACGTGTCGGCCGCTTGGGGCCGGCATGTCGTAACTTCCGTTTTTCGTTCGGCCCGTTCAGGGGCCGGATTCGACGAAGCGGACGTGAAGACGCAAGCAGGCAGTTGGAGGATGAAGCATGGCCAAATATACGCCAATGATCGAACAATATCTTTCTGTAAAGGCGGAGGTGCCGGACGCCTTTTTGTTTTTCCGTTTGGGCGATTTCTATGAAATGTTCTTCGATGACGCGGTCATGGCCGCGCGGGAGCTCGAAATTACGCTGACGGGACGCGAAGGCGGTGGGGAAGAGCGTATCCCGATGTGCGGCGTGCCCTACCATTCGGCGGAAAATTATATTGCGCGTTTGGTTGAAAAAGGGTACAAAGTCGCCATTTGCGAGCAGGTCGAGGACCCTGCGGAAGCCAAAGGCGTCGTGCGCCGGGAAATTGTCCGGATCGTGACGCCGGGAACGGTGATGGATGCTCGCTCGCTCAGCGAGACGGTGAACAACTATATCGTCGCGGTCGTCTTTTCCGGCGGCGGGTACGGCTTTGCCGCGTGCGACATTTCCACCGGCGAGCTGTATGTGACGCGGCTTTCGGGTTCGTTCGAGCTGCTGCTCGACGAGTTGAACACTTACAGTCCGTCGGAGCTGCTCGGCAGCGAGGCGGTGCTGGAGCAAATCCGGGGCAGCGCGTCCGCTTGGCTGAAATCCGCGGTCATGACGCCGCGCGAGCCTGCTTCCGGAGGAGGAGGCCTGGCGCCGGAAGGACTGTTCTCGGAGAAGCAGCTGGCGTCCTTGCCGGAAAGCGGCCGGGAAACGCTCGCGCTTTTGATGGGTTACTTGCAAGAGACACAAAAACGCTCGTTATCGCATATCAAGCATATCCGGGTATACGAGCCGAATCAGTATATGGTGATGGACCCGTTCACCCGCCGCAATCTGGAGCTGGTGGAGACGGTCCGCGACCGCTCCAAGAAAGGGACGCTGCTTTGGCTGCTGGACAATACCGTCACGGCGATGGGTGGGCGGCTGCTCCGTCGCTGGATCGAGAAGCCGCTGATGAATGCGGCGCACATCAACGACCGGCTGGAAGCGGTGGATCGGCTGTACAATCACTTGATCGTGCGCGACGAGCTGAAGCAGGCGCTCAAGGAAGTATACGATCTTGAGCGCCTTACGGCGCGCATCGCATACGGCAGCGCCAACGCGCGCGACTTGGTCGCGCTCAAGGTGTCGCTGCAGCAGGTGCCTGCGCTCCGTGAGCAATGCGAAGCGAGCGGCTCCCGTACGCTTGCGGCTTTGGCGAAGCGTATCGACCCTTGTCAGGACTTGATGACGTGGATTGCGGAAGCGATTGTGGACGAGCCGCCCGTCTCCGTACGCGATGGAGGCATGATCCGGGCCGGGCTCAGCGCCCGCCTCGACCAATTGCGCGAAGCGAGCGCGAACGGCAAACAGTGGCTTGCCGAGCTGGAGAAGCAGGAGCGCGAGCGGACGGGCATCAAATCGCTGAAGATCGGCTTCAACAAAGTGTTCGGCTATTTTATCGAAGTGACCAAGTCCAATTTGTCCCAGCTTGAAGAAGGTCGGTACGAGCGGAAACAGACGCTGGCCAACGCCGAGCGGTTCGTGACGCCGGAGCTGAAAGAGAAGGAAGCGTTGATCCTCGAAGCGCAGGAAAGCATGGTCGATCTCGAGTACGAGTTATTCGTGGGTCTGCGGGACCAGCTCGCTTCGTATATTCCACGGCTGCAACAGCTGGCCGAGCTGATCGCGACGGTGGACGTGTACCAGTCGCTCGCACACGTGAGCGCTTCGAATCGGTTTACTCGCCCGGAAATCGGCGACTTTTACGCGCTGGAAATCGAAGAGGGACGGCACCCGGTTGTGGAAGCCGTGCTGGAGGACGGCGTATTTATTGCCAACGAGACGAAGCTGACCCGTGAAGACGGCAGCATGCTGCTGATCACCGGACCGAACATGGCCGGGAAAAGCACGTACATGCGTCAGGTGGCGATGATATGCCTGATGGCGCAGATCGGCTGCTTCGTTCCGGCGAAGCGGGCGAAAGTGCCGGTGATTGACCGGATTTTCACGCGCATCGGGGCGGCGGACGATCTGATCGGCGGCCAGAGCACGTTCATGGTCGAGATGATGGACATTCAAGTGATGACCGAAAAAGCGACGGAGCGAAGCTTGGTCATCATCGACGAGCTGGGCCGGGGCACCTCGACCGGAGAAGGGATGTCGATTGCGCAAGCGGTCATCGAATTTCTGCACGATAAAATCGGCTGCAAAACGCTCGTTTCGACGCATTTTCACGAGCTGGCGCATCTGGAGGAAAGCCTCGGCGGCCTGCGTAATTACTGCATGGCAGTCAAGGAAAGCGGCAAGCAGGTCACGTTCCTGCGCCGCTTGATCCGCGGGGCCGCAAGCACGAGCTACGGCATCTATTGCGCGCAAATCGCCGGCCTGCCCGCCAGCATCATCGATCGCTCTTACGAGCTGCTGAATTCGTTCGAAGCGCGGACGGAGCTGCTGCAAGGCCAGCTCCAACCGGCGGCCGGCAGCGAGCATAAACCGGCGGTACGGAACGCAAACGAGCAAGTTGCTGGGCAGCCCGAGACGGAGGCCCCAAACGGAGCGGAGACGATCGCGGAGGCTTCCGCGCCGGATGCGCAAGCGGCCGTCCGTTACGCCGTGGAAGCCGCCGTCCCGGCTACGGAGCTTCAGGCAGAGCGGCTGGACGCGGCAACGAAGGAGCCTGAGGTAGGGGACATCGTGCAGCTCAGCTTGTTCGCCGTCCATGAAGCGAAGCCGGAGAAGCCGTCCAAGCGCGACGCCAAAGCGGACAAAGTGCTGGAGCAGCTGCGCTCGGCCGATTTAATGAACATGACGCCGATGACGGCGATGAATTTTTTGTACGAGCTGAAGAAACAGCTGCCTAATTAAGTCATACTCATCACTTCGAGAAGAGGAACAATCGATGAATAAATTCAAGAAATTACCAAAGTGGCGCAAGCAAACCGTTTCGGCGATGCTAGCGTTAACCCTGCTGATTCCTGCCGCTTCGCCGGTGCTCGCCGCCGACGCGAAGTCGGCGGCGGCCGAACGGATCACCGAAGTGCTGGACGCGCTGGAGAAAAACCATGTAAGCGGGCCGAAGGCGGATAAGCTGTCCGAAACGGGCATCCGGGCGATGGTCGAGTCGCTGGGGGACCCTTATACGCAGTATTTTACGGCGGAGCAGCTGCAATCGTTCGAGGATGCGGTCCAAAATCAATATGTCGGCATTGGCGTGCGGGTAGGCATGGAGGAGGAAGGCGTATACGTTGCGGACGTATTCGCCGGTTCTCCGGCGAAGGAAGCCGGGATGCTCCGTGGCGACATCATCGTGAAGGTCGGTGACGCACCGGCGGCCGGCAAAAAGATCGACGAAGTGACGTCCAAAATTTTAGGCCCCGTCGATACGGAGGTCCGCTTGCAGGTATTGCGCGACGGGCAGACGAAAGAGCTGACCGTAAAACGGAAAAAGGTGCAGATTCCGACGGTCGTTGCCAAGCGGTTCCAAAATGTCGGATATATCGAAATCGCCAGCTTCTCCAGCGATGCCGTCGAGCTGGTCAGCAAAGAGCTGAGCGCGCTTAAAGCGCAAGGCATTCAAAGTCTGATCGTCGATCTTCGCGACAATCCGGGCGGTTTGCTCGAAACCGCGCAGCAGCTTGCCCGACTGTTCGTCAAGCAGGGAACGCTCATTCATACGCGGGACCGCAACGGCGTCGATCAACCGGTCGAGTTCGCGAACGGGACGACGCAGCCATTCCCTGTGTTTTTCCTGGTAAACGAGAACAGCGCAAGTGCCTCGGAGGTGCTGACGGGAGCGCTGCAGGACTACGGCGTGATTACGGCGATCGGTACGAAAACGTTCGGCAAAGGAAGCGTGCAAAACGTCATTCCGCTGAAATCGGGCGGTGCGATCAAAGTAACGATCGAGGAGTACTTGACGCCCAAGCTGCGCAAGGTAAACCAAGTCGGCCTTGAGCCGGACAAAAAGGTCGAAGGCGCAATGGCGCAGCTCCTGACGGCGATTCGCGCTGCGGGCGCCAGCCGGCTCGACTTGACGCTTGACCGGCACAGCGCGACGGTGAACGGTACGGAAGTGCAGGATTCGTTCGATGTTATCCGCGAGAACGGACAAACGTATGTTCCGGCTCGTGTGCTGGCCGCTCTTCTTGGCGCGAGCGTTGAGTGGAACGAAACCGCAAAGTCGGTGCAGCTCGTAGCAGGGGATGCCAAAACTTCGTACACGCCGGCAGCGGCCGATTTCGTGCTTAAGAACGGTACGGGTTACCTCAACGTAGCGCAGACGGCCGCAGCCTTTAACGGGCTGAGCTGGAAGGACGACGGCAAAACGTTGACGCTTGGCGCCAACTGATACATCGCTTTGCGGGATAGGCCGTGTTCGGAATCATGATCCGCACACGTATCGGCTTCGCTTGGCCGGACTTTTAAGGAGACCTGTTTATGGGTAAAATAAACATTTTAGACGAACATATTGCGAACCAGATCGCGGCGGGCGAGGTGGTCGAGCGTCCGTCCTCCGTCGTAAAGGAGTTAGTGGAGAACGCGATCGACGCCGGAAGCACGAGAATCGACGTCGCGATCGAGGAAGGCGGGCTGGAGCTGATTCGCGTGACCGATAACGGCTCCGGCATGGACCCGGACGATTGCGAGACGGCTTTCTTCCGTCATGCGACAAGCAAGATTGCGAGCACGCAGGATTTGTTCGCGATCCGTACGCTCGGCTTCCGGGGCGAGGCGCTGCCGAGTATCGCCGCGGTGTCGAAGGTGGAGTGCCTGACCGCGCCGGATACGAGCGGACTTGGCTGTCGTTTTGTCATCGAGGGCGGCGCCGTTCGCGCGAAGACGGAAGCGACGGCGCCCCGGGGAACGGATATTGCGGTGCGGGAGCTGTTTTACAACACGCCTGCACGTCTAAAATATATGAAGACGATCCAGACGGAGCTCGGACACGTCACCGATTATATTTACCGGCTCGCGCTCGCGCATCCCGGGATCGCCTTTACGCTGAAGCATAATGGACATACGCTGGTGCAAACGCTCGGCAATGGCGATTTGCTGCAGGCGATCGCGGCCATTTACGGCACGACCGTTGCGAAAAGCATGCTGCCGATCCGCGGAGAGACGCTCGACTACCGGCTGGACGGTTATATCGCCAAGCCGGAGCTGACTCGTGCCAACCGCGGCGGTATCTCGACGGTGATCAACGGCCGTTACATCCGCAACTACCCGCTGGTGCAGGCGCTGCTCCAGGGTTACCATACGCTGCTGCCGATCAACCGGTTCCCGGTTGCGGTTCTGCATGTGCAGATGGATCCGACGCTGATCGACGTCAACGTCCATCCGGCGAAGCTGGAGGTGCGTTTCAGCAAGGAGCCGGAGCTGATGCAGCTCGTCGAGCGCGAGGTGCGCGAGACGCTCGGGAAGCAGCGGCTGATCCCGGCCGCAAGCATGCCGGCGGCCAAACGGCCGCAGGAGGCGGTCGTGCAGGAGCAGCTGGAGCTGTACCGGCCGCAGGCGCCGCAAGCGCAAGCGTCGGCGGCCGGAGCGCGGCTGCCGGGCGCAGCCGCTCCCGCGGAGCGCTGGAGCGCGTCGGCGCCGGCCGCGGGCAGCGCCTCGCCGTGGGCGCAGCCGCCCGGCGGAGCGTCGCAGCGCAGCGGCGGTGCCGCAGGTGCGGGCGAGCCGCAGCTGCGCGCCGCGTCCGCGGGCCCCGCGGCGCAGCCGGGCGCGGAGCGCGAGCGGCTTGCGCCGCGCGAGACGGCGGCGGCTTCGGAGGCGCTGCTGCGCGCGATGACGCCGCAGGAGGAGCAGCCTCCGGCGCTGCCGGCCTTTCCGAAGCTGCACCCGATCGGGCAGCTTCACGGCACGTACATCGTCGCGCAGAACGAGGAAGGGCTGTTCCTAATCGACCAGCATGCGGCGCATGAGCGGATCAATTATGAGCATTATTACGACAAATTCGGCAATCCTGCGGAAGCGAGCCAGGAGTTGCTTGTGCCGCTGACGCTGGAATTCACCGCGATCGAAGCGGAGAAGCTGGCCGACCGCTTGCCGCAGCTTGAGCAAGCGGGTGTCTATCTGGAACCGTTTGGCGGGGCTTCGTTCCTCGTCCGCGCGTATCCGCATTGGCTGCCGGCGGGCGAGGAGCAGGCGCTTATCGAAGAAATGATCGAATGGCTGCTCGGCGAGAAGAAGCAGGTAGACATCGGTAAGCTGCGCGAAAAAGCGGCGATCATGTGCTCCTGCAAAGCTTCCATTAAAGCGAACCAAAGCATCGGTCTGTTGGAAATCGAGACGCTGCTCGACCGGCTGGCGGCCTGCCGCAATCCGTATACTTGTCCGCACGGAAGGCCTATTGTCGTGAGTTTTTCGACCTACGAGCTGGAAAAAATGTTTAAAAGGGTGATGTAGTTGTTCGTTACCACCTCCTATGACCCGAATCCCGCACAGCTGAGCGAGGCGGAGACGCTGGCGCGCACGCTTGGCGGGCACTGTATCCGGCGGCGGCGGATGACGCTGGCCCAGCTGCGGGAGCGGTACGGGGACGAGGATATTTTGCTGATCTCGAAAGAGCGGATCGAATACCATCACGAACAGCGGCTGCCGCTGTTTTTTCATCCCAGTACGGCAGCGGTCCGGATCAAAAGGCTGTTGAACGGCGAGACGGACCCGCTGCTGGCGCTCGCCGGCGTCCGTTACGGGGACCGGATTATCGATTGCACGGCGGGGCTAGGCTCGGACGCCATCGTTTTCTCGTTTGCAGCAGGACCCGAAGGAGCGGTGACGGCGCTGGAAACGGCGCGTATCCCGTGCTTTTTGTTGGAACAAGGTCTTAAGACCTACCATTCAGAGGTACTCGGGCTGAACGAAGCGATGCGCCGCATTGAGGTGATCCGTCATGATCATACCGATTATTTGCGTGCGATGCCACCGGACAGCGCCGATCTGGTATACTTCGATCCGATGTTCCGCAAGCCGATCACGGAATCGACCTCGATCAAGGCGATCCGAGGCATAGCCGACGACCGGGCGCTGACGGAAGAAGCGGTGGCGGAAGCACGGCGGATCGCTCGCCGGGCGGTCGTCATGAAGGAGCACCGGGACAGTCAGGAATTCGACCGGCTGGGCTTCGCGGAAGTGCACCGGTCTTCCACCAAAATAGCTTACGGAGTGATAAGATGCTGATAGAGACGGACCGGCATCGGCCGAAGCTGCTTGTGCTGGTCGGCCCGACCGCCGTCGGCAAAACCAAGCTGAGCTTGACGCTGGCCGAAGAATACAACGCCGAAATTATTTCCGGAGATTCGATGCAGGTGTACCGGGGGATGGATATCGGTACGGCCAAGGCTTCGCCGGAAGAGCTTGCCCGGGTCAAGCATCATATGATCGATATCCACGATCCGGATCATCCGTTTTCGGTTGCGGAATTTCAAGAACGGTGCGTATCGCTGATCCGGGATATCGATTCCCGCGGAAAGCTGCCGTTTATTGTCGGGGGAACGGGCCTTTATGTCGAATCGGTTTGCTACGACTTCCGGTTCAGCGAAGGGGGCTCGGACGAGGCTTTTCGCGCGGAGCAGGAGGCTTATGCCGAAGCTCACGGTGCGGAAGCGCTACACGAGCGGCTGCGCCAGATCGATCCGGAGTCGGCGCAGCGCCTGCATCCGAACGACAGGCGGCGCATTATCCGGGCCCTTGAGATTTTTCATATGACCGGAGAACGGCTTTCCGACCAGCTGAAAACGCAAAAAAAACAGAGCCCGTACGAATTGTGTATCGTCGGGTTGACAATGGATAGAGCTTTACTATATAAACGTATTGAAGAGCGAATCGATCTCATGCTCGAGCAAGGGCTGGTCGAAGAGGTTCGGGGGCTTCTGGCGAAAGGCTACGGACCGTCGCTCATTTCCATGCAGGGGCTCGGCTATAAGGAGATTGCGGCGTACTTGCAGGGAGAGTATTCCTTAGAAGGAGCCGTCGATTTATTGAAGAAGAACACGCGTCATTTTGCGAAACGTCAGCTTTCCTGGTTCCGGCATATGAAGGACATCGTTTGGGTGGATATGAGTGAATTGGAAGAATTTTCTACCCAACTGAACCGGATTCGTGCTATAATAGCAGACAAGCTAACATTTGGCGTTAACCATTTTTGAGGGGGCCCATTGATGAACAAGTCAATCAACATTCAGGACACGTTTTTGAACCAATTGCGCAAGGAGAACATTCCGGTCACCGTTTATTTGACCAATGGATTTCAAATTCGCGGCGTCATTCGCGCGTTCGATAACTTTACGATCATTATCGACAGCGAAGGACGCCAGCAGATGGTGTATAAGCATGCGATTTCGACCTTTACGCCGCAGCGTTCGGTGTCGCTCATGCAGCAGGAAAACAGCGCCGAATAGCGGATTTTTTGATTAGCGGCCAGAACTTGGAAGCCGGAGGAGCAACTTTTTCAGGCTTCCGTACGTCTAGATGGATATGAAACATAAGAGCAACCCGGCTCGTTAGGGTTGTTCTTTGTTTAGTAAGCCTTGATGCAGGTTCAATAGGCTGTGCATTGTACACAGACACAGAAAGGGAGTCGGGGCATGACGGGAAGAAACAGCAAAACACCGGGCCAAGCACCGAAGGAGAAGAAACCGACATCATCCGCAAAATCATCCGCAAAACCGAAGAAAAAGAAGAAAATCACCTTAGGCAAAGTTCTGGCATGGACGTTTGTCGCTGGGGCGCTCGCCGCCATTTGCGGGATGGGGGTATACATTTTCGTTCTGATTAACGGCGACAAGATCGTCGAGCAAAACATCGATAAGCTGAACTTTAGCGAAGCGTCTATCATTTATGACGCAGCCGGGCAGGAAGCCGGCATTTTGAAGGTGGAGAACCGGGAAAATGTCGATCCGACCGAGATTCCCGATTTGTTGAAGCAGGCGTTCATTGCCACGGAAGACCAACGCTTTGAGCAGCACCAGGGCGTCGATTTGTTTTCCGTCGGACGCGCCCTCGTGAAGGATGTTGTCGCGCGCAGCATGGTGGAGGGCGGGAGTACGATCACCCAGCAGCTCGCCAAAAACGTATTTTTAAGCTCGGACAAAACGTTTTTCCGCAAGGCGACGGAAATGTCCATTGCACTTGCGCTTGAGAAGAAGAAAACGAAGGACGAAATCATAACCTATTATTTAAACCGGATTTATTTCGGCAACCGGGCGTATGGCGTGAAGACCGCTTCCAAAGTGTACTTCGGCGTCTCCAATTTGAAGGACTTGAAGCTGTGGCAGATCGCTACGCTCGCGGCGATGCCGAAAGCGCCGAACACGTACAATCCGATCTCGAACCCGGATAAATCGAAGGACCGCCGCGCGGTTGTGCTTAAGCTGATGCAGGAGCAGGGCTACATTACGGAAGCCCAGCGCGCGGAGGCCGTCGCCGTAGACTACGCGCCTCCGGCGAATGCGGGCAAATCGCAGTACCAGACGTATATCGATTACGTCCTCAAGGAAGCGCAGGATATGTATAAGTTCGACGAGGACGATTTAATGCGGGGCGGGTACAAAATCTATACGACGCTTGACCCGAACGCCCAGCAAATTATGGAGCAGACGTACGCGAACGACAAGTTTTTTCAAAAGGATGGACCGGAGCAGAAAATGCAGAGCAGCATGGTCATCCTGAACAATGAGGACGGCGGCATCGTCGCGATGATCGGGGGCCGGGACTACGTAGTGCGCGGCTTGAATCGCGCAGTCGCCCAACCACGGCAGCCGGGCTCGTCCTTCAAAACGCTTGTCGCTTACGCGCCGGCTATCGAATCCGGCAAGTACAACCCGTACAGCAGGCTGCCCGACGTGCAGAAATCGTATAACGGCTATTCGCCCCGCAACTACGACGGGGTGTACCGAGGTGAAGTGAGCATGTTCGATGCGGTCAAGAAGTCGATGAATCTTCCGGCCGTCGACCTTTTGAGCCAAATCGGCGTCAAGACGGGAATTGATTTTGTCAAAAAACTGGGCATCGAGCTCGATGAAAAAAACGACCGAAACCTGGCGATTGCGCTTGGTGGATTGAACAAAGGCGTAACGACGCTGCAAATGGCACGGGCCTACAGCGCCTTCCCGAACAACGGGAATTTGCCGACCGCGCACGCCATTACCAAAATTGTTGGCGATGACGGCAAGGTCACTCCGTTTAAAGGTGAAACCAAGTCCGTCATGAGCGCCAAGACGGCTTGGTATATGACCCAGCTCATGCAGGGTGTCGTGGAGCCGGGAGGTACCGGAGCGGCGGCGAAATTCGATCGTCCGCTGGCGGGAAAGACAGGATCAACGCAGCTGGACATCAAAGGATTGGAGAAATACAACCGCGACCTGTGGTTCGTCGGCTACACGCCGGAATGGACGGCGGCCGTATGGATGGGCTTCGATAAAACGGATTCAAAGCATTATGTTTCGATGAGCAGCGGCAGCGCCGGCGTTATTTTCAAGGAGGTCATGCAAAAAGCGCTGGCCAAACGCCCGATGACCGCCTTCAAGCGCCCGGACGGCGTCCCGGATCTGACTGCGCCTCCGAAAGGGATCTCCGATTTGAAGGCCGAGCATGTCATGATGGGCGGCAATTCGAAGGTACAGCTCAATTGGAGCGGCGTTGGCGACAATATTACGTACCAGATCTTCCGCAAAGACAGCAAGATGGCAGACTTCCCGGCAGAGCCGACAGAAAGCACGACGATGACGGACTTTTCGGAGTACATTTCTCAGCCGGACACGTATGAATATGTCGTAGTGCCTTACAACGCCGAGAACAATACGACCGGCGCGCGCTCGAACGTGGCGACGGTCAAGGTTGATACGGTCGGTGGAAATCCGCTAGACCCGCTGCACCCGGGAACCGATCCGAACGGCAAGCTTGACCCGAATTCGCCGGGCGGAAAACCGGGAACGAATCCGCCGGGAACCGGACAACCGGGGAACGGCGGCCCGGGAACCGGTCTTCCGGACCAAGGGCAGCGCCCTGACCCGGAAGGCGGAAACGGAACGGACGGCCGCCCCGGCACGGAACAAGGTACGAAACCCGGAACAGGACAGGGCGGCGGCACACGGCCCGGTGGCGAGACTTCGCAGCCGGGAGGCAGTAATGGAGCCGGAGCGGGGACGGGACGCCCGGGAACGGAGAGCGGTACCGGAACCGATACAAGGACCGGAACGAATAGCACGAGCTCTACCGGTGGCACGAATTCGGGCACACAGACGAACGGTGGTAGAGGCCATGGAGCTTCCGGAACGAGCGGCGGCAAAAACGGCTCGGGAACCGGCAGCAGCACGGATGCGGGAGCCGGGGGCTCTCCCAGAGGCGGCAGCGGAGCAGCTGGAGGTACGACCGGCTCCGGTGCTTCGACAGGAACGACAGATGGAGCGGGCACAGATTCCGCTCCGTCAGGATCAACGACACAGCAGGGACGATAATGCGATCGCGTCGCCCCTCTGTGCGAGAGGATTTTTATTTTACGGAAGGCTCGTAGTATAATAAAGCAAGTGAAGTTGGTTTATACAAACTTTGACATAATTGGAGTTGAAATCGATCCGATGAATGCAGAAATGGTAAGAAAAACGGCAAAGTGGGCATGCGCCGCCGCGCTGCTCGCCATGATTACGACCGGCTGCGGGACGAAGCCCGCTCCGGAAGCTCAGAAGGAACCGGCGAAGAACGGCAGCCAGACTACCGGGCAGACGAATGGTCAGGCCGGAGGGAAAACAGGCACCGAACAGGCAGCCAAAAAATCTTGGTCGTCACCGCCTGCGATGTCCATTGATCCTAACAAAACTTACAAGGCGACGGTCACGACGTCCAAAGGCGCATTTACGATGGAGTTGTACACCAAGGAAGCGCCGAAAACCGTAAACAACTTCGTATTTCTGGCGAAGGAAGGCTTCTACGACAACATCACGTTCCACCGGATCATCAAGACATTTATGATCCAGACGGGTGACCCGCTCGGCAACGGTACGGGTGGCCCCGGCTATAAATTTGAGGACGAACTGAAAACGTCGCACAAATACGAGCCGGGAATCGTCGCGATGGCCAATTCGGGCAAAAATACGAATGGCAGCCAATTCTTCATCTGCACCGGCGATGATAGTAAGTCGTTGAACCAGCGTCCGAATTACACCATCTTCGGTAAGGTGGTTGAAGGCATGGACGTTATCCAAAAGATCGCCGAGACGCCTGTTAAGCAAGGTAGCGAACCGTCTCCGAGCGTTCCGACGGAGAAAGTGACGATCCAATCGGTTGCGATTACCGAGAAATAAGTTGAAAGCAGCGTGGCATGCCACGCTGCTTTTGCATTCATCGGGATTCGTCCGATAACCGGCGAAAAACCGGGATGTATTTGAAACGAAACTCCCCTGTCTTACGTCTACTAAGAAGAGAGTCCAAATGATGAAGCAGCGCTTGAATCGCTTGCCTAAGGAGAAATGTCGATCATGCCTAATCATGAACCGCGTGTTTGCTTGCTGCTGCATGGATTTACCGGCGGACCGTTTGAGCTGGAGCCACTCGCGGATTACTTGCGACAGCAGGGATATGATTGCATACTACCTACACTCCCGGGTCATGACGCAGGACCGCGGATGATGCACGGCGTTCAATGGCAGGATTGGCTGAATGCCGTTGCAGAAGAAGCGGACCGGCTAAGCCGAGAGTATGGCACGATCGATTTGGTCGGTTTTTCGATGGGCGGTCTGCTTTCCACTTATGTGGCTAACCGTTTTCCGGTCCGTCGTCTCGTGCTGCTTAACGCGGCGGTCATTTATGTGAGTCCGGGAAAGTTTATCCGCAATTTGGCGCAGCGTGTCCGCATCGGGCTGCGCGAGCCTTGGGAGCGTCCAAAAAGCGTATCGCTTTCGGCGCCTGTTCAGTTTATGAAGCTGGTTCGATATGTGAAGCAGCAGGAGCTGCCGCGAATTTCCGTGCCGACGCTCGTCGTCCAAGGGAAACAAGATCAGGTCATTCACCCCTATAGCGCCCGGTATATTTATGATCGTCTCCGGGGCGAGAAAGAGCTGCTCTATATGCCGCATTCCCGCCATATGATTTGCTTGGAGCCTGAAGCTCCACAGCTATTCGCGGCCGTTGCGCGTTTTTTGGACTCATCGAATGAACAGCATAGGGGAGTTTGAGTTGAAAGCTACAGGGTTCAATCATGTGACAATCCGCGTATCCGATTTGTCCCGATCGTTGTTATTTTACGAATCATTGCTGGGTATGAAGCTCGTTCATCGCGGGCGTCTCGACGTTTATTTGGAATGGGGAAGCGTCTGGATATGTTTAATCGAACGAAGCTGCGAGTCTTCGGAGAAGCCGAGTTATGGCGTTGACCATATTGCATTTTCCATAACGGAAGAAGATTTCCATGACGCGGCGGCCAAGCTGCAGGGGGCGGGTGTTCCCATTGTTAGGGGGCCGCTGGAGCGGGGAGGCGGGTACAGCATTAACTTTCTCGATCCGGACGGTACCGAGCTGGAGCTGTTTACGGGTAGTTTAGCGGAACGTATGAAGGGGTGGTCCTGATGGCCGGGGTGAGCTGCGTAAAGCCGATTGCGCCAGGGCTTCGCCGCACCGTTAGCAAGCTTTTTCGATTCATGTTAGCCGTGGGCGCTTTGGCGCTTTTATGGGTCGGCTTCATTCAATGGCGGATAGCTGCGCTGCCGGACGAGAAACTGCCACCGCACGACGTAGGAATCGTGCTCGGAGCGGCCTTATGGCAAACGACGCCGAGTCCGGCGTTAAAGGAACGGTTAGACCGTGCGGTCGAGCTGTACCAGGCCGGTGTCATCCCCCGCATCATCGTGTCCGGAGGCTACGACCGTACCGATTCGCTGCTTACGGAGGCGGAAGGGATGCGCAACTACTTGGTGGACAAAGGAGTACCGAACGAATCCATTTATTTGGAAAACGAAGCGCGCAGCACGCTGCAAAATATGCTGTTCAGCCAAACGATCATGCGGGAACACGGCTGGAGTTCGGCGGTTATTGTCACGCACCGCTATCATGCGGTGCGTGCGCTCGATATGGCGCGATTCCTGGGCTACGATTCTCCTTCCGTATCGCCGATGGAATCCAGCGTGCTTTCGATGGCTTGGCACAAGGGCAGGGAAACGCTCGCGTTGACGAAATGGCAGTGGGACAAGATGCGGGCCGCCTTTGGATACCGGCCAATCACCTGAGTTTGGAGGGGAATGTAAGGCGGAAGCGGTTTATTTTCCGGGGACAAGTTGGTATAATGAAGGTTACGATCTTCAGGCGCGAAGGAGTTGATTGCATTGCCTTTCGGAAACATCGGTATCGGAGGACTTCTTCTGATTGTCATCGTGCTGCTGCTGCTTTTCGGTCCGTCCAAGCTCCCTGAACTCGGAAGAGCCTTCGGTCGGACGCTTAGTGAATTCAAGGAATCGACCCGCGGACTCATGTCCGGGGATAAAGACGATAACAAGCCGCGGGACGATAAAAAAGCCTGAGTGCCGGCGCAAACTCCCTCTACCATATGCTCGTTCTGAGCCTGGAATAGAGGGAGTTTTTTCGTAGCCCTTTTACGCGCTAGTGGTTGTCCATTGGCTTCGTACGATAATGATAGGCGAAAAGCTTCTCATAGCCCGCTCCCGAGTAAAGCCGGATGGCCGGGGCATTGTCCGCGATCACCTGCAAATATAAGCGGTCCGCTCCTTGATCCCGGCTCCAACGCGCCAACTCGTGAACGATGCGCTTGCCGATGCCTTGACCGCGATGGTGCGGATGAACGACGATATTGATGAAGCCGGACCATCCGTCTTCAGCGACGGCCGTTCCCATCCCGACGTATTGGTCGCATTCCATAATGCTTACATAGGCGGTTGGGGCCTCGATTCGGGAGAAGAGGTTATCGTAAAATTCCGAGAGCTCGGGGGCGAAGCCTTCCAGTGCCAAAAAATGCTCAAGCCAAGAGGCGTCATGCGACGGTTGGATAACGGCGCGCAGCATTTTTTTACAACGGGAAAAGAAAGGGGCAGGACGATGATTAAAGCGGTTATTTTTGACTTTGACGGTCTCATTTTGGACACGGAGACTCCGGAATTTGAATCGTTCCGTGAGATGTACCGCATGCATGGAAGCGAGCTGACCTTGGAGGTGTGGGGAGCCTGTATCGGAACGGGGCCGGGGGCGTTCAATCCTTACGATGATCTGGAAAAGCGCCTCGGAACGGCGTACGATCGGGAAGTGGCCAGGGCCCAGCGTAAAGCGTTCTATGAGTTGAACATGCAAGGCGCCGATGTTCGACCCGGTGTTCGGGCGTACTTGAAGCAAGCGCAGCAGCTCGGGCTGCGGATTGGACTCGCTTCCAGCTCCTCCAGAGCATGGGTGACGGGACATTTGGAGCGGTTTGGTCTGTTGTCCTTCTTTGAATGTATTCGCACGTCCGATGACGTAGCGCAGGTGAAGCCTGATCCCGAGCTGTATCGGCTGGTGCTGAAGGAGCTGGGAGTAGCGCCGGAGGAAGCGGTAGCATTCGAGGATTCGCCGAACGGCCTTTTAGCTGCGAAACGGGCAGGAATGCACGGCGTCATCGTTCCGAATCCCGTGACGGTGCGGCTAGAGTTTGGCCCATATGATATGCGGCTGGATTCCATGGAGCAAATGGAATTAAAAGAGTTGATCGGACGGTTAAACGACCGCTCTTCGGATCGTCAGCAGCGGGCTTGACGGAATCGACTTTCAGCAAGCCGGCGGGTCCATATTCTGCACGATGAACATGACGTTGAAACGTTTCTGATCAAGGCTGCCGCTCTTCGAGAGACAGGTTGGCTCTAGCACGACATTAGTTTGCTTCAGGGAGTTATAAATTTTCCTCCGGCCGACTATTAATTAGGGTAGGGGAAGGTGATGAAATGACTCCAGAGACAAACAGGCTCATTACTACGAGAGACCGACAAATCAATGTTGTTTTCAAGTCAACTTCTCCTGAGCCGCTCGCCGTGCAGGAAAAAGTTGATTCAAAAGACGTCATGCAAGCCATGGAAGCATTTTCGGATATCTACAAAGAACTGGACAAGATGATCGGCTTGGACGAGATCAAAGAGCTTGTTTTTCAAATTTATGCGATTTTACAAATCAAGCAATTTCGCTCTCAAGAGGGGCTCCAGGTTAGCTCCAACGTATATCATATGATCTTCAAAGGAAACCCCGGTACGGGAAAGACAAGTGTAGCCAGAATTATCGGGAAGCTGTTCAGATCTATGGGGCTGCTCTCCAAAGGACATCTGATTGAAGTGGAAAGAGCGGACTTGGTTGGCGAATACATCGGCCATACTGCCTTGAAGACGAGAGAAATGGTCAAAAAAGCGCTCGGCGGCATCTTGTTCATTGACGAGGCATACAGTCTGGCTCGGGGCGGAGATAAAGACTTTGGCAAAGAAAGTATCGATTGCTTAGTAAAATCCATGGAGGATCATAAGAATGATTTTATTCTTATTTTGGCCGGTTACCCTAAAGAGATTGAGGATTTTTTAAAGACGAATCCCGGCCTGCCTTCCCGTTTTCCGATTCAGGTTAATTTTCCCGACTATACGATAGACCAATTGATCGAGATCGCGAAGCAAATGGCGGCCGAACGGGAATATGTTATTCTTCCTGAAGCAATCCATAAAATCAAGAACCATTTGATGCAAGAAAAGTTATTGAATCTGAACTTCAGCAACGCCCGTCACATTAGGAATCTGATTGAAAAAGCAATCAGGTTTCAGGCTGTAAGGCTAGTTCGAAGGGCAAGAAAACTAACAAAGCAGGACCTGATAAATCTGACGCATGAGGATTTTTATATTAACGGCAAAACAGAGGAAGAGTCCTATTTTAACCTGAAACCATCGTAGCGGAATGCTGCGCTTTCAAAGCAAAGGTGAGGCTTCATGCCTCTTTTTTTTGTGCTAAAAAGGGACCAGCTCTCCAATGAGTCAAAAAAGCTGAAGCGGTTCGTCAGGTGAATTGTGCGTTACATTTGTTTCTATGGTAAAATCGGGTTGATTCTTTTGAATAAGTGTAAATATATTTTGATTGGAAGGAACAGGGGAACTGAGTCGAAGGCCGGGTAATAAATAGGAATATGGTATACCTATTCGTTAAGGAGGAAGACGCAGGCATGGGAAAACAAGGTGCAGTCAAAATTTTGGATGGTAAACAAATTTACTTGAGGCCTATCGAAATAGATGATCTGGATGATTATTATGTTTACTTGTCCGATCCGACAACGAGCAGGTTTACGGGAAGCCAGAAAGTGTTTTCGAAACAAACGGCAGCCAGTTGGATTGAAAATATCTCAAAGCTTGATTCAAGCCGTGTGGACCTCATGATTATTTCCCAAGCGACAGATCGTCTTGTGGGAGAAGTAGTGCTGAATGACATTGATCCGATAAACCGGAGTGCGAACATCCGGATTGCCATAGCGGGCCAAGCCAATCAAGGGAAAGGCCACGGCACGGAAGCGATGCTTCTCATGCTGCATCATGCTTTCGGGACATTGAATTTGCATAGGGTCGAACTGAGTGTCTACGCTTTTAACGATAGAGCGATTCATGTCTACGAGAAGCTGGGCTTCAAAAGAGAAGGAGTTCAAAGGGACTGCTTATATTGGAATCATCAATATCACGATGCGATAACCATGAGCATATTGGATCACGAATTTCGGAAGCTGCATATGCCGGATCGATTCAACGACGGAGTCTAATTTACTACAGCTTTGGAGGTTTGGTTCATGAGATCCGAAGATCAAATTAAACGTATGATTATCCAATTGGAACAAATGATACAACGATTGGATAAAGCGCACAACGAAAATGAAATAAACGAAATTAAAGCAAAGATTGAAATTTTGGAATGGGTGCTTGATGCGCCTGCCGGTAAGTATCATGCTTAACTCTGGGAATCATCATGAAGAGCTATTATACAAGAGCGCAGGATACCACAAAAAAGCGGCAGCGGGAGAGCGTCTGAGTATAAAACCCCAAAAAGATCATTAGAATTAAAATGAAAGGGAAGGTAAGCCTTAAACTGGCTGCGCGCTTTTTTGAGAAGAACATTGTTCAAATATTAATAGAAAAAGTTTTATTCCTTGAAGATGAAATTGAAATTGGTTTAAAATTTGGTGGTCGAGAGGAAAAAGCCGACAAGGAGATGCGCAAGTAGCATGCGGTGCTTCACCTCGGCCAGTCCAATCCCCAGCCCTCGGAGGCTGGAGCGCAAAACCCCAAAGGAGATAACTAAACGTATATGAAAAAAACGATTCACGAAGTAACAGGAGAAATTCAAGACCGTGCGGTGCTGGTAAGTCTGGTCACGCCGCAGCTTAAAAAACAAGAGCTGTACGATCCCGACCATTCGCTCGCGGAACTGATCAGCTTGGCCGAAACGGCCCAGGTCGAGGTGCTCGGCACGCTGACGCAAAATAAGGAGTATACCGACTCCAAATGGTTCATTGGCAAAGGCAAAGCCGAAGAGCTGAAAGCGATGCTGGAGCAGACCGGCGGCAATACCGCCATTTTCGATCAGGAGCTGTCCGGCGCGCAGGTACGCAATCTCGAGCAGTTTTTGGATGTCAAAATTATCGACCGAACGCAGCTCATTCTGGACATTTTCGCGCAACGGGCGAAGACGCGGGAAGGGATCATTCAAGTCGAGCTTGCCCAGCTCAGCTACCTGCTGCCGAGGCTGTACGGACAAGGCAAAAACTTGTCCCGTCTCGGAGGCGGCATCGGGACGCGGGGGCCCGGGGAAACGAAGCTGGAGACGGACCGCCGTCATATCCGCGAGCGAATCGCAGAGCTGAAGCGGCAGCTGCAAGAGGTAGTCAGACACCGCAGCCTGCACCGGGAGCGCCGCAAAAAGACCGGCGTGTTTCAAGTGGCATTGGTCGGTTATACGAACGCCGGAAAATCCACTTTGCTGCGGCAATTGACCCATGCCGACGTTTATGTCGAGAACCAGCTGTTTGCGACCCTCGATCTGACTTCGCGCTCGCTTGAGCTGCCGGGCGGCATGGAGATCGTCGTCACCGATACGGTCGGGTTTATTCAAAATCTGCCTCACGATCTGGTCGCGGCCTTCAGGGCGACGCTGGAGGAGGCTTGCGAGGCGGATTTGATTCTCCAAGTCGTCGACAGCTCGTCCGAGATGATGGCCGCGCAAATGAAGGTCGTCGATCAAGTATTGGAAGAACTGGGGGCGCACGGCAAAGAACGTGTGACGGTGTTTAATAAAATCGACCTCTGTTCCCCTGAGCAGAAAGAGCTGCTGACGACCGACGGGCCGTTTGTCCGCATCTCGGCTTACCGGGAAGAAGACTTAAGCCTCCTCGTTGAGCTGATCGAATCCCGTTTCATGGGCACAAGCCGAACCTACCGCATACCGGCAGACAAAGGCGATCTGATCTCGCTCGTTTATCGGGTGGGCGAGGTGCTGGAAAATGAAGTGGATGGGGAAGATATGCGGTTTAAGGTCCGGGTGAACAACAAAGAATACGACAAAATTGGTTACCTGCTCGCCGCTTACGATGAAGCGCGCCCAACGCAAGAGGAACCTAAGGGAGAGACATGGGAGGATGTTTAAGGAGAAGGTACTTGGCCTGATGGAGCAGGCCGAGCTGCAAATCGAAGGGAAATTGAAAGAGATCGACCGCGTGATCGACCGGAACCAATGGAAGGTCATTCGCGCTTTTCAGAAGCATAAAGTGAGTGATTATCATTTTGCGGGCTCGACAGGCTACGGTTATAACGACCGGGGACGGGAAGTGCTCGATCTGGTGTACGCCGACGTGTTCGGCGCCGAGGCCGCGCTTGTCCGGCCGCATTTCGTTTCGGGAACGCATACGATCGGCACGGCGCTCTTCGGGGTGCTTCGTCCGGGAGACGAGCTGCTCATGATGACCGGACGGCCCTACGATACGCTGCATAAAGTGATCGGCAAGCCGGGAGACGGGCAAGGCTCGCTTCAGGATTGGGGCATTGCTTACCAGGAGGTCGCGTTGCTGGAGGACGGGTCCCCGGATTTTGCCGCGGTTGCGGAGCGTATTACACCTCGGACAAAGGTGATCGGCATTCAACGTTCCCGCGGATACGCTTGGCGTCCGTCGTTCACCATAGCCCAAATCGGAGAGATGGTGCGGTTCGTCAAAGAAATCAAGCCGGACGTCATTGTATTTGTCGACAACTGCTACGGGGAATTTACAGAGCTGACCGAACCGACAGAGGTCGGTGTCGACTTGATGGCTGGGTCGCTGATCAAAAATCCCGGCGGCGGCCTTGCGGCTACGGGAGGCTACATTGCGGGCAAGAGCCGTTACGTGGAGCTGGCTTCTTATCGCTTAACGGCACCCGGTATCGGTGGCGAGGTGGGCGCCATGCTGGGGACGACCCGGGCTATTTTCCAAGGGCTGTTTCTGGCGCCTCATCTGGTCGGGCAGGCCGTCAAGGGATCGGTATTCGCCGCATCGGTGTTCGAGCAGCTTGGGTTCACGACGCATCCGCGCTGGAACGATCCGCGAACGGATCTGATTCAGGCGGTTCAATTCACGGGGCCGGAGCATTTGATCGCTTTCGTACAGGGGATTCAACAGGCGGCTGCGGTCGATGCTCATGTCGTTCCGGAGCCTTGGGACATGCCGGGGTACGAGCATCCGGTCATTATGGCTGCAGGCACGTTCATCCAGGGAGGGAGTCTGGAGCTTTCGGCGGATGCGCCGATCCGGGAGCCGTACATCGCCTATATGCAAGGCGGGTTAACGTATTCGCATTGCAAAATGGGCGTGCTGACCGCGATCCAAAATATGATGGACCGCGGACTGCTGTCATAACATCGTTTGTCTGTAATTCGATGCGCGGGTGCAGGTCATCCGCGTGTTTTTTGTGAGAAAATATACTGTAATATGGGTTGACATAAGGCGAAAACCTTACATAACTTGACACGTTTTTTGAACGAGGTTACAATAGCGGTAAGGTTCTAAGTGCTTAGGAGTGATGGTCATGAGTGATGATATCCGCAGGAATATGGCGCTTTTTCCCATCGGCATCGTAATGAAGCTGACCGATTTAACCGCTCGGCAAATCCGGTACTACGAACAGCACGAGCTTGTAATTCCGGCCCGAACGGGAGGTAACCAGCGGTTGTATTCGTTCAACGACGTCGAGAGGCTGCTTGAGATTAAAGATTTGATCGAAAAGGGAGTCAACATTGCTGGAATTAAGCAGGTGCTGCTGCCGGTCGACAAAAACTCCGAGGAAGCGACCGTCTTGAACGAGCAGACCGAGGTTAAGCGCCGGGAGCTGACCGATACGCAGCTGCACAGAATGCTAAAGCAGCAGCTGTTGGGCGGCGGCAAGCGTCCGAATCAGGTATCGCTGATTCAGGGCGAATTATCCCGCTTTTTCCGCAAGTAATGCTGTGCCGGGGCCTGTTCCGGTAGCGCTTTCGCGATCCGGACATCGCTCCGTTAATTTGTCCCATAGTTTAAGGAGGAGATTGTACAGTGACGGATAAACAATACACCAAGGAAGACATTCTGCGCATCGCCAAGGAAGAAAATGTAAGATTCATCCGCCTGCAATTTACCGACCTGCTCGGTACGATCAAAAATGTGGAAATCCCTGTAAGTCAGCTGGAGAAAGCTCTCGACAACAAAATGATGTTCGACGGTTCTTCCATCGAAGGCTACGTTCGTATCGAAGAATCCGATATGTACTTATACCCGGATCTGAATACTTGGGTCGTTTTTCCATGGGTGACGGAAGACCGTGTTGCCCGTATGATTTGCGATGTGTACCTGCCGGACGGCCGGCCGTTCCCGGGCGATCCGCGCGGCATTCTGAAATCGATGCTGAAGGAAGCCGAGGAAATGGGCTTCAGTTCGATGAATGTCGGTCCGGAGCCAGAGTTTTTCTTGTTCAAAACCGATGAAAAAGGCAATCCGACGATGGAATTGAACGATCAAGGCGGTTATTTCGATCTCGCACCGACGGACTTGGGAGAAAACTGCCGCCGCGAAATCGTACTGACGCTGGAGGAGATGGGCTTCGAAATCGAGGCGTCTCACCACGAGGTGGCTCCGGGTCAGCACGAAATCGACTTTAAATATGCGGACGCCATCAAAGCGGCCGACCAGATTCAAACGTTCAAGCTCGTTGTCAAAACGATCGCAAGACAGCATGGCTTGCATGCCACCTTTATGCCGAAACCGCTGTTCGGCGTGAACGGCTCCGGAATGCACTGCCACCAATCGCTGTTCCGCGGCAAAGAGAATGCGTTCTACGAGGAAAGCGACAAGCTGGGTCTGAGCACGTTGGCCAGACAATACATGGCAGGAATTTTGCGTCATGCCCGCGCTTTTGCGGCCATTACGAATCCGACGGTCAACTCCTACAAACGTCTGGTGCCAGGCTATGAGGCGCCTTGCTACGTAGCGTGGTCGGCCAGCAACCGCAGCCCGATGATCCGCATTCCGGCTTCACGCGGTCTTAGCACGCGCGTGGAAGTGCGTAACCCGGACCCGGCGGCCAACCCATATCTTGCGCTCGCCGTTATGCTTAAAGCAGGGCTCGACGGCATCAAGAACAAAATGCAGCTGCCGCCTCCGACTGATCGGAACATCTATGTGATGTCTGATGAGGAGCGGGAAGAGCAGGGTATCCCAAGCTTGCCGGTTGACTTGAAGCAAGCGATTGATGAGCTGCTTCGCGACGATGTGATCTGCGATGCGCTCGGCGATCATGCTCTCGCGCACTTCGTCGAGCTCAAGGAAATCGAGTGGGACATCTACCGGACTCAAGTTCACGCTTGGGAACGCGACCAGTATTTGACCCTTTATTAATAATTAGCAGGCATTAGCAGCAGCCTCTCATGATGGTGAAGCCATGATGAGAGGCTTTTGTGCATGTAAAAGCTGACTTGGATTTGAAAGGAGATTTCAAGCTCGGACACTCAGAGGATGACAGCAAAAAAGACTCCTTCATCAGGAGTCTTGATTCTGGTTACATCGGAACGAAATTAATGAATATTGCGGAATACGCCGATGACTTTACCGAGGATCGATACGTTCTTCAGTCGGAGCGGCTCCATTGTCGGGTTTTCCGGTTGAAGACGGATATGGTCCTTTTCTTTATAGAACGTTTTGACTGTCGCTTCGTCGTCCTCGGTCATAGCGACCACAATCTCGCCGTTGTTAGCCGTTTGCTGCTGGCGAACGATGACAAAGTCTCCGTTGCGAATGCCCGCCTCGATCATACTCTCGCCGATGACGCTCAACATGAAGACGTTATGGTCCCCAACGTAGTTGCTCGGAAGCGGGAAGTAGTCTTCAATGTTCTCTGTCGCGGTAATCGGTACGCCGGCCGTAACCCGTCCGATCAACGGAACGCGGGAAACCGATACTGCGAATGCGCCGTCGCCGGTCGTACCGTCCAAAATCTCAATGGCTCTGGGCTTCGTAGGATCGCGCCGGATCAGCCCTTTCTTTTCCAGCCGCTCCAAATGACCGTGTACCGTCGAACTGGAAGCAAGACCGACCGCTTCGCCGATTTCCCGAACGGACGGAGGATACCCTTTATCTTTGACCTCGTTCTTGATGAACTCCAGAATAGCTTGCTGGCGAGTGGATATCTTGCCCATATGAATCACTCCATTTTTGGTAATCATTACTTAGGAGTATAACACAGAACCGGAGTTCGTACAAACATAAGTTCGAGAAATGGATTGACACAAACGTTTGTTCGTGTTAAATTCAGAACAGAACAAATGTTTGGGGGATGATATTCATGTATCAGAACAATCAAATGTTGGCACAATACAACCGTAATTCGGCTGCCGTCTCCATAGATCCCGCTTACAAAGTGAAAAAAAACCGAACATATGTACGAGTTATGATTTTTGTTATATCAGTACTGATGCTGCTCTTTGTCGGAGGTACCGTATCCGCTTGGGTAGGAAACGATGACGCTTATGCCAAAAGCACCGTATCCGCTCAAGCATACGTAGTTGTAGCCCACGGCGATACGTTGTGGAGTATTGCTTCTTCGCATGTGACAAAAGGACAAGATCTGAGAGAGTACGTCTTTCAGCTAAGGAAGTTGAACAATTTGAAGAACGTAACCATTCACGAAGGGCAAAAGCTGCTGCTTCCATAATACATAACCTTTTTAACTTTTCCTGAATTTCTTCCGCAAGGCTTCGGCTCAATCTCTTGACTTTCAAATCCGGTAATGTCAAAGTATAATTTGATATGAAGCCTTCTCGTTCGTGGATTAGCGAACGGAGACCTAACATTACCGGGAGGACAAGCATGATTGAATCGGAGCACGACATAACCGTTAAGCGGATCAACGAGTTGGCCCGCAAGGCGAAAGACGAAGGATTGACGGAAGAAGAAATGGATGAGCGCAACGCACTTAGGAAAAAGTATATCGATTCTTTTAAATCCTCCTTGCGTTCTCAACTGGACAACATTAAATTTGTAGATGAGGACGAGAAGAAGTAAGGAGGAGGGGACTTGCTTCACTGATACAGCGTTTCCGGGCGCCGGAACGACATAAACTGTTTCAGAGGTCAAGTCCGGGATTGGAGTTAAAATCCAATTGAGATACGCACTGTACGTTGGATGATCTAGTAGCCGCTGGAAAAGCGCGGTGTATTGGATGCTCCAACTTTTTGACGTATTTAGACGTATCGGTTGACGAAATCGATCGGGAACGGCGAGTTAACGGAAAGTAGAAAGAATGGACAAAGGGGCTCAGCTATGTCACGGAAATGGCAACGAATGGTTCGCAAAAATACGAAAGTAACTAACATTCAGCGCAAAAAGAACGGCAAGGAAACGATTGCAGAATCAAGCGCTTCCGACAATTCGGTCACCTTTAAAGGACGCAGCTGGTTCCTTCCAATGATATTGGTCGCCACCGGGATCTTCTGCTTCATTATATTCCGCGGTCAAGCGGGACAAGATCAGATGTACTGGTTCACGGGTGCGAGCTACATATTCCTTGCCCTGTTGATTTATTGGGTCCGTCGGCCGCTGTTGAAAATAGGCCAGGATTCGCTTACTTCCCGTCGTTTCGGCGGAGACCGGACCATGAGTGCGGATATGATCGACGAAATTTCCGTGACGAAGGATTCGATCTTTATTACCTTAAAGCCGAAAGGCGCCCGCTGGGGATACACGAAATTTTATCATCAATTCCCCGTAGATGCGGCGAGGGAGAAGCTTCAAGAGTTTGCTCAAAAAAATCAAGTGGCATTTAAGCAAGAATCTTAAGACAGAACCGACATCACAGTGGAGAAAGAGGAATCCGGCTTATGGCAATCAAAGCGGTGCTTTTTGATTTGGACGATACGCTGCTCTGGGACGAGCGCAGCGTGAAAGAAGCGTTTCAGGCGACTTGCAGCGAGGCCGCCAAGCATTACGAGATCGATCCTGCCCAGCTTGAGGAAGCGGTAAGACGCGAAGCCCGGACACTGTACGAATCGTTCGAGACGTTCCTGTTTACCAAAAAAATCGGAATTAACCCGTTTGAAGGGCTGTGGGCCCGGTTTGTCGAAGGCGAACAGGAAGAGTTCCGCAAGCTTCAATCGTTGGCCCCGGCCTATCAGCGGGATTCGTGGACCCGTGGCTTAAAGGCTCTCGGGATAGAAGATCCCGAGCTGGGACTGAAGCTAGCGGAGATGTTTCCGGCTGAGCGAAGAAACCGTCCGATCGTTTATGAAGAAACGTTCGAGGTGTTGGATCAACTGAAAGGGAAGTACAAGCTGCTCTTGCTTACGAACGGCTCGCCCGATCTGCAAAAAGAGAAATTGGCGGGCGTCCCGCAGCTTGCTCCTTATTTCGATCATATTATTATTTCTGGCGAGTTTGGCGAAGGAAAGCCTGCGGTATCGATTTTCGAGCATGCGATGCAGCTGCTCGGCATTTCGGCCGAGGAAGGCGTCATGATCGGCGACAAGCTGACGACGGATATTTTGGGCTCCAACTCGATCGGGATGCGAAATATGTGGATTAACCGCCATGGGCTCTCGGTATCGGACGAGATTACTCCGGCGCACGAAATTACGAGCCTCCGGGATATTCAGAAGATTATTGATTCCTTGGAAGCTTAGGATCTAAACGGAGTTGTACCTTTATCTATGAGCTTATGTGCAATCAGCACTCATTTTGCCTAGCCGAAAAACCCGTCATATATATGGCGGGTTTTTCATTGTAAATAATAAAGCAAGCCGCCTTGGACAAGGGGCCTGCTGCCTGAATGTTCATTTATTTAAAAGTTCCGCTTACGCTTTTTGGAAAGTCGGATCTTCGAACGGATGTGCGATCCAGCCCTCGGTTTCGATGAAAAGACGGACAGCTACGATTTGACGGTTTTCCATCAAGGTGAAGAAGTGCGGCTTATGCTCCGGAACCGAGATCACGTCGCCAGCTTCCAGTTCAACGTCAAAATAACCGACATCGTCTGTCCCTTTAATGATGAAAATTCCTTTGCCGGCCGTGATGGCGCGAACTTCGTCTTCCGTATGCGTGTGCACCTGTTCGAATTTTTTGAGCAGTTCATCCAAATTCGGGGTGGCGTCGGACAGCGCGACGATGTCCCAAGTCTGGTAACCGCGGCGGCTAGCCAGATCGCGGATTTCTTCATCGAAGGTAGCCAAAATCTGCGATTTTTCCTCGTCCGTCAACGAAAACTTCCCTTGAAGCTCTACAGGCAGCTTAGTGGCGTTCCAATGCTCATAAAGCACCTCTTGCTTATCTAAAAATGCTTTTACGTTGGCTTCGCCCGAGATGCGCTCGTTGGTGTTGCGAATGCGAATTTCTGCCATTGTTCTCCCTCTTCCATCTTGAATTCGTAACTTCTGCTTCTTATTATAGTGGAAGGGGACGCATCTGTCGATGTATAATGTATATAAATCCGATAGGATTCATTAGATAAGTGCTGAATTTTGTCACAATTGCTTTTCAACATGTATCGTTTCTGTTACACTTAAGGTTACATAATTTGTGAGTATCATGAGCAGTACGGTGCGAGAATCATAGATCGGCTGCATGAGTATCCGACCCCAATACACAACGGAGCGGGGCGGCAGGGTGAAAGGGGATCACGGATGAGCAAGCCTTTACTACAGGATCAATTACAGAAAAAAATTATGATTTTAGACGGTGCCATGGGAACGATGATCCAACAGGAGAATTTAACCGCAGACGATTTCGGCGGCGACGAATTGGATGGCTGCAACGAAATTTTGGTGGTAACCCGGCCTGACGTCATCCGTAAAATCCATGAAGCGTATTTTGCGGCCGGTGCCGATATGGTAGAGACGAATACGTTCGGCGCAACAAGCGTCGTACTGGCAGAATATGATCTGCAGGACCGCACGCGGGAGCTTAACCTTGCAGCGGCCAAGCTAGCCGTCGAAGCGGCTGAAAAATACAGTACGCCGGAATGGCCCAGATACGTTATCGGTGCGATGGGGCCGACGACGAAGACGCTTTCCGTAACCGGCGGAGTTACCTTCGACGAGCTCGTGGACAGCTACTACGAACAGGCGCTTGCGTTGATGGAGGCAGGCGTGGACGCGCTGCTGCTCGAAACGTCGCAGGATACGTTGAACGTCAAAGCCGGCAGCATAGGCATTCGCAAAGCGTTTGAGACGGAAGGCCGCAAGCTTCCGCTCATGATTTCCGGTACAATCGAGCCGATGGGCACGACGCTGGCAGGTCAAAATATCGAATCGTTCTATATATCGCTTGAGCATCTCGAACCGATTTCGGTCGGATTGAACTGCGCTACCGGACCGGAGTTTATGCGTGACCATATCCGAACGCTGGCCGATATTGCAGGGACGGCGGTAAGCTGCTATCCGAATGCCGGTCTTCCGGACGAGAACGGAGAGTACCACGAATCGCCGGAATCGCTCGCCAAGAAGCTGGCAGGCTTTGCCGAGCAGGGCTGGCTGAACATTGCCGGCGGCTGCTGCGGTACGACGCCGGATCATATCCGCGCAATGGCCGAAATGCTCGGCCAGTACCAACCGCGCGGTCACCGGGGAGAGCATCCGCCCGCGGTATCCGGTATCGAGACGGTTTACATTGAAGACGCGAACCGCCCTTACATGGTCGGAGAACGGACGAACGTTCTCGGATCGCGGAAGTTCAAGCGGCTTATTGCCGAAGGCAAGTATGAGGAAGCGTCCGAGATTGCCCGGGCACAGGTGAAAGGCGGCGCGCATGTCATCGACGTCTGTCTGCAGGACCCGGACCGCGACGAAACGAGCGATATGCAGCAGTTTCTGGAGCTTGTCGTTAAAAAAGTGAAAGTGCCACTTATGCTCGATTCCACGGATTATGGGGTCATTGAGCTGGGGCTCAAATATTCGCAGGGGAAAGCGATCATCAACTCGATCAACCTGGAGGACGGGGAAGAGAAGTTTGAGAAGGTCGTACCGCTTATTCATAAATACGGCGCGGCCGCTGTCGTCGGCACGATTGACGAGCGGGGGCAGGCCATTACGGCCGCAGACAAGCTTGAAGTAGCTAAGCGATCCCATGATTTGCTGGTGAACAAGTATGGCATGCATCCGAACGATATTATTTTTGACCCGCTTGTTTTTCCTGTTGGAACGGGGGATCAGCAATATATCGGCTCTGCTAAGGAGACAATCGAAGGAATTCGGTTAATTAAAGAAGCGATGCCTGAGACCGAGACGATACTTGGCCTAAGCAACGTGTCGTTCGGCTTGCCGGAAGCGGGCCGCGAGGTGTTAAACGCCGTCTTTTTGTATCATTGTACGAAAGCCGGATTGGACTATGCGATCGTTAATACGGAAAAGCTGGAGCGCTATGCATCCATACCGGAAGAGGAGCGCCGTCTTGCCGAAAGTCTGATTTACGATACGAACGACGAAACGCTGGCCGAATTCGTAGCGCATTTCCGCACGAAGAAGGTCGAAAAGAAGGAGAAAATTTCAAACCTAACGCTGGAAGAACGGTTGGCCTCTTACGTTGTCGAAGGAACGAAGGACGGACTGATCGCGGATTTGGACGTAGCGCTGCAAAAATACAAACCGCTCGATATTATTAACGGTCCGCTGATGAAAGGGATGGAGGAAGTCGGCAGGCTGTTCAACAATAACGAGCTGATCGTGGCGGAGGTGCTGCAAAGCGCCGAGGTCATGAAGGCATCCGTTGCTTATTTGGAGCCGTTCATGGAAAAATCGGAAAGTGCCGTGAAAGGAAAAATCATTTTGGCCACGGTCAAGGGCGACGTGCACGATATCGGCAAAAACTTGGTCGAAATCATTTTATCCAACAACGGCTATCGGATCATTAACCTGGGCATTAAAGTTCCGCCGGAGCAATTGATCGATGCTTACCGTAAGGAGCGGCCGGATGCGATCGGGCTGTCCGGGCTGCTCGTCAAATCGGCGCAGCAAATGATCATCACGGCGCAGGACTTGAAGACGGCCGGCATCGACGTGCCGATTATGGTGGGCGGCGCGGCGCTGACCCGGAAGTTCACAAAGACGCGGATTGCGCCGGAGTATGACGGTTTGGTACTATATGCCAAAGACGCGATGGACGGGCTGGATATTGCGAACAAGCTGAGCGACCCCGAGCAGCGGCAGCAGCTTGTACGGGAGCTTCGGGACAGTATGGAGTCCGACGTGAAGGAATCCGGCCGCAAAGAAGAGCAAATGCCGGCTTTGACCCGCGTCAGAACGTCTTCGGTGGACCGGACCGTTCCGGTGCAGGTGCCGCCGAGCTTGGATCGCCGCGTGCTGCGCGACTACCCGATAAGCCATCTGATCCCGTATATCAACATGCAGATGCTGCTTGGACATCATCTTGGTTTGAAGGGGAAAATCGACCAATTGCTGGCCGACAAAGATCCGAAGGCGATGCAGCTTAAAGAAACCGTTGACGAGCTGTTGGCGGAGGCACAGAAAAACGGCATCCTTCAAGCGCACGGCATGTACCGTTTCTTCCCGGCGCAGTCGGACGGCAACGATGTGCTCGTTTACGATCCCGAGGATCATACGAAGGTGCTTCAGAAGTTTACATTCCCGCGGCAGGAGAAGGAGCCGTACTTGTGCTTGGCCGACTACCTCAAGCCGGTAGACAGCGGAATCATGGATTACGTCGGCTTTCTCGTCGTGACGGCAGGACATGGTGTCAGTGATCTTGCAACCCAATGGCGGGATAAAGGCGACTACCTGCGGTCCCATGCGCTTCAAGCGGCGGCTCTCGAGGCTGCCGAAGGGTTCGCCGAGCGTATACACCAAATGATGCGTGACGTCTGGGGCTTCCCGGACCCGGCCGAAATGACGATGCAGGAGCGCTTCGGAGCCAAGTACCGCGGACAGCGGTTCTCATTCGGCTATCCGGCGTGTCCGAACCTCGACGATCAGCAGCAGCTGTTTGCTCTGATGAAGCCGGAGGATATCGGCGTTCAATTGACGGAAGGCAGCATGATGGAGCCGGAGGCATCCGTGTCGGCTATCGTGTTTGCGCATCCGCAGGCTCGTTATTTCAACGCATAACCGTTTTTTGGGTATGCTATAAAAGGAGTGGGGCCTTGGTCGCTCCACTCTTTTGTTTAAGAAGCAAGAAAAAGCTTGCTTTCACCGAAGTACGAAGGTGTGTGTGTTTTCTTACCAACCGGAACGATAGAAATGGGGTTGATGGAGCTTGGAGCTGTATTTTCTGGGGACAGGTGCCGGTATGCCTTCCAAAGAGCGAAATGTCACCTCCGTCATGTTAAATCTGCTTGCGGAACGGAACGTCTATTGGATGTTCGATTGCGGGGAAGGGACGCAGCATCAAATATTACGGGCGCCGGTCAAAATCAGCAAGCTGGAGAAGCTGTTTATTACCCATCTGCACGGTGATCACATTTACGGCCTTCCAGGGCTCATGTCGAGCCGTTCTTATCAAGGGGGGGATACGCCGTTTACGATTTACGGGCCGGTAGGCATCCGGGAGTTTGTCGAAACGGCGCTTCGGATCAGCGATTCCCATCTCGGCTACCAGACGAAAATCGTGGAGTTCGAAGAGAAGGCGGAATTCGTGCTGTACGAGGACGAGCAGTTCATCGTGAAAGCGGCTCCGCTGGTTCACCGGGTCGACAGCTACGGCTACCGGATCGAAGAAAAGCCGCAGAAGGGAAAGCTTGACGCGGCGAAGCTGAAGGAGCTCGGCATCGCTTCGGGACCGCTGTACGGCAAAATCAAAAAAGGCGAAGCCGTTACGCTGGAGGACGGCACCGTGCTTGAAGCCAGCCGTTTTATCGGTCCTCCGGTTCCCGGTCGGATCGCGACGATCCTTGGTGATACCCAGCCTTGCGAACATGCCATCACGCTTGCCCGCCAGGCGGATGTGTTGGTGCATGAAGCGACCTTTGCGGAGGATCGCAAGGAGCTTGCGATGCAATACGATCATTCCACAGCAATAGATGCGGCTCGTACTGCTCAAGAAGCAGGGGCCAAAATGTTGGTTTTGACCCATATCAGCTCCCGGTATCAGGACGCGGAGGTCGAGCGGCTGCGGGAAGAAGCGCGTACCATCCATGATGAAACTTATCTTGCGCACGATCATTTTCGTTTGGACATCCCGGCGCGAAAACCGTCGACGGCCGCAGATGAAGCGGCTCCGCTGTAAGTGCGGTCCGTATCGCATCGCCGCTATGACAAAAACCTCCGTTCCTTACAATAGGTCTGCAAGGAGCCGGAGGTTTTTGTATCATGCCCTCTTGAAGGGCTGCAATTATTGTTGATTTTCGGCCTCGTCCTTAATTTCCGAACGGAAGGCACCCAAGCTTTCACGGCGGCGTTCGTTTTTGGACTCGATTTGCTCCCGTTCCTGCGGGCTGATTTCATCGGCGTGCTCGCTCAAATAATCTTCGGCTTCATTCATGTTTTCAATCGTGTGGTCGATGCTGTTTTGCAAATGCTCCACATTGTCGGCACGGTTGTCCGGTTTAGCCATAATCCCATCCAACTCCTTTGTTGTAAAAGTATGGCGCTAGGATAGCGCACCATCTTTACGGTGCCACTGTCTGTGCCGGAATATGCATGAAAGCATCATATTTGGCATACTAGCGGATATGGGCTGATATTTTGGGGGAGAGGGGAGGCGGCTCCTGATGCGTGGTTTTGCCATCTTGCTCGGTTTTTATTTGCTGGGAACGATTCTGCAGCTCGGCTTAAAGCTTCCGCTTCCGGCTAACGTCATTGGTTTGATTTTGTTTACGGCCAGTCTGTTTCTTAAGTGGGTCAAGGTGGAATGGGTAGAGGAGGCCGGCAGCTTCTTGATCAAGCATATGCTGCTGCTCTTTGCGCCGATTGTCGTGGGGACGATGGTGTTTTTTTCTTGGATTGGGGAGCAGGCATTGACTATTCTGGTCAGCTTGTTTGCCAGCACGTTCGGGGTGCTGCTCGTGACAGGCTGGACGGCTAAGCTCTTTGGCGGCGGAGGCTCACAGAAGGAGGGGGATCGTCGTCATGACGTTCCGTGAATGGACGGAGCAGCCGCTGTTCGGCATCGCTTTGACGGTGCTGGCTTATGTGTTTGCGCTCGTTCTGCAGCAGCGTTGGAAAGCGCTTCATCCGCTGCTGACATGCTCGGCGCTTGTGATCGCCTTCCTGCTCTCCACGAATGTGCCTTACGAAGCCTATCGAAAAGGCGGAGACTATATTGTGTTTCTGCTCGGTCCCGCGACGGTAGCGCTCGGTATCCCACTGTACAAAAACGCGCAGCGCATCCGCAATGCCCTATTGCCGATTGCCGCGGGCATCACCGCGGGTTCAATCAGCGCGCTGCTGCTGGCTACCGGACTCGTCTGGGGGCTCGGAGGCAGCCGAGAGCTGCTTGTGACCATGATGCCCAAGTCGGTCACTTCGCCGATTGCGCTTGAGATTTCCCGGCAAGCGGGAGGGATTCCCGAGTTAACCGCCGTGCTGACCGTACTGACAGGCTTGATCGGAAGCATGTTCGGACCGGGGCTCTTGTGGCTGGCGGGCGTGCGCGACGACATCTCGATCGGGACCGCCATCGGCACCTCGTCGCACGGTATCGGCACGGCGCGGATCATCCGCGATTCGGAGCTGGCGGGCAGCGTCAGCGGCTTCGCGATGGGCGCTGCGGCGATTTTGACGTCGTTGCTGTTTATTCCGCTGTATTGGTGGTTGCGGTGACGTTTACACTTCATTATTGAAAGGAGCCGTTCTGCGAACGGCTTCTTTTTTGTGCCGGACAGCCGGACAAGCCGGGCGAAGCCTTACAAAAGCTTTACACCGCGAAAACGCTATCCTAATAATCGTCTGCTACCCTAAAGCTGTAACTTTCATCCCATCAACCTTTACTTGGAGAAAGGCGTGTTGACGATGATCCGACAAGCAGCAAGTCAAGTCGCAAGCGAGCCATCCATCTTAACCGTAAAGCTGGCAGAAACCGACTTTGAAGTGGAGCAGGCACTGCGTCTGAGGTATCAGGTTTTTGTGGAAGAAGAAAAGAACATGAGGATGCGAACCGAGAACGGATTGGAGCAGGATATCTACGATGCTTATTGCGACCATCTGATCGTCAAAGATGTAATCACGGGAGAGGTTGTCGGCACGTACCGGCTGCTGCCGGGAGAACGGGCGATCACAGGCATCGGATTCTACTCGGAAACCGAATTCGACCTGCATGCGTTCGATTCGCTGAAGCGCCAGACGCTGGAGCTCGGGAGAAGCTGCATCGCGCCGGCTTACCGCGGAAGCAGAGCGATCCAGATGTTGTGGGAGGGCATTGCCGCGTATATGACCGAGCTGGATTACCGCTATTTGATCGGCTGCGCCAGTTTGCGTCTCCCGAATTTGGAGGAGCTGAATCTGATCTATACGATGCTTCGCAGCAAGCAGGTCATTACGGAGCGGTACGGTATCCGTCCGTTGGAAACGCACCGGATTCGGGGGCTGAGCACGATCGAATCGGAGTTGACCGAGAAAGAAATTTTCCGCAGGCTGCCGCCGCTGATGAAGGGCTATCAATGGCTTGGGGCGGAGATTGGCGGCGACCCGGCGTACGACAGCCTGTTCGATACGGTAGACTTCTTTATCGTGCTGGAAAAGGACCGGATCACCCGCAGATATAAGAAGCATTTCTTAAACGGGTAGGGGGCTGGGAGCTTGTACGAATGGATTGCCAAAGTGACCGCGGACCGGCAAGCGTGCGAGCGTTGGGCGCGGCGGTGCGGTCTGCTGCCGAGAAGCGTAATGGCTGCGCTCTGTCGAATGGCGGCTCTGCTGTTGTATAGCTGCGCCGGTTCAGGCTTGAGACGCAAGGTGCAGGGCAACATGAAGGAGCTGTTGCCGGAGCGTTCGGCGCAGCAGATCAGGAAGGCCGGGTTTCGCTATACCGAAAATGTCATCTTTGCGCTTTATGAAATTTTGCTGGAATCGCATCGGCTGCCGGGCAGCGAGAAATGGCGGTTTCGGACGGAAGGGGAAGCGTACCTAGAAGAGGCGCTGCGTCTAGGCCGCGGTGCGATTGTATATACGCCGCATACGGGCAACTTTTTTTACTACTATTGGTATTTATGCCAGAAGTATTCGTGTCTTACCGTTGCCACAGGCGGCAGTCCGGAGCTGCGGCCGCTGTATTTGAAGTTTCTCGACATGGGCTGTCCGGGGCTCGACTATGATAGTACACCGCCGCTGGAGCTGCTTCGTAAGCTGCGGAAGCATTTGCAGGCGGGGGGCGTCGTCTTTTTGCTGGGGGATTTCTGGCGCCCGACGTTTCCGCCCGCACGTTTCTTCGGCCGGATGACGCGAACGCCCGAGGGCGCTTCGACGCTGTCGATCGAGCAGGGAGTGCCGATTATTCCGTTCAGCGGGTGGCGCGAGCGCGGATGGGTACACCGGATGCGGTTCGAAGCTCCGCTGTATCTTTCTTCTTCGTTCACGAAGGCGACGCGGACAGAGGCGACGAATGTGCTGAACCGTTTCATGGAGCGGGTCATTCGGGAGCGGCCCGAACAATGGTTCTATTGGTTTAATGCTGAGGAGCGCTGGGAAACCGAGCAAGATGGCGGGGCAGGGGTTCATACAGAGCGGGAGCGGCGGAAGACACATACGGCGTGACAAGCGAAGGAGGCGTATAGCAGCATGGATACCGGAAGTCATCTGTTGTTTGGCGCTACATTGGCCGGTCTGGCTATGCTTCAGCCTGAAGTGGCCCAAGAACCGGCGCTGCTGCATGCGGTGCTGGCAGCCGCGTTGATCGGTTCGCATGCGCCGGATTTCGATACGGTTGCCCGGGTTCGAGGCTATGCCGCTTACATTCAGGTGCATCGAGGAATTACGCATTCGCTTCCGGCTTTGCTTTTATGGCCGCTGGTGTTGTCCGTTCCGATCGCTTGGGGATTCGGGGTATGGGAGCATGAGCCGCTTGTTTTCGCTTGGACGATGGCGGCGGTCGTTTTCCACGTTTTTCTGGATTGGCTTAATGCTTACGGCGTTCAGTGCTTTCGGCCGTTCTCGCAGCGCTGGCATCACCTTGATGCGCTCCCGTTGTTCGAACCGGTGCTGTTTGTGACGCATGCGGCAGGCTTGATTGTATGGCTGGCGACGGGGATTAATCCGGGATGGATGTTTTTGTGGATTTATTTTTTTACTTTTGTATATATCGGCGGGCGGCTGCTTCATCACCGGAGCGTAGTCCGTTTTGTAAGAATGCGGCTTGGGTTGGAAGGGGTATGTCACGTCGTCCCGAGTCTGTACTGGTTCCGCTGGCAGTTTGTGCTTGAGAGCAGCGACGCTTTTTATACGGGAAACGTTTATAGCAAGGAGCTGACGGTCAAAGATATTTATGCCAAACATACCGAAGGCGGCATGGCCGTAGAGGCGACGCGTGCGGTTGATGGCGTGCGGGCGTTTTTGCATTTTGCGCAGCGGGTGCATGTCACTTGTACCGAGAGGCAGGACGGTTATGAGGTCCGATGGCGGGACATGCGGTTTTGGCACAATCATAAGCTGCCCTTCGGGGTGGACGTAACGCTCGACCGGGATCTTAAGGTCGTCAGTCAATCGCTCGGTTGGAGGAAAAAAGCGTGGGACCCGCCGTATGTGTAACTGGCCGGGCCACGGGTCTTCCAAAAAGCAAATATATGGATACATGAGCAATAATTGGAAATACGATTTTGTTCCGAGGTATGAATAAAAAACGATCGGGTTAGAATAGTTTCAGTAAACAACCAAGCATGGGGAGGTTGACGGAATGGATTTTACAAGCCAGGATATCGCCGTGATCGAGCAGGCGCTGCAGCTTGCCATTCGGTCGCAATCAAGCGGCGCCAAGGCGCAGCCGTTTCAGGAAGTGCTGGGCAAGCTCCAGGTGAGTGCAAACGCGGCCATGAACTCAGCTTCGTTGCATAAGGTGTCTATGCATGACGGCATAAGATTCGACTACGACGATTCCTCCGATGTGCTCTAAGTTGATTCATGCGTATAGAGCGATCGGGAACAGCCGGTCCGATGGGCGGCAGACCAAGGCTATTTTGCTCGACTGCCGCTTGCCGGTTTCATCAGAGATTATTCCCAATAGAATTTGCATCGCATCAAGCCAACCTTCATTGAAGTATCACTTTTTCCTTCAGAAATCGAACCACCCCCTTTTACAGACGACTCTACAACGAAAAACTTTCCCGGGAAAGCGCAGAATACGACATGCTTTCTTCAAGTTTCAACACCGTTTAGGCGCGTCATTCCGATCCCGTTCGACCGGCTCCGCTAAGAAAAGAGATTGTCACACGAACATGCATTCGATATAATGGAAGGAACGTTACCGTCAAAAGGAGCTGCATTTATGAACCGTTTGACTGGCAAGGTTTCTTCTATCGAAGAAATGATCGATTTGATCCGCTCGTCGTCCGAGCTGATGTCCCAGGTGACTTACTGGCATACGATTCCGCCGCGGGAAGGGCGGTACGAGTCATTCCCGGAAGGCTTGCACTCCGGGCTGCGGGAAGCATTGCTCGCCCGGGGCATCGGACAATTATATACGCATCAAGCCCAATCATTCCGCGAAGTAAGCGCGGGGCGGCACGTCGTGACCGTAACCCCGACCGCCTCGGGTAAGACGCTGTGCTACAACCTGTCGGTGCTGGAGGGCATATTGAAAGACGAGAGCGCGCGTGCGCTCTATTTGTTTCCGACCAAAGCGCTGGCGCAAGACCAGGTAGCCGAGCTCCAAGAGCTGGCGAATATCATGGGCGCCGATATCAAAACCCATACGTACGACGGGGATACGCCGCCGACCGTACGCCAAGCCATTCGCAATGCCGGGCACATTGTCGTTACGAACCCGGATATGCTGCACTCTGCGATTTTGCCGCATCACACGAAATGGGTGAAGTTGTTTGAGAATATAAAATTTATTGTCATTGACGAGGTTCACTCTTACCGCGGCGTGTTCGGCAGTCATGTGGCGAACGTAATCCGGCGGCTTAAGCGGATCTGCCGCTTTTACGGCTCGAATCCGCAGTTTATTTGCGCTTCGGCGACGATCGACAATCCGAAGGAGCATACGGAGCGGCTGATCGGGGAGAGCGTATCCCTTGTCAACGACAATGGCGCGCCCGCGGGAGAGAAGCATTTTGTCTTCTACAATCCTCCCGTCGTCAACCAGCAGCTTGGTATCCGTAAAAGCAGCGTGCTGGAGACGAGGAAAATCGCCGCGATGCTGCTGCGCCAAGGTATCCAAACGATCGTTTTCGCGCGAAGCCGCGTGCGGGTCGAAATCCTGCTTACGTATTTGCAGGAGCTGGTCGCTCACGAATTGGGCACGAAATCGATCCGCGGCTACCGCGGAGGGTATCTGCCCAAGCTGCGGCGCGAAATCGAACGGGGGCTGCGCAGTGGAGAGATCCGCGGCGTCGTCAGCACGAACGCGCTGGAGCTCGGGATCGATATCGGGCAGCTGCAGGCGTGCGTGCTGAACGGCTATCCCGGCACCATCGCAAGCACGTGGCAGCAGTCGGGCCGCGCTGGGAGGCGGCAGGAGAGCTCTGTCACGTTTCTCGTGGCGAGCAGCAATCCGCTGGATCAATATATGATCCAAAACCCCAGATTTTTTTTCGAGCGTCCGCCGGAGCGGGCGCTGATCGAGCCGGACAACCTCATTATCTTGGTTGACCATGTCAAATGCGCCGCCTACGAGCTGCCGTTCGAAGAGAACGAACAATTTGGCGGTGAGTCGCTGCACGATATTTTGGAGTTTTTGACAGACGAACGTATTTTGCACAGGGTCAAAAACAGGTGGCACTGGATGGAGCAGTCGTTTCCGGCGCATGACATCAGCTTGCGATCAGCCGCGCAGGAAAATTTCATCATCATCGATATGACGAACGGCGCCCGGGTCATCGGCGAGGTAGACCGATTCAGCGCTCCGACGATGATTCACGAGGAAGCGATCTATATCCACGAGGGCGTACAGTATCAGGTGGAGAAGCTCGATTACGAGGAGAAGAAGGCTTACATACGCGAGGTCGACGTCGATTATTTCACGGACGCCAGCCTGGCCGTCCAGTTAAAGGTGCTGCATGTGCACCGCGAGGCGATTGACCGGGGGCTCAAGCGGCAGTTCGGCGAAGTGACCGTGAACGCGAAGGCGACGATTTTCAAAAAAATCAAGCTGCGAACCCACGAGAATATCGGATCGGGACCAATTCATCTGCCCGAGGAGGAGCTGCATACGAGCTCTTACTGGTTCACGTTCGACGACGAGATTGCCGCGGGCATGACGGTGAACGATATGCAGTTTGCGCTGCTGGGGCTGGCGAACGTGCTCGTGCACATTGCGCCTCTTTATTTGATGTGCGACCCGCATGACATCCGCGTCGTTCCGCAAGTGAAGGCGGTGCATAACAAGCAGCCTACGATATTTTTCTACGACCGTTACCCGGGCGGCGTAGGGCTTAGCGAGCGACTGTACGAAGTGCACGGGGAACTGCTCGCCGAAGCGCAGCGCCTGATTTCGTCGTGTGGCTGCTTAAGCGGCTGCCCGGCCTGTGTCGGGCCGATTGAAGAGGTCGGGCTGACCGGGAAGCAGCTGTCGCTCGGGCTGCTGAAGCAGTTGGAGGCCTCGCGATGAGCTCGCTTAAGGAAAGGCTGCTGCGGCACAAAAAGTCGATAGCGGGTACGCAGGAACGCGAGGAAGAAGTCAAAATTCCCGTGGGAGAGGAGCCGCCTGGGTCGGCCGAAGAGGGCCAGGCGGCTCACGGTGAGAGTAAACCGGGGTCCGTGGTGGAGTTTGACGAATGGTCGGTTGTAGGCGCGGCCATGGAGCATACGGAATGGGGCGATTTCGTCATCCGCCGCCGCACGTACGAAGCGGGGGTTCGTCATGGGCAATATGAGCTGAGCCGATTATCGTCCTGCGCGGAGGAACTGTTCGCGCTGCTAGAGCCGGCGGCAGGCACTGCTGCGGCGAACCGTTCAGCTGCTCCATTCCACGAACGGCTGCTCTTTCTGGATACCGAGACGACAGGGTTGGGACATGGGGCAGGCAACGTGCCGTTTATGGTCGGAGTCGGATTTTACCAAGGCAATCAATATCATATCGAGCAGATGCTCATCCGGCACCCCGGCGAAGAGTCGGCGATGCTGGCCTATTTGGAGCAAAAGCTTGCTGCGCATCCGGTGTTGATCTCTTATAACGGCAAATCGTTCGATTGGCCGATTGTCAAAAACCGCTATATCATGAACCGGATGGAGCTGGCCGCCGAGCCCTCGGGGCACATCGATTTTTTACATCCGTCCCGCAGCTTATGGAAGCATACGCTGCCCTCCTGCCGACTAGGCAAAGTAGAGGAAGAGCGGCTTGGCGTCCGGCGCGAAGAAGACGTGCCGGGCTCGCTTGCGCCGACGCTTTATTTTCAATATTTGGCCCAGCGCGACCCTTCCGTTTTGGAAGGCGTGTTCGTGCATAATGAGCTGGACGTGCTGTCGCTGGCGGGCTTGGCCGTTCATTTTGCCTGCTTGCTGAACGGTTCCTATGATTGGTCCCGCGCGAGGTTATTCGGTTTAGAGGAGTGCTACCGGCTTGGCCTGTGGCTCGATAAAATCGGTCGAAGCGATATGGCTGACACGGTAATGAACGCGCTGGCCGAAGAGCTTCTCGCTGCGGACGAGCTTGCTTCCGAAGAACCGTGCCTGCTGCCGCTTGCGCAATTTTACAAGCGACGGGGACGCTATACGCAAGCCTGCCTGCTTTGGAGCCGTTATATTACCCTGAAGGGCGATCGTGCAACGGCTTCGCTGGAGCCATATATCGAACTGTCCATGTACTATGAGCATAAGGAAAAACAGTGGGAGCGCGCTCTCGGCTATGCTCAGGAAGCGCTTGACCATCTTTGGCGGCGAGATGCCTTGAAGCGGAGCGGGGAGCGCAAATCGATCGCACACGGCGGCAAGCGTTCGAGGGAAAAAGAGGAGCGGGAGGAGGATGCCGATGCCGTCAGCCTGCGCAAGCGAATCGAACGGCTGCGGCGGAAAGCGTCTTTTGCCGCTAGTGCGACACGTGCTGCAGGTGCTATGGACCAAGAAGCGTCCGATTCCCTACCGCCGCCGAAGTCAAGCGCAAAGCTATCCGCCGGATCAGCCGGTCAAGCCTCGGCATCAGCTCCGGTTCAGGGGGCAGCGTCTGCCGTATCCCGCGTTCCTCAATCAACAAGAAAAAGAAAGTCCGGCCTGTCTGTGGCGGAACAGCTTTCTATGCCACTGTAAGTATAATTTCGCTTTGGGGTGGAAATACATGGTAAGATCATGATCCGAAAGGAGCAATGACGATGCCTGAGCTGCCCGAAATGGAAAATTACCGTAAGCTGCTAAGCGAGCGAATCATAGGCCGGACTGTGACGGATACCGAAGTAACAAGAGAAAAATCGATTAACGTGACGCCCGAACGATGGACGCAGGAGCTTATCGGTCAGGCCGTTTCCCGCATTGACAGGAGAGCGAAGCATCTGCTGTTTCGTTTAACGACAGGCAACGTTCTGGTGCTTCATTTAATGCTCGGAGGCATGATGTTCTACGGCAAGGCAGAGGAAAAGCCCGACCGGTCCGTTCAAGTGCGGCTCGGCTTCGGAGATCATCATTTGTTTTTTATCGGGCTGAGGCTCGGTTATTTGCATCTCCATGATCCGTCTGAAGTCGATGAGCTAATGAATAAGCTTGGTCCCGAGCCTTTCGATCCTGGGCTCACGCCTGACCGGTTTGCCGAGCGTCTGCGCGTAAAAGCGGGCACGCTCAAAAGCAACCTCGTCGACCAAGGCGTCTTTGCGGGCATCGGCAACTGCTATAGCGATGAAATCTGCTATTATGCAGGTCTCTTGCCGTCCCGGCGTCCGAGCGCGCTCTCCGATGAAGAGCTTCACCGGTTATACTACTCCATGCACGAAGTGCTGACGGAGGCGACACAGGGCGGCGGGTACATGGAAATGCCGCTATTCGTTGGTGATTCGCTTACGGGCGGCTTTGACAGCCGCTGCCGGGTTTACGACCGCGAAGGAGAGCCGTGTTTGCGCTGCGGCAGCCCGATTGCAAGGCGTGACGTCTCGTCCAAGAAATCGTTTTGCTGTCTTGTTTGTCAGAGGTAGGGGGCGTTGACCATGCGTTTCGGCTGCCATATCAGTATTCGGGGCGGTTATGCGGAAGCGGCAAAGACGGCGGTAAAGCTAGGAGCTCAGTCGTTCCAATATTTCCCCAAAAATCCGCGAAGCCTGACCATAAAGTCGTTCAACCGCCAGGACGCCGAGCAGTGCGCTCAGTTTTGCCTTGAGCACAGCCTGCTCAGCATCGCTCACACTCCTTATCCGACGAATCTTGCCGTAGGCCCAGGCGAGCTTCGGCAGGCGACGATCGCTTCGCTTCGCAACGATCTTGAGATTGCTGACGCGTGCGGTTCGGTCGGCGTCGTGGTCCATTTTGGCAAATATAAAGGGGAAGACCCGTTACAAGGCTATAAAAATATTATACAATGTATGAATGAAGCGCTTGTCGGCTATACGGGCCGTTCGCTGCTGCTGATCGAGAATCAAGCGGGCGAAGGGACCTCCATGGGGACGACGCTTGAGGAGCTCGTGCAAGTACGGAATCTTTGCGCTTTTCCGGGGCTTGTCGGCTTTTGCCTCGACACGTGTCATGCTTTTGCCTCGGGCTTGTGGCCCTCCTCCAAAGACGGATGGCCGGAACTGGAGCGGCATGCGGCAGCGACCGGTTATTTGCAGCACCTCCGGGCCATTCATCTGAACGATTCCGTGTATCCGCGAGGCGCGCATAAAGATCGGCATGCCATGATCGGCCGGGGCGAAATTGGGGAAGCCAGGTTCGCTTCGCTGCTGCGCTCGACTGTGCTCAAGTCGATGCCCGACCTTCCGGCGGTGCTGGAAACGCCTGTCCTGCGGGGAAGCACACACGCTTCGGAAATTCAATACGTCAAGGAGCTGAGCGAAGGGTGATCCACGTTTATTTGGATGATTATCGCGCTTGTCCAAAAGGCTTCGTACCTGCCCGTACCGTGGACGAATGCTTACTGCTGCTGCAGGAGTGCGAAGTGGACGTGCTTTCGCTCGACTACGACTTGGGCTGGGGACAGCCTAACGGACTGGAATTGGTTCGGGCGATGGCAAGCGCGGGTTTATTTCCGCAGCGCATTTATTTGCATACGTCGAGCGATGCGGGCCGTCAGCAAATGTTTCAACTGCTATATGCGAGTAAGCCGGAGCACGTCCGGCTGACGAACGGTCCGATGCCTCACGGGCTGCTTATGGAAATTTCCGAAATTGTAAAAGAATAGGTTGTGGTTCAACATGACGATGGTCTTATCCTTGCAAGATATTCATTTTATCCGCGAAGACCGGCATATTTTGTCCGGGGTCAATATCGATATTCGTCAAGGGGAGCACTGGGTCGTGCTCGGCCGGAACGGTTCGGGCAAAACGACGGTTCTGGAGCTGATGAACGGCTACGAGTTCCCGACCCGAGGCAAAGTGCAAGTACTCGGCAATACATACGGGCAATGCGACGTCCGCGAAGTCCGCAAGCAGATCGGTTATATCAGCCAATCGCTGTATGAGAAATTAAATGCCGGGGACCCGGTGTGGGAAGTGATTGCCACCGGCGAATTCGGTTACTTGCGTTTTTACGAAGAAATTCCGCAGTCCGCCCGCGAGAAGGCGATCGCTATGCTGGACAAGGTGAAGCTTGCCCATTTGGCTAATCAGCCGCTTGGTACGCTGTCGCAAGGCGAGCGGAAAAAAGTGATGCTGGCGCGCGCTTTGATGACAAATCCGTCCATTCTCATTATGGACGAGCCTTGTTCGGGTCTCGACTTGTACGAGCGTGAGCGGCTGCTGGAAAATATCAACGTGCTCGGCGGCCAGCAAATGACAGTCATTTATGTCACGCATCACATCGAAGAGATTGTTCCGCTTTTCACGCACGTTGTGCTGATCGAGCAGGGGCGTATTATTGCTTCCGGCGCGAAGCGGGACGTGTTGACCGAGGAAAATCTGGCAAAGGCGTATCAAGTGCCGATTCGGATCGAATGGTCCGGAGACCGGCCTTGGATTAAGGTGCTGTGATGACTGTGATGAACGACTCGATATTTATTGGCACGTCCAACCGGGGATTTGCTCAACAGGCGCAAGAAGAGCTTCGGCGTCTGCTGGGTCAGTCGGTTAAATTCGAATGGCTGACTCCGGGCGAAGTGTTCGTATTTACATCCGAATTTGAGCGCAGCGATACGATTAGCCGCATCCTGGCGCAGGAGCCCGTGTTTCTGCGGCATATGCAGCCGGTCGATGCGACGCAACCGTGGGACGGTACTTTCGATCATGCGCTTCACCATATTCATGAGATGCTGGTCGCTGCGGAAGCATCGCTGAAGCAGATGAACGTTGCGGTACAAGTCAGAAAAGCGGAAATGGAAGCTTTAGCGAGCCTATCTCTGCCGTCGGTTCGCACTTCCGTTGAAGAGATGCTGAAAACAGTGTTCGAGGCGACTCCGGTATCTCGGGATGCAGACCTGATCCTTTCCCTGTATTTCACGGAAGCTAAGCTATATTTCGGCTTGTCCCGGCCGCAGGACAATTTGTCCGATTGGTCTGGCGGCGCCATTCGCTTCCGCAAGGAGGAGGGACAAGTATCGCGAGCCAAGTTCAAGCTGTTGGAGGCGGAGCAGGCCTTCGGCTTGGATTTGTCCCAGTACCGGTCGGCGCTCGATATCGGCGCGGCGCCGGGCGGGTGGACGTCGCTGCTGCTGGAGCGTGGACTTCGGGTAACTGCGGTTGACCCGGCCAAGCTCGATGCGACGCTGCTGCGTCATCCGCAGCTTACGTATTTTCAGAAAAAAGCGGATGAGGTTTCGTTCGCCGCAAATGCATTCGACCTGCTTGTTTGCGACATGAGCTGGAGTCACCGGCAAATGGCCAAGCTTGTCCGGGGGCTGTTGGATGCGCTGCAGCCGGGTGGAACGGCGGTTATCACGGTGAAGCTGATGCACAAGAAGGCGTTTCAAACGATTCGCGAAGTGGTGAGCGATCTGGCTCCGGAGCTGGAGCTTCAGCAAGCGAAGCAGCTTTTTCACAACCGCGAGGAGCTTACGCTGTTTTTGATGAAACAAGTGTGACGGGCTGTTCTGGCAATGCGAGCCGAAAGGAGTCTTGCGAATGTCTGATGTGATTTTTTGGAATGACTTGTTTTCCAAGCTGAGACCGGAGCAGGTCAAGTACGATATGTGGCTGGAGCCGTTCATCGGAGGCCTTGATCCGTCCGAGTCCGGTCCCATTCTGGATCTCGGCTGTGGCGCTGGGAACGATACGTTGTATTTGACGGAAAAAGGTTACTCCGTGATCGCTTGTGACCGTTCGGACGAAGCGCTAATGCTGGTGCAAGAGCTTGTTCCGCAGGTTAAAACGGAGCGGCTTGATTTGCTGCAGCCGCTGCCGTTTCCGGACGGTTCGGCGCGGGCTGTGGTGGCGGATTTAAGTCTCCATTACTTCTTATGGAGCGATACCGGGAGAATCGTCGCAGACATTTCCCGGGTACTTCGGCCGGGTGGGCAGCTTTGGTGTCGGGTCAATTCGACGAAGGACTTTGAATACGGCGCCGGACAAGGAACGCTGATCGAACCGAATTATTACGAATTGGACGAGAAGCGCAAGCGTTTTTTCGACCGTCCGGATCTGGAACGGCTGTTTCAGGAATGGCAAATCTCATTTTTGCAGGAGCAAACTATGGACCGCTATGACAAGCCGAAGGTTGTCTGGGTACTGGCCGCAACGAGGCCCGAGCTTCGTTAGACGGCCATACAACTGTGCGATGCGGAAGTTTAGATAGCGTGGCAGGTAAAGCCGAAACGTAATTTTTGCCCTGGACTCTTGCGCTTCCCATTTTTTATGCTATAATACGGTTAATTGCATATTCACAAAAGCGGAAGCACCGCTGACCAAGGAATGGATTTCCTGTCAGTGTGTGCTTTTTTTGTGTTTCTAAGGGGGAATTTGAGAGCGTGTGATCATATGAAGCACAGGGAAGAAGTATCGAGGTAAAAAGAGATACCATGGGAATAAGCTTGACGCACATATACAGTTACGAGGCAGGGGGTGTCGCCGGTGGCTAAAATTATGCTGTTATTGTTGGACGAGGATGCTTATTTTGGCGAGATGCTGTCCGCCTATGTCCGCTCGTCCGAATATGCGGAGCGGTTTAGTATACACGTGTTTACGTCGATGGACGAAGGAGTCCGGTTTGTAGAGCAAACCAAAGAACCGCTGATTATTATGGTGCACGAATCGCTGATGCCGCTGCCTGACGCTGTCTTCGGGCTTAAACCGGGGTGTGCGGTTGTAATCAGCGATTCGGCAAGAGAGGGCGGATTGCTCGAATATCCGGTTATGTTCAAATACCAGCCGCTGGACAGGCTGTTATCGGGCATTACCGCGCATTACAACGAATTTTGCGCAGGTGAGCCGCTGCGGGGGAACCGGGGAGCGAAGACAGTCGCGGTTTATTCGGCCGTCGGCGGAGCGGGCAAAACGGTAACGGCCGTTCATTTGGCGTACCAGCTTGCCCAGCAGGGGGAACGTGTCTTCTGTTTAGGACTGGAGCTGCTCCCGTCCCGGTCTTGGTATGTCCAGGATAGAGCGGAGGAAGCGGAATCGTTTTCCCAGCTTTTATACTATGCCAAGACGGCCCCGGCGCTCATTTCTTCCAAGCTGGAAGGGCTCAAAAGGAAGCATTCCGACTGCAAGTTCGATTACGTTCCTCCGTCGATGCATCTGAAAGAACTGGCGGAGATGGAGCTTTCCGATCTGAAGCACATTTTGCAAGGGATCGAAGCCACAGGAATGTACGATCGCATCGTTATCGATTTGGACTCGGCGCCGCATGCTGTGACAAGGGAGGCGATTCAAGGGGCGGACCTCGTTCTATGGTTGCTGCTGGACGATTGCGTACATTTGAGCAAAAACGCTGAACTGGTCCGAAGTTGGACTGCCGGGGAGCGAACGACAGACTGGCTTCATCGGGTGCAGTTCGTACATAACAAAAATGCCGGGCAGATGGCGAACCGATTCGAAACGTACGGATTTGCACATAGCAGCGAACTGCCTTACGTCCCCGAGTGGAAAGGCGTTGGGCGCGTGGAGGACATGATGTCGCCGGTCTTTGCCTTGGCGGCTGCCGGCTTGGTTCGATCCGGCGGGGAGGGATCGCGGTATCGATGAAGGATATTACGGTAAAGCAGCAGATCAAACAGCGAGTACAGGACAGCTTGGATTATGGAAACGCCTTGTCGGACGAGCAGCTCATGGAGCAGATTGAGCAAATCGTGTTTGCTTACTCCAGAGAATCGTTTTTGACCGCGGGGCAAAAGCGGAGGTTGGTGCAAGAGGTGTTTCACTCGTTCCGCGGTTTGGATGTGCTCCAGCCGCTCGTCGACGATCGGACGATTACTGAAATTATGATCAATTCCCATGACCAGATTTTCGTTGAAAAAGACGGGCGTGTGTTGGAGACGGAGATCCGTTTCGAAAGCAGGGAGAAGCTGGAAGATACGATTCAAGCGATCGTCGGCCGGGTCAACCGGATTGTGAACGAGTCGACTCCGATCGTCGACGCCCGGCTTGCGGACGGCTCCCGCGTCAATGTCGTCCTTCCGCCGATTGCGTTGAAAGGTCCGGCAATGACGATCCGTAAATTCCCGGAAAATCCAATGACGCTGGACGATTTGGTTGCACGTCAGGCGCTCTCGCGCGAAGCGGCGCAGCAGCTTATTCGCTTCGTCAAGGCTAAATACAATTTGTTTATCGGAGGGGGAACGGGCTCGGGGAAAACGACATTTCTCAACGCGCTGGGACAGTATACTCCGCCAGACGAGCGCGTCATCACGATCGAAGATTCGGCTGAACTGCAAATTCGCGGCGTTCCGAATCTAGTCAGTCTCGAAACCCGCAACGCCAATACGGAAGGAAAAGGCGGAATCACGATTCGCGACTTGATCCGGTCATCGCTGCGGATGCGGCCGAACCGCATCATTGTCGGGGAGGTTCGGGGCGCGGAAGCTTTGGATATGCTGCAGGCGATGAATACCGGCCATGACGGATCGTTATCCACGGGGCATGCCAATTCGGTTAAGGATATGCTGAGTCGTTTGGAGACGATGGTATTAAGCGGGGCCAACCTGCCGGTTGAAGTCGTGCGCAAACAAATCGCATCGGCGATCGATGTAATGGTCCACTTGACCCGTCTTCGCGATCGTTCCAGACGAGTGACGGAAATTACCGAAGTAATCGGGGTCGACGATGGGGAGGTGAAGCTTAATCCGCTTTATCGGTTCGTGGAGACGGGTGAAACGCCGGAAGGCAAAGTAATCGGGCAGCTTGAGCCTACCGGAAATGTGTTAGAGGGGATATGGAAGCTTGAGATGGCGGGTTTGATCTAATGGGACAGTAGCTGGAAAGGGGGAGGATATCAAACATGAACAAATCGGCCTTCGGCCGTTTGCGCGCCTTTGCGGGGCTGTCTTTCGGCACGAAGCCGGCGCCTGCGGCTTCCAAAGCAAAGCTTCCGGATTATAACGAATACCAACTAACGTGGGGACAAAAGGCAACTGCCGTCTTTTTCGGCGCAGCCGTCATGGCGGGTATTGCTATGGTTTTTTACAAGAACCCTTTGATTGCCGGGCTGCTTTCCTTAACCGGGTTTTATTACCCGATGATGCGGCGCAAGGCCATTATAGTTAAAAGGAAGGCACAGCTTAAACAGCAGTTTAAACAAATGCTTGCTTCGTTGGCCTCTTCCATGGGGGCGGGTCGCTCGATCGAATCGTCTTTTACTGAAGCGCTCGACGACTTGCGGCTGCTGTATCCCGATGCCGGAGCGATGATTGTGCGCGAGCTTGAGCTCATCATCTGGCGGCTGCAAAACGGAGAAACCGTCGAGGCATGCCTGCTCGACTTCAGCCGTCGGGCCCACATCGACGAGATCGGCCAGTTTGCGAACGTGTTCGTTATATGCAAGCGGACGGGCGGGAGCCTAGTTCAGGTGGTTCGGCGAACGGCCGTCATTATTCAGGAAAAATTGGATATCGAACAGGACATCCAGGTGGCATTGGCCCAAAAGAAATTCGAATCCAAAGTGCTCACGGTTGCGCCCGTCATTCTCATTGCAGCGCTAGCTTGGATGACGCCGGATTATATGGAACCGCTGTATGAAGGCGGCGGCCTGCTTATCATGACCGGTGCGCTTGGGGTATTGTTCGGCTGCTTTGCCTTGGCACAAAAAATTATGAATATAAAGGTGTGAAGCGGTTTGTGGATGCTCGCGCTATTGCTTTTGGAGCTGCTTGCCGTTGCCGGTGCGGCTTGGGCAGGATTTCCAAAGTATGCTCCATGGGTCCGCGACGAGCGAGGTCTTTCTCGGTCAGATGCGTTCTATTGGCTCGCCCCGGCAGGCTTATGGTTTATGGACCGGACGAAGCTAGCCGATCGATTATCCGAGCCGCTCGGCAAGGTGCATCGCGTCATGATAGGACTATATGGAGCGAAACCAGCGATCTCGGAAACGAAATGGTTTGCAGCCAAGACGCTTATTATTGCTTACGGCCTGCTTATTTTGAGCACCATGGCCGGTTTGGCTGCCGGAGAAGCCGAGATGCTGATTTACGGCCTGCCGTTGACGATTTTTGTTCCGTTTCTAATGTACAAACAAGCCGCCGGGGAGCTTAAGCGGAAGAAACAGTCCATTTTAATTGAGCTTCCGGAAATATTGAACCAGTTGATGCTTCTGGTAGGCGCAGGCGAAACGGTACCGCAGGCCCTGGTACGGATTGTAAATGGAAAAGAGGCTGTCAGCAGTCCGTTAATGGCCGAATTGAAGGAAACCGTTCACGCCCTTAAGGTGAACGTGTCCTTTTCCAAAGCGATGGAGGACTTCAGCAAGCGGTGCGCAATGCAGGAGGTTTCGCTGTTTACGACAACGTTGTTGTTAAACTACAAGCGGGGTGGCGACGAGTTGGTAATGGCCTTAAGGGAACTGTCCGTCAACCTGTGGGAGAAGCGCAAGGCGCTTGCCAAAACGCTAGGTGAAGAAGCGGCCTCCAAGCTGGTGTTTCCGATGGTCATGATATTTTTCGTTGTCATGGTTATGGTAGCGGCCCCTGCTTTAATGATGATGAACTAATCAAGTAACAGACATAGTTTTGCGACAATAGAGGAGGAAAAAGGAATGGAAGCATTGAAATCGGCGTGGCAGCGGTTTTGGCAAGAAGAAGACGGACTTGGTACGCTTGAGATTTTGTTAATCATTGCGGTACTGCTCATTATTGCAATTGCTTTCCGAAAGTGGATCACGAAGTGGATGGAAAGCTTATTTAACGATGCCAGTAAAGAAATAAAGGACTCCAAAAATGTAAATATCGATGATAGCAAGTTAGGCACGCCCTGACCTTGGCATGATGACATGACAGTGTTCATGAGATTTATCCATAAACGGCTGTTCGTTATAACGGTCCGCCGATTCTTTGTCGGTCATTCCGGTCAATTTACGATTGAGGCGTCCTTGACGCTGCCGGTCATTTTAATCGCGACCTTGCTGCTTATTTTTTTATCGCTGTTTGCCTATCAGCAAGCTTCCGTTCATTATACGGCGGCATTGACGGCGGACCGGACGGCTTATATTTGGGACAACAGCAGAAAAGATCCGGTCACTGGATCGGTTGGTTTAGGGCAAACGGATGGCATGTACTGGCGGCTGACGAACGACCACGTGATGAATTTGTTCAGCTTTTTGCTCCCTATCGCTCCGGTATCCGTTCAGCTTCCGGCATCCGGCCAAGCAGCCGGTCAAAGCGGTCCTACAGGCAAACTATCCCGAGCCGCTGGCAGCCTGCCGGGGCAGCTGCGTGGAGAGATCGATTATACGAATCATGGATTTCTGCGCTATGTTCGCGTCGCCTTGGAAAAAAAGTTTCACATTCCTTTCTTTGCACAGAAATTTTGGGGCAAAGAGGCTGATGTGGAGACTTCGTCCAAATCTTACGTCATTGACCCGATCGAAACGATCCGACTGACGGATCTGACGCGAACTTTTATTGGTGAAATCCAAGGGCGAATCAAGCCGAAGGATGCGCTGAAAACGATGGTCGACCCGAAGACCTCGGTCAAAGAACCGGTAAAAATCACCTCGGAAATTGAAGCTGCGGAACATTTACGTGGTTTGGTTGGCGGGATAAGCAAGAAATTTAATTTGACCCCAGAAACCGTACGGATTGTCGATGCTTTGGACTCTTCCGGTGTGGCGCATCAGGCTTATTACACCTTTAATGAAAAAAATTTGCGAGAGCAGATGGCAAAAGACGCAGAGCTGCTGAAGCAGGGTACTCAAATTAAAGGCGTGGTATGGCATTTTTTCAAGGTGTCGAAGAACGATAAAATGAAGCTAACTCAAGGGTTGAAACGTGAGCTGGAACAAAAAGGAATTGTTGTCGTGCTTCATGAGTAACGGATGGGGGAATCCGGAGGTGAATTTTTGAGGAGGTTGTTAAAGCTATGGAAGGAGCAAAGCGGTGCCGTATCGATCTATTTGATCATTATTCTTGTTCCTTTGTTTCTGCTTTGCGGGCTGCTAATCGATGTCGCAAGGTGGAAGACTGCGGATAAGGAAGCCGAGAATGCCGTGAAATCCGGGGTTCGCTCGACGCTTTCCGCTTTTTCTCCGGAGCTCTCGGCCTATGGATTGTTTGGTACAGACCTGAACGGCAGCAAGGGGGACGAGATTTTCAAGCAAACGGTAACCGGCAATTTGTCCGGCGCTGCGGAGCCTGGTCAATTTCGTTTTATTGATCAACGTTTGGAAGAGGATTCCGCAAAGGTAACACCGATCTTCACCTTATCCAGTCATACGATCTTTAAGCAGCAAATATTGGAGGAGATGAAATACCGGGCTCCGATGATTTACGCGCTTGAACTGACCGACAAATTCAAAAAAACAGGCCTTGACACCAAATTGAATCAGGCTTCGAAATTTGCCGAAAATGCGGTCAAAGTAGAAGAACTGCTGGAGGAACGCGATAGAAGACTGGATGAAGCTTGGGACGCCTTTCAAGCGATACGTCAAAAATCTGAAGTGCTGCATCCCCATCACGATACGCAGCTTCGCGATTTGAACGCACTAAGTGAGAAAATCGGCATCCATACGCTGGAAAATATAAGGGCCTCACTGCAGTCGGCGCAAGCTACGCTGAAGGCGCTAAACGACCAAATCAAGCAAATTGACGGTTCGATCATGTCTTTGATCCAAGGCGGCATAGGTGCCGCCGATTCGATCCGGCAGCTGAATCAGACGAAAAACGAATTGCAGCGTCAAGCGGCGGAAGCGGCGCAGAAAGTAGCAGAGTTCCAACAGCTATTGGACGATTTCACCAAATATGCCGCACTACTCGGATTGTTGAAAGGCGAGGTAGCGCTCGATGATGCGGCGCTCTCCAAACATAAGGATATGTTCTTGGAAGCGATGAAGCTGGCTAAAAAAGCAAACGATGAATTGAATGCCGAAATCAACAAGGTTCGGCAGCCAAATGGTTCGGGTTCACAGCTAAAGGCTGAGGATGTCTTCAACTTTGTGCATTTAATTGATCGCCAGGAATTGGAACAATGGGAAGCGGGAGTAGGAACGGCGGTGGCCCAGTTTTCCAGCGTACGGGTTCAATTTGAAGATAACCTTATGTTTACGAAGCAAAAATACTCTACGACTACAACGGCGTTGAATGGCTTCAAAACGAAAGTGGATGAATGGTACGCCAAACAGAATAAGGCGCAAACCGAGCGTCAGAGCAAAAATAAAGCGACGGCAGCGGCTAAGCGGGAGCAAAGGGCCAAAGCGCAGCCGATTTTGGACGAGTTTCGGCGAACGATCGGCAGTTGCTCTCTTGTATCGAATGTCGATCCGTATGAGGAGAGTTACCACAAGCTTCAGGGCGATCCGAAGACGGCTGGCAGCAAAGGTTTCTATCAGACGTATTTGGAAATGAACCAAGCTGCTGGAGCAATTTCTCCTGTGTCGACTGTTAATTTGAAAACTCCGGATCAGGCCGGGTCCAGTTCTTTGAAGCTGGTTTCTACACTGGAAGGGGTGTTGACGGATGTGCGGGACGAGTTTTATATCGATGAATTTGCAGTCAGCAAATTCAGCTATCGGACACTTGGAGTGGAAAAAGATGCTTCCGGCCGGCCCAAAACCTCCAAAGAGCTATCCAATCCCGCAGGCCATGAATTAACCAATCAGGAGGTTGAATATTTAATTTACGGTTCAACTACTTGTAGCAGCAATTATTCGTCGGCGTATGCGGAGATGTTCGCCATACGGCTGGCGGTCGGAACGACTGAAGCGCTGCTTGAGCCGCGCAACGAAGTGCTCGCCGCCGGTTCGCCGCTTCTTGTTTTGCTGGCTGCGGTGACGGAAGGCGCAATTCGGGCACAAGAGGACATGATGAAGCTCATTCAGGGCGAGCAGGTGCCACTATCCCAGAAACTGAGTGGAGTAATGACGCTAGGATATAAAGATTACTTGAGATTATTTCTGTTGCTTCATAGCCGTGAGTCGGTTCTGTTGTCCCGAATGCAGGCGCTGATCGAATTGAACACAAAACAGAAGCTTTATCAAATCACTACGTATGTTTCCGGTGGTGTTAAAACCTCATATCGGCTTTGGTTTTTACCTGCAATCATGAAGCTAGTGGGGAAAAGCGGGTTCTCCGGTTGCGAGGTAAGCGGTAACCGCTGCCGAATGACCAAAACGGCAGACTTTACATATTAGGAGGCCAGTATGTTGCGATGGACGAAAGAGCAGAGAGGAAGCATCACTCTTGAAGCGGCGCTCGTGATGCCCTTTTTTCTGGCATTTCTTCTGCTGCTGATTGCGTTTATTCGCGTATCTTTGGCCGAGATGGCACTGCAGTCTGCCGTCTCGGAATCGGCTAAAGTCATTGCTGCCAACATGTACCCGGTCGAGCTATTGTACCGACAGGGGCAAGCGCGATGGCAGAACAGCCGAGCCAGTGCTTGGCTGGGTAACGTAGTGACTCAACTGGAGACAGCCAGACAAACAGTCATCGATTCCGAACAATTCGTGGAGGACTACGGCAAATGGATTCCTGAGCCTATGGTTCGTTTGGTTGCTTGGGAAAAAGAGCGAAGAGAACAACTGGAAGCGCTCGGCAGCTCGGCAAAGGACGAAGCGAAGAAACAGGTAGAACAGAAGGTTGCGGAAGCCGCGACGCCAATTATTGCATCGTTTGCTGATATGGGAAGCCTTGATCGACGTAAATTCAAAGTTACCTCTCTTCATTTTCCAAACTTTGACGATCGTGAGAAGGCCTATGTTGTTATCGAAGCGCAGTATGAGTACACGTTCGCAGTCCCTTTTATTAAGAAAACCGTCATACTTCGAAAAAAAGCGCAGGAGCGCGCATGGATAGGGGGATAAGCATGCTCGGTATTTGGTTTGCTGCGGTAATGCTGGCCGTTGCGTTCGTGACGGACATCACGAAACAAAAAATTCCGAATTGGCTTACCGTGACGGGAGCAATCTCCGGATTGATTTTTCATTTAGCTACGACCGGTTGGAACGGGCTGGCGTTTTCAGCTGCGGGACTGGCTTGTGGCTTTGCTCCGATGCTCGCGTTATATGTGCTTCGTGCAGTGGGGGCCGGAGACGTCAAGCTTTTTGCTGCGCTGGGAGCCTTTACTGGGGCGGTGTTTTCTCTCTACGCTATGGCAGCCTCGCTCATATGCGCCGGTCTGATCGCGCTGCTTGTGTTGTTATGGCGCAGCGACGGCGTTCAACGGCTGACGCATGCGGGATTTTTGCTTATTCAGCTCGCCGCGTTCCGCAAGCTGTCTGTATTAATGTCCGACCCCGCATCCGACGGTCGGCTCCGTTTTCCATTCATGTGGGCAGTGCTGCCGGGCGTCATGATTACGATCATTCAATGGGAAGCATTAGGGGTTTAATGTGATGAATGGAAAATGAAAGGGAAGGAGAATGGCATTGGACCAGCAGCTATACGGCCTGAAAGTCGATTTCGACAACCGGAACGGTCATTTTATGGTACTTTCTTCACCGGCCGGGATGAGGCAGCAAGACCTCTCGAGCTTCCAAGTCAATATGCTGTCAGCTAACCGGATTCCGCGGCTGCTCGAAGTTCAAGTAGAGGCAAGGAACGGAGATGTTTGCTTGTATTATGCCATTACTGGCAAACGAATGCTCAGTCACTGGCTGCGAATGGAGAAGCTTTCGCTCGCTCAATATTATTCACTGCTGCTGCATATTGTCGAAGTACTCGATGACAGCAAGGTATATATGCTCCAACCCGGCAGATACATCCTAAAGGAGGAATATATTTATTGCGGAGCTGGTTTTCAAGATTTGTATTTAACTTATATCCCTAAGGAACATTTGGAGGGAAAGGGATCGGTTTCTTCGGATATCCAACAGCTGGCGTCGCGTTTGATTCACCGGGTAACCGAACTCCAGGGAAGCGGATTTCAAGAGCTGATGCGTTATTTGCAGGAGGAAGCTTTCAATTTACCCGAGCTTAAACAACTGCTCTTGAAGCAAATCGGTCTTTTGCAGCATGTATCTCCCGTAGGACCGGAACCGGCTGGGATGACGGCTTCGCCACAGCATGCTTTCAGAGCTTCCGTTCATCCGGAGTCTATGTTATTTCATAGTCCGGAGCAGCCGTTTAGCGATACCCCGAGAGCGGTACGCAACGAGTATTCGGTGTATGAGCCGATTGGCGGACAGATACCGGTATCATCCCCGTCACAGCATTCGACGGAGCCCGGAATGTACAGGACTGAAGCAGCACCCAAAGCGAAGTCTGAATCCCGTAGGAAGCAATTGTTCGTTATTTTACTTACCGTGCTCGCATGGTGCTTCATTTGGAAAATTTATTTTGATGATCCGAGCGACACGATGCTCTGGATGTGTATCGGTTTGACGCTGATCTTCACGGCGGGAGCATTGGTATTGTTTCTCAGAATTGCAAAGACTTCAACCGAGGCGCCGAAACAGGGTACGCCAGTTTTGTCCTTCGAGACCAACAACGAAAAATTACCCGAGCCGGATCGCGGGGACCAGGCAAGCTTTATGAGCCGCGTCGGTTTGGCGTCGCCATCGCCGATTAGCTTTGCCACTCTGGGAGATACGGTTATGCCAAACACGGGATACCCCAAGGAGCAGCCGGATCCTATTTCTTCTCCGGTAACCGGGTACAGCCAATTGTCGCTTGGAGAGACGCAGCCTTACGAGACACACCCCCAATCCTTGGATCTCGCGATGCGAACGACGCTGCTTGCGCCGCAGGATGCAACAGTCTTTCTAGGCAAAGTGCCGCGCCCTTCGGACCGTTCATGCGCATGCTTGGAGGTTTTTCGCAATGGCGTTAGGGAACGAATACAGCTTCATAAAAACAGCTTCGTTATCGGACGCGCTGGGGCGGGTGCGGATTGGGTGCACGAGGAAGCGGGCGTGTCTCGCTTGCATGCCGAATTTGTAAAGGATGATGAAGGCTATGCCGTCAAAGATTTAGGATCGCGAAACGGAACAACTGTCAATGGCGAATCTTTGGTGCCTTACCGGGTGCATCAGTTGAAGGAAGGTGATATAGTTAAGATCGTATCGACCGAATTTACGTTTAAAATGGGGTTTTGACGCGTGAAACCGACGATTGCCGTCCATTTTCAATATGGATCCGCCACGCATACGGGATGGTTCCGTACAATTAACGAAGATCGCTCGCTGCTGCGGGTGGGACAAACAGTGAAAGGCGTTCCGTATGCCGCCGCCGCGCTTGCTGACGGGATGGGCGGCTCGGAGGACGGCGCACAAGCCAGCGAGTTGGCCATTCGTCGGTTGAAAGAGTGGCTTGACGCCAAAGTTCCCGCTTTGCTTTCCGCCGGAGATAGTCTGGCAAGATTGGAACGCGAGGCGGAAGCATGGTTTTTTACCGTTCACCGGGAGCTGGTCGCAACGGGGCGGGGCAGCGGCGGCCGTCTCGGCACGACATTGACGCTCTTGCTATTGACGGATGCCGTTTACTTCATAGCACATGTCGGGGATTGCCGTATTTACCGGCTAACGCCGGCAGGCCGATGCAAGCGGTTGACCCGTGACCACACATGGGTATCCGCCCAAGTTCGACGGGGGCGAATGTCCGTACGGCGCGCACGAAGTCATCCCAAGCGCAATGTGCTGCTGCATTCGCTCGGCATGGGAGAACGACCTAACGTCTACATCCGCTCGGGCTACTACGCACCGGGAACTTTATTTTTGCTGAGCAGCGACGGTTTTCACGACCGCTTTCTACCCAGATCCATTGCCGCGCTGCTACGTACGGCCAACGGCAAGGGCAGTGACCTGCAGGAAATGTGTGACTTGCTGTTAACAAAGGCGTTGCAGCGAAGATCCGACGACAATATCAGCGTTGTTTTGCTCAAGCCCGTGACAGGGAGAAAGAATGCAAAAGAGCGGCTGCGATTACATTGCGGACTATGGCTCCGACGGATTTATCGCAGCGGCCGCAAGCTTCTGTCAAGTCTATCATCTGGATAACTTGCGCCTACTGATGTTATAATGAATTGTCGAGCGCGAATTATTTTCATAGACAGGAGATTCCGAAATTACATGAGCTTGTTGACGGTGGAAGAACTAAGCCACAGCTTTGGTGGCAGGGTACTGTTTAAAAATGTTTCGTTTCGTCTGCTTCCAGGAGAGCATGTTGGATTGGTAGGTGCCAACGGCGTCGGCAAATCGACGCTGATGAATATTTTGACTGGTAGTTTATTAAAGGATTCGGGGAAGGTCGAATGGACCCCCAAAGTAAATTATGGCTATTTGGACCAACATACGAAGCTGACACCGGGGAAAACGGTCCGCGAAGTGCTCAAGGACGCCTTTCTGCCTTTATTTGAACTGGAACAGGAGCTCAATGGGATTACCGAACAGATGGCCGACGCCGACCCGGACAAATTGGAGCTGCTGCTCGAGCAAATGGGCGAGATTCAAGACCGGTTGGAAAATAGCGGCTTTTATCTGCTTGACGTCAAAGTCGAGGAGATGGCGAACGGTTTGGGACTCGATGCGATCGGATTGGACCGCGACGTGGCTCAGCTTAGCGGAGGACAGCGGACGAAGGTACTGCTGGCCAAGCTGCTGTTGGAACAGCCGACGGTTCTTCTCCTTGACGAGCCGACCAACTATCTGGACGTTGAGCATATCGACTGGCTGACGGATTACTTGCAAAACTATCCGTACTCCTTCATGTTGATATCCCATGATACCGAGTTTATGAACAAGGTAGTAAACGTCATTTATCATTTGGAATTTGCCAAGCTGACGCGTTACACCGCTAACTACGAAAAATTTCTGCAAATGGCAGATATTAATAAACAACAGCATATCGATGCTTATGAGAAGCAGCAGGAGTTTATCAAGAAGCAGGAAGATTTCATTCAGCGCAACAAAGCCCGTTATTCGACGTCGGGCCGGGCAAAAAGCCGTCAAAAGCAGCTTGACCGCATCGATCGGATTGACCGTCCCGAGGAGGCGGTAAAACCGACCTTCGTGTTCAAGGAATCCCGGGCAAGCGGACGCATTGTTTTCGAGGGCAAAGATCTGGAAATCGGCTATTCCCATGCACTTCTGCCTAAAATGAATGTCACAATTGAACGCGGCGATAAAATAGCTGTCGTGGGATGTAACGGGGTCGGGAAGTCGACGCTGTTGAAGACGATTTTGGGCAAAATCCAGCCGTTTGACGGATCGACGTTTTTGGGCGACTTTCTGTACCCTTCTTACTTCGAGCAGGAAGTGAAAGCGCCGAATTTGACGCCGATCGATGATGTATGGAATGAATTCTCACATATGAATCAGCATGAGGTTCGGGCTGCCCTAGCCCGGTGCGGGCTTAAAAACGAGCACATCACCCGGCCGCTGAGCAGCTTGAGCGGGGGCGAGCAGGCGAAGGTTCGGCTGTGCAAGCTGTTGATGCACGATAGCAACTGGATTGCATTTGACGAGCCGACGAACCACTTGGATGTAGCGGCCAAGGACGAGTTGAAGCGAGCACTGAAGGAGTATAAAGGTACGATCGTACTTGTATGCCACGAGCCCGATTTTTATGAAGATTGGGTAACGAAGGTGTGGAATGTCGAGGAATGGTCCGCCGCCAAAGCAGGCAGATAAAGACAGAAGCGGCCGACAAACTCAATTTGAAAAGGGGACTGGAATCGATGATTACTCATATCGTATTGTTCAAATTAAAAGACCGCAGCCCGGAAGCGGTCAAGCGCACGTATGGCGTTCTGGCGAACATGGAAGGGAAAATCCCGGTGCTGCGCCATCTGGAAGTCGGAATGGACGTGCTTCACTTGGAACGTTCCTACGATATTGCGCTGATTACGAAATTCGATTCCCTCGAAGACTTGAAAACGTACGATACGCATCCGGTGCATGAAGAAGTGAAGGCGCATATGAAGCAGGTGCTTGACGGAACCAGCATTTGCGTCGATTTCCAAAGCTGATTCCGGACTAGCTTCCACAAGGTGTTACCATAACATCGGCTTCATGATCATGAGCCACAGCATGACGAACAATACGAACAAATATAAATATAGCGACCGGCTAAGCTTGCGGAGAAGCGCCTGTCGGTCGTGTTCCGGTTCGCGCAGCTTGCGGATCGTCGGGGAGAAGGCGCGGGCCATGAACAACAGCGACGCGAAGAGGACGACGAACGTGCCGAAAATCCATGGGGTCGTCCATGGCCAACTACCACGCCACATCAGAAGCAGTCCGGAAGCGACGAGCACGTGTCCGGCGTGCTTGGACAAACGAACGACGAAGCGGAAGGAATCGAGGTAGGAGTGCAGCAGATCGCCATCGGCGGTTTTTAACTTGCGAAGCATCGGTATCAGCACGAAAAACGGACCGATCGATACCATGGCACTGACGGCATGAATGAATACGAGCCAGGAATACATGGTCAACAACCTCCACAACGGTAGCTGAAAATCGTAAAGAAAAGAAACAGTGTAGCAAAGGCACCTGCAGCAAGCGGACCCGGCTTGGCCGGGGAGGCCGCGGCAAGTACCGAGGCTACACTGTTTTGCCGTATTACACGGCGCGGAATTCGTGAACCCACACTTTCATGTGCGGAAGCCACGGCATGCCCGCATGCATGGATAAAATATAATTCTTGTAGGCCTCGACCGATTCGTATCCTTCCGTCTTTGCGTGATCGTCGGTCAGCTCTCCGAGCGACTGTTGGTAGACATTCGTCACTTCAAAGCGGTGGCCGTTCAATTCCATGATTTCGCCGGGATCGGCGTAGCGTCCGTTGCGGCGGGTAGCCGTTTTTTCTCCGCGGAGCACTTTATCGATATCTTCTTGAACGGTGACCAGACGGTCGATACTACAGGTTTTTGGCGGCAATGGTTGAGACATGTATGTACCTCCTTGGTTATTAGATCCATTCCGTAGCTTACCTTAAAATGTTTTGAGAAGCAAACGAACGGAGGCAGATTTTATGAAATGGGATATCAACGAAACGTATATGATGCAGGTGCTGGACATGCTGCTCTCGACGCCGAGCCCGAGCGGTTTTTGCAGCAATATCATGGGCAAGCTGGCCGCCGAGGCGGAGAAGCTGGGGTACCCGATCAGCTTCACGCCCAAGGGCTGCGGGATTATAACGGTCGAAGGCCGGCAAAAGAACCGGGTGATCGGCCTGTTCGGCCATGTCGATACACTGGGAGCGATGGTACGTTCAATTAAGAGTAACGGCACACTGCGGTTTACGCTGATCGGCGGCTATATGATGGGTTCCGTCGAAAATGAATACTGCCGCGTGCATACCCGCGACGGACGAACCTACGACGGTACGATCCTGACGACCAAGCCTTCGGTGCATGTCTTTCCGGAAGCGCGAGATTTGAAGCGGGAAGAAGCAGTCATGGAGGTACGTCTGGACGAACCGGTCAAGTCAGCGGACGATGTCAAAGCGCTCGGTATTGGTACAGGAGATATCATTTCCTTTGACCCGCGCACCGAGTTTAAAACGAACGGCTTTATCAAATCCCGTCACCTGGATGATAAAGCGGGCGTTGCCGCTTTGTTCGGGCTGCTTGAACTGCTTAAGCGAGAGGCTATCGTACCATCCAGCACGTTGAAAATTATGATCAGTGTATATGAAGAGGTCGGTCATGGCTCGGCTTGGATTCCGGGAGACATCAGCGAGGTGCTCGCGGTCGATATGGGCGCAATGGGAGAAGACTTGAATTGTACGGAGTTCGATGTCTCGATCTGCGCCAAAGATTCGTCCGGGCCTTACGATTACGCGATGACGTCGAAGCTGATCGAGCTCGCGAAGCGCGACGGACTGAGCTACGTGGTCGATATTTACCCGCAGTACATGTCGGATGCTTCCGCTGCGCTTCGTGGAGGAAGTAACATTCGCGCCGCTTTGATCGGTCCGGGCGTTCACGCTTCCCACGCGATGGAGCGTACGCATAAGGACGCTGTGCGGCATACGGCTTCGCTGCTTGCCGCTTACGTGACGGAGCCCGCCGAACCTTACGGCAATTAATAAACGCAAGCAACGGCGAGGAGGCTTGAATCCGCTTGAACATCATGACGGTAGAAGATTTATATAAAAGCTACGGCGAGAAAGTTTTATTTGACGGCATTCACTTTCAGATCAACGAGAAAGAACGCATCGGGCTCGTCGGCGTGAACGGCACGGGAAAATCGACCCTGCTTAAAATTATGGCCGGACTCGAATCGATGGAAAGAGGAAAGCTCATTCATGCGAACCACTTCCATGTCGAGTATTTGCCGCAAAATCCGTCGTTCGATTCCGACTCGACCGTGCTTGAGCAGGTATTTTACGGCGATACGCCGATGATGCAAGCATTGCGGGAATACGAATGGGCGCTTGCCGAGCTGCAGCTTGCCCCCGAGGATGAAAAACGGCAGGCGAAGCTGTTCGGCGCACAGCAGCGTATGGATGCGACAGGGGCATGGGACGCCTCTACGACAGCTAAGACCGTGCTGACCCGGCTCGGCATCCGCGATTTTGGCCAAAAGGTCGGTACGCTTTCCGGGGGGCAGCGCAAGCGCGTTGCAATGGCCCGGGCGCTGATTCAACCGGCGGATCTGCTCATCTTGGACGAGCCGACCAACCATATTGACCATGAAACGGTGCAGTGGCTGGAAGAATTCCTTGCGAAGTGGCGGGGCGCGCTGCTGCTCGTGACGCATGACCGGTATTTTCTCGATCGGGTGACGAACCGGATCTTCGAGCTGGACCGCGGCATGCTGTACAGCTACGAGGGCAATTATGCGGCATTTCTGGAGAAAAAGGCCGATCGGCTGGAACGCGAAGCCGCCGAGGAAGACAAGCGGCAAAACCTGCTGCGCAGAGAGCTGGCTTGGCTTCGGCGAGGAGCCAAAGCCCGGACGACGAAACAGAAAGCGCGTGTGGAGCGTGTTATCGAGCTGCGCGATCGCAAGGTGGACGGACCCGCCGCACAGTTGGACATTTCGCTCGGTGCGAGCCGGCTCGGTAAAAAGATCATGGAGTTGGAAGATGTCAGCAAATCGTTCGAGCAGCGTAAAATCGTCGACAATTTCAGCTATATCGTTTTACCTGAAGATCGCATCGGCATTATCGGACCGAACGGGACGGGAAAATCGACGTTTTTGAACATGTTGGCCGGCCGACTGGAACCGGATGCGGGCTCCATCGTAACCGGACCGACCGTGAAGCTGGCTTACTACACGCAGGAAAGCGTCGAGATGGACGAGAAGCAGCGGGCGATCGATTATATTAAGGAAGCGGCCGAGGTGGTGCGAACCTCGAGCGGCGAATCGGTTACGGCGGCGCAAATGTTCGAACGCTTCCTGTTTACGCCTGCCCAGCAATGGACGCCGATCGGCAAGCTGTCCGGAGGCGAACGTCGCCGGCTGTACCTGCTGCGCACACTGATGGGCGAGCCGAACGTGCTTTTGCTGGACGAGCCGACGAACGATCTGGATATCCAAACGTTGACGATCTTGGAAGAGTACCTGGAAGATTTTCCGGGCGTAGTCATTACCGTATCCCATGACCGTTATTTTCTGGACCGGACGGCGGATCATCTGTTCGTGTTCGAAGGGGAGGGCCGCATCCGAAGATTTTTCGGCAATTATACGGAATTTTTGGAAACGTCCCGAAGCGAAAAGCAGGCGGCAGCAGAGGAGCGGCGCGAAACCAAAGCGGCTAGCGAAACGGCGCCGGCACAGCAGCGCGAATCGAATCGTCCCCGCAAGCTTTCCTACAAGGAACAGAAGGAATGGGACGAAATCGAGGATAAAATTGCCGGGCTCGAGGATCGCTTGGCGCAGGTCAAGCAAGATATCGAGAACGCAGGCAGCGATTATACGAAAGCGCAAGAGCTGTTCCAGGAAGAGCAGGAGCTGACGCGGCGGCTGGAGGAAGCGATGGAGCGCTGGACCGAGCTGTCCGAGCTGGTAGAGCGTATCGCACAGAACAAGTAACGAAGCGTTTCATCGGTGCGGCTGGCCAATTTGGGCGGAACAAAAAATAACATCCAGTGGGAAGACGCGCCAATTTATGCTATAATATACGTTTGGAAGCGGCTTTACACGGGCTGATCGCTTTATTCTATCGCGAAAGTAGGTTTTAAACAGATGATTACGGTAACAGGAGTCACCTTAAGATACGGTAAACGGGCACTGTTCGAGGATGTAAACATTAAGTTTACTCCCGGCAACTGCTACGGTTTGATCGGCGCGAACGGAGCGGGCAAATCGACATTCCTGAAAATTTTGTCCGGCGAAATGGAGCCGAATAAAGGCGAAGTCAGCATCACCCCGGGCGAGCGTATGGCGGTTCTGAAGCAGAACCATTTCGAATATGACGAAGTGGATGTGCTCAAAACGGTCATGATGGGACATGTGCGCTTGTTCCAAATTATGGAGGAGAAAGACGCGCTGTACGCAAAACCGGATTTCTCCGAAGAGGACGGCATGCGTGCGGCTGAGCTGGAAGGGGAATTCCAGGAGCTGGACGGCTGGCAGGCGGAATCGGACGCGGCGGAGCTGCTGATCGGTCTCGGCATTACCAAGGAACTGCACGATGTTAAAATGAAAGAACTCGACGGCAATCAAAAAGTCCGTGTCTTGCTAGCGCAGGCGTTGTTCGGCAACCCGAACATTTTGCTGCTCGACGAGCCTACAAACCATTTGAACATCGAATCGATCAGCTGGCTTGAAAATTTCCTTGCCAGATATGAAGGAACCGTCATTGTCGTATCCCATGACCGTCACTTCCTGAATCAGGTGTGCACGCACATTGCGGATATCGACTTCAGCAAAATCCAGATGTACGTCGGCAACTACGACTTCTGGTACGAGTCCAGTCAGCTGGCTTTGAAGCTACAGCGCGAGGCCAACAAGAAGGTCGAGGAGAAGCGTAAAGAGCTCGAAACGTTCATTCAGCGCTTTAGCGCGAACGCCTCCAAATCGAAGCAGGCGACTTCGCGTAAGAAGCTGCTGGAGAAGCTGACGCTCGATGATATCAAGCCGTCGACCCGGAAGTACCCGTTCATCAAATTTACTCCGGAGCGGGAAGCGGGTAAGCAATTGCTTCAAGTGGACCGGATCAGCAAAACGATCGACGGCCAGTTGATCTTGAACAATATCAGCTTTACCGTAAACAAAGGCGACAAAATCGCCCTCGTCGGCCCGAACGGGATCGCCAAATCGACGTTGTTCCAAGTGCTAACGGGCGAGCTTGAAGCCGATGCCGGCGAGTACAGCTGGGGCGTGACGACGACGCAGGCGTACTTCCCGAAAGACAACTCGGCTTATTTCGATACGGACATCAACCTGGTTGACTGGCTGCGTCAATATTCCAAGGATCAAGACGAGTCTTATATCCGCGGCTTCCTGGGCCGCATGCTGTTTTCGGGCGAAGAAGCACTTAAGAAAGCAAGCGTGCTGTCCGGGGGCGAAAAAGTACGCTGCATGCTGTCCAAAATGATGATGAGCGGCGCCAACGTACTGATTCTGGATGAGCCGACCAACCACTTGGATTTGGAATCGATCACGGCGCTGAACAACGGGATGATGGATTTCGATGGTACGATGTTATTCGTATCCCATGACCATCAATTCGTGCAAACCGTGGCTAACCGGATCATCGAAATTACGCCGAACGGCTTGATCGACAAGGTCATCACTTATGACGAATACTTGGAAAATGACGAGATTAAGAAGCAGCGCGATCTGCTGTACGCTTAAGTTCCATCCTTGATTTTACAGACACAGTTGTTCCGATAATTAAAAAAGGATGAGCCGCAGGCCTGAAAAGGCTGTGCTCATCCTTCTTTTCCAATCGCGGCCGGTTAGCTTCCGCCGGTACGCCGGCGTTGGTTGTTCGGCTTTTTGTTGTTTTGGCTTTTCATAACGGATGCGTTTCCGGCACGGAGTTGGCCGTTGGCTTTAGCGTCATGCTGAGCTTGCTTCTTTTGCGCGAGCTTGCTTTTAATCGCATCCGCCAAGCTGACTTTTTTAGGCTCGTCGGCGGATTGCGGTTGCTCATTCGAATTTTGGTTCGTTGTGTCCGACATTGTTTAACACCTGCCCTATACCCTGGATAGTACCATTCTACCGGATAGGTCCCTCTGGAAGCAATAAGCAAATATGTAGGGGAGGGATTGGAATCATGACGCTCATCGAATGGTCGGAAAAAGATCTGCTTGCATGGACGCTTGCTCCGTCCGAAGCCATAGAGCCCGAAATCCCGGAAAACGCGGCTGAAGGCCACTTAGCTCATTCGGAGCCCTGGTACGTATTCTTCTACACTCCGCTGTGCGGCACGTGCAAGATAGGCGAGAGGATGCTAGAGGTTGTACAGGCGTTGAATCCGCGGAATAACATTGGCCGCTGCAATATTAATTTCTCACCGCTGCTGGCTCGGAATTGGCAAATCGAAAGCGTGCCGTGTCTGGTGCGCTGGAATCGCGGGACGGTGGCGGATAAGAAATACCGGTTCGACGACGTGCAGGAACTGCACCGCTGGATGAACGTTACTACGAATGGCTGATGAGGCCTTTCAAACTTTTAACAAGGAAGGGAGTCGTATCTATACGATGCTGGAATCCATGCTAACTCCCGGAACAATGGTCCGGGCTTCCTACAAAACAGGCGAGTATATCGGCGAGGTTGTCGAGCTGTCGCCTACCGGTAAAGTTGCCGTCAAGATTGCCGCGGTCGTGAAACACCCGACGCAAGGAGATTTGCACAATCCGATGGACCCGGATGTGGCGTTTTTCCATCAGCGGCGCGCGCTGGCCTATCAGGAGATTGCGCTTATGCCGCCGAACACGGTCCGGGCGTACCAAGGGACGGTGCCGGATTACCGCGAATCGCTGAGGCAAGCCTTGGCGCGGGAGCGCGAGCAGCTGCAGCGGACGGTTCGCTGGGCCGAGCGATGTCTCGAAGAATTGGACCGACTCGAAGGAGAGTACGCTTAAGACGGAAGGGATCGGGTTGTCATGCTGTTTGTTTTTATCGGCCTATGGACGATCGGACTGCTCCTGATCGTCACCGATCCAAAGCGGGCGACGACACAATGGATCAGCAGCATCGCCTTTACAGGCGGCTGCGGCGGATTGTCGGCGGTGATTGCTGACGATCTCGTGCCTTATTTGTTTGACCGCGGCCTGTTGACGATGCCTGTTGCGGTGCTGCTGGCCAAAGCCGAGCTCGCCAGTTCACTAATGTGCTACTTCGGCTTGCCTTATACGTTTTTGATGTTCGCAATTGTTTACTACCCGGATTATCCGGTGTGGCCGTGGAAACGATGGATCCCGTGGGCGCTGGTGGTTCTTCCTGCTTTTTCCTTCGTGCTCGAACCGAAACCCGGCGATCCGATCCCGTATTACTTTGTCACCCCTTGGGCGGCGCCGTATATTGTGGCAGGCGCCGTTTTATTGATCATGGCGCTGCTGAAGGAGAAAAATTCGTTTCTCCGCCGGAGCCGGATGCTGACGACGCTAGCGGCTGCGCCGACGCTGGTATTCGCTTTGTTTACGCTTTATTTGCTGCCTTCCTTTTTCGGTTTGTACGAATGGTGGCGCTATAATACATGGGTGATCGCGCTCACCTTGGCAATCATTGTCGGATCGAGCTTCCGCTATGGATTCATGGGTCTGCAAATCTCTATACGAAACCAGAAGCTCGATTATACGCTGCGCGCAATTACGTCCGGGACCTCGATTTTGAACCATGCGATCAAGAACGATGTCGGCAAAATCCGGCTGTTCGGCGACAAAATCAAATCCGAGGTGGCAGCCGGACGAACGGACCCGGCTCAAGTGGTGCAGGATATGGAGGTCATTTTGTCCGCTTCGCAGCATATTTACGAGATGATCTACCGGATTCAAGGACAAACTCAGGAGATCAAGCTTCAACTGGAGGAACTGGACCCGCGCGAGCTGATGAGGGATTGCATCCGCACGCTGTCTCCGGAGCTGCATAAGGTCGAGGTTCGCGAGCAGTATTTGACGGAGGAGCGGATTGCCGCCGACCGGGTGCAGCTGACCGAAGTGTGGACCAACGTGCTGACGAATGCTATTGAAGCGATGCCGGACGGAGGTGTCCTGACCGTACGCTTGATGGAAACGAAGCGCAAAGTCGTTGTGGAAGTGAAGGACACGGGCCCCGGAATGGACAAGACGCAGCTGAAGCGCGTTTTCGATCCGTTCTACACGACGAAAAGCGGTAAGAAAATGAACTTCGGCTTGGGACTGTCTTATTGTTATACTATTGTTCAGAAGCACAAAGGCACCATGAACATGCACAGCAAGCCGGGCCAAGGAACGAGCGTCTTCATGCAGTTTCCGAAGCAGAAGCGGCTTCCAGCGGGAAGGGAGTTAATTTGAATGGAGCATCCTGTGATTCGCGTCGTCATTGTCGAGGACGATCCGGACTGGCTGCGCGGCCTGCACAGCTACTTGCAGAAGGAGCCGGATATCGAAGTGGTGGGTCAGGCTTCGTCCGGTGAAGCGGCTGTCGAGCTGCTGGAGAAGACCGAAGCGGATGTCGTTCTGATGGACGTCATGATGTCCGACAGTCCAGAGGGGCTGTGGGCCGCCGCGGAAATCGTCAAGTGCAGCGGGGCCCGCGTCGTGATGCTTTCTTCGATGGAGGAGAAAGAAATCATTTTCGAAGCGTTCAAGGCCGGCGCCGTCGATTATATGGTGAAGTCCAACTTCACGGAAATTCCGCAGACGATCCGCAGCGCGTACGCCAACCGGAGCTCCATCCATCCGAGCGTCGCTGCGCAGATGCGGGAAGAATTCCGCCGCCTGAAGCAGCTTGAGCATGAGGTGCGGGTGAGAGAGCTCAAAAATTTGTTGACGCCGACCGAAATTCAAGTGCTCGATCTGATCGAAAAAGGGCACACCCAAACGCAAATCGCCGACAAATTCGTTGTCTCGATCCGGACGATCAAAGTGCACGTTGGGAACATTTTGAAGAAATTGGGCGGAAAAAGCAGCAAGGAAGCAGCTCAAAAAGCAAAAGATATGGGCATTTTGTAAGCTGCCCGAAAAGCGGCTGCCACAGGCGTAAAAACCGGAAGGACGCCGCTTTTTTCCGTTACACCTTGCCCGAAGTTTGTGGTATAGTGAAACTGTTTGAGAACATAGAAAACCGTCAGCGAAGGAGCCTAACGCATGAGCGCAAACGACAAAATACAAATCGGCGTCATCGGCGCCGGCAACATCGGCAACGTACACATTCAGGAATTTTTGCAAATCCCGGACGCCATCGTAACGGCCGTGACAGACGTCTATCAGCCTATGGCTATCGCGCGGGCGAAGGAATACAATATTCCGAACGTTTACGCAACTTATCAGGAGCTGCTGCAGGATCCGAACGTGGATGCGGTAATCGTGGCCGTTCCGAACGATGCTCATGCACCCATTGCCATTGAAGCGCTTCAAGCCGGCAAGCACGTTCTGCTTGAAAAACCGATGGCCGTCAATGCGGCTTCCGCCAAAGAAATTGTCAAGGCACACCTGAAGTCGGGTAAAGTGCTGATGATGTCGCACCAGATGCGTTGGGAATCGCTTAACATGCAGGTGAAGGAACAAATCGACAAAGGCGCGCTCGGCAGTATCTATAATGTAAAAACCGGCTGGCTGCGCCGCAAAGGGATTCCGGGCTGGGGCACTTGGTTTACGCAAATGCATAAATCGGGCGGCGGGCCGCTGATCGATATCGGCGTGCATATGCTGGATTTGTCGCTGCACTTGATGGGCAGTCCGAAGCCGGTCTCCGTCTTCGGGACAACCTATGCCGAGTTCGGACCGAAGAAGCGCGGTATCGGCACTTGGGGCAAGCCAGACTGGAACGGCTTTTATGACGTTGAAGATCTGGCAACCGCTCTGATCAAGCTGGATAACGGCAGCACGCTGTCGCTTGATGTAAGCTGGGCGGCCAATACCGATTTTATCGATAACGGACCTTATATTTACCTGATGGGCTCCGAGGGGGGCGCTTCTCTGCGTGCAGGAAGAGGAACGCTTCATACCGAGCTGTTCGAGCGGACCGCCGACGTAGAGCTGACGATGGATTCGAACGATGAAGGGCCTCGTCAGCGTATGAGCCGCCATTTTCTGGATTGTATTCGGGAGAACCGCGAGCCGCTTACATCTGCGATGTCAGGCCTGACGAACAGTTTAGTGCTGGAAGCGATCTATGAGTCGTCCCGAACAGGTCAACTCGTTACGCTGGATTGGAGCTTAGATTAACCCTTATGGATGAACTGCTTCAAGTAAATTTGCAATTGTTCAGCATTATCGGCACGATCGCGTTCGCTATTTCCGGCGCGGTCGTTGCCATGGAAGAAGAGTACGATATTCTGGGCGTTTTTGTGCTTGCCTTTGTGACGGCGTTCGGCGGCGGGGTAGTCCGGAACTTGCTGATCGGCATACCGGTCAACACGCTTTGGACGCAGGGACTTTACTTGAAAACGGCGCTCATCGCGGCGTTTCTTGTTTTTATCGTTCCCGTCAGCTGGATTCGCCGCTGGAAAACGTGGGAATCCTTGTTCGACGCTATCGGCTTGGCGGCTTTCTCCATTCAAGGCGCATTGTATGCGGTTCAGATGAATGCTCCGCTAAGCGCCGTCATTGTAGCGGCGATGATGACCGGGATCGGCGGCGGGATTATCCGCGACGTGCTGGCCGGACGGAAGCCGCTTGTGCTGCATGATGAGATCTATGCGGTTTGGGGAATGCTCGCGGGATTTCTGATCGGAATCGGCTGGTTCCAAGGGTCGTGGCCGCTGCTCGGACTATTCGCGCTTATTGTTATTTTGCGGATGCTGTCAGTGGTGTACAAATGGCGGCTGCCGCGGCGCACGCTGCGGCTTAATGAGGAATCAAAGCAAGCTAAGGGGGCTTAGCATGATGTCGGAAGCAAACGAATCGAACGCGTCCTGGAGCAGCCGGAAGCGTATCCCAGGCGAAGAAATCGGGGAGCGGCTCGACTCCGTTCGCATGTTGAAAGAAGATGGGCTTGAGCTGTATGAAATCGCTAAAGACAAGGCGACGGGGGAGCATTACCTGCATTACGCCTACTTGCATCGGAATTTGGCCGCGATCCCGGCGGGACCGGAGGCCGCGCAAGAAGAATCGTTTCATCACTTGATGCCGCTGGAAAGCGACGAGGTGCTCGTTTTTTTATTCGGGGAAGCACCATACGATTATCCGGCCCACTGGAGCAAGCCGTTTCTGCGCAATGGCCCCGAAGGCGATTATGTGTGGTTCGATCCTGGCTATGCGGCGGCAGAAGCCGAGCACGAAGCGATCGGCCGCGACATTGCGGAGCAGCTTGCGCTCTTTAAGCAAACGGGAGACGTATCGGAACAAAAAGTCCGCGAGCTGCTGGAGCGGTTGAATCCCGGCGATACCGAAAAGAAGTAGCGCTGCGCATATTTTCCGGCGGGTGATTCATCCTAAGCGTGAGCCTTACGAGGGCACGTCTACAGGAGGGACACGACAGGATGAACACCGTGATACACCGAAGGGGGCTGCTTCTGCTCGCAGTCGCCGGCTGCTTGCTGCTGCAAAGCGCGTGCGGCGGGAACAGGCCGCAGGCCAGCCGGCCCGGCGGCGGGCTGGAGGATTACCGGCAGCAAGCCTTGTATGACCGCGATTCCCGCAATAACGAAGACGGATCGCTTGGGGTCAAGCAGCGTTGGGTAGACGAGCAGCAGGCCCGTCAGGGGAAGGAATACAGCGGACGAAAACAGCTCGATATGACGAACCGGCACTCGGCGAGTACGATGGCATTTGCGCCGCAGATTGCCGAGCGGGTGAAAGGCGTCTCCGGCGTTCGTGAGGCCCAAGTGCTGCTGACGGAAGTGAACGGCTATGTGGCGGTCGTTTTGGACGGTCATAGTCCGGAAGCCGAGGCGTCGCCGGACATGCTGGGATATCAGGTAACGTCGAAAGGCGGAGTCGGGATATTCGGAGGAACCGATAAAGGGCCGAACCGGTATTCGTGGGCGGAAACCGGGGGGTTGTCGACAGGAAAAGCCGATGAAATCCGCAAGCTGGTGCTGTCGATGGCGCCCACCAACATTCAGCAGGTATACGTATCGGCTAACCCGAATTTCGTGCAGCGCGTCCGCTTTTATGCGAAGGAAGAGAAGGAGCGCGGCACCATGACCAATTATATGAACGAGTTCAATACTTTGATCCTGCATGTATTTCCGGACGATGCGAATACCCGCAAATAACGAGGTCGTCGTATGCAAAAATCCGGCCGGTCGCAACACTTGACAAGGTTGCGTGCCCGGCCGGATTTTTTGTGCTGATAAAAATGCGCAATTGGTGAGCCTGGTTAATTCGCCTTCATTGGCATTTCGAATTTATATCCGACACCCCATACGGTTTTGATATATTTGGGCTCTTTAGGGTCCGTCTCGATTTTTTTGCGGAGATTCGTAATATGTACGTCGACCGAGCGTTCGGTCACAAAGGAATCGATGCCGCGAATTTTGTTCAGCAGCTCTTCTCTTGAGAATACTTTGCCCGGATGAAGCCAGAAATTTTTCATGATTTCGAATTCGGAATAGGTCGTTTCCACCGCTTGCCCGTGCAAGTAAATGCCCCGCTTTTCCAAATCGAGGACGATATCCTTCGTTTCCATAGGTACAGGGTCCTCTGCTGCAGGTCTAACCGCTTGGGTTAAGGCGGAGCGGCGCAGAAGCGCACTCGTCCGAGCGGCCAGCTCCCGCATGCTGAACGGCTTACACAAATAATCGTCGGCGCCGATCATCAGCGCGTTGACGCGTTCGGACACCTCGCTTTTGGCGGAAACGATCATGATCGGTACGTTGGAGACGGTGCGAAAGTGCTTGCACAGCTCGATACCGTTCGTATCCGGAAGCATCAAATCAAGGATAACGACATCCGGCTCATGCCGGCTGAACAATTCTTTCCCCTGCTCGCCGTTGGCTGCACAATACACGGTATAATTTTCTTCGCTCAAGTAAATGGATATCATATCCGCAATACTTTGATCATCCTCAACCAGCAATACTTTAGACATGACGTGCCACCTCGACGAAATGAAGTATTAGATAAATGTTAAGAAACTTAATAAAAATCAAATATGCAGCTGCTACTTTTTTAAAGAATGTCTTTCATAATTGACGTCATAGAAAGCCCTAAGAGCGAAGAAAACCACATGGAAACGGCCAACCGTTCGTTCGCGAGAACAAAGCCAAGGAGGTATACCGATGCTGATTCAGGCACAGTTGGAACACCGAATTCGCAGCTGCATCGACGAGTTGAACGCTTTGGTAACCGGCCAAGGCTGCTCGTTGACCGATCCGGAAGTCGTACATAAAAGCATGGAGCTCGACGAGCTCATTTTACTTGCCATGCGCCCGCTGCAGCCGGCCGGGAAAGTCGCCGTATAAAATCGCCGGCAGGAGGCCATACCAAAGAAGAATACGACTTTTTTGGAAGGATGTGCCTCTTCGGTGAGCAGCGCTTACAAAGTTTGTGCTTCCTGCAGCGCTTCAAGCTGCAACTATGCCCCTCAACAAGATGCCTTCCGGACGGTCAGCCATGAATCGTCCTTTTCGCTTGCGTTATTTATGAACGGCTTGAACGAGCTGGACATGAAAATCAAATGCCCGCAGTGCGGGCACCGTATGTTCTATTACCCGGTCACCTGGATGGCCGAGCCTGTCCACCACGATTAACGCTTCTTCCATTGTAGCATGGGAGGGCATGTCAAGAAACGGGGTCATTTGACCCACGTTTCCCCCCACTTTTGAACCGCATTCATGACCGGCTCCAGTGCTTTTCCCTTATCTGTTAATTCGTACTCGATCCGGACCGGCGTCTCGGGATAGACGTGCCGGCTGATTAGTCCGGCGGCTTCCAGCTCTTTGAAGCGTTCGGCAAGCATGCGATCGCTCATCCCGGGAATCATCTCGGAGATATCTTTAAAGCGGCACGGACCTCCCAATAATGCGCGGATAATCAGACCGGTCCAGCGCTTGCCTAAAATTTCAAAGGCGGCTTCGAATTTGGGACATAAATGATGCGGATGATCTGCCATCGTTTTCACCTCTTCTTACTCCTCATTTTAGCATAAGTTACTTGACAAAAGTAAGTTTTTTGTTTTCGTTTTTGTCTGTTTTGCCATCCCGAAGTCCCGGCAGCTCCGTTCGCCCCAGGCGTGGCGGGGCTTTTCCTGGTTCTGAACGAAATTTGTCGATTTTCGTCGCAGAATGGAGTTGAAAAATCGAATAAAGTAAAGTATAACAGCGATAGGACTTTATGAAAATCATACCATCATTCAGGAGGAACCTTCCATGTACGGTGCACCGTTATCGACGAACGCGAAAAAAATGATGCTGCTGGGAGCAGGCGAGCTGGGCAAGGAGGTCATTCTCGAAGCTCAGCGTCTTGGCGTGGAAACGATCGCGGTCGACCGTTACGCGAACGCGCCCGCTATGCAGGTGGCGCACCGATCCTATGTCATCAACATGTTAGACGGCGAGGAGCTGCGCCGAATCATTGAGAAAGAACGCCCCGATCTTATCGTGCCCGAGATCGAAGCGATTGCGACGCCCACCTTGGTGGAGCTGGAAAGCGAAGGTTACCACGTCGTGCCTACGGCAACCGCCGCAAGGCTGACGATGGACCGGGAAGGCATCCGCAGGCTGGCCGCGGAGACGCTTGGTTTGCCGACAGCGAGGTATGCGTTCGCCGACAGCTTGGAGGAGCTGCAGGAGGCTGTCGCGACGATCGGAACACCGTGCGTCATCAAGCCGATTATGAGCTCCTCGGGCAAAGGACAGAGCGTCTGCCGTGTGCCGGAAGACGTAGAAGCTTGCTGGAACTACGCCATGGAAGGCGGCCGGGCCAAAAAGACCCGCGTCATCGTGGAAGAATTCATCCGCTTCGATTCGGAAATTACCCTGCTCACCGTCCGATCCGTCTCCGGAACGACGTATTGCGCGCCCATCGGCCATATTCAAAAGGATGGCGATTATATCGAATCCTGGCAGCCGCATACGATGAGCGAGGCCCAAATCGCGGAGGCCCAGCGGGTGGCGGGAGCGATCACCGAAGCGCTTGGCGGCGCCGGTATTTACGGGGTGGAATTGTTCCTTGCGCCGGACAAGGTGTATTTCAGCGAGGTCAGTCCCCGCCCGCACGATACGGGAATGGTAACGATGGCCTCGCAGGATTTGTCCGAATTTGCCTTGCACGTACGGGCGATCCTCGGGTTCCCGATCCCGAATGTGCGGCTGCTGACACCGGCGGCCTCCTACACCCTGAAGGCGGACCGGGAAACGTCGGACTTTCGCATCGGCGGTCTCGAACAGGCGCTGGCAGTCCCGAATTCCCAGGTTCGCGTGTTCGGCAAGCCGGAGACGAAGCCGGGCCGGCGCATGGCTGTTGCTTTGAGCTCGGCGGAGACGGTGGAAGCCGCCCGTCGGCAGGCGAAGGAATCCGCTTCGCACCTGCGCATCGAGTACGGGACGGACAAGGCTTGAGGCCGCGAAACCGCGGTATCCGGATGTGCGTATAACATCTCATGTGGATCATAGAGTCCGGTAAAGGGGACAAAAGAGGACGAAGCGCTTGCGTAACGGTTGCCTGCTCGCCGGATTTCTGCATTCCATCATTTTGACCACGGGTACAAGCCCCCTAAAAGGAGAGATCGTCCATGAATGCGCATGAAGTGGATTACCGGATTATCGGTTCGGAAATGCAGTTTGTCGAGATCGAGCTGGACCCGGGAGAAACCGTTTTTGCCGAAGCCGGAGCGATGATGATGATGGATCAGAATATTCAGATGGAAACGATTTTCGGCGACGGCAGCGACCAGAACAAAGGCTTCGTCGGAAAGCTGTTCGGCGCGGGCAAGCGGCTGCTTTCGGGCGAGAGCTTGTTCATGACCGCGTTCACGAACCGGGGCTTCAGCAAGGAATGTGTCAGCTTCGCTTCTCCTTATCCCGGCCGCATTTTGCCAATGGATCTAGTGGAGCTGAACGGCAAGCTAATCTGCCAAAAGGATGCGTTTTTGTGCGCGGCGAAGGGCGTTTCTGTCGGCATCGAGTTTCAGCGCAAGCTGGGCACCGGATTTTTCGGCGGCGAAGGCTTTATCATGCAGAAGATCGAAGGCGACGGTCTGGCGTTCGTTCACGCTGGCGGGGCGATTCATGAGCGAGTGCTGGGCCCCGGCGAAATGATCCGCGTGGATACCGGATGTCTGGTCGCGATGACGCAGGATGTGAATTACGACATCGAGTTCGTCAAAGGCGTCAAGACGGCGATCTTCGGCGGCGAAGGGCTGTTCTTCGCCACGCTGCGGGGACCGGGCCGGGTATGGATTCAGTCGCTGCCGTTCAGCCGGTTGGCGGATCGGATGATGAGCGCGGCACGGACAGGCGGACGCAAGGAGGAAGGCAGCATTTTGGGCGGCGTCGGAAAACTGCTTGACGGCGACCGTTAAAAAACGATATGATTGATAGTACGATTATTTTTGCCGCTCACTATATCGTCGAAAGAGGTGCTGTAGATGGCGTACCAACCAACGGTCATCGATGCCAAAATCGTCAGTCACAATCCGAAAAACGGATTGTTCGAAATCGTAGCACAATTGAAGGATCGGACGGTTTGCCGTCTTATTTATGAACGGGACGCCGCAGGCAATGTCACGCCAACCCATATTAACCGGCTGCTGAAAGAGCCTTGCCCGATTTGCCGCAAAGACTTTTTGTGCAACTGCATGTCCAAATTCAAAGAAAACATCTCGTCTCAAGCGCTTGACTTGGCGGGTACTCCGCAAGCTTAAACCGGCGGACCGTTCGAACGACCCGTGGACTTCTATTGTTCACGGGTTTTTGGGTTCGATACGGGCAAGCACCCTCGCGGTGCTTTTTTCTTTTCCCGTCGTTATATGGTAAAATGAAGAAATCAATGTAAATGGAAGGCGGGAGCTGCCATGCGCATCGGAATCGTATCCGATACTCATATGTTCAGCCGGGCCAGAGCGCTGCCGGAGCCGCTTGTTCAAGGCTTGCAGGGGGTCGATCTGATTCTGCATGCGGGAGATTGGGTGGACGAGGCCGTGTGCGATCTGTTTGAGGCGTTGGCCCCCGTTGACGGGATTGCCGGCAACAACGACGGTATGGACATCGTTAGACGCTTCGGCCGCCGCAAGCTCCTCGAGCTCGGCGGGTACCGTATCGGGATGGTGCACGGCCACGGCGGCCGTTCTACGCCCGATACGGCTTACGAATCCTTCCGCGATGCGGAAGGGAACGGGACGGCGGACATCGTGCTGTTCGGCCACTCGCATATCCCTTACAAAGAAGAACACGGGGGCATGCTGCTGTTCAATCCCGGATCGCCGACCGATAAGCGCCGGCAGCCCCGGTATTCCTATGGTATCCTTCAGCTCGGAGACCGGGTGGAGGCCGACCATTATTTTTTTGATAAAACCAATTGATTCAAGAGACGGAGGAAGCGACATGGCACAGTGGAAAGAAATTACAACGAACGAAGAATGGGAACAGCTTTTAACGGCGACGACGGAACAGCCGATCGTTGTGCTCAAGCATAGCACGGCATGCCCGGTCAGCTTCAATGCGCTGCAGGAATACGAGGCTTATCTCGGAAAAACGCCGAACCCGGATGTCGAGTATGTATTGGTCAAGGTGATCGAGTCCCGTCCGGTGTCCAATCAAATTGCCGAGGATACGGGCGTAAAGCACGCTTCGCCGCAAATTTTATATATCAAGAACAAAGAAACGATTTGGAATACGTCGCACTGGGCGATTACCGAAGAACATATGACCGCCGTATTGAACTAAAGCCGGCAAACCGAGGCTAAGGAAAGGGGAACGACCGCTATGGGAGTGACGCCGTTTGCGTTTTTTTCCGGCGCATTGTTTGCGCGCAAGCTATGCTACGTCTATCTTCCCCCGAGCTATAACGAGTCTGAGGACACCCGCTACCCGGTTATTTATTTGCTTCACGGGCTATACGGGAACGAAACGAGCTGGAGCGTGAAAGGAAATGCCGAGCAAACGATCGAAAAGCTTATGGCTTCCGATGACCTTCGCGAAAGCATTGTAGTCATGGTCAGCGACGGAGGTTACGGACACGGCACGTTTTACGTCAACTGGTTTGACGGCTCGGGACGCTTCGAGGATTATTTCTTGTACGATCTTATTCCTGCGATCGACCGCGAGTTTCGCACGATTGCAGCTCCTTCCCATAGAGCTCTCTGCGGCCTGTCCATGGGCGGCTACGGTTCGTTCGTGCTGGCACTGCGCAATCCGCACCTTTTCGGATCGGCGGCTAGTATCGCCGGCGCGCTTATGTCCGCCGGCCTCATGACCGAAGCGTTCCTTCGTACGGATGTGTGCCGGATGATCGGACCCGCACACGGGCCTTACGCGCAAGAGCTGGATTTGCACGTGCTGGCTGCACGGAGGGTGAAGGAAGAAGTCCGTCCCGCACTTCATTTCAACTGCGGGACGGCGGACTCGTTATTCCCGCTCAACTCCGCTTATCAGGCGCTGCTGAAGCAGATCGGCTACTCGCACGAGTATATGGAATTCGAAGGGGATCACAATTGGGAGTATTTCGGAGGGCATCTGCCTGAGGCACTCCGGTTCATCGAGCGCTGTTTCGCTGGATCGGTGCCAAAGCATACTCCGGCGGTTTGACAACCAGTATTGAAAAGCCCGCCGTCTACCGTGGATGAAATGCATCATTTCATCGCTGTAGACAGGCGGGCTTTTGTATACCCAGAGCGTTAATTCAATCCGGCAGCCACAGCGCCCTCATGGATCGTGCCCGGCCCTTTTTTACGCAAGTGCACGGTAAACGTCGTTCCCTTCCCCGGATCGGAATGGCACTCCACGCATCCTCCGTAATGCTGAAGATAATTTTGCACGATATGCAGACCGAGACCGGAATTCGTGACGTCGGATTTGGTGGAGAAGCCTTTTTCGAATATGTTTAACCGATCCTCTTCCTTGACATAGGAGCCGGAATTAAATACGGAAATCGTATACCGGTCTTCGGCTTCTTCGATCGTCAGGCGAACGGTGCGCAGCAAGTCGTCGGCCGGTATGGCCTCCACGGCATTCTTCAGCAGATTGTGCATAATGCTGGAGAAATAACAGATCGGCAGCGTTAACTCTTCGAACGTGCAGTCAAGCTTCCCGGCGACCTGCAGATCGATTTTCTCCGCGATGCAGATAAGCGACAGATTGCTCAGAACGACGCCGAGCACCGGAAATTCAACCGATCCGATGACCGATTGCTGCACGATCTCTTTGCACCAGACGGAAATATATTCCTTCGCCATATCGAACTTGTTCATCATCAGCAGAGCATGAACGGTTTGCACATTGTTGATCAGCTCGTGCTGCGCTTTGCGTATATTCAGCATGGTCGCTTCCGCAGACTGCACCCAGCGTTCTTTCTCGTCAAGCTGCAGACGGATGTTTTTCTCCTGCTCCTCCATGAGCTGCAGCTTGTAATCTTTGTATTTGAGATGGTCGTACAGCTTGGAATTTTCGATCAGCATTGCGACCTCCGCGGCAAGCAGCTTGAGCGTGTCGAGACGCTCTTCTTGAAATACATGGCTGGCGAGGCTGTTCTCCAAATAAAGCGCGCCGATCAGAATGCTCTGCTTAAGAATAGGCACGCAAAGAATCGATTTGGGCTGCTGCGTCAAAATGTAGGCGTCCCGGGCGAAGATGTCCGAGACTGCCGCATCGTGCAAAAGCACCGTTTCGCCGGTCCGGGCGGCATACTGTATCACCGTAACGGCCGCGCTGCGGCAATCGTCCAAAGAGGCCGAATGCAGCGACTCGAACGGGGTGTGGAGCGCCTTTTCCACTTCGACGAACAGCCGGCCGTTCCGTTCAAGCACGAGGAGTCCTTTGTCCGCACCCGCATTTTCCAGCAGGATCGTCATGATGCTTTCGAGCATCTGTTGGAATACGGCTTCGTTCGAGATGGCTTGAGACGCTTTCATCATACAGGAGAGGTCGATCGTCGATTCCCCGGCCTGTGCCCTGCTGAGCAAGGACGGATAGCGGTCGTCGAGATCGGATACCTTCCGGTTGGCGCCCCACTTCGCATATAAGCTTCGCGCTTCCATTAAATAGGAGCGGGCCACCTTGAGTTTGCCGGCCTGCATATAGTACTTTGCGGCATATTCCCCGGCCATTGCTTCGAGCGGCACGAAGCCGTTTTTCGAGGCATGATGAATGGCTTGGTCGTATTTTTCCACAGCCAGCACCGGGTCATCGGAAATGCGATGCCATTCGGCTTCGACAAGCAGCTTCATAGCAAGAAAATTAGCCGGCGAGAAGGCCGACCAACGTTCCAGAAACCGGATGCTTTTGCGGATACGGGCTTTGTAAGCTTTCCGCTCCTTAGCCGACGCCTTGGCGTACAATCCGGCAAGCGCCAAAGCATATTGAAAGTGATGCTGGTGCACGTGCGGCAGACCGAAAACCGACTTGATGCCGGCATCTGCGGTCTCGCAAATGGCTTTGGCTTCGTCCGGGCGCTCCAGCAACAAGTGCGTTTGCGCTTGAAACACGTAATACGTATGGGCGATAGCCTGATTGGTCAAAGCTTTCATTTGCTTCGCTTCGTTCGCGTTCATGAAGGGCTCGCAGCCGTTTGCGCCGGCCGGGGCAGGTAGGACATCTTCCTTCAAAAACATCATATAACGCTGAAGCACGGTATAGATCCAAATCGTATCCCGGTCTTTTGACTTATGTATGAACGTATGGTACTGGTCCGTTTCCTTCAGCACTTCCGCCAGTGGATCGCCTTTAAGCAGCCGCATAAAAAAGCTGAACGCGATCGAATAGCCTGCGTATATGAAATCCCCCGATTCTATACCGTATTGATAAGCCTTGCGCAAATATCGGACATTTGCTTCGATATGCTCCTCGGCGTTGCTCGTAAAGGAGCCGTAAGCAAAGTAGACTTTGCATTTCATGGACAAATCGTTAAACGTATCGCTGAGCTTCGCTCCAAGCCGGCCATATTCCATGCCGGCCTTCAGTCGTCCGAGCAGCGAGCTTAGAATGATTCCGTACGTCGAGCAGGCGAGGGCCGAGCCTTCCGAATGGCCGTGAACGAGCGAGTAATTGAACATTCGCAACATAAGATAAACATATAATTCCGAATTTAAAAAATAAGCCGGAGGCGTCAAATTCACCATGAGCCGCATGACCGCTTTATGGTTCGGGTCCGTCATGACTGGCAGATCGAGCAGTTCTTGAGGATGCCGGGTTCCTACGAGCAGATGTGCCTTCACCAGCGCCCGCCCGATGCTCAGCTTGCCGGGATTCGGCCGGATCGGAAGATCGAACAGCTTCAATCCTTCCAAGCCGATCCGCAACGCTTCTTCATGCTCTCCCATATTGGTGAAGAGCACCACCATCAGGTTGCAGGTTTCCGCTTTTTCCAGCTTCGTCCGAGCATGCTTCAGTACCGTCTGAAACGAACGCTTCGCTTCTTCAAACTGACCGCACAAGTACTCCAGCTCGGCTTGATCCAGCTGCAGGGAGAAGCTCAGCTCGTACTGGTGCACCCAGCAGTCTTCCTCCAGCAATGCGATTCCTTGGGCCGCATAACGCAGCGCGATGTCATAAGCGGAATTGGTCTTCGCTTTCCGGCATGCCGCTGCATTCAAGCGGGCCAATTGATCTTTTTCTTCGGGGAGCGTAATAAGCTCCGAACCGAGATTGAGCTGATTCGTCATTTCGAACAGCCGCTCTTCCTGCGCATCCCCCTGATAATGGTTTTGCAGCAGCCTTCCGATATGCAGATGAATCTCTTTTTTCCGCTCCTTCGGGACAAGCGAGTAGACCGCTTGATAGACCCGGTCGTGCATGAATTTGAAGGAGAGCTTTTCCGGCGGAGCTTGGCGCCCAAGCCCGGCCTGCAGCAGAAGCCCATCGGCAACCGCTTCATGCAGCAGGGGGACGATCGTGTCCGGAGGCCGGCCCAGCACATGGGCCAGCGTATCGGTATCAAAATGGTGTCCGACGCAGGCGGCATGCATCAATACTTGCTGCAGCGGCCCGGAGAGACGGCGGATTTTGTTCATCATAAAATCCACTACGTTGTCGGTAATATGCAGCTCGCCGATTTTGTCGGGGTCCCATTCCCAGCAGCCGGCGTCATAATTGAAGCGCAGCAGCTGATGATCGTACAGCGTCCGGAAAAACTGCTTGGTAAAGAACGGATTGCCTTTCGTTTTATCCATGATCAGGCCCGCCAATTCATTCACCGGCTGGCGGATTGGCCGGAGCGAATCGTTCAGCAGGCGTTCGATGTGCTCTTCCTGGAGCGGTTCGAGCCGGATTCGCATTCTGTTCGGCAGCTTGCTTCGCTCCATCTTGTCCAAGAACGCTTGCAGCGGGGGAGGTTCGCTAAATTCCCGGTCCCGGTAGGCTCCCACGAACAGTCCGTATTGCAGCCCCGAGCCCAACGCCATATCCTCGATGATTTGGACGGAAGACGGGTCGGCCCATTGCAGATCGTCCAAGAAAATAACCAGAGGCTGCTCTTTGGCCATAAGGGCGGACAGAAATTTTTGCAAGGTTAAAATAAACCGGTTATGCGTTTCGACAGGCGGAAGCTTGGAGAGCGGCGGCTGCTTGCCCAGAATCAGCTCGATATCGGGATTCATCTCCACCAGAATCTGTCCGTTAGGTACGACGGCCTCCAGAATCCGCTGCTTCAGCCCCTGGAACCGTTCTTCGGGAAGCGCTAGCAAATGCTGCAGCAGCTGCCGTCCCGCTTGCTGAACGGCATGGTAGGGCGTATCGCGCTTGAATTGGTCGAACTTGCCGGTAACAAACAAGCCGCCGCCGTTCTGCACCGATTGTTGAAATTCATGGATCAAATACGACTTGCCGATCCCGGACAAGCCGGAGACGAGCACGATCTCGAGATTGCCGAGCTGTGCGCGCCGGTAAGCGCCCTGAAGCTGCTGCAGCTCCGCTTCACGACCGTAGATCGCATCGGAGATGCGGAATTGGTCCGACATTTCTGTGCCACTTACGGCGGACTCGTCGATGTAGCCTTCCGTCTGAAACTGCTTCAAGCAGCTCTCCAAATCCCGCCGCAGCGCAAATGCGCTCGGATACCGGTCCTCAGGATGCTTGGCCAGACATTTCATGACAATGCCGGAAACGGGCTGCGGCACCTCATACGCCCGCTCGCCGGGCGGGACGGGCTGCTTCGCCATATGCTGATGTACCAGCTCGCAGGCATCCTCGCTGTCGAACGGATACACTCCGGTAAGCATCCGGTAAAACAAAACGCCCAAAGCATACACGTCCGTCCGGGTATCCGTTCGGCGGTTCATACGGCCGGTCTGCTCCGGGGCTGCGTAGAGCAGCCGTGCCGCTTCGTAACGAGGCGGTTCCGCAGCGGCGTCCGGCAGTGCGGCTACCGGCGTTACGTTATATAAATCGGTAAGCTTCATCTTTTTTCTATCGGATTCGACAAAAAATGCAGACGCCGAAAGGGCCAGGTGGGCGAATTTCAAGTGGTGCAGCTTTCGGATCAGTTCCGACGCCGCAACGGCCCACTGCAAAAAAAGGCCGAGCTCCATAGGCTGCGGAGTCAGCAGGGAAGAAAGAGGGCACCCGTCCGTGTGCTCCATGACAAGCGCGGAAGCGCTGCCGATCGAGATCATCCCGCGCGGGACGAGAATGTCGTCCAATGGAATGGTTTTGCCGATTTTATATTCTTGATGCAGCCAGTCGGGTTGCGATGGCTGGGAATATTCGTCTTTTACGATTTTAACGAGCCTTGCCTCGCCGGAAGGAAGCTCTTCGCCGCGGTAAAGAATCGTGAAGCCGTTTTCGCCGATCGGCTCAAGCGACTTTTCATTTACGTTCCAAGCCAATGGAATGCCCTCCGATAAACTGCTTTGTTCATTTCATTGTACTTATTCACAGGAGTGGAAGCAACCATTAATCCCATTATCCGCCATTAGAAGAAGCCTGCGCCAGCACTTGCGGCACCGGAAACGAGATGGAAAGTAAAGATTTTCGGCGCAGCATGGCTTCACGAAGCGATTTCCGATATAATGAATGTCAAAAAGATATCAGTGTAAGCGGAGGAACATTCATGAAGGTCGCTATTGCAGGGGGGACCGGCTTTGTCGGCAAGCATTTGACCCAGTTGTTTTTACAAAAAAAAGATACGGTAATCCTCATTTCACGGAAAAAGCGACGTTCGGATCATCCGTTAATTCGCCACATGACTTGGGACGAACTGGAAAATAACATTAAACCGCTGGAGGGCGTCGACGCGATCGTCAATTTGGCGGGGGAAACGATCAACCAGCGCTGGACGGAGGAAGCCAAGAAACGGATTCTGGAATCGCGTCTGGATGGGGTTAACCGCGTCCAAGCCCTGATCGAACAACTGGAGAAAAAACCTGTGCTGGTCAATGCGTCCGGCATGTCGATCTATGGCACGTCAGAGACCGAGTCGTTCACGGAGGAGAGCGAGCTGCGCGTAGAGGATTTTTTGTCCGGCGTCGTCGACCAATGGGAGATGGCAGCGGAGCATATCCCCGATACGCGCGTCGTTCTGCTGCGGATGGGACTTGTGCTCGGCAGCGACGGAGGCGCCTTCCCGAAGATGAGTCTGCCGTTTAAGCTCGGTGTTGGCGGACGGGTTGGCAGCGGCCATCAAAAAATGTCGTGGATTCATATCGAAGACCTGTGCCGGATGATTGAGTTCTGTATCGAGCATGAAGAGATCGAGGGTCCGGTCAATGCGACGGCGCCGATTCCGGTGACGAACGACCAGTTCGGGCGCAGCTTGGCCAAGGCACTCCGCCGGCCGTACTGGTTTCCGGTTCCGGCATTTATGCTGAAAGCGTTGTTTGGCGAAATGTCCGAGCTTCTGCTAAAAGGTCAACAAGTATTTCCGAAAGTCGTCACCGACCTCGGATTTCGTTATAAATATTCGGTGATCGATCATGCGCTGGAAAATCTGGTGCGGTCCGGCAAGAAAGGGTGAACGCGAGATGATCGAATACGGTAATCCGGACATCCGGGAGCTGCGGTTCGCGCGGTTTCGTTCCCGGGCAGAGGCGCGCAGCGAGCAGTGGATCGATGTGGAAGTAAGTCTGGAGCTGGAGAAGGGCAGCGAGGCTCCGGAAGAGATCGTTGAACTGGGAGCGCTCATCGTCTGTACGCGCCGGGGAGACATCGTTGAGATCGTCCCGCAGGACGAAGGAAGAGACTGCGAGTACCAGTTCACGGAACAGGAAAAAGCGCAGCTGCGGACGTATTATGAGCAGGAAGTCCGGCCGACGGTGGAAAACATGCGCTAAAAAAAGATTGAAGCCAGTTGCGGCTTCAATCTTTTTTGTGCTTCGTCATCGCGGCTTTCAGCGCTTCTTCCAGGCTGGAGCCGAGCGAAACGTTATCGCTGTACTGCTTGGCGAGCTGGGTTTGCTGCCGCTTCGCTGCGCGTCCGCCGCCGCCGGATTCGCCAAGCATCTCGACTACATTGCATGGACGGCACTGTGCGTATTTGCCCGCTTTGCCCGTATGGATCTCCATCCGCTTATGGCACTGCGGACAACGCTTGTTCGAAAGCGCAGGCTCTGCGGCCCGTTTATAAGCGCATTCCCGGTCGCTGCACACGAGTAATTTGCCGCGCTTGCTCTTGATCTCCTGCAGCGGCTTGCCGCACTCGGGGCAGCGGGAATGGGTCAGGTTGTGCGGCTTGTATTCGGCTTCGCTCGCCTTAACCTCCCGGACAATGGCCTCGGTTTGCTTGCGGATGCTCTCCATAAACTTTCCGGCGTCGCCTTTGCCTTTGGAGATGCGCTCGAGCTCCTGCTCCCAAGCGGCTGTCAGCTCCGGGGTGCGAAGCTCGGGCACGACGAGCTCGATCAACTGGGCGCCTTTGCCGGTCGGCTGGAGCGTGTTCATGCGGCGCTCGATCGTATCGGTCTGCAGCAGCTTCTCAATAATATCGGCGCGGGTCGCCGGCGTGCCGAGGTTGTGCTTTTCCATAACCGAGAGCAGCGCCGCCTCGGTGTATCGGCCCGGCGGCTTGGTTGTCTGCTTATGCTGGCTGAGCCGGAACTCCTTCAGCTCCATCCCGGGCTGAAGCGGGGGCAGCGTTTGCCGGGAGGCCGGTTCGTCTTCGGCCGTATCGTCGTCTTCGTCTGCGCCGGCCGATGCTTCATACAGCGCCTTCCAGCCCGCTTCTTTGACGATGCGTCCTTTGGCGTGGAAATGCTCTCCTCCGACCTCCAGTGTCACTGACGTTTCGTCATAGCGGAACGCCGGAGTGAACAACGCGATGAACCGGCGCACGATCAGGTCGTACAGCTTGCGCTCCTCGGCCGTCAGATTGTGCAGCTGCGGGCGTTCGTCCGTCGGAATGATCGCATGGTGGTCCGATATTTTGCTGTCGTCGACGACGCGCTTGGAGACTGGCAGCGGCTTCGAAAGCAGCGGCTTGATCCAAGCTGCGTAAGGCTGGACGTTCAAAGCCTTCAGCCGATCGGGAAGCGTAGAGACCATGTCCGAGGACAAGTAGCGCGAATCGGTACGCGGATACGTGACGAGCTTGTGCTGCTCGTACAGCCGCTGAAGCACGTTCGACGTCTGCTTCGCAGTGAAGCCGTGCCGCTTATTGGCGTCGCGCTGCAGCTCGGTCAAGTCGTAGGCGAGCGGATGGGGCTCGCTCTTCTCCGTGACTTTAAGCTGCGCAACCTTGGCCGAGCGCGCCTTATTCAAGCGTTCGAGCAGCGCGTCGGCTGCGGCTTTATCGAACAGGCGTCCGTCCGGATGCGCCTGGCTCCGCCATACGGCCTGAAACGAGCCGAACTGCGCCCGCAGCATCCAGTAGTCTTTCGCCTGGAACGATTTGATCTCGCGTTCGCGGTCCATCATGGCCGCCAGCGTCGGCGTCTGCACGCGTCCGGCTGCCAGTTGGGCGTTATGCTTGCAGGTTAAGGCGCGCGTAATGTTAAGTCCGATCAGCCAATCCGCCTCCGCCCGGCAAACGGCGGAACGGTAGAGCGGGTCGTAAGACTGTCCAGGCTTCAGCGAGGCGAAGCCGTCGCGGATCGCCTTGTCCGTTTGCGAGGAAATCCAGAGCCGCTTGAACGGTTTTTTCCAATGAATCATTTCCATGATCCAGCGGGCGACCAGCTCGCCCTCGCGTCCGGCGTCGGTTGCAATGATGAGCTGCTCCAGATCGCTGCGCTTAGCAAGCTGCGCGATGGCTTTATATTGCGGCGTCGTTTCGCGAATGATTTTCAGCTTCATCCGCGAGGGCAGCAAAGGCAAATCGTCTAAATTCCAGCTTTTGTACTTTGGATCATATTCCTCGGGCTCGGCCAGCGTGACCAAATGCCCCAATGCCCAAGTCACCACATAGTCGGGGCCCTCCATATAATGCTTTTGCTTCTGATGGCAGCCCAGGACGCGTGAGATTTCCTTGGCGACGCTCGGCTTTTCCGCCAATACGAGTGATTTCATGACAGGCTCCTTTCAACGGCGTTGTTTATTTTTAACACAATAGTACAATAGCCCTAACACTTTTTTAATACGTGTCTGCTATGATCGACAGCACAGAGAGATGGAGGGGGTGCGGTCTATGTTTCAATTATTTATCGCTAATTTGGCATTATTAACTGCATTTATGTTTTTGTCAAGCCGCCTCCTGCGCAACCAGGAACGGAAGCCGTTTCTGCCCGTTAAGCTGCGTCTCGTTATCGGAGGGGTGCACGGGCTGTTCGGTATTTTGCTGATGTTTTTCAGCGTCAGGGTCGACGGGACGACCATTCTGGATTTTCGGCAGATCTCCATTATCGCGGCGGCGCATTTCGGAGGGATCTACGCATCGGCAGTAACGGGCTTGATCATCGCCACCGGCCGGATCGGGATGTTTGGCGTGAATCCGTCTTCCCTGACGGCAGCCACGACAGCTACGCTTCTCGGCTTCATCAGCGGCATCATTGCGATGCGTATAACGAATTATTGGAAAAAATGGTTGCTTTCCATCGCGGCGAGCATTGGAGTCATCACCACGAGCTTATTTTTTCTGCTCGGATGGCAGAGCTGGAAGGTGAACCTTTACTTTATCGCCATTATTTTGTCCGGCGGTCTGTTCGTTGCTTACCTGATTCGCTATTTGTCCGACGCGAACCGTCTCGTCTATCAATTGGAGGAAAGCGAAGCCAAGTACCGGCGGTCGTTTACGCTGCAGGAGGCGATTTTCCGCTCGGCGACGGGCGTTGCGATTATTTTCATCGATCCGGCAGGGATCACCAAAGTGTTCAATCCAGGGGCGGAACGAATGTTCGGAATTCCCGTCGACGAAGCCATCGGACGGCGGGTTCCAGGCACGATCGTGGACCCGGAGGCGTTTGCGCTGAGAAAACAGGAGCTTCAGCGTCAGTTAGGACGGCCGGTAGAAGATCTGGAGGTGTTCGTTGCAGGGTTGTCCGAAGGGAAGGGCCATGAACAGGAGTGGACCTTCGTCCGACGCGGCGGAGAGCGGATGTACGTACACCTGATGCTCAGCGAAGTCAGGGAGCGGGAGGACCGCTTGCTGGGCTATTTGGCCATTATCGTCGACAGGACGGAGTCGAAGCGGGCTGAAGAGACCATGATGCAGGCGAACCGCATGCTGGAGCAGTTGTCGCGCCGTGACGGGCTGACCGGAGCGGCCAATCGCCGGGCGTTCGACGAATTTCTCGATGCGGCATGGGCGACAGCGGCGATGTATTCGCAGTCGCTATCCGTTATTATGCTCGACATCGATTGCTTCAAAGCGTATAACGATACGTACGGTCATCAAGGCGGAGACGCTTGTCTGAAGCAGGTTGCCGGCGTTCTGCAGCGAGTCGTCGGCAGCATGGACGGTCTCGCTGCCCGCTATGGCGGCGAGGAGTTTGTGGTGATCCTGACGGCCTGCGGAAGGGTACAGGCAGCCGGCGTGGCAGAGAGCATTCGCCGGGAAGTGGAAGCGCTTCGTATCCGGCATATCGGATCGTCGGTATCCGAGTATGTCACGGTCAGCGTCGGTTCCGCTTCGGCCATTCCGTATGCAGGGCTCTCGCCGCTCGAATTGGTCGGGATGGCGGACAAGGCGCTGTACCGGGCCAAGCAGGAGGGACGCAACCGGAGCGAAAGCTATCAGCCCGGGAGTTAACCGGGGTGGCGAGGCTAACGGCGCAAATAGAGCTGCCGGTATTCCGTCGGCGTCATGCCTTCCTGCTCCAGAAACCTCTTGTTGTAATAGCTGACGCTCGGATAGCCGGCGCGCTCGGCAATTTCCTTCACCGTCAGCTGCGGCTCCTCCAGCAGCCACTGCTTGCTGTTCTGCAGACGGCACAGCGTAATAAAGGTCATCGGCGTCAGATGAGTCGCTTTCTTGAACAGGCGGCAAAAATAATAGCTGCTGACGCCAGCCCGGTCCGCCCAATGCTGCAAATCGAACGGCAGGCAGGCATCGCGCTGCATTTCGGGCAAGAGCTCCGAGATCCGGTTGTCGGCCTCGGGGCTTCGGGCTTCGGACCAAGGAACCGCTTGCGTGACGAATTCCGCCAGTATCGCGTAAGTCAGCGTCGAGATGCGGGTCAACTGCCAAAACCCGTTCTGCTCCAGCTCCTCCAGTAAATCCGCCAAAGCCTGTTCGAGCGGCTTCCACTGCCGTATTTTCCACAAGGGCTTCGGCCCGATGCCCCGTTCCAGCAAAAACTCCTTCAGCGTTTTGCCGTAAAAATGAACCCACCGCACTTCCCAAGGATCGTCCTGGCTGCTGTAGTACCTTTGCGATTGTAAAGGGAAGTAGAGGAAGGCGTCTCCCCGGTGAAGCGTATGCCGCTGTCCGTCGATCTCCAGATAGCCTTTGCCGTCCACGATCAGATGGATGCTGAAATTGTTGAGAGCCCCCGCTTTGCGCATCACCTCATGCTCAGGGTCCTTATACCAGCCGGTCGATTCGGGCAGCAACAAATAGTCGTGCTCGGTAAGCGTCGGCAGAAAGCTTTGGCGCCGCATAGCCCAGTTCTCCTTTTGGATGACAATATTGTTTTATTCGAATGCAAAAAGATGCTATTTTCATTTTATTCCAGGTTCAATATAATGACAATATCTTAGCATATTCACCAAGACAAAGCTGAAGGAGCGATGAGGGAATGAGGGGAAGCAAGGTTCGTTGGGGGGTCATCGGCTGCGCCGGTATCGCTGTACGCTCGGTCATTCCGGGGATTCAACAATCGGCTACGGGCGCCGTGGAAGCCATTTCCAGCCGGGGTCTGGACAAAGCGAAAGAAACGGCGGAGCGGCTGAATATCCCGAAGGCGTATGGAAGCTACGAGGAACTGCTTGCCGATCCTGAGATTGATGCCGTTTACATTCCGCTGCCGAACCACCTGCACAAGGAATGGACGATCCGTGCCGCGGAGGCGGGCAAGCACGTGCTGTGCGAGAAGCCGACCGCGATGGATGCGGCCGAAGCCGAGGAGATGGCGGAAGCTTGCCGCCGGGCGGGCGTGACGTTCGCCGAAGCGTTCATGTACCGCTATCATCCGCGTTATGCGGCCATAAAAGCTGTGATCCGGAGCGGGGAAATCGGCGAGATCCGCGCCATCCACGGCGCCTTCACCTTCAACAATGCGAAGGATGCAGGCAACGTGCGCTATAAGCAATGGATGGGCGGCGGATCGATCTACGACGTGGGCGTGTATCCGATCAGCGCGGCGCGGTTCATTCTGGAGCAGGAGCCGGAAGCGGTGACGGTGCATGCTTTCTTTTCGCCGGAGCACGATCATGTCGATATGATGGCTTCGGGACTACTCGAATTTGCCGGCGGCGTTGCGCTTACCTTCGATTGCGGGATGTGGGCGGCCGGACGCAATACGCTGGAGATCGTTGGAACGGAGGGACGGATCGAGGTGCCGTCCGCGTACGTTGTCCATGAAAATGCGCAGGATCATTTTTATGTCATTGCCGGAGGAGAAAAGCGCGAAGTGGAGGTTCCTTATGTGAACCAATATGCGCTTCAAGCCGACGCGTTCGGCCGGAACGTCCTGCACGGCGAGCCCATGCCGTTCGGACCATCGGATGCGGTGAACAACATGCGCGCCGTCGATGCTTGTCTGACATCGGCCCGGGAACGCCGCCGCGTGGAGTTGAACTTATCATCTTGAGGAGGAACGAGACGTGAGAACGATTCGCATTGAAGGTTTGGAAAAACCGGTATCATGCCTGATTCAAGGGTCGGATTATTTCAGCATGGACATCTACGACAAGGTCTGCGGCGTGCTTGACGCGTTCTTCAAGATCGGAGGCAATACGATCGACACGGCTCACGTCTACGGCGGCGGGAACAGCGAGCGCACGATCGGCCAATGGATGAAGGACAGGGGGAACCGGTCCGATGTCGTACTTTTGACCAAGGGGGCCCATCACGACAGCAGCGGCCCGCGCGTGACACCCGAAGCGATCGCCAGCGATTTGAACGAAAGCCTGGAGCGACTGGGCACCGATTATGTGGATTTGTATGCGCTACACCGGGACGACCCGTCCGTACCGGTCGGCGCGATCATCGAAGCGCTTAACGCGCATATCGCGGCAGGCCGCATTAAGGCGATCGGCGCTTCCAACTGGTCCGTGCAACGGCTGCAGGAGGCAAGCGACTATGCGGCGGCACACGGTTTAACCGGGTTCTCGTTCAGCAGCCCGAATTTAAGCCTAGCCAAAGCGAAGGAGCCGTTCTGGGCCGGCTGCGTTTCGGCTTATGCCGACGATTGCGCATGGCACGAGCGGAACCGCTTCCCGCTGTTGTCTTGGTCGTCGCAGGCCCGGGGCTTTTTCACCGGACGCTACACGCCCGAGGTGACGGATAACACCGACCTGGTTCGGGTGTTCTATAGCGATGACAATTGGGCTCGCCTGCGCCGGGCCGAGATGCTGGGCAAGCAAAAAGGCGCCAGCGCGATTCAGATCGCGCTTGCTTATGTGCTGAACCAGTCGTTCCCCGCTTGCGCGTTGATCGGGGCGCAAACGCCGGAAGAGCTGGAGTCGTGCCGGCAAGGAGCGGATATCCGCTTAACGCGGGAGGAGCTGCACTGGTTGGAGTATGGGGAGGGGCATATTCTTAAAATAGCCGGGATGTCCTCTGCAGCTTCGGATTAACGGGAGGGTTACATCCGGGCCGGAAATCGAAAGCGCTATTTGTCTGCAACAGCTTGCATCGGGAATTCCGCTGCCGGCTGTTTTTTTGTTTCCGTATGAACTTACAGATGTGAAAAAGAGGTAAAGACGCTGTATTCGGGCTTCGTCCTTCTCTGAAATCTGAGCGTTCCGGTCCGCTTCGGATTCCGGCGGGTCCGGGATTGTGATATAATGATCGGACAAACGCCACCATTTGGAAGTGAGTGAAGCGCAAAGCATGAACGTGCGGGAGCAGTTCGGAAATATCGATATTTATTTGTTCGACCAGCTGCTGAAAGGGAGAATCGCTCCCGGGATGCGGGTGCTCGATGCAGGCTGCGGGAATGGGCGAAATCTGGTCCATTTTCTGCGCGAAGGCTATGACCTGTGGGCCGTGGACCGGTCGGCCGCTGCGGTGGAGGCGGTCCGCGCTTTGGCTCGCGAGCTTGCGCCGGATGGAGAGTTCTTTCCGTCGGAGGAGCGTTTCCGCATAGAGCCGGTGGAAAAAATGAGCTTCGCCAACGATACGTTTGACGTCGTCATCTCCTGTGCGGTGCTTCATTTTGCGGAAAGCGAAACTCATTTTCAGCAGATGGTATCGGAGCTTTGGCGGGTGCTGAAGCCGGGGGGCCTGTTGTTCGCGCGTCTCGCTTCGGGTGAAGGCCTGGAGGACCGCATCCGTCCGCTTGGCGGCGGCCGGTACGTGCTGCCGGACGGCAGCGAGCGGTTTCTGGCCGACTCCGGGCTGCTGGTGCGCACGGCGGAAAAGCATCATGCTTTGCAGGTGGAACCATTGAAGACGGTGAACGTGGAGAACCTGCGATGCATGACGACCTGGTGCTTGAAAAAGCCGCACATTTTATTTTTCGATCCGATCGAGGAGCGGTCGGAAGAACGATTGCCGGAGGGTACCGGCGAAACGGACGAAACAGGAACAGGAGGATGACTTAGATGAAGCTGAGAGTTTCGGCGGTGCAATATCATTTGCATACGATTGGGAGCTTTGAACAATTTGCCGCGCAGGTGACGAGTTACATCAGGACAGCGGAGGAGTTCGAGTCGGACTTCGTGTTGTTCCCGGAGCTGTTCACGACCCAGCTCATGTCCATAGGCCGGGGGGACGGGAGCGGCGAAGCGCTCAAGATCGGGGAGCTGCCGCAATATACGCGCCAGTACAAGGAACTGTTCCAGGGTCTGGCACGCGAAACGGGCATGCACCTGATCGGAGGAACGCACATTATTGAAGAAAACGGCCGGTTGTACAATACGGCGTTTTTGTTCTATCCGGACGGCCGGATCGCCGAACAGCGCAAGCTGCACATTACCCCGTGGGAAGTAAAAGGATGGAACATGGCGGCGGGCGATTCGCTCCAGGTGTTCGACACGGATAAAGGACGGATCGCGATCCTCGTTTGCTATGATATGGAGTTTCCGGAGATCGTCCGGATGGCCCGGGCGCGCGGGGCGGACGTTATTTTTTGCCCGTCGTGCACGGATGACCGGCACGCTTTTCACCGTGTACGCTATACGTGCCATGCCCGGACGATCGAGAATCAAATCTATGTCGTGGCGACCGGTACGATCGGTTCGCTGCCGACGGTCGATTTTATGCGGGGCAATTTCGGACAGGCTGCGATCATTACGCCGAACGATGTGCCGTTCCCGCCGGGCGGCTTGATGACGGCCGGGGAGATCAACGACGATATGATCATTACCGGGGATTTGGACCTTGCGCTGCTGTATGAGGTGCGGGAAAAGGGCTCCGTTACGACCTGGAGAGACCGGCGTACCGATCTGTATCCGGATTGGAAGTAAGGAGGAACGGCTGTGGGCTCGTACCGGAAAGACATGTACGTATTCGACGGTGACCGTCCCGTTAAGGCGACGATCCGCTCTTACACCGAACGGGACTTTGCCGGCTTGATTCGGATCCAGCAGGAAAGCTTTCCGCCGCCGTTTCCTTCGGAGCTGTGGTGGAACGAGGAGCAGCTTAGGAATCACGTCGAACGGTTTCACGAAGGCGCGCTCTGCGTGGAGATCGGCGGCGAACTGGCCGCATCGGTGACGGGCCTGCGGGTCGATTTCGATCCCGCGCATGCCGATCATACGTGGGAGGAGATTACCGACGGAGGGTATATCCGCAACCATAACCCGTCCGGCAACACGCTGTATATCGTGGACATCTGCGCGCGTCCGGCTTACCGGAAGCTCGGCCTCGGCAAATGGCTGATGCTGTCCATGTACGAGGTGGTCGTCGAGCTGAAGCTGGAGCGGCTGCTCGGCGGCGGCCGGCTGCCCGGGTATCACCGGGTAGCCGGGGAAATGACTGCCGAAGACTACGTTCGCAGCGTATTGGAAGGGGAACGGAAAGATCCGGTGATGACGTTCCTGCTGCGGTGCGGACGAACGCCGGTGAAATTGGTTTCCGATTATTTGGAAGATGAAGAATCCTTGAATTACGCGATGCTGATGGAATGGCGCAATCCGTTTCTCAACGCGAAGCGGGGATAGATGTACTGATAGGGTACGCGCTTCGCACCCACCCGTCCGTCTGGTTACACCTGCTCCGCCAGTAATTTTGCGGTAACCGCCGGATGCGAGACCGGAAACTGATGGCCGTACGAAACGAGCCGAGTCCCGGCTTGAACCCGGTACGTTTCGGGCAACGCATACGCGAGATCCTTCGTACCCCAGACGACTGTCGTATCGAGCGAGGCCGGAAGGGCAGGCATCCATGGCTTTGCTTTTGCAGGCAGCTTCCGGTAAAGCGAATACAGCATATCCGCGTTCGCCGCGGCGATGCGTGGGGAAGTCAAGCTGCGGACGATAGTTTCGACGTAGCCGTCCGGGATTTCCTCTGCCGCTGCAAAAACGCCTTCCCGCAGCATCGTGCTTCGCATCGCCCGGACCGACATGAAGCGAAGGGCGGCGGAAGCCGTGCGGCGGGTGCCGCTGAGCGCACGGCGCAATGCTCCAACCTCGGGGCGATGCAGAACGGGCTGAAGCAGCGTCAGCGTGCTGAGCTTAGCCCCCGCGGCCCCCTTAGCCGTTTCGAGGGCGATTCGCGCGCCGAAGGAGTGCCCGACCAACCGGACCGGAACGGGGGAGTCCGCAATCGCTTCGCTTACCGCTTTCGCGTAGCTTTCCAGGCTGTGGCGGCCCTCCCGCAGCAAGGGCGAACGGCCGAAGCCCGGCAAATCGAGCAGCCACACCGGGTTTCCGGTGCTGTCATGAAGATGCTCGGCGAGCGGTACGAAGTCGTCGGCGCCGCTCAACAACCCGTGCACGATAACCCAAGGCTCACCGAGACCTTCCCGCACAAGCGCGGCAAGGTCTCCTTTGCGTTCGCGGGTCCAACGCTCAGGCTCCGCCGCACCCGGATGTGTGAGCCGGTAATCCAGATCGGCCACGACCATCGGCAGCAGCTCCGTAACCTCCAGCGGCTTCGCTCCCATCCGCTCGATAAGCTTCTCCGTCGTTTTCGTATCGAACGATCGCTCCGTGATAAATGCCATTGATTCGGCGGGAATACCGGTCAGGCGGCCGAGTCCGGTCTTCATGACACCGCGGAGCAGGGAGACCGGCAGAGCTCCCCGGGGGGCGGGAACGGCAAGCTCCCGGGCAATGAGATCCAGCAGCTCCTTCATATTCGGGCCGGCTTCCTTGCGGCCCAGCACGTTATAGGTGCCGCCTTCAGGCTTGGCTTCGTGGGCCAAGTGAACGATCACGCCGGCCAAAGCGTCGTTGGCCACGAGAGGGACCCAGTGGGAAGCGCCGCCGGGAACGACCGGCATCAACCCTTTTCTAACCGCATGAACGAGGATACCGAGTCCGCCGGTTTGCTCCGTTACCCCCGTAGGGCTCGCCCCGACGACCGTGCTCGGGTTGACGACCGACAGCGGATAACCATGCCGCAGCGCCTGCTGCCGAATGAGCAAATCGGCCAAAAACTTCATCCGTTCGTAAGGGCCCTCGCCTTTCATAAAATCATCCATGCGGAACACGTCCGCTTCCGGATCGACGTTCCCGTCGTGAATCGGACTCATGTAGCCGACGACATGGATGAAATGGCGAAGCCCGCGCGCTTTATGAATCCGCTCCGCCAACTCTGCAAGATGACGGGAGCCTTCCAGAAACGTCCGCTGCGCTTTGGCGTTATCGAGCGTAATGCTCATCGGGCCTCCCGCATGAATGATGATATCGGCTTGCAGCGCCCGCTCGTAATCGGCGGGATTCATTCCGAGGTTTGGCGCGGATAAATCGCCTCTCAAGAACTGAACCCGCCCCACGGCATCGCTGCCGCCGAATCCTTGCTTGCTTAGAGTAGCCGCCGCTTTCTCCGGCGAACGGACCAATAGCAGCAGTCGCTCCTCACCCTGAGCCAACTGCTTCAACACTTGCTTCCCAATAAATCCGGTGCTGCCCGCAATCAATAAATCCGACATTGCTGCTCCTCCTCATGACCTCATAACTAGTACTATGTAGTTCTAATAATCATTAAAAAAGATGCTTCCGCTAGCGAGCTAGTGAAGCATTTGGCAAAAGCTGCGTACCGTCGTTTCCATGACCGATAAATCTTTTTTCGTCTCGGCCAGTACGAGCGAGCCTTCCAGACAAGCGATAAACAGCGGGGCGGTCTGCTCGGGATCGAGCTGCTTGCGAAATTCCCCTTTGGCGGCGCCTTGACGGAACAACTTGACGAGCATAGGCTGCAGCTCGGTAAAAAACAGCGCGATCCGCTCTCTCACCGGCACCGCATTTTCCGGGCACTGCAGATAGAGTGTCACGAACGGGCAGCCGCCATGGCCGTTCCGCCGGGCTATTCCCTCGGTTAAACCGTCCAAGAACGTCATGATCCGTTCTTCCACAGACAGCTCGCTCCGGCTGAGCAGGGCGAATAAAGAACGCTCGTAGGACTCGGCCCAATAATTGACGACGGCGAGAAGCAATTCCTCCTTGCTTTTGAAATGGTAGTAAATATTCGACTTGGATACTTGGCTCTCTCGCATGACGTCATCCATGCTCGTATACGAATAGCCGCGCATAAGAAACAGACCGGCGGCCGTTTCAATCACATGCTGGCGGTTGGGCGGCGGGGAAGTGGTTTTGTTCTTGTTCACGTTTAGAACTATATAGTACTATTCAATTGGAGTCAAGCGGTCTTCATGAACCGGTCTTGGACCGAACGTTTATGCCCTCCGGTTTTGGTAAACAATGGTCTAAAGTAGCTTGCGGAACGTTAAGGAGGGAGCAATCTTTGGGAACGCGATGGAAAACCACGGCGATTTCCGCGGTATCGCTGCTTGTGCTGAGCGGCTGTCAGCACGACCTGCGGGCTTGGTTCGGACAAACGGAGAAGCCGCAGCACCGGCATGAGCCTAAGCAGACGGAAGACAGCGCCGCCGTGATGGCGAATGAAGCGAAGGAAGCCATTCATGTGGACATCCTAGGCAAGCAGGGAACGGCGATAGGAAAGGCCAAGCTCACGCCGGCCGGACCGGGAGGCGGCGTGCGGATCGAGCTGGAAGCGGCTTCGTTGCCGCCGGGGCCGCACGGCTTCCACGTGCATGAGACCGGCAAATGCGAGGCGCCGGACTTCGCTTCGGCCGGGGGGCACTTCAATCCCGAGGGCCGGAAGCACGGCTTGAACAATTCGGAAGGGCCTCATACCGGCGACCTTCCGAATCTTGAAGCGGATCAGCAAGGCAAGGTCAAGGCGGACTTTGTCGCCAAGCAGCTGACGCTGGAGGCAGGGAAGTCGAACTCGCTGCGCAAGTCCGGCGGCACGGCGTTCGTTATTCACGAGAAGGCGGACGATTTTAGGACGGACCCTGCCGGCAATGCGGGCGGACGTATCGCCTGCGGCGCGATCCGGTAAATAAACGGCGAATCGGCGGTTAAGAAGCGTACTGTCGATTCGTTTTTTTATTCTGATTTATCGTGCACGCTTAAACCACCGAAACAAGAGAAAGCCTGCCGCGACGCAGCCCAAGCCGATAAAGAACACCTTCAAATTTCGTTCGATCAGCATAAACATATGCTCCCACTGCTCTCCGAAGACATACCCTACCGCAAAAAACGAAGCGACCCACAGCGCGGTACCGGCATACGCATAGGTCACAACCTTGCGATAAGGGACGCGGATGATACCGATAAAATATCCGAGGAACTGCCGGACTCCGGGAATGAAAAAGGCGATTAGCAGCAGCTTGTCCCCGTACTTGTCGTAATACCGTCGCGTTTTCTCCACATGGGCCGGCTTTAGGGACAGCCATTTGCCATACCGCTCGATCAGCGGCATGCCAACCTTGTACCCGATCCAATAAGTCACGGTCACGCCGATGAACGCCCCTGTCAGCGCCGCAGCAAAGGCAGGGAGCCACGAGAGCACGCCTTTGAACGACAAATAACCGGTATAGGCCAAGGTGCTGTTTCCCGGAGGAATCGGCAGCGCAATAAAATCCAAAGGCAGACCGATCAGTAATACGAAATATCCGTACTGCTCAAACAACTGCTGGACGACTTGCAACAGGTTCATCTCTACCTCTCCTCATCACTCCATTCCTTTTATCATAGTAGATCTTACGAGTAAATAAAACCCGAAGGATTTCTGAACGAAGTCCTAAATAAATCTGAATGTTATCTTAAGCTTGGGGCGGGCAAGTTCGAACTTTTTACCTCTATGACAGGGGGCGGCCTTGTAGTATACTAAAATTCGGCCTTTTTACGGCTTGATTCAGATACGACAGAAGGGACGCTCAAGATGAGATTTGACGTGGACTATATTTCGTTTTTTGTCATTCAAGTGGACGGGGAGGACGGAACGCCGGGCAAGCGCAGCAAGCACTACGTTACCATGGACGGTGACGATTACGCGTCGTGCGAGCTCAGCGGATTTCTGGACGGCGAGTTCGCCAAAACGGCGAAGCGCAAGGCCGAGCATCATGCCAAAGCCGATCAGGTGCCGACCAAAATCGGTCGTTTCGCGGTCGAGCCCGGGTACGACCTGGACAGCAACCCGAATTACAACTTGTTCGCCAGATTGCGAGCCGCCGAGACGCTAGAGCATTTCAAGGGGCATGCGGATGAGCTCGTCACAACTTATATGGATGCCAGCGCGATTCGCGGCGGGGCCATGTTTATCGTGCGCGCAAGGCTCAGTCAATATTCTGACGAGCCGTTCCTGTTCGTGTTCAAATGCGACTTCGAGCAAAAGATCGCGCGCATTACGGACGAGCGGAGTCTGCTCAATAAAGTCGAGATGGCGATCAACGCCAAAAATATGAAGTCGATCATGTACCCTTATATGCCGGAACCGGGGATGACGGAGCTGTGGGAGCTGAAAATCCACCAGTCGTCCCATGCGCGGTACTTCGAGGATTTTTTGAAATACGTCGAATATGAAAAATCCGTGCCCGAGCTGATGAACGAGCAGGTGTTCGGCTTCGTGCAGCAGTATGTCGAGGAGGTATTCGAAGACCAGCCGGAGGCCAAAGAGCGGGAGCTTGAGGCGATGGAGCTGTGGGCGTGCAGCGAACAGCGCGAGCTGCAGGAGAAATGGGATCAGACGCAGGTGATGGAAGCGACGTCTGTTATGGTCGAGCAAAAACCGGACCTCGAAATGAAGCTCAAGCTCGGCCACATGTCCGTCCGCGCCTTGCTGGCCGATTTCGGCGACCGATTGCATATCGCCAAGCTTGGCGACCGCTACGTCGTCGTGCTGGAGGGCGATTTGCAGTTCGACCGGGGGATTTCGCCGGTGGAGCTGCTGGCTCCGGAGCCGCTGGAATCGCTGATGGAACGGCTCAAGCGGAAAGCGGCGGAGGAAGAGCGCGAAGGGATCTATGCGTAGACGGCCGATAGCGCCATTATGCGCTGCCGCAGCGTGCGTCTCATTTGGCGCAAGCTGCGGCAGTTTTATTTTTCACACCGCAAGTAAAAATTGACAGACAGTCAGTCAAAAAAATATAATGAAAACAACCTCCGGTTAAAGGCCCGCATAAAATTGTTAGCTCAGACGAACGACTGCGGCTTTTTCTCTGAGCAATGCGAGCTCGAAGGTGCCTGGCGGTACGCCGAACAGCCCTTCCAAAACCGGTTGGATTGCCGTAATTCGTACAATTCTTTCCTCTTTCGTCCAATCGAACAGGGAAGGATTGATCCATTGATGGAAAGAGGTGAGGAAAAATTCCGCGATCAGTGTAGGATTTGAGACGGAAAATAGCTGCTCCTCATTTCCCTGCGTAATGATGTCTGCAATGATCGACGTGAATCTGCAAATCATTTGAATGTCCGCTTTTCGGCGGAGCACGGCGTTATTCGGGTGATGCAGATAGCTGAACATCTCGTTATGGCCGTACGGATCGTCCAGCTCGAACGCCATGACCCAAGCGATTTTATGGTAAGCGGACAGGCCGGGGGCGTATGCAACCCGGGCAAACATTCCGTAAATGTAGCCGAGCTGCCTGTCCACCAAGGCATCGGCAAGAGCTTCTTTGGATTCGAAATAATAATAGAGCGTGCCTTGCGCCACTTTCATTTTTTTGACGATGTCAATGGTCGATGTATGCTCGTAGCCTTTTTGACGGAATAACTCCTCTGCAGCATCCAGAATTTCTTTCCGGCGTTCCTGAGGGTCTTTGGCTATTCTTGGCATGGGGGATCACCTCACGTAATATTTAAACATTTGCTAGAAAAGCAGTCAAACGAGGAATATTAATTGAGTGATAGTCAGTCGATTATTTTTTTGTGAATCAGTAAATCAGCAAAAAAATTCGTCAATCCTCAGGAGGTCTCATTCTATGAAAAATGATCCTATCGAAAGCAAAACCCGGACGAAACCGTTCACCGAGCTCGACATGACCTTCGAACGCATTCCTTACGATTGGGAGAGCCGGAAGGAATGGCTGCAGATGCCGTTCCCGCTCGAAGAATATCAAATGCGCATAGCGAAGGTCAGGCAGGAGATGAGCAGGGAAGGACTTGACGCGCTGCTTATCTATGGGGCGCCGGGGATGCTCAATGGCGATGTGCGTTGGATTTCGAATTTTCTCACTGCTATCGGCAACACGGTCGTTGTGCTGCCCCGGGAAGGCGCTGCGATGCTGACGACCAATTCGATTCTGCATTCGGCCCCGATGCACTCCTTCGTCCATCAGACTTGGATCGAGGATGTCCGGCCGGCCCACCTGCCGGGAACGGTCAAAAACCCCGAAGGCATCGGCAAGCATGTATGCCGTTTCCTCCAGGAGCGCAAGCTGGAAGACGGGCGTATCGGCTTGGTGGGCGAGATGTTCTTCGCGGCGCCGATCCTTGATGAGCTTCGCGCCAAGCTTCCGAAGGCGGAGATTGTATCCGGCTCTCGCGCTTATATGGCCGCTAAACAGATCAAGAGCCATCGCGAAATCGCGGTCATGGAGCAAGTGGGCATGGCTACGGCGGCCGGACTCGAAGCGGTGATGGAGTTGGCCAAGCCGGGGGTAAGCGAGCTTGAACTATCGGCGGCCGCGCATCAGGCGGTAGCGGGAATGGCCGACTGGGTCGTGCATTGCATGATCGCAAGCGGGCCGCGTTCCGGGCTCAAGCATCTTTATCCCTCACCGAGAAAGCTTGAAGACGGGGACATGGTCTTCCTAGACTTGGGCGCTCATTACCAAGGCTATAATACTGACACCGCCCGCACGTTTTGCGCCGGCACGATCGGCAAGAGACAGCGCGAGGTTCTGCAATGCGGTTTGGATATGTTCGAAGCCGCTCTGGAGGCAGCGAAGCCTGGTGTACGCGTGGCCGAGCTGCAGCATATTGCCCAAAGCGTCGCAGAAGAGTACGGTTACGGAGAGCACTATTGGCCGACCGGCTTCGGTCACGGCATCGGCACGAATATCGCCGAGCTTCCCGATTTGCATTGGAAAAGCGAGACCGTCCTGCAGCCAGGACACATCTTCGCTCTGGAGCCGATGATTGTCATTCACGGGTTCGGATGCGGAGTCATCGAGGACCAGATCCTGATCACCGAAAGCGGCGCCCGCTCGCTGACCCCCGCCAGAAGAAAGCTTTGGTGAGGACCACCGCTTCATATGCCGACGCGCGCAATCCCGGCGCGCGTCGTGGCACCGACTTCTCCTTCCGACGAAGCCGTTCCGCACCGGTTTTGTACATCCCGTTTACAGACCACCCGAATCTGTTTCCCCGCATACCGACATCGCCCAAAACAAATGATTCCCTCCTGCCGCATACATTCCAAAAAACAACAGAAAAACAATTGACTTCAAACCTAAATCAATGGTAATATCTTCGATATTAACAGCGCGGTAATAAATAGGCTGATTTGTAATCGCTTACCTAAGGTTTACTATGGTTTAACTGAACAAAAAAGGCTTTATTTCTCTATTTTATTAACGACAGTGGAGAAAATAAAAGAGAAAGGAGTAGGCTTACGTCAATTTTAGTTTGGAAGCGCAAACAGGAAAAATTATCAAATGATCAATCCGGAGGGGTTTTGCATGAAAAAATGGGCATTTTATTTCGTTAGCTTATGGTTAATGTTCAGCGTGTTGTTGTCCGGCTGCAATTTTACCGGCGAAGCTCCCCAAGGCGCAGAATCGCCAAGCGGCCAAACCTCCTCGAAAGACGGGGAGCAGCCGTCAAGCGGAAAAGCAATCACCTTACCCGTGGAAACGGAAATTACGGATTTGAACCAGTTTTCCGCGTCTGACAATGTTGCGTTCGCCATTCTGAACAACGTCAACGAAGGGCTGTACCGTCTGGACCAAAAAAACGTGCCGCAGCCGGCCATGGCCAAAGGGGTAGACATATCCAAAGACGGATTAACCTACACCTTTACGCTGCGCGATGGCGTGAAATGGAGCAACGGCAGCCCGGTGACGGCGGCGGATTTCAAATTTGCGTGGCTCGGCTCGATGAAGCCGGAAACGTCGCTTAGCGGGTACGCCTTTATTTTGACGGATTATATTGAGGGCGGAGCGGAGTACGCCGAAGGCAAAGCGACGGATGTTTCCGGCATTATGGTGAAGGATGACAAGACGCTCGCGGTCAAGCTGAAAAATCCGACGCCTTTTTTCCTCCGCCTGGTTTCCTTTATTCCGTATTACCCGTTGAACGATAAGTTCGTGAAGGAAAAAGGAAAAGACTTCGCGCTGAAACCGGAAAATATGCTGTACAACGGGCCTTTCGTGCTCACTCAATTCGATCCGGCCGGCGGCGCGGTATTGGAGAAAAACCCGAATTACTGGGACAACGGCTCGGTGAAGCTGGATAAAGTCAATATTAAAGTGGTGAAAGAAATGAGCACCGCTTTGAACTTGTATAAGGTCGGGGAACTGGATCGGGTGAATTTGTCGTCCGCCGATGTGAGCGCTAACAAAACGAATCCCGAATTCGGCACCGACATCGAATTTGCGACGACCTACCTGCAATTCAACTTGAAAGCCGGCGACGTATCCAACCCGAACATCCGGAAAGCGCTTCAATTGGCTTACGACAGCAAGGTGCTGGAGCAGCTTTTGAATAACGGGTCGAAGGGAGCCGTAGGACTGATCCCCGATCTCATGAACGGAGCGGGCGGCAAATCGTTCCGAGACATGCAGGGAAAGGTGATTGCACCGGACGCTGCCAAGGCCAAGGAGCTGTGGGCTCAAGGGATGAAGGAGCTCGGTCATGCGCCGAAAATCAAGCTGCTGGTGTTGGATGACACGGTGAATAAAGATGTCGGCACGTTCCTGCAAAGCGAATTCAAGAAAAATCTTGGTGCCGAGATCGAGATCGAGTCGATGCCGAAGAAAGCCCGCAACAAGCTGATGGACGATAGCAGCTATCAGATGGCCGTCACCGCATGGGGAGCCGATTACGACGACGCCATGACGTATCTGGATCTCTGGATCAACCATACGCCTTATCGCGGGAACTACAACAATCCGAAGTACGACCGTCTGATTGCGGAAGCCAAGAAGGAAGCCGATGAAGCGAAGCGCGCGGAAATGCTGCTGCAGGCGGAAAAAATGTTAGTCGGCGAAGATGCGGTCGTGGCACCATTATTTTATAAAGGTCACGCCTTCCTCCAGAAAAAAAATATCGAGGGACTTGTTTATCACCCTTATGGCGCGTCGTGGGATTTCAAATATGCGGCCAAAAAATAACGATGAATCATGAGGATCGGGAGAGAAAGCGGGTTCTTTCTCTCCTTTCCTGTATGCCGACGTGGCGTGAAGATGTGAAGATCGGTACAAAGAGGTGCTGGAATGAAAAAATATATCGCCATTCGGGCTGTGTACATCTTGATCACGCTGTGGATCATTGCGACGCTGACGTTTTTTCTCATGAAGCAGCTCCCGGGATCGCCGTTTGACGAAGAAAAATTGGCTTTGCTGCCAGCTGCGGCGAAAGCGGAGATCTATGCCAAATACAGCTTGGATCAGCCGGTGTGGAAGCAATATGTGCATTATATGGGCAATTTGGCGCGGGCCGACTTGGGCACTTCCTTTTTTTATAAGGGCCGACCGGTGCTGGACATTATCTTGAACCGCCTTGTTCCGTCCGCGCTTATCGGCGTTCAGGCGATTGTGCTCGGGGTTGCGCTCGGTCTAATTCTCGGAGTGGTTGCAGCGCTCCGCCATAATACGCTGTGGGATGCGGTCGCGATGTTCATTGCGGTGATCGGCGTATCGATTCCCAACTTCGTCTTCGCCGCTTTGCTGCAGTATTATGTCGGGATGAAATGGGGGCTGCTGCCGGTCGCTTTTTGGAAAAGCTACTCCAGCTCCGTCATGCCCTCCATTGCATTATCACTCATTGTCATCGCACTAATCGCGCGGTTTATCCGCAACGAAATGCTGGAGGTATTGCAGCAGGACTATATCGTGCTGGCGAAAGCCAAAGGGCTCAGCCCGTTCGCCATCGTATGGAGGCATGCGATCCGCAATGCGCTGATTCCCGTCATTACGATTCTGGGTCCCATCACCGTGAACATTTTGACCGGCTCGCTGGTCATTGAAAGCATATTTAGCGTGCCGGGGATCGGCAGTTTATTTGTCGATGCCATCAAAATGAACGATTACACCACGATTATGGGCGTGACGATTTTTTACAGCGCGTTTTTTGTGCTGATTGTGCTGATCGTCGATCTGCTGTACCGGGTCATTGACCCGAGAATCCGTCTGGCGGGAGGGGTGAAGTGACCATGCTGAACTACGAATCGCGGGAACTGGACCGCTTGTTCGTCCCGACCACCGTCGATGCCCATGAAAGCGAGAGCGTATCCGGTCCTCCCTTAAACGCGTTTCAGGAAAGCTGGCGGCGGCTCCGCCAAAACCGCGGAGCGCTTGTCAGTCTGTACCTTCTTCTTCTGCTCGGTCTCTTGGCCGTGGTTGGCCCTTGGATGAGTCATTATACGTACTTCGATACGAATTACAGCTCCGCTTACCAAGGGCCGAACGCCGATCATTGGCTCGGCACGGATAAATTCGGCCGCGATCAATGGGTCCGAATTTGGCAGGGCACGCGCATCTCGCTGCTGATCGCCCTGCTGGCGGCGGCGCTGGATCTGTGCATCGGCGTCGCGTATGGGGCCGTCTCGGCGCTGCTGGGCGGCAGAACGGATACAATCATGCAGCGGATCATTGAGATTTTGGTCAGCGTGCCGAGTCTGATTGTCGTCATTCTGCTGATGATGGCGATGAAGCCGGGCATTTTTACGATCATTGTGGCGATGGTCATTACCGGCTGGGTCAACATGGCGCGCTTGGTGCGGGCGCAAATTTTGAAGCTGAAAGAGCAGGAATTCGTGCTGGCGGCCCGCACGCTGGGGGCAAGCAACACGCGCCTGATCTTGACGCATCTGGTTCCGAACACGATCGGAGTCATTGTCATCAATACGATGTTTACGATTCCTTCGGCGATATTTACGGAGGCGTTCCTCAGCTTTATCGGTCTGGGGTTGCAGGAGCCCATGGCTTCGCTCGGCGTGCTTATCAATACGGGGTATCAATCGCTGAACACGAACTACTATTTGCTGTTGTTTCCGGCTTTGATCATTATTGCGATTATGGTGGGCTTCAATATATTGGCGGACGGATTGCGGGATGCGCTGGACCCGAGAATGCGCAAATAGTCTGAAGCGCCCTGTCATGGACCTGTGAACGAGAGAACAAGGAGCGATACGGGGATGGAGAAAATTCTGGAAGTCAAGGACTTGGAAATTTCGTTCCAAAGCTACAAGGGGGAAATTCAAGCCGTCCGCGGGGTCAGCTTCGAACTGGCAAAAGGGGAGACTCTGGCCATCGTCGGGGAATCGGGCTCGGGGAAGTCGGTCACGTCCAAAGGCATCATGCGGTTGCTGCCGCATCCGTACGGGAAGATCAAGAACGGGAAGCTTCTGTTAGCGGGAGAAGACTTGATGGAGCGCTCGAATAAGCAAATGCGGAACATTCGCGGGGCCGAAATTTCGATGATTTTCCAAGACCCGATGACGTCGCTCAATCCGACGATGACAGTAGGAAGTCAGCTCATGGAAGGCTTAATGCAGCACCGGAAGCTCGGTAAATCGGAAGCGGCGGAAATCGCGCTGGATCTGCTGAGGCAGGTCGGCGTCCCCAACCCGCAAGTGCGGATAAAGCAATACCCGCACCAATTTTCCGGGGGGATGCGGCAGCGTGTGGTGATTGCCATTGCGCTCGCCTGCAACCCGAAGGTGCTGATCGCGGATGAGCCCACCACAGCGCTGGACGTCACGATTCAAGCGCAGATTCTGGACTTATTGAAGGAGCTGCAGCGGGAAAAGGGGACGTCCATCATTCTCATTACGCATGATTTGGGAGTCGTCGCCAACATCGCTCACCGGGTGGCCGTCATGTATGCGGGGCAAATTGTCGAGACCGGAACGGCGGACGAAATCTTTGTTGACCCGAAGCATCCGTATACTTGGGGCCTTCTTTCCTCCATGCCGAAAATCCATGAGCATACCGAAGCGCTGCTGAGCATCCCCGGGACGCCGCCCGATCTGATCCGTATGCCGATCGGCTGCGCTTTTGCCGCCCGGTGTCCTTATGTCATGGAAGTATGTCGGGCTTTGCCGCCGAGAACGAAGGCCGTCACGGGAACCCATCAGGCCGCTTGCTGGCTGTTGGACGAGAGAGCCCCGCGTATTCAGCCGCCGCAAGGCGCAAGACCATGAAGGGGGAAAGGTAAAGATGAAATCCGTCAACTGGACCGAGGAAGTGTTGAGAAGAAAAGAAGCGCTGCTGAGCGACCTAACGGAGCTGCTGAAAATCCCAAGCGTCAAAGATGTAAGCACCGGTGAAGCGGGCAAGCCGATGGGGCGGGAGATCGCCCGGGCGTTGGAGTTTATGCTGGGGCTTGCCGACCGCGAACAGTGGCGGACATGCAGCTTGGACGGCTACGCAGGCTATGCGGAATACGGCCCGGCCGAGAGCGCCGATTATATCGGAGTGCTGTGTCATCTGGATGTGGTCCCGGCGACCGGACCATGGAATTCTCCGCCCTTTGAACCGGAGGTCCGCGACGGAAAATTGTACGCGCGCGGAGCGATCGACGACAAAGGGCCGACGATGGCGGCGTTTTATGCGATGAAAATCGTCAAGGAGCTGAGCCTTCCGCTGAAGCATCGGGTACGGATCATCTTCGGCACGGACGAGGAGCATACGATGAGCTGCATGGAATATTACCGGCGGGTCGAGAAAATGCCGGTAGCCGGATTTGCACCGGATGCGGACTTCCCGATCATTCATGCGGAAAAGGGGCAGATCAATACGAGAATCGTCCTGCAAAAGAGCGGCGATGCCGGTGAACAAATGGGGACGGGACAAGGGATTGTGGAATTGGTTTCCTTCCATTCCGGGAGTGCGGCGAATATGGTTCCCGAATCGGCGGAAGCTGCGGTGACCGGAGAACTTCCGCTGCTTGCGGCGTTGGCCGGGCAATTTAGTGATTATTGCAATGGAAATCGTTTGAAAGGCACGGCGTCCGTTCAAGATGGGACGCTCGTTCTGACTCTGCAAGGGAAGGCAGCGCATGGCATGGAGCCGCAGTTAGGCGTGAACGCCGGACTCAAGCTCATTCATTTTCTGAGGGATTACGATTTTAAGCCCGATGCACAGCATTTTATCGCCTGTCTGGACGAATATTTTTATGACGATCCTGCGGGGCGGCGCATCGGGATCGGTTGCGAAGACGAGATTATGGGGCCTTTGACGGTGAATGTGGGGATTATGCGGTATGCGGCTTCGTCGGAACCTTCGTTTGCTTACCTCAATATCAGGTTTCCGCTTGTGGCGGATGAACTGCGTCACGTCGAGACCATTCGCGACAAGGTCGGGAAGTACCGTTTTGCCATGGAGCCGCCGATTCTGAAAAAGCCGCATCATGTTGCCAAGGATCATCCAATGATCGCAGCGCTTCAGGCTATTTACCATGAAGAAACTTCGCTGGAGCCCGAACTGCTCACGACGGGCGGGGGCACGTATGCCAGCTTCCTGGATAACGGTGTCGCATTCGGCGCGTTGTTTCCGGGAAAAGAAAACGTCGCCCATCAGACGGACGAATATATCGAGATCGAGGATCTGCTTAAAGCGACCGTCATTTACGCCAGAGCGATTTACGAGCTGGCTAATTTGGATTATGAATTGGTTTATTTAACAAATTGAGCTTTATCGGTACGGGACGGAAAGACCATCTTCCATTTTGCTTGACCGACGATGCGGGCAAAGAAATCGAGACGGGCATTGCGGACAAGGATCAGCCGGAAGGGAGATGTCGTCATCGATCAAAGCAAGGCCAAGCAGGCCACCGAAGCGAAGGGGTAGGGGGAAATTTCCCCCTACCCCTTTGCGCTAAGCACGTCAAGCAGCAGCTCTTCGCTTTGCTGCGTTTCCCATGTCGCGGCGAAGCGTACTTGATGCGATACGCCCAAAATCTCGTACCGCTGGGCGAGATGCTGGCGCGCCGTGCCGACGATCAGCGAGTGCAGGCGCACCTGTTTCGAGCGGCCCAGCTCGGCTAGCGCTTCGCGTACGGGCGGGGACACCGCGCCGACGCCGTCGGTCACCATGACGAAATCGGCGTCATGGTAGCGCGGCTCGGCGGACACGAGCTCGATGCCGCGCCGCAGCGGGGCGTCGAAGTGCGTGCCGCCGCCGAAGGCGAGCTGCGACAGGGCGTAGAACGCCGGCCAGTCGGGCTTGCGCCAGTAGAGCGGGTGCTCGACCAGTTCGCCGCGGGCGCCGAACAGCAGTAGCCGAAAGTCGCGCTTCTCCAGCAGGCTGAAGGCGGCGAACGTAGCGACGAACAGCTGGGCGAGCCGCAGCTTGCTACCACGCATCGAATGGGACGTGTCAAGCATGCAGACGACCGGTCCTTTCAGGGGCTCTTGTGTCCAGCCAGAGACGTTGTAGGTGAGCAGCTTGCGCTCCAGCCACTTGACCATAAAATACGCTTCGTAGTCCTCGTCGGCCAGCAGACTCGCTTCGCTCGGCAGCATATGCGTAATATCGCCGGACTGCCGCAGGTCGTCATAGCTTTCCGGGATGCGTGGCGATCGGACCTTTCGGCGCTGCGCCTTCAGATGCTGTACGTTCCGGCCGATTTCCTGCAAGAAGGTGATGAGCTCGGGGTGGCGCTTCAGCTTCTCGACCCATTGCAGGTAATTGGCGAACTGCTGCCGGTGCAGCCGTCCGAGATCGCTGCCCCAGCGCCGGTTGGCGATCTGTTGGCTCGCCTGCAGCAGCTCGAACAGGTTCAGGCTTTCGCTGTCTTCGCGGCCGAGCGATTCCTGCAGCGCCCGGTTGAGCCAGCCGCCGAGCTGGGCTTCCAGCTCCCGCAGTGTCTCCCGGTCGCGGCGCTCCAGCCGCTCGATCCGCTTCTCGCGCTCGCCGAGCTCGGCTTCGGCCTTTTGGAGCTTCTGCCGAAGTTTGTCCCGCCGGACGAAGTCGGTCCGCATCTCCTCCTGCAGCGAACGGATGCGTTCCTTCAGCGCGCCGATCTCCGCTTCCACAAGCGGCCGGCTGTCCAGCGCTGCCTGCTTTTCTTCGACGTTACGCTTGCCGCGCTGCAGCGTGTAGCCGACGAGCCGCAGCTGCTCGATCTGCTTTTCGTTCAAGCGCTCTTGCACTTGCGGTTGGTCCTCGCCTTGCCCTTGACGGCTCTCGTTTAAGCCGATCGTCCGAAGCTGCTGCTCCTCCTGCTTGCGCCGCTTCACTTCGTCCTCGAACGTTTGCGTCAGCCACATGAGCGCCTTCAGCGCCGTTTTGAATGAGGCGTTGACCTCGCCTGTCGTCCTTGGATGGATCGCGCGGTAAAAGAACTGCTTCTGCAGCTCCGCCACAAGCCAGCGATGGAACGGCGCCGCCTCTCGGCTGCGATCAAGTTCGGGGCGGGCCAAATAGAAGCACATGAAAAAATCGGCAAACAGCTCCACCGAAAACCACGGCGTTTGCGCCTTGGCATCGCGAATCCACTCCTGCGCGGTGCGGGAGGAGTGGACGTACCCGTCAAATACGTAGCGGTCGATTTTTGCCGACCGGATGATCATGCCGAATCACCTCGCTGCCGAGGAAGTCCGGTGAATGCTCCGCCTGCGCTGCGGCATGTTCATTCATCGGGCTTCTAGAGTGTGTAGTCGTATTGAACGCCCGGAATTTCGCGGTCGAACAGCGTCCGGTACAGCCCTTGCATCGATTGCAAAATGCGTTCGCCCTGGATACGCAGGTGCGTATACTTCACCGCATACTCCGCCGTTTGCAGCAGCAGGAAATTGCGGTTGCGGATGTAACCGGGCAAGTCCTTTTCCCGCTGCAGCCACTGGACCAGCTTGCTTTGCAGCTCCCGCGCCTTATCCTCCAGCTCCAGCCGGCATTCCTCCAGATTGGCTCTCGCCTTGTCCTGTTCTTCCTTGCTCAGTCGGCCGCCGACTTCTTTTTTGAACTGAAACGCATGAAGCGCGTCTTCTTCTTCGAGCCAATGCTTGGCGATCCGGTCGTAGCGGCGGAGAGGGAGCTCTTTTTCCGTCTCTTGTTTAAGCCCCTCCTGAAATACCTTCTGAAATATTTCCTTCAGCGTGCCGTAATCCTCCGGCAGATCCCACAGCATATGCGGGGTGTACACGGTATCCCACACGTTGACCTCGCGGCGGCCGTTCAGCGCGGCTGACGTTTTCCACAGCTGTCCGATTTTGCGCCAGCGGCGGTCGGACAAGGCGAATTCCTTCGCTTCCAGCTCGGTTTTGAGCTGATACAGCATATAGATCAGCGTTTCGGGGATGACGACACCCTCGCTTTCCCGCCGCACGGTCTCGGTATCCCGCAGCGAGAGCAGGGCAGGGAGCGGCTCGCCCGGAAGCTGGAACATTTTCTCGTAGCTCGACATTTGTTTCAAGTACCCGACCTCGTAACGGATCAGGAAGCGGTCGTACAGTGCGGCGAGCTGTTCGTTTTCCTCGGGCAGCTCGTTGGAGGCGGCGATCAGAAACAGCAGCGGCACGTCTTGCTTCTCCTGTCCGTTGAAAAACACCCGTTCGTTCAGGATGGACAGAAGCGCGTTCAAGATCGCGCTGTTCGCCTTGAAGATTTCGTCGAGGAAAGCAAAATCCGCCACAGGCAAATAGCCGTCCGTCTGACGGACGTATTGATCGGCTTTGAGCCGCTGCAGCGATACCGGTCCGAACATCTCGTCCGGCGTCGTGAAGCGCGTCAGCAAATAGTCGAACCAGCGACCGCTTCCGAACAATTGGGAGAGGGCGCGGGCAAGCTGCGATTTGGCGGTGCCGGGCGGGCCGATCAGCAGGGCGTTCTCGCCGGCCATCAGACCGAGCAGCAGCACCCGGATCAATTCTTCGCGTTCGAGAAAGCGGGCTTCCAAATGCCCGATCGCTTGCTCCAGTTTATGGCGTATCGATTCCAGCTCGTTCATATCCATCGTCGCATCCCGTCCGGACGCGGAAGCCGTCAGACTTGTATGAAAATTGGACGGAGACGCTTCCTCCCTCGATCGTTATGTTTTCCGCGGCATCCATTTTCATATTGTAGCAGACCGCGGCTCTTTTCACTAATGATTCGGATCGATTTTTCATTCCAAACCGCTTCATGCTACAATAAAGATCAAGGGCATTTATGGAAAAAAAGGAGAGATGGGACATGTCGGTTTACGATTTTTCGGCCACAACGATTCAAGGGGCGGACAAGCCGCTGTCGGACTACCGGGGCAGCGTGCTGCTGATCGTCAATACGGCGAGCGCCTGCGGCCTGACGCCGCATTACGAAGGACTTCAGAAGCTGTACGAAACCTATAAGGATCAAGGTCTGGTCGTGCTCGGCTTTCCGTGCAACCAGTTTGCCGGCCAGGAGCCCGGGACGGAGGCCGAGATCGCACAGTTCTGTGAAACGCGCTATAACGTGACGTTCCCGCTGTTTGCCAAAATCGATGTCAAGGGAGAGCACGCGCATCCGCTTTATCAATACTTGGTCTCGCACGTGCCCGAGCCTTACCGGACCGGGGATATCGAATGGAATTTCGTGAAGTTTCTGGTCAACCGCCAAGGCGAGGTCGTCAAGCAGTACTCTGCGCGCACGGAACCTGCGGCCATCGAAGAAGACATTCAAAAGCTGTTAGGCGAATAAAATGGCGAGGCGAGCAGTCTGTTCCGCACCGGGACAGGCTGTTTTTGCCGTTCATGGGGGGGGGAGAAGCCGAGCCTTCGAAAAAATACACCTTTTTCCGAAAGGAAAAACGGTCTATAATAAACAGGTATGAAGCGGTATATTCGTAGATTGCAAACGTGTGCAACCAGATCGACTGACGCCGCGGCTTGCGCAAAAGGGAGGCTGGACCTATGGCAACCATAGAGCAAGTTATAGATCAAAAATACGCCAAGCTCGGGGAAATTTTGCAGTCGATGAACAAAGTCGTCGTCGCGTTCTCCGGCGGGGTGGACAGCGCTTTTCTGCTCAAGGCGGCGCTTGAATTTATGGGCAAGGACCGGGTGCTTGCCATTACGGCCGATTCGGAGACGTATCCCGAACGGGAGAAGCTAGAAGCGATCGCGCTTGCCGGGAGCTTGGGCGCACCGCATGAGGTTATTCACACCAGCGAGCTGGATATTCCCGGGTATGCGGAAAATCCGACGAACCGGTGCTATTTTTGCAAAAACTCGCTGTTCGATCATTTGATTCCGATCGCCCACGCGCGCGGCTATGAGCATGTCGTGTTCGGCGCCATCGCCGACGATCTCGGGGAACATCGTCCCGGGCTGCAGGCCGCTCATGAGCAGGGCGTCCGGGCACCGCTGCTGGAAGCGGGCCTGAAGAAGTCGGAAATCCGCCATCTGTCCCGCAAATTCGGGCTCGCGACGTGGGATAAGCCGTCGTTCGCCTGTCTGTCTTCGCGTATTCCGTACGGGGAAGCGATCACGGCGGAGAAGCTGTCCATGATCGATCGGGCGGAGGACTTCCTGATTCAGCTCGGATTTCGTCAAGTGCGCGTGCGCCAGCACGATACGCTTGCGCGGATCGAGGTGCCCGCATCGGAGCTGGCTGACGTGCTGGCCGTCGCCGAGACGGTTCACGTGAAGCTGAAGGAGATCGGCTACACCTATGTGACGATGGACTTGAAAGGGTACCGTTCGGGCAGCTTGAACGAAGTGCTTTCGCCACAGGAGCAATCGAGACAAGCGACAGCACAGGCATAAGTTCGGAGAGGAGCCGATTCGATGAGCAAACCGAAAATTTACATTTCCAAAGCGATCCCTGAACCGGCGCTCGCCTATCTGGAGCAGCATTGCGAGTGCCGGATGTGGAACGGCCAAGGCGCCGCATCCAGACAAGGGCTTCTCGCAGAGCTACACGACGTGGAAGGGCTGCTGACGACCGGAGGTCCGATCAACCGGGAGCTGCTGGACCATGCCCACAAGCTGCGGGCGGTCAGCAGCATTTCGGTCGGGTACAATCACTTCGATCTGGAAGCGATGAAAGCCCGCCGCGTCATCGGAACGAATACGCCGCACGTGCTGGACGAGACGGTCGCGGACCTCGTGCTGTCGCTTATGCTGTCCGCGGCGAGGCGTATCCCCGAGCTGGATTCGTTCGTGAAGCAGGGCCGCTGGCAGCGGGGCAAAGGGCTGACCGACGAATATTTCTTCGGCATGGACGTGCACCATCAGACGCTCGGCATCATCGGGATGGGCCGGATCGGCGAAGCGATAGCCAAGCGAGCGGTGGATGGCTTCGGCATGAGCCTGCTTTATCATAACCGCAGCCGGAAGCCGGAGACGGAAGAACGGTTCGGCGCCCGCTACTGCGGCTTGGACGAGCTGCTGCGGGAGTCGGACTTCGTCGTGATGATGACGCCGCTCACACCGGAGACGGAGCGCATGATCCGTCTGGAGCACTTCGAAATGATGAAGCCGACGGCGTTCTTCATCAACGCTTCCCGCGGGAAGACGGTGGACGAGCCGGCGCTGATTCAAGCCCTGCAAACCGGACTCATCCGGGGAGCGGGACTTGACGTATTCGATCCGGAGCCGCCGAGCCTGGACAATCCGCTGCTGCACATGCCGAACGTGGTCACGCTACCGCATATCGGCTCGGCCACAGCCAAGACTAGGCTCGATATGGCGATGCTCGCCGCGCGCAATCTTGTCGCCGCACTGACCGGCGGACATCCGCCGAATGTCGTGCCGGAGCTGCGGGAGCTGCTCGAATAGCCGCCGCCGTCGTATTTGTAAGCTTAAAAGCCGCTGAATGCGGCTTTTTTTGCGTGTCATGATCTATGGAAAATCGAGGGCTATGCAGAAATCCAGAGCCGGTCCGAAGGGTTATCCGATTTATAGCGGAAGATATATGCTTTATTCGTGTCGAAAAATGTTTCTTTGTTGTAAAACACGATTGATAGCTTACTTGAGTTCCTCTACTGCACGAAAAATCGGCAAAATGAAGTATATAGCGAACATCAGTTCCTCTAAGCCTGAAAGCGGCTGCCTCTTCAAGTACGCAGTTCCCGAACCAGAGTCACTGTATTTACGATCTTGTTTTGACGGCGAATCCGCTGAAAGAAATCGGACCAACTAAACAGGATTTGAGCGATATTGGTAATCCCCCGGACACCGACCGTTGCTACCAGTTCAACCCGGTTTGGACGGGAATCTACAGGAATTCTTATGTGGATGGCAGCCAGGCGCACTTTTCTAGGCGATCGAAGGATGGTAAAAGATCTGGACAAATTGAAGGTTCGACAAGGCTCCACTGCGGCCATATCAAGAATGCGAACCAAATGATGATCTCCCTTAGATTGATATTATTGGATGGACATTTCAAATTTTGGGCGTTCGATGCGAATTATCCGTTTAGGTGTTCAAGCATATAGGCACGTACCGTTACGCAATGCAGACTGTGCGTATATATTGCATCATAACAACTAGACGGAGGCCTGTATGAAAAAGTTGACTGTAGGCATTCTTGCTCATCGGCAAGGCAATCTATTTCAGAACTCCAAGTTTTTGAGCGACCTTGTAACGGAAGGGAGGATGCTAGGAGCTAGCGTATACGTATTTTCTCACAAAGACGTAAACGAAGAAAACAGGACAATTCGCGGCTTTACCCCGATATCCGAGGGGAGATGGGCGGGAGCGACTTGCCCGTGGCCGGATGTCGTAATCGATTTCTGCCGAAAGCTGTACAAACCGTTTCGCGATATGCGCCGCCGCAAGGATTTGTTCGTTTATGCCAATCATAAATTTACGTACAAATGGAAAGCGATGAAGCTGTTTACCGAATCCGACAAGTTAAAACGCTGGATCCCCAAAACGTTTCTTTATTCGCCACAAGCGTTAGAACAGATGATTGAGAAGCATGACTTAGTCTATGTGAAGCCGGGGAATGGGACCGGCGGGCATAGCGTTCTTAAAATCAAGAAAACTGGCGGCGGCTACCGGCTTCAAGGACGAAAAAGGTCAGGCCGTATCGTGGTAACGCCGGTCATGACCAAACAGAGGGTCATTCGTTGGACTAATCGTTGGGTGCAAACTGAAAAAATACGATCCGGATCGTTTATGGTCCAGCAAGGACTGGATTTGCAGCTTATCCCCTATCGACAGGTGGATGCCCGATTGCTAATTCAAAAGAACGAACTTGGAAACTGGGAAGTGACCGGGAAAGTTTTGCGCGTAGGCGCTAAGAATAGCCCTACTACGAATTTAGTGTACGGGGATGGAAAAGTGCTGGCATTTCAGACTTTCATTAAATCCCGTTTCGGATTGGATAAGGCGAGAGAAATTGAGCTGGAATCCGAGGAGCTTGCTCATCGGTTGATGGAAGTTGTGGAAGAACGGTTTGGCTCAATGGTCGAGTTTGGATTGGATGTGGGAATTGATGTAAAGGGAAAAGTATGGCTGATTGAGGCCAATCCTAAACCAGGGCACAAGGCCTTCATCAAGGCGAAAGAATTGGCCACTTACCGAAAGTCCATCAGGCGGCCGATTCAATATGCCATGCATTTGGCCAATGAACAATTGATCGAAGAAACAAACGATCCATTTTGTGAACAATTGATCGAAGAAACAAACGATCCATTTTGTGAACAGGTAATCATGGAAACGACGAACCTCGACAATGGATCGACCTCTAGTGTGACGGCTCTCGGACAAGAACAGGACAATGAAGACCAGACAGAGCACCTGGCCTTCATTGAGTTCCCTTAGCTATGATCAAAAGCAGTTTGCCGCCCCCGCGATTACAGCCCGGCCTTCACAAAGTCGCCTTGGACGCCGGCGATCAGCGGGGATGGCTCGCCCGCATAAAACAGCTTCAGCTCGTGCAGAGCCCGGGTGCAGCCGACATAAAGCAGCTTCGCGTCCTGCGGCGTCTGCGCGTAATGGACCGGATCGACGTCCACGAGCAGGACGGAATCGAACTCGAGCCCTTTGGCCATGTATACCGGAACGACGGAGACGCCGCCCTCGTACTGCTGCTGGCCCGGGACGATCAGGTTCACGCCGTCGCATCCGGCGGCGAGTAGCTGCGCGTGCAGCTCGCGGCACCGCTCCTCCGTGCGGGCGAGGACGGCCAGCGTGCCTGTGCCCTCGCGCTGCCGGTGTTCCTGCACGGCTCCGGCGAGACGCCGCGCCAGCGCCGGGCCGTCCGCGTGCGCGAGCTCGACCGGCTCGCCGCTGCGGAATACCGGCACGGCCAGCGTTGGCGGCTCGGCAAGCCCGCGCTTTAGCACTTCGTTCGCGAAGTAGATGATTTCCATTGTCGAGCGGTAGCTGCGGTTGAGCGTATAGTAGGCGCGGTTCTCTTCCGGGAACAGCGCCAGCAGCTCCTGCCAATCCTGAACGCCTTGGTAGGCGTGGATGCCTTGCGACAAATCGCCGAGAATCGAGAACGAACCGTTCTTCGTATGCAGCGCCAGCAGCGCCACCTGGAATGGCGAGAAATCCTGCGCTTCGTCGATGACGGTATGATCGAAGCGCAGATCGCCATGAATACCTTCGAAGCGCTGGCGAATATAGAGCAGGGGGGCGAGATCCTCCGGCTGCACCAGCTTCTTCTTGGCCGCTGTAAGCGTGGATTGCCGCAGGTCCTCGGGAATGAATTGTGCATCCGCCTCTGATACGAAAGGCAGGGCGCCGGACTCCGCCGTGCGGAACAGCTCCTTATAGAAGCCGAACGGCGAATAGGCCGGCCATTGCTTGCCGTAATCGCGAAGACGGGCGAAGCCGCGCTTCTTGTAGTCCTTCTTCAGATGGACCTCCCATACTTTATCCAGCTCCATCTCCAGCCAACGCTTGATCCGGGCCAGCACCCGCTCGCGGCGCTTCATGAGCGGCTCGTGCTTGTATTCCACCGTGTACCAGTCGCGGATGGTGCGGTAGGGGAGCTTGGCGCCGTCCCACGGAACAAAATCCGTCTGCGGCACCGCCTGCTGCTCGTATGCGTTCAAGAGCCCGTCCAGCCACTGCATGAAGCGGATCGAGCCCTTAAACCGGCCGGGCGCCGTATCGTCTATGACCGGACGCGCTGCGCCGACGGCGAACCAATGCCGCAGCGCCTGTGCCGGATCGGCCAGCTTGACCTCGTGGTCCAGCAGCTCCAGCGCCCAGTCGGCGAAGGTAGTCTGCTGGATATGCCCGACGCCAAGCTCCGGCAGAACGCCGGAAATATAATCGAGAAACATGCGGGAAGGGGCGAAAATGATCATTTTTTCCGCTTTGACTTGATCCCGGTATTGATAGAGCAGGTAAGCGAGCCGGTGCAGGGCCACGGTCGTTTTCCCGCTTCCGGCGACGCCTTGAATAACGAGCGCATGGTTTTTGCCGGCCCGGATGATCGCATCCTGCTCCGCCTGGATCGTCGAGACGATATCGCGCAGCTTGTTGTCCTTGTTCTCGCCGAGCCGGTACAGCAGGAACTCGTCCGTGACCGCCATCGCGTCCGATTCGCGGTCAAACGTATCGACCACGCGCTGTAAAATTTGCTTGCGGATCACGAGGTTGCGCTTCAAGTAGACGAGCCCTTGTACGACACCGTCGGGCGAATCGTAGCTGGCCGCTTCGGTGCCTCCCGTGAACGAATAAAAAAGGCTCGCTACCGGAGCGCGCCAATCGATCACCATCAACTCGGGAGAGTCCGCCTTTTCCACGCCGGACTTGCCTATATAGAGCGGGGCCGGACCGGGCTTTCCCGTTTCGTGAAAATCCAGTCTGCCGAAGTAGGGCTCGGGCAGCGCGAGCGCCAAGCTGCGCCGCTTGTTTTCGCGGATCGACTCCAGCACCTGCTCCGTCATGTCGTGTCCCGTATAGGGCGGTATAGCCTGAAGTGCCTCTAGATGCCTTTCCATTTCTTGTATGGTTTGCTCCAGCCGTTCTTTTTCCTCCAAGTAAGCGCTTTGCAGACCGGATTCCATGGGTCCGTACCTCCGTTCGTGTTATGAATTCCCAAAAATGGACAGGAGTAATACTATAGCACAACAGAGGTTGGCGTTGCAAGCGTTTTACAACGGCGGAATGCTTTGAGCAAAACGGAACACGTTATCCGGGTCGTATTTCCGCTTGATTCGGCGCAGCGTGTTAAGATTGGAGCCATAATACGCTTGAGCCCAGTTGGGGTCGAAGACGTTCGGGTAATTGACGTACTGGCCGAACGTATAAGGCAAAAGTGTCTTCCGAATGCCTTCGGCCCAGCGGAGGTGCGCTTCGTCCGCCGCCGGATCGTCCCATTGGGTAATATACTGCATATGAAAGCTTGCCCGGCGATGTACGAATGCGGTTGCAGGAGGGGGAATCCGTCCCAGATGGCCCCCCAGGCTCTCGAACACGATCATGCAGAGCGGACTCGGGGCCGCATGAAGGAAAGAGGCAATCGTCGATATCGCCTGAGGCGGCAGGGGACGGTACACGAAGGCGCCGCTGTTTTTGAACCGGTGCCGGTGCTCAGGAGTCATCTGCCACTGCGCATGCTCCTTTTTCAAACCGCCGAAACGATACATCGCCTCAAGATAAGGGACGGTCATGATTTCCGTTTCCAAGGGCGTTCCAACCGACAGCAGCGGAGCGAGCAGCTCGCGGAGCCGCCGCTCCGGTCCGACATATTGACCGGAGGAATAGCAATAGTCATTCGAGCTGGCCGACAGGACAAGAGAAGGGGTTAGCCGTTCGTCGACCGACGGCGCCCAATGCTGCCATGCGTTCAGCAGCAGCGGCAGATCCCGCCAAGGCCAGGCGATCCGGTAGATGGCAACGTTCGATACCGGGTATACCCGAAACGTAAACGAAGTGGCGATGCCGAAATTCCCGCCACCTCCGCCGCGGGAGGCCCAGAGCAAATCCGCATGCTTGCGGTCGTTGGCGCGGATCACTTGGCCGTTCGCAAGCACCGTTTCAACCTCCAACAGTTGGTCGCAGGTCAATCCGAGCATCCGGGAGAGAAAGCCGTATCCGCCGCCAAGCGTCAGCCCTGCGATCCCAACAGTCGGGCATGTGCCGCCCGGAACGGTGACGCCCTCTTGCCACAGCGTCTCATAAAGCGGGAGCTGACGGATGCCGGTTTGGACCACGGCGCTCCGCTTCTCCGGATCGAGCCGCACGCCGTTCATCGGACTGACATCGATGACGATTCCGCCGTCTGCGAGCGTGAAATCCTCGTAGCAGTGCCGGCCGCTGCGCACGCGGAGCGGATAGCCGTTCTTCCTTGCCCAGCGGACCGCATTCGCGACATCCTCGACATGCCCACAAAAGACGATGGCCGCCGGATATTTCGAGAACCGGGCATTGGTATTCATCCGTGCGTCCTCATAACCAGGATCTCCCGGGCGGACAACGCGTCCCGTAAGCGTTGTGGTCATCCGTATGACCTCCTCTGCCGCTTTTCCGTTTTCTCCCATTGTATTCATGTTCAGGCAGGCGCATGAGCAAGACAGCCAGAATCGGCACCCGTTGCGTCCGTTATCTCTTGCTTGTGGAAACAAGCGACTTGACTTTAGGGATGCCGAGCAGCAGCAGCGGCAGAAGAAGCCCCTGAGTTAGTGTATAAGGCCACCAGGTTTGGATAATGAGCGCATTGAAATAAGAGGCATTCGGTACAAGGATCAGAGAAGCCGCAACGACCAGAATGGCCGAGGGGAACGATAATATTTTGTAATCTTTTACTTTGAACAACTGTGCCGTTTCCCGGATCGCTGCGTGAAAACAAAGGGACAATTTGAAGTAAAGGGTAAAGATCCAGATGGAGGCAATAACGACTTCGATTCGTTCCAGAATGCCGCCGATGCTGATTTTCTGCGCCAAGATGTAGGTGGGAAATATATTCATGACGGTAATGTCTTTTCCGAGCACTAAAATACAAATCAGGATCGTCAAGGCTAAAACGGACGAGCCGATCAGCATCCCCTTCCGTAAAACATTGGATAGGTTCCCCGTATGTTTGAAATATGGAAAAAGGGAAATCAGGACGATGGACTCCAAATAGTATCCGATTAATAAAAGAGAACCGCGAACGATCGGACCGAGTCCGTTTTCCGCTAACGGCTGAATGTGACGGCCTTCCAAATCGGGAGATAGCATCACCATGAACAGAACGAAAAGCACCGCGCTCCACCCGAAAATAATTTCAGAGGCCCTTCCGAGAATCTCCGCCCCCAAACGTACCCCCATAACAATAATCGCGATAAACAGGATCAGGCTGGCTTGGATCGGTGTGTCCACCAGGATGTGGGTGGACATAAAATCGCCGATTTGCCAAAGAAGTACCCCGGAATCGATAAAGAAAAACAGAATCACCCACAGGCCGACCGCCTTCCCGAGGAAGCGTCCGAACGCGCTTTCGCAAATATCGATCAGCAGTATACAAGGGTATTCCTTCCCTAATTTTCCATACAGCGACACCAGCAAAAGACCGGCGCAAGCCGCAATCAAGCCGGAAATCCAGGCGTCCCGACCGGCGACAAAAGCGACATTGGAGGGAACGTACAAAATCGTGTCGCCAATAACGAATAATGCCGCCAAAATCATAAACTGACGAGCGGTCAATGAAGAAAAATGCACGATTGTTCCCCCTTCCCGTGTAAATCGTTACTATATTTTGTTCGTTTTGCCGTCCGTATGCATCTTATGGAATAAAGCGACTATGGAGGATGAATAATAATGGCAACACATAAGATTTGAGGTCGAGGAACCGTGCAATTTTTCTTTCGCAAAAACAAAAGCGGCATGAATCGTTTGCCGGCCTCGCAGCTAACCGGACAGCAGGAGGGCAGCAAAGCCAAGTCCAACGACAACGCGCCGCTCAGCGGCCTCCTGCAGGCCGATCTTCAAGAGCTGCGGCAGCAGCTCGGGAACAGCTCCGATCTGATCGTAAGGGAAATGATGATAGGACCGGATAACGAAATTCCGTGCGCCTTCGTCTTCATTGCAGGCCTTACGGAAGAACAATCCGTTTTCCGATTAATGGAAACCTTTTATACGCATTCGGAGAAAAGCGAGTGGGGGGACCCTCGCAAGAATGCAGGGAATATGGAGTGGATTTTAAGGCATTTTCCGTTTGCTGTCGGTGATATCAAGCTCACCCGCCATTTCCAAGCCGTCAAATCAGCCGTGCTTGTAGGGCATACCGTTCTATTGATCGAAGGCTGCAACCAAGCGCTATCGGTCGACACAAGTGGAGGCCAGCGACGGAACGTTACGGAACCCACATCCCAGACCACTGTCCGCGGACCGCAGGAGGGCTTTACCGAAGCGCTTCAAACCAATATCGCCCTGATCCGGAGAAAAATCAAAAGTCCGAACATGAGGGTGGAAACGAGACAAATCGGACGTGTGACGCAGACGGATGTCAGCATCATGTTCATCGAAGGCATCGCCGACGCCGATATCCTCCGTCAAGTTCGCGACCGACTCGGACAAATTAATATCGACGGCATTTTGGAAAGCAATTATATCGAGGAGTTTATCCAGGATAGTAAATATTCTGTTTTTCCGACCGTAACGAATTCCGAGCGTCCGGATTCGGTAGCTGCTGCGCTGCTTGAGGGACGTGTCGCCATCTTGATCGACGGCACGCCGTATGTGTTAATCGTACCGGCGGTATTCGCCCAGTTCATGCAGTCTGCCGAGGACTACTATCATCGGGCCGACTATGGACTTATCCGCCTGCTCAGGTATGTCGCGTTGGTGATATCGCTGCTTGCGCCCTCGCTTTATATTGCGATCACAACCTTTCATCAGGAGATGATTCCGACTTCCCTGCTGGTCAGCCTTGCCGCTCAGCGTGAGGGTATTCCGTTCCCGGCCTTCATCGAGGCCCTAATGATGGAAGTCACGTTTGAGCTATTGCGGGAGGCGGGGATACGGATGCCCAGAGCCGTCGGAACGTCGATATCGATCGTCGGCGCACTTGTACTGGGATCGGCTGCAGTAGATGCGGGATTGGTCTCGCCTGCGATGGTCATCATCGTATCGATTACGGCCATATCGGGGTTCATCTTCCCAAGCTTTGATATGGGGATTTCCGTTCGGTTGCTTCGCTTTGTATATATGGGGTTAGGGGCGTCCTTCGGAATATTCGGGATCATCGTCGGACTCATAGCCCTTGTCCTGCACATGTGCCATTTGAGCTCGTTCGGGGTTCCATACATGTCGCCTATGGCGCCGTTCAAGCTGGCCGATCAAAAGGACGCGATTGTTCGGGTCCCATGGTGGCAGATGTATACTCGGCCTGAAGCACTGCATCCCGGTAACCTGCGGCGCGCCCCGAAAGGCACTGCATCTGACTCGGCGCGGCAGGACGGAGGAGAACAAAATCAAGGGTAAAGGGGGGGACGGCCGTGCGGCGAATGGTTCTACTATCCCTGTGCTTCCTGCTGATGGGAGCACTGCTTGCCGGTTGTTGGAGCCGCAGAGAGCTGAACGACTTATCCATTGTCGGAGGCATAGGGATCGATAAAAGCGGCGACCAATACAAGCTGTCCGCGCAAGTCGTCGTTCCCGAAGCTATGGTTTCAAAGCGTGGCGGGAGTCCTGGCACTCCCACCGCCATGTTTCGTGCGTCAGCGCCTTCCATGGTGGAGGCCATTCGACAGATGGTCCGGTCGTCTCCGAGATATTTTTACTTGTCCCATTTGCGGGTTTTGGTCATCAGTGAACAAGTAGCGCGGGAAGGAATTAAAGACATACTCGATTTTTTTTCTAGAGATAATGAGCTTCGCGCCGATTTTTATATTCTGATAGCAAAGGGAGAGCAAGCCGAAAAAATCCTAAGTGTCGTCACACATACGGAAAAATCGCAGGCGATCAAGCTTTTTAAATCGATGGATTGGAACAAGAAAGTCACCGGAGAAACGGCCAACGTGTACTTGGACGATCTGTTGTCCGACTTGATCAGCCCGGGGAAAATGGCAGTACTGACAGGGGTGGAAGCGATCGGAAGCAAGAAAACGGGAGAGAAAATGAGCAATGCTTTGAGGAACAACGATTATACCCATTTCAAGTTTTCGTCGATCGGGGTTTTTAAAGACGATAAGCTCGTGGGCTGGCTGAATGAAACCGAGAGCCGGGATTACAACTACATCATCGGCAAAGTAAAGAGCACGGTGGAAAGCTTGGCTTGTCCGAAAAAAGGTACCTTGGATCTTGTCGTGAACCGCGTTAATAGCAAAATTAAGGGGAAGGTCACGAACGGAAAGCCAGAAGCGAAAGTGAAGCTTTTTATGGAAGCGGACGTCACGGAGGTCAAATGCCTCATCGATCTGAATAAGCCGGAAACGTTGTACGGTTTGGAAAAAGAATTGAAAAAAAAGCTGACGGCTTCTCTGCAGCATGTGATCAACAAAGCTCAGAAAACGTTCGGATCGGACATTTTCGGTTTTGGGAACGCGATTCACCGTTCGAATCCGAAAGCCTGGAAACAGCTTAAGAAAAACTGGCAGCAGGAATTCGTGAATTTGCCTGTAGAGCTTTCCATCGATGTCAAAATCAGGCGGACCGGCACGCAGACCAATTCCTTCATCAATGATATGAAAAAGAAAGAGGAGCAATAAGTCATGGTGGCCATTGCCGGAATTCTCGCTGTGGGCGCGGCGATCGTTTGGTTGGAAGTGCCGTCGCTTGTGCGGACAAAAAGGAAGAAGGAACTATGGGTCTTTTCGCTCTTGCTGGCACTCGGTCTCGGTTTAAGCATCGCCAAAAGCCTGCGGTTGAATATCCCGAACCCGTTGGATTGGATTGCATATCTATACAAACCGGTGAGCGATTATGTATTCGAAATATTAAAACCGTCGGAATAGCGTGGTGATTGTACGTGGATAACCAGATCACCTCCAGGCAGCTTATGCTGCTTGTCGTTTTGTTTACGATCGGCAGCTCTGTCCTGTTCGTTCCCGCAGGAGCCGCAGCGGCTGCCAAACAGGATGCTTGGATTTCGATCCTTGCCGGAATAGGGCTAAGCCTTTTGCTCGTCGTCTTGTACAATGCCGTGGCTGGCCTGTATCCTGGTCTGACTCTGGTGGAAATTAGCGAGAAGCTTCTTGGCAAGTGGCTTGGTGCCATCGTTTCGCTGTTTTTGATTGTGAATACGTTTGCGGTCGGAGGCGTATCGTTGATCGATTTCGCCGGAACCTTCGTGACGCGGCAGATTATGCCCGCCACACCGGTCATCGCAGCGAATATTCTTTTTGGAGTCGTGGCCGTTTGGGGCCAGTATCTTGGGCTGGGAACGGTAGCTCGCGCGGCGGAGGTGTTGTTTCCGGTGGTTACCGCGTTATTCATCGTGATGATCTTGGCCGTATCGCCCAACATGAAGCTGGAGCATTTACAGCCTGCTTTTACTGCCGGAGTCAAGCCGCTGATCAAGTCCTGCATTTCGTATTTGAGCTACTCCACGTTTCCGGTGGTTTTCTTTTTAATGATTAATCCGACCAGCGTAAAAGAGACTAGGCAGGCTTCCAAAGCTATGTTGGCCGGAACTCTGGTCGGCGGATTGTTTTTGCTGGCCATTACGACGGCATGCGTTGCCGTGCTTGGGGCGGAGGGCACCTTCAGACAGGCTTACCCCAGCTATACGCTGGCCAAAAAAATCAATATCGCCAATTTTATTACGCGCATCGAAGTGCTTATGGCGACGCTTTGGTTCCTCTCACTATACTTTAAGCTGATGATTTATTTTTTTGCGGGCATGAAGGGCATGACTCAATTGTTAAAGCTGCGGGACAATCGCGCGCTTGTGCTGCCTTTGGGACTTCTGTCCATCGTCTTCTCGCGCATATTTTATCCTAGCGCCGCTTACCGGCAATTGTGGGATGAGAAAATATGGCCGCTGTATGTGGGAACTTCAGGCTTAATTATTCCCTTACTGCTGCTTGCCATTGGAATAATACGAAAAAAAGGGACGATGCACAGAAAAAACAATTCGTGACGTCGGCCGGTTTGGGGGGTGAGACGGTGAACGGCGATAACAATATAACGGTAAGGCAATTTCTGCTTATGGTAATTCTTTTTACAATTGGGAGCTCGCTTCTGGCTATTCCTTCGAATGCTGCGGTTAGCATGAAACAAGGGGCATGGATTCCCATTATTACGGGAATGGGATGCAACTGCCTCATCTTACTCATCCTCATGAAAACCGTTCATCGCTATCCCAAGCTGACGTTTGTTGAAATCAATAGCCTGTTACTGGGAAAATGGGTGGGCACGCTCGTGTCCTTGATGTGGATCTTGACCGCTTTTATTGGAGGCGTCTGCCCGCTGGTGTATTACATGGGCCATTTCATTACAACGCAAATTATGACCACGACCCCCGACTACATCATCAATATCATATTTTCCGCCCTTCTGGTCATGGGTCTTCTTCTCGGCCTTCAGACAATGGCCCGCGCAGCGGAAATATTGTTTCCGGTCGTTGCCGTGCTGATTGCCGCTCTAATCGGTTTCGTTTCTCCCAAAATTCAACTCGAACATTTTCAACCGGTCTGGGAAGCGGGAGTTAGGCCGATACTGAAAACGACGTTGGACTATGTCAGTTTCGCAGGCTTTCCGCTTGTCTTTTTTTTATCGATCTATCCCTCTTCCGTTCGGACGGGAACCAAAGCCTCAAAGACATTTGTGCTGGGAAGCCTCATCGGAGGAATGCTGCTGCTTCTTGCTACTGCGGCCTGTATCGGGGTGTTGGGGGCCGAAACGACAGCCCGGTTGTTTTATCCCAGCTACGCGCTCGCCAAAAGAATCAACATCGCGGAATTTATTACGCGCATTGAAGTCATTGTTGCCGCCATATGGATCATCACGCTTTTTTTCGAAACGATCATTTACTTTTACGCTTCGATGAAGGGACTGGCCCAACTGTTGAAACTGTCCGACGAACGTGCGCTTGCGCTTCCCCTTGGAGTACTGGCTGCGGTATTGTCTATGGTCGTTTATCATAATTCCGCTTATCAGCAGGAGTGGGATGAACGGACGTGGCCATTCTGGGTGATGACGGTCGGTCTGTTCTATCCACTGCTGCTGCTTGCCGTCGGGGCCATACGCAAGAAAAAAATTCCATAGCCGTCGATTGATGAGGTGAAGGGAGTGAAACGATGGGCCATAGCGATAAAATGACGTGCCGTTTATTGGAGGGATGTTCCTGCTGATTGTAACTGGGCCTGCTGATCCCCTTGCTGCTTGTTGCGGCCGGGACGCTCCGCAAAAAAATAAAGCCGTAATCTCTTGCTACGGCTGGTTCTATACTTTGCTGTGCGGTCCGATAAGGGCGCGGGTTCCCCGGGAGTAGTGGAGTAGGGCAGGGGTCCCCAGCTCCAGTCCGAATCCGCGCGTCAAGGTGCTGCAGCTGAACTCCGCTTCGGCCGTTTGCAGCTCCCATGGCGCGTGAACTACCTCGCCCCGGTACAGTCCGCCACTGCGGCCGCACCGGCAATAGTAGACATAACGCTCCATAAGCCAATATTCGATCGTTCCTTGCCGGGCGATGGACGGGGTGGAGACAGGGCGGTACGTGGCGCAAAAGGCTTCTTCCGAGAGCGAGGCGGACCGTCGTCGGCTTTGAACCGCAATACTTCGGCCGTCCGCGTGGAAGCGCATCTTCGCTTGATAGTACGGAAGCCGGTACCACTGCTTGGCGATAGGAACAAGTAGGGGGTGGGAAGCGTCCATGGACAAAAAAAAGATGGCGGCTTCCCCTCCCGAACGAATATACGTACGTACGTTAATCTCGGGAAACGAGCGCATCCAGGGCAGGGAAGGCATATATTTCAACCGTATTCCGCCAAGACGGAAGGGCAGAATGCCGACCCATGCCTGCCCATCCCAAGTGTCGATATCCAGCGCCTCGGGGACGAAGGAACGGATCGCTTCGACCGGAACGGGCCAGTGGGCGAATAGGAAATGCTCCCAAGTCTGCTTCATTGTCCATCGGAAAGCGGGCATCGGCGACCTCCCCTTCAGCAGTTCGTCATCCATGCGGATTCGTTTCCGGCTTCTCCCACGGCTCGTAGGCCAATTTTACTTTGGTCACATGACTGGTCCACGCATCGAGTGCCACCATATCGTCGGAATTGACTTCCCGCAGAGCACGTTTACCGAGCGCGCTGATCGCCAGCTTCATTTCGTCCGTGAAAGAATGTAGAAAATTTTCCAAATAGATCGCTGCTTCTTCTTCGTTAAACTTTTCCTGCATGATTCCGGTGTAGTAGGCTAGCTGTGTCGGAGGCTCCCAAGGTATGGTTTTCATCACTTGATCGTGCGTCATGGCCCATAGCAAAGAGGTGCCCATATACACTCCGTCGGCTCCCAAAGCGATGGCCTTAAGGCATTCGCCAGGCTGCGAATACGCGCCTCCGGTCAGAAGGCTGATCGAGTCCTTGACGCCCCGTTGGCGAAGATAGCGGGTCGCGCGCGACAAGGCGTAAATCGTCGGCAGCCCGAAATCGTCCTCCAGAATCGGCGCGCCGCCTTTCGTCCCCGCTTGGCCCCCGTCGAGGCTGATAAAGTCGACGCCGGCTTGAATGGCGATTTCCAGATCGTGCTCCAGAACGGCGCTGGCGCATATTTTTACGCCAATCGGCACCCCTCCGGTCAGCTGACGAAGCCGCTCAACCACTTGCTTGAGATCCTGCGGGCTGGAAATATCTTTATGGCGGCTCGGAATAACAGTGATTTCCTCGTTCTGCACCTGCATGATCTCGCTGGCTCTACCTTCCAGATCGGCTGCTTGCAGGACGCTTGCCGTTCCCGCCAGCGCTCCTTGACCGAAGCGGATTTCAATCGCGTCGGCTTGCTTTAGAATTTCGGGCGATTTGGACCAATGGCCCGAATTGTATTGAATAATCAAGTATTTGGCATTCTGCCGTTCCTCCGGCAAAAATCCTCCTTCGCCGGTATTTGTGCTTGTCCCGGCTTTGGCCGTTCCTTTGGCGATGGCGATTTTGACCTTTTCGCTTAAGCCTACGCCATAGCCCATCCCGGCAGCGAGTATGGGAATGCGCAGCACCAGCGGTTTCTGCGCTTTGGGCCCAATGACGGTTGTCGTATCGATCTCGACGTCCTGTTCCGTAGGAAGCGTAGACAATTGCGCGGGAGAGAACACGAGTCCCTCGAAATGAAGAAATTTGCGCGGGCTTCCGAACGGACGTTCAATCACGGCGCCGGAAGCGGCGCGAATGCTGTTTTCCACGACGGTAATGGGACTGATTCGGGTCATTGCCGTTACGATTTCCCAGATGTTGGACTCGTAGGGATTGGACATTAACCGTTTCGTAAAGCGGCCGACGATCCACTTGATCATGCTTCTTGAGCACAAAAGAGCGAGCATGCCGGAAAGAACGACGGCCGCAAGCGATCCGACAAACGAGCCGAACATAAACCAAGCCCATTTCGTTGACATAAGAAAGACCTCTTCCGATTCGAATCGTTAGCTAAGAGAAACGCGGGGTTAGTTTGTGCATCGAATCGGCCAAATATACCAAATAAGGAATTATTTAAGAAGTCCCCGGGAACCATCCCGGATCGCCCCAAATCATCCGCCAGAGCGGGTCCGGGATGATAAGACGCTGCTGCGCGTCGGCCCGGAGTGTCGTTTCGATGTCCGCCTCGCGTCCGTGCTTGACCTTCTCGATCCAGTCGGGATCGATCACCAGCCCGCGGGCGAGCGAAAGGAGATCGATACCTGTTTCATACGCTTCCAGCGCTTCGTCTGCCGTGTAGATCGAACCGCCGCCGATGACCGGCACACGGCTTCCGACCGCTTCCTTGATCAGCTCAAGGCGGGTGCGAGTAACGTCAGCTTCGCGACGCGGCCGGGAGCGGTAATCGTTCGTCAGCACGTGAATGTAATCAAGCTCTTGCTTCGCCAGCACATCGGCCAAGTGCAGCGCGTCAGCCATCGTAAGCCCCGGCGTTGTCGCTTCTTCGGGGGTAAAGCGGTATCCGACGATAAACGGACGGTCGGCGTGGCTGGCGACGGCTTTCTTTACCTCGTCGATAACCGCAAGAGGAAAGGTCAGTCGCTTCTCGACGCTCCCGCCCCAACGGTCGCGGCGGCGGTTGCCGTGCGGAGAATAAAACTGCTGGAGCAGCAAAGCGAAAGCGCCATGGATCTCGACTCCGTCGAATCCGGCGATGATGGCGCGGCGCGCGGCTTCTCCGAACTGCCGGATCAGCTCCTCGATCTCATGCGGCGCCAGCTCCCGGGGGAGGACGAAGCCTCCGGCTTCATCCTTTATTGCGCTCGGGCCGACGACGTCGCCGTTCGGCACGAGTCCGGGGTCCGCATTGCGCCCGCCATGATGAAGCTGGAGGACGGCTTTCGTTCCTTGCGCTTGAATGACCTGGGCCCAGCGGCTCAGCTCCGGTATCGTTTCGTCGCGGTCGGCTGCGGGCTCCCCGGCAGCATCTTGTCCTCCAGGGGCAATGTAGGCGCAGGCCGTAACGACCATGCCGGCGCCTCTGGAGCGCCGGGCTATAAAATGCAGCTCCTCGTCTGTCAACGTTCCGTCTGAACGGGACGAATAGTGAGTCATCGGCGCGACGACGATCCGGTTATCAAGCGTGATGCCGCTCCGCAGGGCGAGCGGTTCGAACAAAGGGGCATATCGTGGATTCATAGGATGGATTCGACCTTTCTTTGGAAATATAGTATACTATTATGTATGTTAAGTTGATTTAATCAAAAGGCCGCACAAAAATCAATCCTTTTCCACGTCTGCAGCCCGATAGGCGGAAATGACCTGTTGATCCGCCGGGCTCAAGGCTTTTTAATTATTTCCAAGATGGGTAATCTTAAGATGTACTTATATCAAGGAGGGTGCTAACGATGGAATTCCGAACTGAAAAAGACACGATGGGCGAAATTCAAGTGCCTGCGGACAAATTATGGGGCGCTCAAACCCAGCGGAGCAAGGAGAATTTCAAGATCGGCACGGAGCGGATGCCGCTGGAAATCGTCCGGGCGTTCGCGCTGCTGAAGAAGGGGGCTGCAGCAGCTAACCTGAAGCTGGGCAAGCTGGAGCCGGAAAAGGCGGAAGCGATCGCCCAAGCGGCCGATGAAGTGAGCGGGGGACAATGGGACGATCATTTTCCGCTTGTTGTATGGCAGACCGGCAGCGGCACGCAGTCCAACATGAACGCGAACGAAGTCATCGCGAGAAGGGCGTCGCAGCTGCTCGAAGCGAAAGGAAGCGGGCTGCGGATTCACCCGAACGATGACGTGAACCGCTCGCAAAGCTCGAACGATACGTTCCCGACTGCGATGCATATCGCCGGCGTGCTGGCGGTGCGGCAGCAGCTGCTTCCCGCCCTGCAGCGGCTCAAGGAAACGCTCGGAAATAAAGCCAAGGCATTTGAGGATATCGTCAAAATCGGACGCACGCATCTGCAGGATGCGACGCCGCTGACGCTCGGGCAGGAAATCAGCGGTTGGTGGGCGATGCTTGAGAAGACGGAGCGGATGATTCGCGAAAGCTTGGAGCCGATGCGGGAGCTGGCGATCGGCGGCACGGCCGTCGGAACGGGATTGAATGCCCATCCGAAATTCGGCGAGACGGTGGCCGAGGAAATTTCCTGCTACACGGGAGAAACCTTCGTCTCGGCCGAGAACAAATTTCACGGGCTGACCAGCCATGATCAAATCGTATACAGCCATGGCGCGATCAAAGCGCTCGCAGCCGATCTGATGAAGATCGCCAACGATGTCCGGTGGCTGGCAAGCGGTCCGCGATGCGGCATCGGCGAGCTGCGCATCCCGGAGAACGAGCCGGGCAGCTCGATTATGCCGGGCAAGGTGAACCCGACTCAGAGCGAGGCGATGACGATGGTTGCCTGCCAGGTGATGGGCAACGATGCGGTGATCGGCTTTGCCGCAAGCCAAGGAAATTTTGAATTGAACGTGTTCAAGCCGGTCATTATTCACAACTATTTGCAGTCCGTTCGTCTGCTGGCGGACGCGATGGATTCGTTCAACGAGCATTGCGCCGTCGGCATCGAACCGAATCGCGAGGTCATTCAGCGGTACTTGGACGAATCGCTGATGCTGGTTACGGCGCTGAACCCGCATATCGGCTATGAGAAAGCGGCGTCGATCGCCAAATCGGCGCACAAGGAAGGATTAACGCTTAAGGAAGCGGCGATCCGGAGCGGCTATTTGACGGAGGAGCAATTCGTTTCGATCGTGCGTCCGGAGGAAATGATTCATCCGAAAGAATAGACGGCGAGGAGACAGCCTGTATGAAGCGGGCTGTCTTTTTTCTATCCCTTGCCGGGCTACTTTTTCAAGCCTGCAGATTGAATGGGGCTCAGTTGGATCATGCGCGTGAACATTAAGGCCATGTCCCACGGCGTATAATCGCGGCCTTGTTCAAGCCAATATTGAACGATGCCCAGATGCGCGGAGATTAAATAGGCCATCAAATAATCCCACGGAACCGGCACGCGGTCTTCGCTGTGGTGAAATTCGTTGAACTTGTCCATCAAATGAACCCGCATGAACTCCTTGAACTTCACAGAAAAGGACGGGTCCCCCTTCGGCCCCAGCATAACGCTGAAAAAGCGGGCATGCTCGCCGAAATATTCGAACAGCCGGACCGTGAACGGAAAGGGGGTATCCCGGGACTCGTGCATGACCAGGTCCAGCGGATCGAACGTTTGGGCGATCTTTCGGAGCCCCTGCATCATCTCTTCGGTGATTCGCTCCAGAAGATCGAATTTATCGGCAAAATGCAAATAAAAGGTACCCCGGTTCAGCCCCGCTTTTGACGTGATATCCTTCACTGTGATTCGTTCGAAGCCTTGTTCCTCTATCAGCTCAAGCAGCGCCTCCCGCAGCATGTGCATCGTCCGGACAATTCTGGGATCGTTTGCATTCTCGGTCACTTCGTTCAGTCCTTTCACTTCAATATAGAGTTGTGTAAAAATTGTCAAATCTAGGATGTTTTTTGATTGTTTAGTAGACATTTTCCGCCGGACTGTTCATGGTATCGTCTCCAGTTAACACTATAATAGACAGTGTGATCATTAATCAACACAAAGTTCATTTAGGGAGGCCTATTTATGGAAAAGTCCGCTATTACCGATTTTGGTCAAGTTCGCGAGCTTAGCACTCCGGAAGAGCGTTTCAACCCGTTTAAATGGTATCGCAAAATGAGAGAGGAGGCCCCCGTCCGTTGGGATGAGGAGCGCCGCACGTGGGATGTTTTCGGCTACGAGGAAGTGAAGACGGTTTTGGATCGGAAGGAGGTCTTTTCGTCCCGTGTTTTTCGCGACGGGAAGTCGCTTTTCGAGAACGGTCTCCTCAATCTCGACCCGCCAAAGCATACGCAGATGCGCGATATTGTCAATAAAGCTTTTACCCCCAAAGCGATGCAGGATTGGGAGCCGCGGATTCAGGCGATTACCAACGAATTGTTGGATAACATCGGTGGAGAACGGGAGATCGATCTTGTCGAGCAATTATCTTACCCTCTTCCGGTTCTGGTGATCGCCGCCATGCTTGGAGTTCCTGCGAAAGATAAGCGCAAATTTAAAGATTGGTCCGATCAGGCTGTTGCGGGACCAGCAAACAACAGTGCAGAAGCCAAGAACGAGCAGCTCCAGAAGCAGCAGCAGGTGGTCGGAGAGCTGTATGCCTATTTCAAGGAAATCATCGAGCTGAAAAAAAAGCAGCCTGCGGACGACATCATTTCCGTGCTGCTTCAGGCCAGCGTGAATGGTGAGAGCTTGACGGAAGAGGAGATCGTCGGATTTTGCATCTTGCTGCTCGTTGCCGGGAACGAAACCACGACCAATTTGATTACCAATGCGATCTACACGTTCCTAGAGTACCCGGAGGTGTACCGGCAAATCAATAATGATCCGGACGAATTGCTGCCTGCGGCGATTGAAGAAGTGCTGCGTTTTCGTTCGCCCGTACAGGCTTCATTTCGTATCGTGCAAGAAGACGTCGTTTTGGGAGGGAAAAAGCTGCGCGCAGGGGAATACGTGATCGTCTGGATGGGCGCGGCCAATCGCGACGAAAAGCAGTTTCAGGATGCGGAGCAGTTCGTGGTGCCGCGCAAGCCGAATCTGCACATGGCCTTTGGCCGGGGCATCCATTTTTGTCTCGGGGCGCCGCTGGCCCGCATGGAAGCGGAGATCGCTTTAAGAGAATGGATCCGGCGGTATCCCGACTTCAAGTTAAGTGCGGGCTTTACTTTAAAGCCGCTTGAAAGCACGTTTGCGTACGGGATCAAAGAGCTGCTGCTTACCGTTTAAGGCGGATGAATGAAGTACGAGGCTAAACGCAACAGCAGGTCGGTCAGTCAACCGGCCTGCTGTTTTTTTGCTCGTTTTTCCAAGGAACGGGTCGACGGGAAGGGGGTTATGGTATAATATGATGAAGCACGTTTTCGAAATACGGCTTGCAAATGCCGGTGCCATACGCTGCAATTTTCATCGGCATAGGAGAGGAAAGTTGACGGATGAAGACGCTTGTTATCGCCGAGAAGCCGGACATGGGGCGCAATATTGCGGCCGCCATCGAGCCGAAGGCGAAAAATCAACGCACGCATATCGAAGGCGAGAAGTATATTATCACCTGGGCCATCGGGCACCTGATCGGCCTCGCCGAACCGGATGCGTACGATGAAAAATATAAAAAATGGAATTTTAGCGATTTGCCGATCATTCCGGAGCGGTTCAAGCTCGTGCCCAATCCGAAGACGAAGGACCAGCTCAAGGTCATCGCCGAGCTGGCCAAACGGAGCGGGCAGCTTATTAACGCTTGCGACGCCGGGCGGGAGGGGCAGCATATTTTTTCCCTTATCCAGCGGCATCTGAAGCTGTCTCAGCCGGTCAAGCGGCTGTGGATATCGGACCTAACGCCGGAGACGATCCGCAAAGGCTTCGTCGAGCTGCGCGAGGGCGCGGAATTCGAGCCGCTGACGCGGGCGGCCCGGGCGCGGAGCGAGGCGGATTGGCTGATCGGGATGAACGGCTCGCGCGCGTTTACGACGAAGCACCGCGAGCTGCTGTCCGTCGGACGGGTGCAGACGCCGGTGCTGGCGCTTCTGTACGACCGGCAGAAGGAGATCGAGGCGTTTACGTCGAGCAAGTACTTCGAAGTCGAAGCATGGTTCACGCAAGGGGAGACGAAGTACCGCGGGCTGTGGCAGGGGGACAAGCTGACCGACGGCGAGAAAGCGGCTGCGCTTGCTGCCAAGGTCAAAGGGAAGGCCGGCCGGATCGAAAGCTACGACGTGAAGGATACGAAGGAATACCCGTTCAAGCTCTACGATCTGACTTTGCTGCAGCGCGAAGCGAATGCGAAGTTCGGGTTTTCCGCCAAAAAGACGCTCGATCTCGCCCAAGCGCTCTATGAGAAGCATAAAGCGATCAGCTACCCGCGGACGAACTCCAACTATGTGACCGAGCAGAACATCCCCGAGATGCACCGGGCGCTCGACCAGCTCGGCAAGACGGGCTATGCGCCGCTTGTCCAGCAGGCGGACAAAAAGCTGGTGCACAAAAACAATAAGGCGGTATGCAATCCGGCCAGGGTGGAAGATCACCATGCGATTTTGCCGACGCACAAAATGCCAAGCGGGCTCGCGCCCGACGAACAAAAGCTGTACGACTTGATCGTACGGCGGTTTTTGTCGCATTTTTATCCGGCGGCGATGTACAAGCTCCATACGATCGTGACGGTATCCGAAGGCGAACGGTTCAAGAGTACGGTCAAGCAATTGCTGTCTCTGGGCTGGAAGGTCATTTATTCGGACCAGAAAAAGGAAAAAGAAAAGCCGTCCCGGGGCAAGGGCAAGGCCGACCGGGAGCAGGAAGAGGATGCCGTCGCCGAGGAGGAGACCGACGCTCCGTTCACGCTGGATGCGGCGCAGGCGGTGCTGTGCAAGGACAGCGCGGCGAAGGAGAAGGAGACCCAGCCGCCGAAGGCGTACACCGAAGGCACGCTGCTGAAGGCGATGGAAAGCGCAGGCAAGCAGATCGAGGACGAGGAGCTGCGCGACGCGATGAAGGATTCCGGGCTCGGAACGCCGGCGACACGCGCGTCCGTCATCGAGCGGCTGAAGCAGGTCGGCTACGTGGTCATGCAGGGTAAGCGCATCGCGATTACGCCGAAGGGCCGAATGGCGGTCGAGCTGATCCGCGGCGCGGGCGTCGAGCTGCTGACGTCGCCGGAGATGACCGGGCAGTGGGAGCGGCGGCTGAACGAGATCGCGCGCGGCGCGGCGTCGGACGAGACGTTCATGAAGAACGTCGAGCGTTTTGCCGCCCTGATCGTCGAGAAGGTGCGGGGGCAGAAGCCCGTGGCGAAGCAGGCGTTCGAAGGCGATGCGCCTTCGAACGCCCAGCGCCAGCGGCGCAAAAGCGGCGCGGCGGCCAAGGCCGCGCCGGAGGGCACCGCCCGCGCGTCCGGCTCCGCGCGGGGCAAGCGCACCGCGCGCGCAGCCGCGGCCGCGGGCGAGCCGCCTGCGGCGGAAGCCGTGCGCCCCGCGAGCACGCGGCGCGCACGGTCCGCCCCGGGCGGCGAAGACGCCGCAGCGCCGGCCCCGCAGCCGGCCGCCGCAGCGGCGGTGGCGGCGCTGGGCGCGTGCCCGCGCGCGGGCTGCCGCGGCAGCATCATCCGCGGCAAGCGCGGCTACGGCTGCAGCGCGTACAAGGCGGGCTGCACCTTCGTGATCTGGAAGGACAGCTTCGGAGCTTCGCTGACGGACGCCGCCATCGCGTATCTGCTGAAACACGGGCGCACCGCGCTGATGAGGCTGGTCGACGAGCAGGGACGGCCGGTCGAAGGACGGCTCGTGCTGCAGGACCCGAACACGGGACAGCTCAGGCTGGAGCCGGTGTCTTCTTAGGAGCTTTGCCGGGAGCAAGCCTTCGTCGGCCAGGCAGGCTCCCGACCGAGTAAAGCTATTTTTATCGTGGGGTGAATCGAGCACTTATGAAAGAAATTCCCATTCCGTACGTCCGAGCGAACCAAGCCGGCATTGTCCTGCTGGTTGCGCTTGCGGTAGCGCTGCGCCAGCCGGCGCTGATCGCCGCCTTGTGGGCGATTCAAGTGCTTGGCTTGTGGCAGGGCATTCGCGCCAACCTGATCGTACAGCTCGCCGCCCCGCTGCTTCGCAGCCGTGTAGCAGGAGCCCGCACCGAATCACGGGAGCTGCTGAGGTTCAACAACGCGATAACCGTCGCGCTCCTTACTTTGTCGCTGCTTGCGTTCTGGGTGAATCCGGGCGGCTGGCTCGGATACGTCCTCGCCGGCATCGTGGCGCTTGCCGCGCTCGCGGCTCTATGCGGCTTTTGCCTCGGCTGCTTCCTGTATTACCGGTTCAAGCGTCTCCGCAAATAACCTATCATTATAAAAAAAGCTTTCACCGCAGAATCTGCGTGAAAGCTTTTTTGCCGTTAGGCCTTACCAGGGCAGCACGTAGAAATAGACGGAGCAAAAGTGGCAGATGCTTCCTCCCAGCACAAACACGTGCCATACGGTGTGGGCGTAAGGGAGCTTGCGCCATAAATAAAAGATCGTGCCAACCGTATACAGCAGGCCTCCGGCGACCAGCCAGCCGATTCCGGCTGCGGGAAGCTGCTCTTGCAGCGGACGGAACGCGAACATGACCATCCAGCCCATCGCGATATAGAACAGCGTCGAGAGGACATTAAACCGCTTGACGAAAAACAGCTTGAACACAATGCCCAGCAGCGCAATTCCCCACACGACGCCGAATAAGCTCCACCCCAAAGGGCCGCGAATCGTGACGAGCAAAAATGGAGTATAAGTGCCGGCGATGAGAACGTAGATGGCCGAATGGTCCATAATTTCGAACAGATCGACCCAGCGCTCCTTGCGGGCGCTATGCAGCAAGGTGGAGCAGACGTACAGCAGAATGAGCGAGACGCCGAATACGGTGAAGCTGACGATATGCCAGACCGTGCCGTTCTGCATCGAATGAAGCAGCAGCAGAACGAGAGCCGCGACGCTGAGTGCGGCGCCGATGCCGTGGCTGATGGCGTTGGCCCGTTCTTCTTTCCAAGACGATAAAGTCAACTTGCATTCATCTCCCGTCGGTTGATGGATTTCTTCCATTATAACCCGCGACCGGAGAAATGACCAACTCTTAGTACCAGCCCGTAACCGGGATCGGAAAGCCCCTGGGCGATTCATTGCCCGGCTCGTCTGGAATGAGCAGCAGCCCGGGAGTATCGCGGACTCCTTCCGCGAACAGCTCAAACGAAGTGCGGGGAAAATCCGCTTGCAATACAACGACGTTGCCGTCTACTTGAATGACGCGGATTGCAAGCTCCAGCGGCTGTCCGCCGGCGATGCAGCGGTAATGACTAGGCTCTGCGGCGGATTCGGCATCCACGCGCTTGTTGAATTCCAGCACCGCCAGCTGACGGTCCGGACGATGGACCCGCAGCACCCGCGGTGGTTCCCGGTACATCGGGAGGCTGATGGAATACTCGTAGGCCGTCCAGAACCGGTAACCAAGCTCGCCCGCCGATTTGGCAAAATCTCGAATCCAGGTCCGGCTGCGCCGCATCCGGGCATGCGAGCCGATATCCGCCTGGATGCCCAGCGGAATGCCAGGATGAACGGCACGGATACTCTCCGCGAAAGGCCGGTAATGTCTTATGTAATCGGGCGGCAAATGCGCGCGCATCCAGTCGGGCCAATGGGTCTGGAGCATGTGGGCGTCGGGGCGGACCGTCCGGATCATTTCAACGGCATCCATGCCCTGATACTCGCGAAGCGCTCCGACGGGGTCTTGACCGGCGTCGACCGCAAGGGACCACGTTGCGATTTTGATATCGGGTCTCGCTTCGCGGACCCCGCCGGCTCCGTTGATCAGCTCGTTCAGAAACCCGTTCACCGCCTGTACCCGAAACTCGATCCACAGCAAGTAACGACCGCGGTCCTTTTTGTAATGCAGCGGCGAGGAGGAGTAACGAAACTCCGGCATGTCGCTGCCGCTGAACTGCTTGAACGCCGCCCGGGCATACGGGCCGACATCGCCGTACACGCCGCTTGCCAGTCCGTTCCATTCCGGAAAATACGGCTCAGCCACCTCAAAGCCCGTAAACGGGTGCGTGCGGACGAGATGGGCAGCCGCCGCTTTTTTCCATGACACATAGCGGTGGCTGAAAGGGGATAGCCGGGTAAACCCGTCGTTGACCGGCTTTAGCAGCGTCATTTGCCACTCCGGCCAATCCGAAGGCAAATTTTCGGTCGTGAACGTCCCGTTGCCGATCACCATCGCCCAGACGTCCATGCCGCGCTCGCGAAGCGCCGCTACGAGCCTGCCGTTCACCCGGGTTTCATCCGTCACAAAATAGCGCACGGTACGGAATCCGGCCAGTTCCAGCTCGGAAGCGACGCTTTCGGGGGAACGGTCGAGATAATAAGCAAAGGTCGGATCGATTTGAATTGTAGGCCGAGTCGGGGTTCGGACAGACATGCGCATCCCTCGCTTTCCTTACTACAAGCGGTAATCGATTTTTTCTTATAGAAACGTTTCCTTCCATAGTACGCTCCATGCTCCGCGGATTCAAATTTGAAGTCCGCGGATGTTTATGGAACGTGCTTCCAAAGCCTTCAGAATTATTTATATGAGCCGGATAGCAAAAAAATTTGGTTTATTTATCGAATAAAGCTTCGGCCTTAGCCCAAAAAAGAAACGCCTCTCGCATGCGAGGGCGTTAAGTCCGCAGAGATCGGATGGGGTTACGCAGTGCCGTCTTTCGGTTTGCCATGGTCAATAATAATTCCGGCGAGAACGAGAATGGCGCTGACTCCGTTGGCGATTTCGTTAATGAGATTATCGGGGATGTCGTATCCGAAGCTGCCTAAGGCAAGCTTCGCGCCACCAAGAATACCTAGAATGAATGCTGGCTTTTTCCATTTATTACGCATAGGCCCAACCTCCTTTTCGATGGACTCCATATATTCATATGAGTCTTCAAAAAAAAGGAGTGGACTACCGGAGAAACGGGGTATTGTCCAAGTTCATGCCGGCGTCAAGCGCCGGGTCAGTCCCCAGAACAGCAGCGCGAGACCGCTTATGGAGGCGCCCAGCAGACAGACGCCGGTCCAACCGGCCCGCGCGTACATAAGCGTCGAGGAAATCGAACCGACGGCGCTGCCGATCGAATAGAAGATCATATACGCCCCGGCGAGACGGCTGCGTGCTTCCGGGCGCACGTTGTAAATCATGCTCTGATTGGTGACGTGTACGGCTTGCACTGCGAGGTCGAAGAGGACCACTCCGGCGATCAAGGCCCATAGGGAGCGTTCGGTCAGACTGATCGGCAGCCACGAAACCAGCAGCAGCGTCAGCGCGATTCCGGTGGTCCGCTGTCCCAAGCCGCGGTCTGCGAGCCGTCCCGCACGCGCCGCCGCCAACGCTCCCGCTACACCCACGAGCCCGAACGATCCGATCGCGGTATGGGAAAGCGACAGCGGCGGCGAGCTGAGCGGCAGGACAAGCGAGGTCCACAGCACGCTGAACGAGGCAAAAATAAGCAGTGCGAGGATACCGCGGATGCGCAGCACCGGCTCCTCCACGAATAAAGCGAACACGGAGCGCAGCAGCTGCGGATACGTCATCGGCACCTTCCCGTGATCTTCACGCGGCAGTATCCGGAACAACAGCCCGGCCATGAGCACCGTCAATCCGGCGGAGACGAAATATACCGAACGCCATCCTGCAAGATCGGTCAGTGTCCCGGCGACGGTTCGGGCAAGCAGAATGCCGATCACCACACCGCTCGTTACGAGACCGACGACCCGGCCCCGCTCGGCGGGCGCAGCTAACGTCGAGGCATAGGCCACGAGCGCCTGCGTCACGACGGCAAGCAGGCCGACCGCACCCATGCCCGCAAGCAGCACGGTGGCGGTAGAGGCGGTGCCGACCGCGAGAAGCGCTAATACGGACAACAGCATTTGGCCGACGATCAGCTTCCGGCGGTTCACCAGATCGCCGAGCGGGACGAGCATAAGCAGTCCCAGCGCATAGAAGATCTGAGTGGCCGTGATGACAATGCCTACGGCGGCGCGGTCAATGCCAAGCTCGCTTGCCATCGAGTCAAGCAGCGGCTGCGCATAGTAGATGTTGGCGACAGCAAGCCCGCAGGCGATAGCAAACAACAGTGCGACGGAACGGGACATCGCCGGCGCGGAAGCCGGTTCCTCTGCGGCTAAAGGCCCTTGCGGCATCTCCGCTGTCGCCTCGCTGCGGTTTTCGGCAAGAAGTCCCGCCTTTTTTTTAAGCCTATCCATCGTTTTTACCTCCTGATAAGTAAAAATATTTTGTACCGAAAAGTATAATATACCGATTGGTATGTAATTCGCTTCGTAAATATAACTCTCACGCAGGGCTGCTGTCAAGAGGCCGATTGGCCGGGAAGCGAGCTGAAATTCCATCATGACGCGTTTGAGTAATGCCGCTGGAATTTGACATCGACGGCTTCAAGGCCTAAAATCATAGTATACTAATCGATACGAAATGAGGCTATTCTTATGGTACGGCCAAGGGCGTTTGATGAAGACAAGGCTTTGGATGCCGCGATGCGGCTATTTTGGGAGAAGGGGTACGAATCGACTTCTTTAAGCGATCTCACGTCCGGAATGGGCATACAGCGCCCAAGCCTTTATGCGGCCTTCGGAGACAAGAAGGAGCTGTTCGAAGCTGCGCTGCGCAAATATACGCGTGCTCATTCCTCCTACGTCCGGTCCAAGCTGCTTAACGCTGCTTCCGTCAAGGAAGCGTTCCGGTCCTATTTCGAAGGGATTGCGGCGGAAGCGGACGAGGAAGGGCCCAACAAGGGATGCTTCTGCATCAACGTCATGGTGGAGCTTGCGCCGCATGACGCCAAATTCGAGGTGCTCACCAGAGAGCATCAGATGTATTTGGCTGCCCTGTTTCAAGAAACGATCGAACGCGGCATACGGTCGGGAGAGCTGAAGCAAGTCGGCAGCGCCAAGGCGTTGGCCCACACCTTGCTTGTGTCGGTCATCGGACTTACCGTTCTGATGAAATCCCGTCCCGAACGCTCGGTTGCGGACCATTTTATCGCGACGATCCTCGAATTGCTGAAGTAACTTGACCAGATGAGTTTAATCATAAAAATTACGATTAATTGACAGGGCCGATCGGACGGAGTAAAATTTGAAAAAAAGAAAGGCAACGACCTGACTTGCGAACATAAACGGAAAGCGGTGTAGCGATTTGAAGGAAGAACGATCGGTTCCGGTTCATATTTTGACCGGATTTTTGGGCAGCGGCAAGACGACGCTGCTGACTCGGGCGCTGGATTATTATAAGCTGAGCGGCAGAAAGCCCGCCGTTCTGATGAACGAGCTGGGTGACGTGAATCTGGACGGGATGCTCGTGGACGAGGACGTGCCAATGACCGAAATGCTTGGCGGCTGCATCTGCTGTACGATTCGCGGCGATCTGGGCATGGAGCTAAAGCAGCTGATCGAGGAGCACCAGCCGGACGTCGTGTTTGTGGAGTGCACGGGAGCGGCCAACCCGATCGAGATGCTGGACGGCGTAACGGATGCGTCCCTACTTACGAAGGTGGAGCTGAAGTCGGTTATTACGGTCGTCGATGCAGCGCAGCTCAGCGAGCGCTCACACAGTCCGAAGGGCAAGACGTACCGGCTCATGCAGGATCAAATCCGCTGCGCGACCCGCATTTTGCTCAACAAGACGGATCTCGTGCCTCCGGCAGAGCTCGTTCGTCTGGATACGCTGATCCGGGAGCTGAATCCCGCAGCCCCGATCCTGCCGACCGTGCGCTGCGAGATCGAGCTGTCCTTGTTCGAGCACCTCGAAGGCGGCGTAGCGGAGCGGCACCAGGCGGCTTCCGCTTGCGGCTGCGGACATGAGCATGCGGAGGGCGGAGCCTGCGCAACCGGAAGTGACCATGATCACGAGCACGGAAGCGATGCGCATCATCACAGCCACGAGCATGTGATGGTCTACACGCATTATTTCGCACGGCCGGTGGACAGTGAGCAGTTTGAAGCGCTGATTGGACGGCTCCCGCAGGAAATTTACCGGGCCAAAGGCATTTTGCGGTTCACCGATACGGCTAGTCCGTTTTTGTTCCAATATGCGTACCGTGAGATGGATTTTGTGAAAATTTCGCCGAAGGAAGAGCTGCCCAGCGTGGCGGTGTTTATCGGCGAGCACTTTGACCGCTCTCATCTGGAGTCTGAGCTGGAGGCTCTGGAAGGCCGGTAACCTTGACTCCCGCTGCGGATTCAGGCATTATTAGTAGTATCCGATAGCGTATTCATAGGGAAGAGGTAGGTATGGGAAATCACGAGCATGAGGTTCAGTCGACCGTTCAAGATATTTTGAAGGCCATGTCGGCCAAAGGCTGGCGCATCACCGACCAACGGAAGAGCCTTGCCGCCTTGTTCGCCGAATCGACCGGCTATTTGTCCCCGAAGGACGTTTATGATTATATGAAGCAGCCATATCCTGGCGTCAGCTTCGATACGGTATATCGTAACCTGCGCCTGCTGAGTGAGATGGGTGTTCTGGAACAAATTTACTTAAACGACGGACTGAAGTTCCGCGCCCGCTGCCAGTCGCACCACCATCATCATCTCATTTGCATGAACTGCGAGAAAACGGTGCCTTTCGAATTTTGCCCGATGAAGCAGATCGACAATCTGCCGTCTGATTTTCAAATCGTGAATCATCGGTTTGAAATTTTAGGCTACTGCGGCGACTGCGCCCCGGCGGAATCCCGCGAGGTAGGGACGGAAAAGCATTAATACAGCCAGGCTGCCATCATGGAAGACAGTGTACCCGCGAAGGGACGCTGTCTTTTGTTTGAAGAGTAAAGAAATGGGGAGTGAGTTCGTCTATGCATTTCCGGCATGTGCTCGAATCCGATTACATACCCGTGATCTCCGTGATCGACGATTGGTGGGGCGGCCGGCCGATGTCCGACATGCTGCCGAAGCTATTTTTTCAGCATTTTCAAGATACAAGCTTTGTAGCAGAACAAGGCGGTCAAATCGTCGGCTTTTTGATCGGCTTTGTTTCCCAGACGTACCCGGAGCAGGCCTATATCCACTTTATCGGCGTGCATCCGGAGCATCGGAAAGACGGCATCGCCAAGCGCCTGTACGAGATGTTCTTCGACAAGGCTCGTGAGAAGGGGTGCGAGATCGCGCGCTGCGTCACCTCGCCGGTTAATAAAACATCCATTGCCTTTCACACCCGCATGGGCTTTCGGATGGATCAGGGAACCGGCGAAGTAGACGGGGTGCAGGTTACGGCCAATTATGACGGAAAAGGGCATGACCGGGTGTTGTTTGTCAAGGAATTGCGGCCGTAAAGCCGGAATTGGCACGCACCGGAAGGGGAATGGTAGGAACTGCAGTTGTGGAGCAATATTATTGGCACTAGCCCAGGAAGAGCCGTGGCAAAAGGAAGATTCTAAAATTTGAAAATTCAACGCGAAACGGGGAGCGATCGGCTCCTCTTTTTTTATGACTAAATAGTGAAAAAATCCCAAAAAAATCGATTGACAGGACACAGGGCCGATGCTAATATACTGACATAACTAAGTAAGTTTATCGGAATTATTAGTTAGTCACCGGACAACCGGAACGCCATATAATGAGCTGTGGGCGTTTGACCCGCCCCTCCGATCCGATAAACGGAAATTATAAGCAGAATTGATAAATGGGGAGAGAAAAGGTTATGCGCGCACACACAAATCACGTGCTACGGTTGTTCGGTAAATGGTCAATATTCAGCGTACTTACGATATCGCTTGTCGGGCTGACGGCTTGCGGCGGCGCCAAACCGGATTCGGGCGGAGCTGCCCCGGCTCCTGGCGACGGCACGAAGCCTGCGGCATCGGCGGCAAAGCCGATCGAGCTGCTTAACGTCTCGTACGACCCGACGCGCGAGCTGTATCAAAGCTACAATAAAGCGTTTGCCGCCTATTGGAAGAAGACGAAAGGGCAGGATGTCACCTTCAAGCAATCACACGGCGGCTCCGGCAAGCAGGGACGCTCGGTCGTCGACGGGCTGGAAGCGGATGTGGTGACGCTTGCGCTTGCCTATGACATTGACGCGATTCAGCAAGCGGGACTGATTCAGGCGGATTGGCAGAAAAAGCTGAAAAACAACAGCTCCCCGTATACTTCGACCATCGTCTTCCTCGTGAAGAAAGGTAACCCGAAGGGCATCAAGGATTGGGACGATCTGATCAAGCCGGGCGTGCAAGTCATTACGCCGAATCCGAAAACGTCCGGCGGCGCCCGCTGGAACTATGTGGCCGCTTGGGGCTACGCCTACCAGAAGAACAATAAAGACGAAGCCAAGGCGAAGGAATTCGTGCAGCAGCTGTTCAAAAACGTGCCGGTGCTCGATTCCGGCGCGCGCGATGCAACCACAACTTTCGTGCAGCGCGGTATCGGCGACGTGCTGATCGCCTGGGAGAATGAAGCGTATCTGTCCATCAACGAGTTCGGCAAAGACAAATTCGAGATCGTCACGCCTTCGATCAGCGTGCTTGCCGAGCCTCCGGTCGCCGTCGTCGACAAAGTGGTCGATAAGAAAGGCAGCCGCGAAGTGGCGCAGGCGTATCTGGACTATTTGTACTCGGAGGAAGGGCAGGAGATTGCGGCCAAAAACTACTACCGTCCGCGTCTGGAGTCGGTCGCGAAGAAGTACGAGAACCAGTTCTCCAAAGTAAACCTGTTTACCATCGATGACGAGCCGTTCGGCGGCTGGGCGAAAACGCAAAAGACGCATTTTAGCGACGGCGGCGTATTCGACCAAATCTACAAACCGTAACTGACAGGGAGAGAATAGACGATGGCGAAAGCTTGGAAAAAGCGCAGTATTTTACCCGGATTCGGTTTATCGATGGGTTTTACTGTTTTATACTTGAGTTTAATCGTTCTGTTCCCTTTGTCGGCCATTTTCATTAAGAGCTCCGGGATGGGCTGGGAGGCGTTCTGGCATACGATTAGCGACCCCCGGGTCATCGCTTCCTACAAGATCAGCTTCGGCACGGCGTTCGGCGCCGCGCTCGTGAATTCAGTCTTCGGCTTCATCGTCGCTTGGGTGCTTGTCCGGTACTCGTTTCCGGGCAAAAAAATCGTCGACGCGCTCGTCGATTTGCCCTTTGCGCTGCCGACAGCCGTCGCCGGGATCGCCCTGACGACGATCTATTCGCAGAACGGCTGGGTCGGCAAGCTGCTGGAGCCGCTGGGGATCAAAATCGCCTTTACGCCGCTAGGCATTATGCTTGCGCTGACGTTCATCGGCATTCCTTTCGTCGTCCGGACGCTTCAGCCGGTGATGGAGGAATTGGAGAAGGAGGTCGAGGAGGCGGCGGTGAGCCTTGGCGCAAGCCGCTGGAAGACGTTCGCCCGCATCCTGTTTCCCGAGCTGCTGCCTGCGCTGCTGACCGGCTTTACGCTGGCGTTCGCCCGGGCGGTGGGAGAGTACGGCTCGGTCGTTTTCATCTCCGGCAATATGCCGATGAAGACCGAAATCGCGCCGCTTCTGATCATGACGAAGCTGGAGCAATACGATTACGCCGGTGCGACGGCAATCGCCTTGGTCATGCTGGTCATTTCCTTCGTGACGCTGCTCGTCATCAATCTGCTGCAATGGCGGGCGAACCGCCACGTCACATCGGCATAAGCCGGAGAGGAGAGGAAGACTATGGCCGGTTACGTAGCCACCGCAGTGAAATCGGGTTCGGCCGTCGCCGAACGTCCACGTCATATTACTGAGCCCCGGATCGTGAAATGGGCACTCATTACCGTCGCACTGTTGTTTTTGGGATTTCTGCTCATCCTGCCTTTGGTCAGCGTCTTCGTTGAAGCGTTCCACAAAGGCTGGGAAGTGTATGCGGCTTCGCTGATCGAGTCCGATGCGGCCGCTGCCATTCGCCTGACACTGCTCGTCGCCGTCATCGCGGTGCCGCTTAACCTGCTGTTCGGGCTGGCGGCGGCATGGGCGATCACGAAGTTCCAATTTAAAGGGAAAAATCTGCTGATCACGCTCATCGACTTGCCGTTTGCGGTGTCTCCGGTGATCTCGGGCCTGATCTTTGTCCTGCTGTTCGGCGCGAAAGGCTGGTTCGGCCCATGGCTGCAGGAGAACGACCTCAAGATCATTTTCGCGCTGCCGGGCATCGTGCTCGCCACGGTGTTCGTCACCTTCCCGTTCGTCGCCCGGGAGCTGCTGCCGCTGATGCAGGCTCAAGGGACGCTGGAGGAAGAGGCGGCCGTGACGCTCGGCGCCAAAGGATGGCGCATCTTCTGGAGGATCACGCTGCCTAACATCAAGTGGGGGCTACTGTATGGGGTAATCCTGTGCAACGCCCGCGCCATGGGCGAATTCGGTGCCGTGTCGGTTGTCTCCGGTCATATTCGCGGATCGACGAACACGATGCCTCTGCATATACAGATACTGTACAACGAATATAATTTTGCCGGCGCATTCGCCATGGCGTCTTTGCTCGTTCTGCTTGCGGTGGTCACTCTGGTCGTCAAAAGCGTCATCGAGTGGAAGCACCATCAGCAGCAGCTCAGCCGGGAAGGAGAGACCTGATCATGCATATTGTGGCCAAACATTTGACGAAAAGCTTCGGCAGCTTTCAGGCGACCAAAGATGTCAGCTTTGAGATTGAAAAAGGGAAGCTGATCGGTCTGCTCGGACCGAGCGGAGGCGGGAAAACGACGATCCTTCGCATGCTCGCCGGACTGGAGGAGCCGGATTCGGGCGACATTCTCTTTCACGGGCAAAAGGTCAATTCGCTTCCGCCGCAAGCACGCGGCATCGGCTTCGTATTCCAGAGCTATGCGCTGTTCCGCCACATGAGCGTGTTCGACAACATCGCCTTCGGGCTGACGGTTCAGAAGCGCAGCAAGGCTCAGATCAAGCAGCGCGTGCAGGAGCTGATCGAGCTGACCGGCTTGGCAGGGCTGGAGAAGCGGCTGCCGCACCAGCTTTCCGGCGGACAGCGGCAGCGTGTCGCCTTTGCCCGTGCCATCGCGCCCGAGCCGCAGCTGCTGCTGCTGGATGAACCGTTTGCCGCCATCGACGCCAAGGTACGCAAAGAACTGCGCACCTGGCTGAAAGAGATGATCGACCGCGTTGGCATTACGACCATCTTTGTCACGCACGACCAGGAGGAAGCCGTCGAGGTGGCCGATCAGATCATGATCATCAACCAAGGCCGTTTGGAGCAGCAGGGCACGCCGATTGAAATTTACAAGCAGCCGGAAACGCCGTTTGTGGCGAATTTCATCGGCGAATCGAATCAGCTCAGAGACGCCACGGCGCTCAAAGGCTTCCCGGCTGCCGGAGCGATCGACGGCGCAAAAGCGATTATCCGCCCCGAGTTTATCGAGGTCGGCTTGCCCGGTGAGCTGCCTTTCCCGTCCGCAGCCGAGCAGGGCGTCGTCAAAAACGTCTACTTCCGCGGAACGAATTGGCAGATCGAGGTAGCGCTCGGCAGCGAGAAGCTGTTCGCTTACCGCTCGCTGGAGCTGCCGCAGCTTCATGCCGGAGACCGGGTGAGCGTGTTGATTCACCGCTTGTACCTGTTCAACGAAGACGAACATTTGACCTTGGAGAATACTTTGAAATCCGACCCGATGCCGGTGCACATTTAAAAATCTATGTGCACAGGGGGATCGGTTCGCACGCGCAGCGTCTCATAAGCGACGGACACCGAAGAGGTCCGCAGAAAGGGGTAGTCGATGATGGAACATCACATTACGATACGAAGCGAACGATACGAACTGGCGGCCACCCTCCATTATCCGCCGGCGGAAGAGGAGGGCGGAAAAGGCTGCGGGTCGGGCCGTTATCCGATCATCATCCTATGCCACGGGTTCGTCGGCACGCGAATCGGCGTCGACCGCTTGTTCGTCCTGGCGGCGCGGGAATTTGCCCGTCACGGCTACATGGTGCTCCGTTTTGACTACGGCGGCTGCGGCGAGAGCACAGGCGACTACGGCGCCGGGGGCTTGAACGCGTTGATCGACCAGACGCGCACCGTCCTCGATTACGCGCTCGATATCGACTGCGTCGACCCGCAGCGGGTCGTGCTGCTCGGACACAGCCTTGGCGGAGCGGTCGCCATCCTGACCGCCGCCCGGGACAAACGGGTGAAATCGCTCGTGCTCTGGTCGGCCGTTGCGTACCCGTTTAACGACATCGTGAACATCACCGGGAAGAAGACGTACGAGACGGCCGTTCAATGCGGCTCGGCGGATCATCTCGGTTATGCGCTGCAGCCAGTTTTCTTCGAATCGCTGTCGCAGCACCAGCCGTTCGAGCAGCTTCGCAAATTTAACGGCGACGTCCTGCTCGTCCACGGTACGGCAGATGACGTGATTCCCGTCGATTACTGCTTTCTGTACCAGAAGCTGTTCTGGCTGCGCAGCCAGGGACAGTGTGAGAAAGAAATTATTTTCCAGGCCGATCATACGTTTACGGGCAGTCTGGCCAAAGAGCAGCTGCTGAGCAAAACAAGGGATTGGCTGCTGTACATCGACAAACGCAAAAACGAGTGGAACGATTGGACGATTTGAAGGGTATGCGCATTTTTTTTAACATACAAAACCAACTTAACACATAGGAATAAAAAACATTAAATCTGGAGGGATTAGGATGGCTAAACCGCTCGATGTGGATGAACTTTGGACGAAACGCATCCTTCAAAGTGTCAACGGACTCGAATACGGTACGGTGCAGATCGTCGTGCATGACGGACGAATCGTGCAAATCGAACGTACGGAACGCAAACGTTTTGAATCGGATTCGGCATCCCAGCGCCATCTGCCCGAACAAAAACAACATAAGCGCACCCTTTGATGCGAACGGGTCCACCGAACCGCTGGAGACCTCCCGAACTGCATGGCATATTTGCCGTGCGTTCGCCGGAGGTCTCTTTCTTTATTCGCTTCAAAATGATCAAAAGGAGTGTATGACTATGGCACGACTTGTTATTATTTCCGGCAGTCCATCCCCGGCTTCCCGGCTGAACGGTGTACTGCAGTCGATTGAATCGGTGCTGCAGCAGGAAGGGCTGCGTCCGGAGTGGATTCGCGTCCACGAGCTGCCGCCCGAGGATTTGGTGTACACCAGGTTCGACAGTCCCATCATTATTGCGGCCAACCGGCTCATCGAGCAGGCAAACGCCGTCGTCGTGGTGACTCCGATCTACAAAGCGGCCTATACCGGCGTGTTGAAAGCTTTTCTGGATCTGATTCCGCAGCGGGGACTTGAAGGCAAAGTGATCCTGCCGGTTGCTATCGGCGGTTCGGCCGGGCACCTGCTGGCGATCGATTATGCGTTGAAGCCGGTGCTGTCGGCGCTCGGGGCGCGCAATCAGCTGCAAGGCGTGTACGCGTTGGATACGCAGGTGAAGCCCAAGGAGGAAGGCGGATTCGAGGTGGCCGAGGAGCTGGAGGCACGGCTTCGCCAGTCCGCGCTGGATTTTACGCGCGAAGCGCGGTTGTATGCGGAACGGACCGTCCGGGGCCAGGGAGCCGTCGTATGAGACGGAAGCTGGGGGCGAGGCCATTCGCATTGGCTTTGCTGGCGGTTCTACTGGTGGCCGTTGCAGCCAGCTGCGCGACGGCGGCCAAGTCCGGACTGGGCGGAACCACGGGAGCTGCCGGCGAGAAGGATGAAAAAGCGAAGCAGGTGCGGATCGGCTACCAGAAATACGGTACCGTGAACTTTCTGAAGGCGCAAGGGAAGCTTGATCGGAAGCTACAAGAGGCGGGCTACGCGGTGACGTGGACGGAGTTTCCCGGCGGTCCGCAGTTGCTTGAGGCGCTCAATGTAGGCAGCATCGATTTCGGGCATACGGGCGAAGCGCCCCCGATTTTCGCGCAGGCGGCCGGAGCGCCCTTGGTTTATTTGGCGTATGAACAGGCTAGACCGGCCAGCGAAGCGATTGTTGTGCCCGAAGCGTCCCCAATTCAAAGCATCAAAGATTTGAAGGATAAAAAGGTCGCCTTAAACAAAGGGTCCAACGTTCATTATCTGCTCGTAAAGCTGCTTGAGCAAGCCGGTTTGAGCTATTCCGACGTTCGAACGGTGTTTCTGCCTCCGGCCGACGCCAGAGTCGCATTCGAGCGGGGCAGCGTGGACGCTTGGGTCATCTGGGACCCGTATTTCGCCGCTGTGCAGACGTCCGCCAAGGCAAGAGTATTGGCGGATGGAAAAGACGTGGTGTCCAACCACGAGTATTATTTGGCATCTCGCCCGTTTGCCGAGCGGAATAAAGAGATCACCGCCGTCCTGCTGGAGGAATTGAACAAGGCCGGTGCTTGGGCGAAGGCAAATCCGCAGGAGGTGGCGCAGCTCTTGTCGCCGCAGCTCGGCATCGATATTCCGTCGCTGGAGCTCGCCATGGGAAGGCGCGAATACGGCTTGCTGCCGATTAACGGGCAAGTGATCGCCGAGCAGCAGCGCGTGGCGGATACGTTTCTGCAAATCGGGCTGATCCCCAAAGCAATCAAGGTGAGCGAAGCGTTGTTAGACTCGTAACAACAACCCGGAAAGGATGACGGACGATGGAAGTGTTCTGGTTTATCCCGACGCACGGAGACGGACGCTACTTGGGCACGCGGAAGGGAGCCCGCGCCGTTGATTTTTCCTATATGAGTCAAATCGCCCAGGCGGCCGACCGGCTCGGATACGGGGGCGTGCTGCTGCCGACCGGGAAATCGTGCGAAGACGCATGGATCGTCGCCTCGGCGCTCGTTCCGCAGACCAAGCGTCTCAAGTTTCTGGTGGCCATCCGCCCGGGACTGATGTCGCCGATGCTGTCGGCTCGCATGGCCGCCACGCTGGACCGTCTATCCGGCGGGAGGCTGTTGATCAACGTGGTCACCGGCGGCGACCCGGTCGAAAATGCCGGCGACGGCTTGTTCCTCGATCATACGTCGCGCTATGAGCTGACGGACGAATTTTTGCACATATGGCGGAAGGGGCTGGAGGGCGGGGAAGTCACCTTCGAGGGTGACTATTTAACCGTCAAAGGCGGTACGCTACTATATCCATCGCTCCAAAAGCCGCATCCTCCGCTTTATTTCGGCGGGTCCTCCGACATCGCCCAGTCGATTGCAGCGGAGCATATCGACGTGTACTTGACTTGGGGCGAACCGCCGGCCCAGGTCGAGGCCAAAATCAAGCGCGTGCGCAAGCTGGCCGAAGCGAAGGGACGGCAGGTGAGGTTCGGCATCCGGCTCCACGTCATCGTCCGGGAGACGGAGCGGGAGGCTTGGAGCGCAGCCGAAGAGCTGATCCGCTATGTGGATGACGAGACGATCGCGCAAGCGCAAAAGGTGTTCGCCCGTTTCGACTCCGTTGGGCAGCGCCGGATGGCGGAGCTGCACAGCGGGAAGCGCGAGGAGCTGGAGATCAGCCCGAATCTGTGGGCCGGAATCGGTCTGGTGCGCGGCGGAGCCGGAACGGCGCTCGTCGGCGACCCGGAGACGGTGGCGGCCCGGATGAAGCAATATGCGGAGCTGGGCATCGACACATTCATTTTATCCGGCTACCCGCATCTGGAAGAGGCCTACCGGATGGCGGAACTGGTGTTCCCGCTGCTGCCGTTGAAGCGCGTTCCGGCGAGGAGCTCCGACGAATCGGAAGCCGCAGCGGCCGGCGTTTCCTCGGCAAGTCCGTTCGGCGAAATAATCGCCAACAACAACCTGCCGACGAAGCAAGACCCCTTATTTGTCAAAGAAAACGAGGTGCAAGCCGATGAAGGCCGCATTCCGCGACTCGCACACTAAAGGCTGGCTGCCTTGGCTCGTCCCGGTCGCCATTGTGCTGATATGGCAGCTGCTCGGACAGACCGGCTTCATCTCGACACGCATTTTGCCGACGCCTTTGCAGGTCATTCAGGCATTCATTCCGCTTGCCGAAAACGGTACGCTGCTTCAGCATATCGGGATCAGCGCGAAGCGGGCATTGCTCGGCTTTGCCGTTGGCGGGGGGATTGGCTTGGCGCTCGGACTCGCGAATGGGGTGTCACCGCTGCTGGAAAAGCTGACCGACTCGTCCATGCAGATGATCCGCACCATCCCGCATTTGGCCCTTATTCCGCTCGTCATTCTATGGTTTGGCATCGGAGAGGAGGCGAAGCTGTTTCTGGTTGCATTGGGCTGTGCTTTTCCGGTTTACCTGAATACGTTTCACGGCATCCGCTCCGTCGATCCGGGCTTGATTGAAATGGGCAAAGTGTATGGTTTGCAGGGCCTCCCGCTGTTCTGGCAGGTCATCCTTCCCGGCGCGCTTCCCAGCATTCTGGTCGGGGTGCGTTACGCGCTTGGCATCATGTGGATCACGCTGATCGTCGCCGAGACGATCTCCGCCGATTCGGGCATCGGCTATATGGCGATGCATGCGCGGGAATTCATGCAGATGGACGTCGTGGTGCTCAGTATCATCATCTACGCGTTACTTGGGAAGCTGTCGGATGCGCTGGCCAAAGAGCTTGAGCGGCGCTGGCTGCAGTGGCATCCGAATTTTAAGAAAGCCTGACCTTGAACCGAAGGAGGGTTCCGTATGAGTGCAAGACAAGGCGGCATCCGGCTGAATATCCGCCGTGTGACCAAGCGGTTCGGAGATCGTGCCGTACTGAAAGAGATTACGCTCGATTTGAACGCGGGCGAGTTTGTGGCCGTCGTCGGCCGGAGCGGCTGCGGGAAAAGTACGCTGCTCCGGCTCGTGGGCGGATTGGAAACGGCCGACGAAGGCACCGTGCTGTTGGACGGGAGGGAGCTTGAAGGAATCGACCCCGACACGAGGCTGCTGTTCCAGGAAGCCCGGCTGCTTCCATGGAAAAAAGTGCTGGCGAACGTGCAGATCGGCGAGAAGACGGGGGACCGGGCGAAGGCGCGCGAAGCGCTTCGCTTGGTCGGCTTGGAGGAGCGGGCCGACGAATGGCCCGGAGTATTGTCCGGCGGACAGAAGCAGCGAATCGCGCTCGCCCGGGCGCTGGCCGGCGCTCCGCGCCTGCTGCTGCTTGACGAGCCGCTGGGTGCGCTTGATGCGCTCACCCGCATCGAAATGCAGCGGCTGCTCGAACGGCTGTGGCTGGAACAGGGGTTCTCCGCCGTTCTCGTCACGCACGATGTCAGCGAAGCCGTCGCGCTGGCCGACCGGGTCGTGCTCATCGAGGACGGCGCGGTTGCTCTGAACATCCCGATATCTTTAGCCCGTCCGCGGGAGCGAGACAGCGGCTTTGCCCATTACGAAAAGGTAATTCTGGATCGTGTGATGGGATCGGAGCTGGAGAGGGCTCCCTCCGGCGTTCCGGCGCTGAGACCGGACTATTCGTTCACCATTTAAGGAAAAAACAAGGAGTGAATGCGAATGCTTACCCATATCTCTCTTTCCGGGCAGTTCGATGAGGCTGACGTGCTTCAGCTTCCCGATCATCGGTTCGTCACGCATTGCTTTGAATGCTATGGCCTCAATCGGGGCATTTACAATACGATTGACGAGTGGCTGTACCGATTCGGCGTGCGGGATATTGTCCATCGCCGTCAGGCCGTCCTGGCCTTTCTGGCCTCGCTGCAGCCGCCGGATCGGACGAAAGGAACGTATCTGAAATTCGGCAAGGGCGGCTTGACCAAGCAGCTGTTCGATTTTATGACGAAGCCCAAGCTCGTTGGATAAGCGTCGTCCCCGCCGCACCGTGGCCGTTGAGTAAGAGACTCAACGGCTTTTTGCCGTTGCCGCCTCCACTTGCGCGGGCTTAATCGCGAACAGCGCAACGAACCCCCCGACGAGTACGGTGCCTGCAAGCAGCCCGAACAGTACGGCCGACGGCCATTTGATTCCGACGGAGATGAATGGGGGCCCGGCGGCCACTCCGATAAAGCGCATGCTGCTGTACACCGCGCTCACCGTCCCTCGCTGCTCCTTCTTGATTCCTTCCGTAATCAAAGCGTCCAGACACGGGAGAGCGATGCCGATTCCGATGCCGCCAAGGCCGACCCAGACAAACAACAGCCAGAGTCGGGTTATGCTGGACAACGCCATACAGACAAGCGCCGCTCCTAGAAGAACGAGCCCGGCCACCGTTAGCCATTTCATCCGCGGTTTGTTTTCCCCGATCGCTTTGCCGGCCAGAAAGGACGCCAGACATAAAGCGGATAAAGGCACAGCGAGCAGGCAGCCTTTGACCAGTCCCTGAATTCCGAATCGCTCTTCCAACGTTTCTGACAAGTAGAACAGGATGCCGAACAAGACGAACATCGCAATGACCCCGACGACAAATATGGCGGCCAGCCACCGTCCCTCGTTGCGGGCGATCGTTCTCAGCATGGCGGCAAAGCTGCGGAAGCTCGTGTCTTGCTTGCTCTCGGATTTCGGTGTCCGGACCAGACATGCGACCAGCAAAACAGAAACGAGACACAGCGCCGGAATCGCGTAAAAGACGGCGGTCCAAGTCCATAGTGCAAGCAGCGAGCCTATAATTGGACTGAGCACTTTGCCGAACGTATTTGAGGTTTCGATCATCCCAAGCCCGCTGCTGACGTCGCTTTCTTTTTGGAACATGTCACCTACGAGCGGCATGACGATCGGAGCGGCTCCCGCAGCGCCGATTCCTTGGATGAACCGGCCTGCCAGGATGAGGGGGTAGGCCGCATTCTGACTGAGCCAAGGCGCAAGCGCGCAGAGCAATCCACCCGCTCCGGCGACCAAGAGGCTGGGAATGATGATTTTTTTGCGTCCGAAGCGGTCCGACAAATAGCCGGCAATCGGAATCAGTACGATGGCGACGACGGAATATACTGTGATCAGCAGGCTGATTTGAAGGGAGGTCACGTGCAGCGTGCGTTCTAAAGCAGGTAATATGGGAATAAGCATGGAATTGCCTAAGGTCATGATAAGCGGAATGGAGGAAACCGCAGCCAGATCCCAAGTTTTTTTAGCTTCCAAGCCTGTCGAACCACCTTTCCGGGAGAGAGGATTAGGTCTTTGGGATGAAAAGGAAGCCTCCGGCGGTCCGGTCGACATACGAATGTTATTTTGTGCCATATTTCCTAGTTCTATTCCATGTTTATTCATTGCCGGACCGGATACGTGATTGTAAAAGCGAGAGGTCTATTATATAATGTACAGGTTAAAGAGAAAGGAGATTTGACCAGTGACTAAAAACAAAGCCATTATCTTCATGCTCCTCTGCTTTACGCTGATCGTATCCGCATGCGGCACGAAGCCTGCAGCTACGACCGCCGACAAGCCGGCAACCGGGGGAGATGCGGCCGCAACGACACCGGCGTCCAAGGACTCCAAGCTTGAACAAATCAAAAAAGCGGGCAAAATCGTATTAGGCACGAGCGCCGACTATCCGCCGTACGAGTTCCACAAGGAAATCAACAAGAAGGATGAAATCATCGGCTTCGATATCGAGATCGCCAAAGAGATTGCTAAGGACCTCGGCGTTACCCTGGAAATCAAAGATATGAAATACGAAGGTCTGCTTGCCGCTCTGGATTCCGGCAACATCGACTTCATTCTCGCCGGCATGACGCCGACGGAAGAACGCAAGAAGAACGTGGATTTCTCCAAAATCTACTACACGGCTATCCAACGCGTGGCTGTCCGCGCGGAGGACAAAGATAAATACAAGTCCATCGACGATCTGAAAGGCAAAAAAGTCGCCGGTCAGAAGGGTGCGACGCAAGAAAAAATCATTAAAGAGCAAATGCCAGCCTCCGAGCTGAAGGCGCTCGGCAAAATTTCCGATCTGATGCTGGAGCTGAAAAACAAAAAAGTCGAAGCTCTCGTCGTCGAGCAGCCGGTAGCCGAAGCTTACTTGAGCAAAAACAAAGATTTGGTGCTTGCGGACATTAAGCTGAGTACGGAAGACAGCGGATCGGCTATTGCCGTGAAAAAAGGCGGCTCTGATCTCGTGGAAGCGATGAATAAAACGTTGGACCGCTTGATGAGCGCCAAGTCCATCGATAAAATGGTAGCTGAAGCGAACGATCAAGTCGATACGCAATAAGCAAGAAGGCGGGACCGTCCGTTCCTTGCAGCACTCCGACAAAAACCTGAGCGGAATTCTCCGGCGGGTTTTTGTTCGGTTATAACGCTTCTTTAACAGAAAGGGGGGGGACGCATGGATTTTTCATTTTTATCCAAATACTACATGTTTTTTATCGACGGAGCGAAGATGACACTCATTTTGTCCATCTTCACCGTCATTTTCGGGGTGCTGCTCGGCATGGTCATTGCCTTGATGCGCATGTCCCGCTTTTGGCCGCTTAAAGCGTTCGCGGTTGCCTATATCGAGTTCATCCGCGGGACGCCGATGCTTGTGCAGCTGTACATTTTTTATTTCGGGCTGCCGAAACTGGGCATTCAATTTCCCGAGGTGCCGGGAATCGGTTCATCGTTTCCCGATATGATGGCTGCGATTATCGCGTTGTCCATCAACAGCGCCGCATATGTGGCGGAGACGTTCCGCGCGGGCATCCAGTCGATCGACAAGGGACAAATGGAAGCAGCCCGCTCCCTCGGAATGCCGCACGCGATGGCGATGCGCTTTATCATTTTGCCGCAGGCGCTGCGCAACATTCTCCCGGCGCTCGGCAACGAATTTATCGTGGTGATCAAGGAAACGTCCATCGTCTCCGTCATCGGAATCGGCGAGCTGATGTACAAAGCCGACACGGTGCGGGGCAATACGTTCCAGCCGTTTGAGCCGCTCATTCTGGCGGCGATCATTTACTTCATCATGACGTTCACGCTGACCAAGCTGCTCGGCGTTGCGGAAAGGAGGATGAAGTCCTCTGATTAAAGTAACCGGTTTACAGAAGTCGTTCGGATCTAACCATGTATTGACCGGAATCGATATCGAGATCGCGAAAGGCGAGGTCGTCGTCGTCATCGGACCGAGCGGCTCAGGCAAAAGCACGTTTCTGCGCTGCCTGAACCTTCTGGAGATGCCGACGGGAGGAGACATCGAATTCGACGGCGTGTCGCTGCTGCGCGGCAAGCACGATATCAATCAGCTGCGGCAGCGGATGGGCATGGTGTTCCAGCAGTTCAACCTGTTCCCGCATATGACCGTACAGGAGAACATCACGCTGGCGCCCCAGAAGCTGAAAAACGTCAGCAAGCCGGAAGCGGACAAGATTGCGCAGCAGCTTCTGCGGCGCATCGGGCTGGCAGACAAGGCGTCCAGCTACCCGTCGCAGTTGTCCGGCGGACAGAAGCAGCGGATCGCGATTGCTAGGGCGCTCGCGATGTCGCCGGCCGTCATGCTGTTTGACGAGCCGACCTCGGCGCTGGACCCGGAGATGGTCGGCGAGGTACTCGACGTCATGAAGGAACTGGCAGCGGAAGGCATGACGATGGTCGTCGTCACGCATGAGATGGGCTTTGCCCGGGAAGTCGGCAAGCGCCTCATCTTCATGGACGGGGGAAAGATCGTAGAGCAGGGCAATCCGGTCGACATCTTCTCGAATCCGCAGCATCCGCGGACGAAAGAGTTTTTGGCCAAGGTGCTCTAACCGCATCCTTATAAAAAAGTAAAGCCGCGAACATCCGGTTCGAATCCGGGTCGCGGCTTTTTGGCGTTTCGTTTATTCCGCAGCGTTCACGCTGCGTTCGAATTCGTCGCGGATCGACAGCAGCAGGGCAGGGTCGGCCAATACATCGTAAGCGGTGTACGCCAGCGCTTTGGCGCCGAGCAGCATGCCTTCGAAGGCCCGGGGCTGCATGGCCAGATCGCGGAATTCCTTCGTGTGCAGCAAATGCTTTTCGTCGACGACCTTGACGTACGGGTGGATCGACGGGCAATGCCGCGACACGTTCCCAAGATCGAGCGAGCCGTGGTCCTTGCCGTATTCGATCTCGTCTTCCCGGATGCCCAGACCGGCGAGATTGCAGGTAAACGTGTCCGACAAATGAGCATTAGTTATCAGTTCGTCATAGGAGTACTCGTAATTAGACCATTTCATTGTACAACCGGTTTGCAGCGCGGCGCCTTCCGCGCAGCGGATTACCTTTTGCACGGTTTCGTCCGTGTAGGGACGGTTCGCCGATCGGACATAAAACTGCGCAGCCGCGTAATCCGGAATAATGTTCGGGGCTTTGCCGCCCTCAGTGATGATGCCGTGAATCCGCGCATGGCTGCGAAGCTGCTGCCTCAGTGCGCTGATCGATTGGAACAGAAGCAGCACCGCGTCCAGCGCGTTGACGCCTTCATACGGGCTTGCCGCGGCATGTGCCGCCTTGCCGAAAAACTCGAACTGCAGCGCATCCATAGCCAGCGAACTCCCCGATTTCTCGTACGCATAGTACGGGTGAGCCATCAAGGCGAAGTCGACGTCGTCGAACAGGCCGGCGGCCGCCATATCGACCTTCCCGCCCTTCGTTTCCTCTGCCGGGGTGCCGTATACCCGAATCGTGCCGCCGAGCTGGTCGATGACGGCTTTCAGTCCGACAGCCGCTGCAAGGCCCATAACGCAGATCAGATGATGTCCGCAAGCATGTCCCAGCTCTGGCAGCGCGTCGTACTCGCACAGGAAGGCGACGGTCGGTCCCGGCTTGCTTGCGGTGTACGTCCCGAGAAACGCCGTCGGCAGCCCGGCGTAAGGGGCTTGTACGGTGAAACCGTGCTCTTTCAACGCTTCGATCAGGCGCGCCGACGCCTTCCATTCCTCGTGGCCCAGCTCGGGGTTCTCGCCGATAAACTGGGAAATCTCCGTGAACGACGAGGTGTGCAGGTCGATGGTGGAGGCAATTTGTTGTTTCATCTTCAGTTCTCCTTTACTTCTCAGTAGCATGACCTTATTATAACGAAAAAAGCGGAGCAAACAAAGAAAGACCCCGCTGCAAGGGCTTGCAGAAACGGGGTCTGGGTGTCGTTTCAAAATTCTGTTCGGTTATTGCAGGCTGCGGCGCTTGTCGATGATTTGCTCTTCAAGCTGCTTTTTAATTTTTTGAACCGCATCGACTTCCAGTTTATGATTTTGCCGGAATCGAACGCCGGTCAATGCCAAAGCCTCGTTCAAGGTCAGCTCGACGGAAATTTTTTGCTCCTGCGGCTCGCGTGCTTCATAACTCATGGTGCATCGCTCCTTCTCATTAGGGTTTGAGAGTGCATCAATAAGCTGTATTTGGCAGGGGACTTGAGTTTATTTTTCGGAAAAATCCTTAATTTTCCTTGGTTTCAATATAACATACCATGTAACATATTGCAAGTGCAGGACACAAAAAAGAGGCCCGTCCGGCCTCGGTTATTTTATCCGTTCCTGCATCCGAAGACGTTGGATGGACAAGATCAGACGATCTATTTTTTGGCTGAGCTCTACTACCCGGGGATCAACGAAACTTCCTTTTTCTTCCACGAGTAAGTAAAGCTGCATCTGCATTCGCTCCAAATGCCGTCTCAGTTCCGCTTCTTCCATCGGTTTCAGACCCCATCCTAACGATGTAAAAATAGTAAGTCCACTATCAGTCTATTATAATTCAACCTAGTTGTAAAATATGTAAATGATTGTCGAGCCGATTATTAATTTTTTTTATAGAAACCGACAGACTGTATAATCCCCTCCGGGAAGCGGTATATTACGGTCGACGGGAGGTGAGCCGAACATGGACAGCGCCAAGGCGAATACGAGAAACAATCCGAATTTCAAGGAGAACAAATTCACGGAAGAAGAGGCGGTCATGCATGCGGGTAAGGTGGCGGATCGTCCTCCGAATTTGAACGAAATTCCGAAGGAGACGAATCCTCAGTAACACAACGATTTCCGTGTAAGCGGCACGAACGGGGATGTGGCAGAGAAGTGAAAGCGAAAACGGTAAAACCCCGGAGACGGGCAGTTTTACCGTTTTTCCGCATTTGTTAAGCTTCGGCGTCGTTATTGTGCCCGATGGCCAGATTGGCGATTTCATCGTTCATTTCGTCCGGGAGGCGGGTTTTGAAATAGCCGACGACCGCTTCGACCGCTTTGTCCGCCTGTCCTTCGGTAATGCTCGCTTGCTCGGAGACGAGCTTGACCAATTGGTGCTTCACGCGTTGTTCCTCCTCTTCGGGATCTACGGGATAAGCATCTAATAGGATATGCTCCTTTATGGTTTTTATGTGGTGGAACATGTTATATTTATACAAAGACACAACAAGCCTGCAATTGCTTTGGCTCGAACAAAGGAGACATCGGACGGATGATCATCGTACGCAATCTAACCAAATCGTTCCCATCCGGGCAGCGCGTTCTGGACCGCATCAGCTTTCAGGCGGACGAAGGGGAGCTGGTCGCGCTGCTCGGCGCAAGCGGGAGCGGCAAAACGACCTTTTTCCGGTGCTTGATGCTCAAGGAAAAATGGAACGAGGGCCAGTATATTTACGACGGAAAGGATATTTCGGGCGCCGGAGTCTGGGAGAAGTTCAAATTGAACAAGCAGTGGGCCTATCTGGAGGAAAAGCCGAGCTTGAATCTGAAAAAGACGGCTTTGAAAAATGTACTCAGCGCGCTGCTGTTCAAAAAATCGTGGTGGCGCTTTTTGACGAATACCGTTTCGGAAGATGACCATATGGAAGCGATGGATTACCTCGATAAAGTAGGACTGCTCGACAAAGCGCACGAGCCGGTGGAGAAGCTGAGCGGCGGGGAGAAGCAGCGCGTCGCGATCTGCAAGGCGCTGATCAAGGAAGCCAAGGTGATATTTGCGGACGAGCCGGTGTCCGGCTTGGACCCGGAGGCAGCGAGCCTCGTCATGCAAGATTTCAAGTCCATCTGCCAGAAGCATAAGCTTCTCGTGTTTTGCAGTCTGCACCAGGTGGAGCTCGCCGAAAAATTCGGCTCGCGCATCTGGGGACTGTCGGACGGGAAGCTCGTGGTCGATATTGCGGGCCGGCGGTTGACGCAGCGGGAGAAGGAACTTATTTTTTAAATGAATCGTTACATACCAGCAATAAAGAAGGTCGGCCTAGACATCGATGTCCAGGTCGACCTTTCTTTAGTTAACCGCGGGATCGCAAGCGGCGATCCGCTTGGCGATCAATCCACCGTGCAAACGGCCGGTTTCGATAAATACCTCGTTGGCGTTCGCGCCCGAAGCGATGACACCGGCGACGAACAGCCCGGGAACGGTCGTTTCCATGGTGGCCGGATCGTACTGGGGAATCCCGTCCGACTCTGATACAACGGCCCCGGCTCCTGCCAACAGACCGCGGTCCGGACGGAAGCCGGTCAGCGCCAGGACGAAGTCGTTATCGAATTCCTCTTCGCGTCCTTCGCGAGAAACGGTGACGGACGTTTCCGAGATGCGGACGACTCGGGATTGAAACAGCATCCGAATACGGCCTTTACTGACCATGCTTTCGAAGATCGGTTTAACCCACGGCTTAATGACCGGCGAGTAGGTTTCGCCCCGATAAACGACAGTCACCTCGGCGCCTGCCCGCAGCAGCTCCATCGCGGCATCGATCGCGGAGTTGCTTCCGCCGATGATCGCGACCTTCGTGCCGGTATACGGATGAGCTTCGCGGAAGTAGTGCGTCACCTTGCTTAATTCCTCTCCCGGGATGCCGAGCATATTCGGCTGCGAGAAATAGCCGGTGGCGACAATGACATGACGTGCGGCTATCGTTGTAACTGCGCCGAAACGATTCTGCACCGTCAGCTCGAAGGTTCCTCCCGGCTGTACCGCCAGTTGGGTTGCCGTATGGTAGGGACGAATGCGCACACCGCTGCGGGCCGCCACATTCCGGTAATAATTCAAAGCTTCCAGCCGATAAGGCTTATCGTTAGGCGTCGAGAACGGGTAACCGCCGATCTCAAGCAGCTCCGGCGTGCTGAAAAACTGCATATACGTCGGATATAAGTATATCGAATGCACAACGCACTCTTTTTCGATAATGAGAGGATCGATGCCGATCTTCTGCAGCTCCAGGGCTGCCGATAGGCCGCAAGGACCCGCGCCGATAATAACAACATCTTCCATTGGAATGCTTCACCCGCTTTTTTGAATGTATGGATAGAGAGAGAATCCTGTTAATCCTCTACCCATAGTACCTTATCGGGCCGACGGATGCCAACGCTTAGTTTATTCGGGAGCCCTCGGGCTGTACGCCGGATTTTTTATCGACCTCCGTGGCCATGGAACCGTTGACAAAAACTGGCCTGCTGTCCTAGGATTAGCTTGAACGCTGTGATACGGCGGCGCGAGACTAGCCCTTTGGAGGTACGGACATGTTAAAAGGCATTCCTTCGATTCTTTCCCCCGAATTGTTCAAAATTATGATGGAAATGGGACACGGCGACGAACTGGTACTGGCTGACGCCAATTTTCCGGCAGCGAGCCATGCGCAGCGTTTGGTGCGCTGTGACGGGCACGGCGTACCCGAGCTGCTCGAAGCGATCCTGACCTTTTTTCCATTGGACGCTTATGCGGAGCATTCGGTGGCTTTAATGGCCGTCGTTCCCGGCGATCCGGTGAAGCCGGTCATCTGGGACGAATATCGTGCGATTGTGAAGAAGCACGCGTCCGAAGCCGCCGAGCCTGCATTTGTGGAGCGGTTTGCGTTCTATGAGCGCGCCAAACAATCGTATGCCGTCGTTGCGACGGGCGAAGGGGCGTTGTATGCGAACATCGTGCTCAAAAAAGGCGTCGTCAAGCCATAACGCCAATCATAATCCGTCCCGGAATCTCATAGATTAAGACTACGAATCTATGACTATGATTTCCGATGAAATGGGGATGCGCCGATGATAGCCGTTCTGAGAAACCGTCTGGCCCGCGGAAACGAACGTCAGCTCCAGCTTTTGCTTGCGGGATTTTTGCTTGGCAATTTAATTGCCGTCATTTTGTCCGCCTATTGGACAACCCCTCGGGAAAAGCCGGCTCTCGTTCATTATACATACGCCACGTATGCGGCGGCGAACGGAGTGAAGCTGCATGCGATGCGGACGGCTCCCGACAATATCGAGCTGAAGCACATCGTGACCAACGTGACTGCGACGGCCGATTACGGGATTAACGGAGGCTTTTTCTGGAACGGCGACCTGCTCAGCATTGCTGTTGTCAACGGCAAGCCGCTGAAGGGCGAACCCCACGATTACGGCTCCGGTTGGTACAACATCGATTATCCGAAAGGGACGCTCGTCTGGGACGAAGTGACGCGGTCGTTCTCCGTGCAGGTAGCGCTGGAGGCCGGGGAGCTGAAAATGACCGATCCGAACCGCTACTGGGCGCAAGGCGGGGTCAGCATGTCTCTTGGGGCGGAGGAGCGCTGGATTGAGCAGGCGAAGAAGGAGGACATGCCGGTTTTTGACGAGCCGAGGCTGCGCTCGGGAGCGGTGTTCGACCGGCAGCAGAACCTATGGCTGCTCGTATCGGACAAGCCGTGCACCGTCGAGCAATTCCGTCGGGCGGTGCTTGAAACGGTCGCCCCGGGTCAACTGGTCGACGGCGTTTTTCTGGACGGCGACGGCTCCTCGCAGATGCAGAACGGACAAGTCCGTCTTAAGGGGGACTCCCGGGAAGTGTATCAGATGCTGGCGCTCAAGTCGAAGTAAAGATGGCCGTGGGAAAGTCGATTTCCTGCGGCATTGATTTTTATTTGCATAATAAGGAAAATAGAGGAAAATAAAACGAAACTTTTACGCGTATGATGCGTATTACGATTTGAGGACATAACCCTAGACGGTCAGGAGGGAAGGACATGCTTGGAGTGTATTGGGGGCTGCTGATTACCGGCGTCCTATTCGCCTTGGTGACGGTGCTGCTCGGCGATTTGCTCAGCAACGCGCTGGACGGGATGTTCGATTTCATGTCCGGCGACGTGCTTCACTGGCTGCAGCCGATGGTGCTCTTTAGCGCGATTACGGTGCTCGGCGGGGCCGGGGTGCTGCTGACGGGCTATACGTCTTTGGTCGCGGGGGCGGTCTTTGTCCTATCTCTGCTGGCCGCAGCCGCATCTGCCGTTCTGATTTACTTTGTTTACGTGAAGCCAATGGAGAGAACCGAAAATTCCGTCGCCTTCTCGATGCAGGATCTGGTCGGCCGCATCGGCGAGGTGACCGTGCCCATCCCCGCGCGGGGCAGCGGCGAGGTCGTGATGCGGATCGGCGGCGGCGTGACGAATCAAATTGCGGAAAGCTTCGACGGGACGGAGATTGCGGCAGGTCTTAAGGTTGTGACGGTGGAAGTGAAGGACGGCGCACTGCTGGTGTCTTGTCTGGACTCCAATCATTAATTACTTATCGAAGGAGCGGTGCAGATGGATGGAATAAGCGATGCCTTGTTGGTTCCCGTGATTGTCGTTGCCGTTATCGTAGTGTTGGGCCTGGCGTTCTGGGCGCGGTACAAAACGGTCAGCCCGGACGAAGCGATGATCGTGACCGGTTCGTTTCTCGGCAGCAAAAACGTACTGACGGACGACAGCGGACGCAAAATCAAAATTGTACGCGGCGGCGGGTCATTCATTCTTCCCGTGTTCCAGCGGGCCGAGTTTTTGTCGCTGCTGTCGCATAAGCTCGACGTCTCTACTCCCGAAGTATATACGGAGCAAGGGGTGCCTGTACTTGCCGACGGCGTGGCGATCATCAAGATCGGCGGGGCCGTCGAGGATGTCGCTACCGCGGCGGAGCAGTTTATGGGCAAGCCGACGGAAGCGCTTAAAGGAGAGGCGCAGGAAGTGCTGGAAGGCCACCTGCGGGCCATTCTCGGCTCGATGACGGTGGAGGAGGTGTACCGTAACCGGGATCGCTTTGCACAAGAGGTTCAAGGTGTGGCGGCCAAGGATTTGAAGAAAATGGGCCTGCAAATTGTTTCCTTTACGATCAAGGACGTCCGCGACAAGCAGGGTTATCTGGAGGCGCTCGGGAAGCCGAGAATTGCCGCCGTGAAGCGGGATGCAGAAATCGCCGAAGCGGAAGCGCTTCGCGATTCGCGGATTCAGAAGGCGCGCGCCGAGGAGGAAGGGCAGAAGGCCGAGCTGCTGCGGGACACGAACATCGCCGAGGCTTCGAAGGAGAAGGAGCTGAAGGTAGCCGCCTTCAAGAAAGATCAGGATATGGCCCGCGCGGAAGCGGACCAGGCGTACCACATCCAGGAGGCACGTTCGAAGCAAAGCGTTGTCGAGGAGCAAATGCGTGTCGAGCTCGTGCGGAAGGAGCGCGAAATCGACCTCGAAGCGAAGGAGATTCTTCGCCGCGAGAAGCAGTATGACGCCGAGGTGAAGAAGAAGGCGGATGCCGACCGGTATGCGGTCGTTCAGGCGGCGGAAGCGGAGAAGGCGAAGCAGATCACGCAAGCGGACGCCATGCAGTACCGCATCGAAGCGGAGGCGAAAGCGCAGGCGGAGCAGAAGCGGCTTGAAGGTTTGGCGATCGCGGATGCCGAGCGGGCCAAAGGGACGGCGGAGGCGGAGGTGATCCGGCTGCGCGGCTTGGCCGAAGCGGAAGCGAAGCAGAAACTCGCGGAGGCGTTCGAGAAGTTCGGCGAGGCGGCCGTTCTCGACATCATTGTCAAGATGCTGCCGGAGCTGGCGGGCAAGGTGGCCGAGCCGATCAAATCGATCGACAAGCTTACGATCGTCGATACCGGTCACGGCGAAGGCGCGGCGCGGGTCAGCAACTACGTGACGCAGCTGATGGCGACGGCGCCGGAAATGCTGAAGAGCGTCAGTGGACTGGACGTGGAGAAGCTGGTGAAAGGCTTGACGAATCGCACGAGTCAGCAGACTTCCGCGGCGAATCAACCGGCTCTCGTCCCGGCCCCTTCCGCCGATTCGACTGCAAAGCCGGAAGCGTAAGCGGGGGTAGATGGGCAGTCCGATTTTACGCGCGGCCTGTTCTGGATTATAATGGAGAAGCGGCACGTTTCTACGTGTGCACATTAAGGGCGGCCTTCCGGGCCGCTTTTCTTTTCTCCGGAGGGATTACAATGCCTAAAACAAACGCTGCAAGCGTCAATTTGACGGAAGGCCCCATAGCCAAGAAGCTGCTGTTATTCGCTCTGCCGGTGCTGATGGGCAACGTGCTCCAGTCGCTGAACGGGACGATCAACTCGATCTGGGTTGGCAATTACCTTGGTGAGAGCGCTTTCGCCGCCACTTCCAACGCAAACAATATTATGTTTTTCCTGCTTAGCCTTGTATTCGGCATAGGGATGGCTTCCACGATTTTGATCGGACAAAGCATCGGCGCGCAAAATGAGGAGCAAGCCAAACGCGTAGTCGGTACGAGCGCGCTGTTTTTTGTTACTCTGGCGGTGATCATCACCGTGATCGGTTTTATTTTCTCGTCAACGATTCTGGAATGGATGCAGACGCCCAAAGATGCGATGCCTTATGCCATCGCGTATTTGCGCATTATTTTTGTCGGCGTGCCGTTCATGTTCTTCTATAATTTCGTGATGATGATCATGCGGGGCGCGGGCGACTCCAAGACGCCGTTCTACTTCTTGCTGCTGTCGACCGTGATCGATATCGTGCTGAATCCCGTATTCATTTTCGGATTAGGGCCGATTCCCCGCCTCGAAACGGCCGGCGCCGCCGTAGCCACGGTTATTGCGCAGCTGGTGAGTCTGGTCGGCCTGATCTTCTACTTGTACCGGACCCGCTATTTTTTGCGTCTGACCCGTGAGGACCGGCGATATATTCGGCTGGATCGGCAAATTATCGTATCGCTTGTCAAAAAAGGGCTGCCGATGGGCCTGCAAATGATGGTCGTCTCGACCAGCGCCATTGCCATCGTCAGTCTGGTGAACAGCTTCGGCTCGTGGCGACCGCAGCGTTCGGCGCGGCCATGCAGCTCTCGAGCTATGTCCAAATGCCGGCGATGGCGATCGGCGGAGCCGTGTCGACGCTGGCTGCGCAAAACGTCGGAGCGGGCAAATGGGACCGGGTGCATAAGACGACGCTGCTTGGGATTGCGTTCAACTTTGTGATGACGGGTTCACTCGTCGGATTGATCTACGTGTTCAACCGGCAAGCGCTGCAATTGTTTCTGCAGGACGAGGCGGCCATTGCCATCGGGATGAACATCAACCATATTACGCTGTGGGCGTTCGTTCTCTTCGGGATCACGTTCGTCGTCTCCGGCGTCGTTCGTTCGACCGGTGCGGTCATGGTGCCGCTGCTTACGGCCTTCCTGGCGCTCTGGTGCATCCGTGTGCCGGTGGCCTACTATTTGGGGAATACGTTCGGGCTGGAGGCGCTCTGGTGGAGCTTTCCCATCGGCTTTTGCATCAGCATTGTGATTTCCGTTGCTTACTACGTGTGGGGAAACTGGCGCAGCGCCAAGATGCTGACTCCGGAGCCGGGTCAGGCGGAGTAGTTGTGATGAAAGTTATCGTATAACGAATTCCTCCCCTGGATTCCAGAGGAGCGTTATGGTAAAGTGAACTCAACTTATCCTTATGAAACCGGAGGACTTGTGCGGCGATGATATGATAACACGTTATCCAAGGAACAACTTGCAGGAATGCAATCGTTTTTCCCCGAAGAAAAGCGGACGGGATACGTGTGCCGACGAGAGTCCATTCGATAGAACGACGAACGGTTAACAAGCTGCCGGGCCTGACGGTTTTTTCCGTATGCGCCTGCGCTTCTTGTCCTCACTTATGCATGCATATGACCGTAAGCCCCGGGCTGCGGTTTTTTTGTTGTCATGAAACGGAAGAAGGCCACAATGCTAATCGTAAAAGCAACGGATTTACGCAAGGAATGGGAACGCAGTTGATGGCAGAGCCGGAGCCGGAGCTTGAGGCGGACCGACAGCAGTTAATAGCCGACATCAAGCGGCTGCGGGCGCTGCTTATGAGCTTGAAGCAATCGTAAGCACGATGAAAAGAAGATGCCTTTCGGGACGGAATAAACCCATCCTGAAAGGCATCTTTCATTACAGCTGACGGATCAGTGAAATTACACCGTTGGCACCGACTCTTTCTTGGCCATGCCCGCCTTCGTCTCCGGCTCGTTCGTAATCTGGCTGGAAGGGAACGACAATTGCAGGCTGATGCAGGCGGCGGCAGCGACAAGCGCGGCGGAGATGAAGAACGTCGTCATCAACGAGGTCGAGCTCATCAACAGCCCGGCGGCTCCCGAGCCGATCAAGACGCCCCCGGTCATGAGCGGAGCCAGAATACCGTTCGTTCGGCCGACGTAATCGGCATGTACCAGCTTAATCATGAACGTGCTGAGCACGATTTGCAGGAAAGCTTCCGTTATCCCGACGAAAAAGCGCATGGAAGCTGTGACGAGGACCCACCGGGACAATACTTCAAAAGCGATCGAAGCGGCCAGGATCAGCAGGCCGAGAAACATGACCGTCTTAGCGAACCGTTGAATGTGGGAGGAAAGCGCTGCGGCGAGCAGCCCCCCGAGAAGCATCCCGAACCCGGAAACGGCGTAGAACCATTGCAAATTTTCTTTGTGCAGGCCGAGACGTTCGATCAGAATGTACACGTCGAGCGGCTGGATAATCCCGACAGCGAGACCGATCAAAGTGAAGACCGCAGCGATGACGACTAAATTCCGGTGGCGCTTCACGTAGCGAAAGCCCTCGGCCATGTCCTGAAGGACCGTGCTGCGGGCCGATTCGGCGGAACGCTCTGACGAAGGGAGCCCTAATTGGATAATTACCGCAAGTAAAAATAATCCCATCAGCACGATCAACGAATATTGGATGCCCAGCGTCGTATAAATCGCCGTGCCAATAATCGGTCCGGCAATGACGAAGATCGACATCAAGCCTTGCGTAATGCCGACGGCCAAGCCGACCTGTTCCTCGGGAACGTGCTTTTTGAACAGGATGGAGGAGGACGGCTGCGAGAACTGGCTGACCACTGCGGATACGATCGTCGCTACGAAGACGGCCTGCCACAAGCCGGACATCATGCACAACATGATGATTCCGATGGAAACCGCGCTCAAGGTATCTCCAGCGATAACCGTTTTCTTCGGGTTCCAACGATCCGCGAAGGTGCCGCCGATGAACGAGAAGATAAAGATCGGTAAATATTCGAACATGGTGAGCAGAGAGACGGCAACCGGATCGTTATTGGTCATATCCATGACATAAAAGAGCAGGGCGATATTGCGCGTCCAAATCGCAAGCTGCTGCAGCAGGTCGGCGAAAGCTACGATTTGGAATACGCGGTTTCGCCATAAGGGCGGGTGGGTGTGGGGGAGAGGCGAATGACTCATAGATAAATCCTCCTTGATAATAAACTGACCGTCCGGTTTAATAAGGCTCAAAAAAAGACGGAAAACCGCTTAGTCAGGCCGAATTCCGTTCAGAATCGTGTCGATCGCTTTGCGATGAATGGCAATCAATTGGTCCATCGAATAATTCTCGTAATAAGTGGCGCTCAAGCCGCCAAGCGTTCCCATGACGATGAAGGTTAATTGCTCGGGGTCGTCTTTCTTGAATTCTCCCTTATCCATACCGGCCTGCAGCACGTTCTTTACATGCTGGTGGGGCGTCTTGGCAAGCGTCAGCAAATAGTTCAAGATGTCGGGATCGGCGGTTTGACTGCCGGAAAATTCCTCTGCCGCCTTCATGAGAGGATTTTGAAGATCGAGCGCAAAATGATCGGCCAGCGCGTACAGCCGTTCGGTTTCGCTCGTCAAGGAAGCGGACAGCTTGGTCCATTGATCAATCCATTCCTGCATGTTCTCGTCCAGCAATTTCAGGAACAGAGATTCCTTGCTTTTGAAATGGTAGTAGATGCTGCCTTTGCTCATGCCGGAGTTCACGCGAATATCGTCAATCGACGTGGCACTGTATCCTTTTTGGACAAACAGCTCCTTGGCGGTGGCGAGTATATGTTTGCGGGTCTGTTCCGCTTCTTCGGGACGTTTGCGTGCCATCGTGCACCTCATTTATTAATCTGACCGTCCGGTCTAATTATAAGATAAAGGAAGCGGAGCGAAATAGCAAGTCACTCGACAGTAAAATCATCTTTGAACATTCCGTGAACAGAATGAGCAAAATGCACACAATGCGAATTATTCAACTTATGAGCAGAAGCTAGGCTCATGAAAGCGCTTAATGCTACAATGACGAAGCAATCGATAAAGAAAGCGCTATCAAAGAAAGGGCAAAACAAAAATAAAATGGAGGTCCTCACTTATGATATTGAAAACGTTATCGAACACATCTTGGAAAATCGCGCTCACCGGCGTTCTGGCGCTCAGTTTGACGGCATGCGGTGCGGGCGGAGGCGCTTCATCAACGAATGCCGGAGCGAAGCCGGCCGCCTCCGACAAATCGTCCTCTTACCCCGAGAAGCCGATCGTCATCGTCGCTCCGTCCGGCGCAGGCGGCGGCTGGGATAAGACGGCGCGGTCCGTCTCCAAGACGCTTGCCGAAAGCAAGGCGGTCGGGCAGCCCATCACTGTGGAAAATAAGCCGGGCGGCGGCGGAGCGGTCTTCATGGCTGAATATGCGACGAAGGACAAGAAAGACAATTACAAGCTGTTCATCAGCTCGCCGCCGATTCTGATCAACAACTTGAAGAAGGAAGGCAACAGCCCGTACGGGTACAAGGATACGACGCCGCTGGCCCAGCTTACCAAGGACTACGGCGCGATCGTTGTCAGCGCAGGCTCGAAGTTTAAAGATATGAAATCGGTGATCGAAGCGCTGAAGGCAGATCCGACGAAGGTAACGGTTGCGGGAGGCTCCGCGCCGGGCTCGATGGATCATCTGATTGCTGTGCTTCCGGCCTACAAGTCGGGGATCGATCCGAAGAAAGTAAAGTACGTTTCGTACGACGGCGGCGGCGAAGCGATGACTTCGCTGCTGGGCGGCAACGCGGACGTGATTGCGACCGACGCTTCCAGCGTAGGCGAATATGTCAAAGCGGGCAAAGTGCGCGTGCTTGCCGTGATGGCGCCCAACCGGCTTTCCGGCGAGCTGAAAGATGTCCCGACGCTCAAGGAGCAGGGCATCGACGCCGAATTTAACATTTGGCGCGGCATCTTCGGTCCGAAGGAAATGGGCAAGGACGAGCTTGCCTTCTGGGATGCCAAGCTGAAAGAAATGTCCGATTCCGAAGGCTGGAAAAAAGAACTTCAGGCGAACGTGTGGGAGAAAGATTACAAGAACGCGGCCGATTTCAAAGTATTCCTCGCCCAGCAGGAATCGCAGGTCAAGGACATGTTGACGGCGCTAGGCATGGCGAAGTAAGGACAGGAGGTTGATCCGATGAGCAAAGCATTTGATCGCACGCTATCTATCGTTTTTCTCGCGGTCGGAACGGCATTCGCTTATGGCAGTTTATCGATTTCCAGCAGCGCCTATGGAAGCCACGTGGGGCCGAACATCTTTCCGCTCGGCCTTGGTATTCTACTGATGCTGATCAGCTTGAGGCTGTTCTACGAAACGTTGAAATACCCGGCCGCTTCTAAAGGGGACGGCCATGGAAAAAAGCTGGATTATAAGCGGTTTCTCGTCATTTTGGCTTCTATGATCGGTTATATTATGCTGCTTGAGGAAATCGGCTATGTGATCAGTACGTTTATTTTTCTGATGATCGGCTTTCAAACGATGGAACGGGGAAAATGGCTGTACTCGGTCATCATTTCCGCAGGCTTTTCCATCGGCGTCTATTACGTCTATGTCGAATTGCTGCAGGGCACTTTGCCGGGCTTGCCTTCTTGGCTGGGCCTCTGAGCGAATGCTTTCGATACGGCAATCGTTCGGATTGCTAGGGAGGGTAGGGCTTCATGGATACGTTACAATATTTGCTCAGCGGGTTTGCTACGGCGCTGATCTGGTACAACTTGCTGTTTGCCTTTGCCGGCGTCTTGATCGGGACGATGGTCGGTGTCCTTCCGGGGATCGGACCCATCAGCGGGGTCGCCCTGCTAATCCCGGTCACCACCTCGCTTACTAGCGGACTGCCGCCGGAAGCTGCCGCGACCAGCTCAATCATCCTGTTGGCCGGCGTGTATTACGGAGCGATGTACGGCGGCTCGACCACCTCGATCCTGCTCAATACGCCGGGGGAATCGTCCTCCGTCGTCACCGCCTTGGACGGTTACCCGATGGCGAAGCAGGGCCGGGCGGGAGCGGCGCTCTCGATTGCGGCGATCGGCTCCTTCGTCGCTGGCGTGATTTCCTTGATCGGGCTGGTGCTCCTAGCTGAGCCGCTGTCCAATGTGGCGCTCAAAATGGGCCCCGCCGAAGAATTTTCGCTCATGGTTCTCGGACTGTGCGCGCTCAGTGGGCTGGCCGGGAAATCGATCACGAAAGCGCTGCTGATGACCGTATTCGGCCTAGCGCTGGCCACGATCGGAATAGATGCGGTGTCCGGCGTCTCGCGCTTTACGTTCGACATTCCCGAGCTGTACCAGGGCATTGAGTTTTTGACCGTCGCCGTCGGGATGTTCGCCCTCGGGGAAGTGTTCAAAACCATACTGGAGAAAGATGCGGATTCTGGCGAAATTGCCAAAATCAACCGTATCCTGCCGACGAAGCAGGACATGAAGGACAGCGCGATGCCGATTGTGCGCGGCTCGCTCGTCGGCTTCTTCAAAGGCATCGTCCCCGGCTCCGGGGCGACCTTGGCCTCGTTCCTTTCGTACCTGCTGGAGAAAAAAATCAGCAAGCATCCGGAAAAATTCGGCAAGGGCGCCATCGAGGGCGTCGCCGGTCCGGAATCGGCCAATAACGCCGCTTCGGGCGGCGCGATGATTCCGCTGCTTACGCTCGGCATTCCCGGAACGGGCACGACCGCCGTGCTCATGGGGGCGCTCATCATGTACAACGTACAGCCGGGTCCGCTGCTGTTCGAGGACCACCCAAGCATCGCTTGGGGCTTAATCTCCAGTATGTTTATCGGAAATGTGATGCTGCTGCTGCTCAACATGCCATTGGTGAAGGTGTTTGCCAAAATTATCGAAACGCCGGCAAAATACTTGATTCTGATTATCGTGACCATCTCCATCTTTGGCGTATACGCCGTGCAGATGTCTGTCTTTCATTTGATGCTCCTGATTGCATGCGGGGTTGCCGGCTATTTTCTTTCCAAAAACGACTACCCGATCGCGCCGCTCGTTCTCGGGCTGGTCCTCGGACCGATGATTGAAAACAACATGCGACGGGCGCTGACCATTTCCAGCGGCGACTTTTCCATTTTCGTCATGAAGCCGGTTTCCTTGATCTTCCTGATCATCGCCGTGCTGTGGCTCGCCATTCCGTTTGTGATGAAGCTGCGCGGCAAAAAAGTGATCGTCAACGAAGAGGCGTAAAGCGGGACGAATCCCGTTCTGAAACCATCCCCGGGCAGGTCCAAGCTTATTGGGCCCCCGGGGCTTTGTGTCGGTGGAGGCCGGATGTGGTATCATAGGAAAAAGGGGGAGTTTATGCGCTTACAAACGAAGCTGATTTTGCTCATATGCACACTCCTTTTTTCCGTGCTTACGGTAGCGGCGGGGGTTGTCGAATATATGGTGACTTCTATGATGGAAGACCAGATCGGAACCCGGGCGCTCAAGGTGGCGGAGACCGTGGCGGAAGTTCCCGAAATTCGCCAAGCGTTCAAGCTTGCGGAGCCGTCGTCCGTCATTCAGCCGCTTGCCGAGCAAATTCGCGAAAAGACAGGCGCCTTGTATTTGGTCATCGGCAACCGTGAAGGAATACGGTACTCCCATCCGGTGCCCGAGCGGATCGGCAAAGAAATGGTCGGCGGCGACAACGGTCCGGTGCTCAAAGGCAAGTCGATCATCTCTAAGGCGGAAGGCTCCATGGGGCCTTCGCTGCGCGGGAAAGTGCCGATTCGGGCCGAGAACGGAGATGTGATCGGCATCGTATCGGTAGGCTTCCTCCTCGACGATATTAACCGATGGGACGATGTGTATCAGCAGCGAATTTTGCTGATTTCCCTCGCAGCGTTAGCCGTGGCGATGGCCGGAGCCGTCGTCATTGCGAGAGGCGTCCGGCGTTCGATTCACGGTCTGGAACCGGAAGAAATCGGAACGCTTTACATGGAGAAGAAAGCCATTCTCGAATCGATCCGCGAAGCGATACTTGCGGTGGACCGCAACGGCTTGATCACCTTGGCGAATCAGCAGACGCTGCGCATTTTGGGGCTTCCCGACGATACGAAGCTGATCGGCAAGCCGATTCGGGAAATCGTTCCGAAATCCCGGCTGCTCACGGTGATTCGCACCGGCCAGTCCGAATTCGACGTCGAGATGATTATGCACGGTCAAGAGGTCGTCGCGAACCGGGTACCGGTGTTCAATAGGCAAAATGAAGTGATCGGCGCCGTAGTCAGCTTCCGCAGCAAGTCGGAGGTGTACCGGCTCGCAGAAGAGCTGTCGCAGGTCAAACGGTTCGCCGAGGGACTGCGAGCGCAAACCCACGAATATTCCAATAAGCTGTACGTCATCTCCGGACTCATCCAGCTCGAATCATATCAAGAGGCTGTCGAGATGATTTCTAAGGAAACTGATGTGCATCAAAATTTCATTCAGTTTATTATGCGCGAAATTCCCGACCCGGTGATCGGGGGATTGTTAATCGGCAAATACAACCGCGCCCACGAGCTGAAAATCAAGTTTGAGATCGATCCCGAAACTTCGTTCAAGGACGTCCCGGCCAGGATTGACAGGGATCTGCTCGTTACCATCATCGGCAATTTAACGGATAATGCCATGGAAGCGCTGCTTGAATATTCTGCCGCTGAAGAAAAGAAGGTTACCTTGTTTCTGAGCGATTACGGTGAAGATCTGATGATCGAATGCGAGGATAACGGTCCGGGTATCCCGGACGATTGGGCAGGGGACATTTTCCAGAAAGGCGTGTCGAGCAAGGAGGGCGAGCACCGGGGCATCGGCCTTGCGCTGGTCAATCATGCGGTGGATAAGCTCGGCGGCCGAATATTGCACGAACCGTCGGGGGAGGGAGGCACCGTGTTCTCGGTTGTCATTCCGAAACGGGTCGAACCGAAGAAAGGAGAAGGAACTTGAAGGCTGACGCTGCGAATGCGACCCCGCCGATCCGCGTGCTGATCGTCGAAGACGATGAGCGGATCGCGGAGATTAACCGGCGCTTCGTCGAGAAAGTGCCGGGCTTCGGTGTTGTCGGCATAGCGACCGACGAGCCGCAGGCGCTGGAGCTGCTGAGCGTGCTGGAGCCGGATCTGGTGCTGCTCGACATTTATTTTCCGGAGACCAGTGGGCTTGAGCTGCTTCGTACCATCGGCCAGCAGCACCGGCAGGCGGATGTCATTATGATTACCGCGGCCAAAGAGGTCGAAGCCGTGCGGGGAGCGATCCGCGGAGGCGTGTTTGATTATATCATCAAGCCGGTACTCTTCAGCAGAATGCAGGAGACGCTGCAGCGGTACGAATCGTTTCATCGGACGATCAAGCAACTGCGTCAGGCTAACGTTTCGATCGGTCAAGATGAGATCGATCGCCTGCTTCAAGGCAGCGCAAAAAAAGAAGCCCCCGGTCCGGGAGCTTTGCTGCCCAAAGGCATCGACAAGCTGACGCTAGATAAAATCGTTCAAGCGATCTCCGAGGCGACCGCGCCGCTTACCGCGGAAGAAACGGCGAAGCGGGTCGGCGTCAGCCGCTCTACAGCCAGGCGCTACTTGGAGCATTTGGCGGAAGAAGGCAAGCTTCGCGCCGATTTGTCTTACGGAGATGTCGGCCGCCCGGAGCGGGTGTACTTTCGAAAAAATAAATGAGTGAATTGTTTATTCTGTTAAATATTTTTCTGTCAAAATCGACAGCAGCTGGATGCCGACTTCGTTGTGCCCGCCCTCGGGGATGATGAGGTCGGCATATTTTTTGGACGGCTCGATGAAGGCTTCGTGCATCGGCTTGACCGTCGTCAAATATTGGTCGTATACGGATTGGATCGACCGGCCGCGTTCCTCGATATCGCGAAGCACTCTGCGGAGAATTCGTACGTCCGGGTCGGTGTCCACGAACACCTTAATGTCCAGAATGCCGCGAAGCTGCTCGTCCGACAACACATGGAGCCCCTCGATGATGACGATTTTGTTCGGCTTCAGTTCGACGGTATGAGTGGTTGACCGCGCATGCTTGGAAAAATCGTAGACGGGTGCGGTCACAACCGATTGGTTTTTAAGCTGCTTCAAATGCACCAGCAGCAATTCGTTATCGAAGGCGAACGGATGATCGTAGTTGATCGATTCCCGTTCCGTGAGGGATATATGCGAGTGATCCTTGTAATAATTGTCCTGCGAAATAAACGTTACTTTGTCGGATCCGAGCCGGTCGATAACGGAGCGTGCGACCGTCGTTTTGCCCGAACCTGTGCCTCCTGCGATACCGATGATTAACATAAAGGGGAAAATGCCTCCTGCCGCGTAAGATCAAACTTCAATTTTAGTATTGTAGCACAAATGCCTCCGGAACACGAGTCCGGTCGAACGCTGTCACATATTCTTCGGAGCTTTTGGCAAAATAACGCTGTTGCCGAACATCTACAAGACGAAGGAGCGAGAACGGATGACTTTACAGACGCTGCAACAACCCGGGATGACGCTCCCGGGGTTGAAAGACAAAGTCGCGGTCGTCACCGGCGCCGGTTCCGGGATCGGCCGCGCCGCCGCGATTGCCTTGGCCAAGCAGGGAGTGAAAGTATGCCTGCTCGATCTGCTGAACGACCGCACGGAGCAGGTCAAGCAGGAGCTGACGGCCATGCAGGCCCAGACGATCACGGTGGACGTGGACGTGTCCGACCCGCTGCGGGTGAAGCAGGCGATCGATACGGCAGCGGGAACATGGGGCCGGCTTGACGTCGTTTTTGCCAACGCAGGGATTAACGGCGTGCTGGCGCCGATCGAAGATATGAAGCCGGAAGATTGGGACCATACGCTGTTCGTCAATCTGAAAGGGACGTTTCTGTGCGTGAAATATGCGATTCCTCATATGAAGCAAAAGGGTGGGAGCATCATCGTGACCAGCTCGATCAACGGCAGCCGCGTCTTCTCGAACTTCGGGATGTCGGCGTACAGCACGTCCAAGGCGGGTCAGATTGCTTTTGCGAAGATGGCGGCGCTTGAGCTTGCCCGTTATAAAATCCGGGTGAACGCCGTGTGTCCGGGTTCGATCAAAACCCACATCAATCAAAGCACGCACCCGTCGCCGGAGCTGGAGAAAGTCAAGATCAAGGTGGAATATCCGGAGGGCAATCAGCCTCTGGAGCACGGTCCCGGGCAGCCGGAGCAGGTGGCGGATCTGGTCGCTTTTCTCGCGTCCGACGCTTCGAGCCACATTACCGGAACGGAAATCTTTATCGACGGGGCGGAGTCGTTGATCTGACCGAACGGGACATGTAGCGCGGGGAGGCCTTTTATGGTATGCTCGCTTCAAGGTCTTAGCCGTTCGGAACGGAACGTTCGAGGCAATCCGCCGAACAGCTGCCTACGGCTCTGGAAGGGGGAGAGAGCATGAACGAATTTATCAAGATCAAGGGGCTGGAGGGAGATCTGAAAATTTCTCATAAAAAGAGAGATTTCGGACTAACGGTCTCGACCAAGGAACTCGTGTTCCAAAAGCCGCATGCCAATTATCATATCAAGCTTGAAGATATTATTAGCATCTTGCCGTACGAGCCGCCGTCCGGCGTCCGTCCGATTACGTTCCAAAAAAGCGGTGCCTCCGGAAGCGAAACCGTCAGCATGCACTCCGGGATGCCGCATTACCGCCTGTACGTGAAAGAAGCGACGGTGCATAACCGCAGCGGCATATTTCAGCTTGATGGCGCGCAGTTCGTTTTGCCGATATTGCGCGATTTGCTGCTTGCGATTTCCCAGTACGGCGGCCTCAAGAGCTTCACTTGACAGCTTTTCCATACCGGCCCTATTGCAGCGTTATGCTGGCAGCAGGGCTTTTTGCGGCGAACATTGCAAAACGGCTTCGAGCCTGTCTTGTAAAAAGAATGTGGAATTTGTCTGCGCTAGTACTACGGTTGGTAACCTAGTATAATATATAGAATGCATAAGTATTGAAGGAGGAACGACGATGAATTCGTTTGATTTTCATAATCCTACCAAAATCTTGTTCGGTGCGGGCAAGCTGGAGCAGCTGGGCGAGCAAGTAGCAGCCTGCGGAAGCAAAACGGTATTGCTCGTTTATGGCGGCGGAAGCATCAAAAAGAGCGGCCTGTACGACCGCATCCTCACGCAGCTTGCCAATGCGGGTGTTCGAACTGTCGAACTGCCCGGCGTCGAGCCGAATCCCCGGGTCACGACGGTGCGCAAGGGAATCGAGCTGTGCCGCGCGGAAGGCGTCGATTTGATTCTGGCCGTGGGCGGAGGCAGCGTAATCGACGCAGCCAAAGCCGTCGCCGTCGGTGTTCCGTATGAGGGAGACGTGTGGGATTTTCTGATGCGGAAAGCGAAAATCACGGCGGCGCTGCCGCTTGGAACGGTGTTGACCTTATCGGCAACGGGCTCCGAAATGAACGGCAACGCCGTTATCACTAACTGGGAAGAAAAGCTGAAGAAATCGTTCGGCAGCATTTACGCTTATCCCAAATTTTCCATTCTGGACCCGACGCTGACGTACTCGGTGCCCGCGGATCAAACGGTGAACGGGATCGTGGACATGATGTCGCACGTCTTCGAGCAATATTTCAGCCTCACGCCGGACACGCCTCTGCAAGAGCGGCTTTGCGAATCGATCCTGCAAACGGTTATCGAGAACGGCGAACAGGCTCTGGCCAACCCGGAGCAATACGAGGCTCGCGCGAACCTGATGCTGTGCGGCACGTATGCGCTGAACGGCGGCATGATCAGCGTCGGCGTACAGACCGATTGGGCGACGCACGCCATCGAGCACGAGGTGAGTGCGATCTATGATATTGCGCATGCGGCGGGACTTTCCATTTTGTTCCCGAGCTGGATGAAGTATGTATACCACAGCCGTCCGGACCGGTTCGTGCAGTTTGCCGTCCGGGTGTGGAACATCGATCCTGCAGGCAAAAGCGAAGAAGAAATCGCGTTGGCCGGCATTCAGGCGACGAGGGATTACTTTACGCGCATCGGCGCGCCTGCCCGTCTCACTGATCTCGGTATCGGAGAGAGCGAAATCGGCCGAATGGCGAAGGAAGCCGTCAAGTTCGGTCCGGTCGGATCGTTCAAGGTGTTGCATGAGGACGATGTGAAGGCCATTCTACAGCTAAGCTTATAAGAGGGAAGAAGACTCATCATGAAATCGACAACCGCAGAGCGAATGAACCATACGATCTTTGTGTTGGTCACTTTGCTGTATTGGTGCACGCTCTATGTCTACGTGCCGATCCTATCGCCATACCTTGATCATCTAGGCGCTTCCTACACCATGGCCGGGATCGTGCTCGGCAGCTACGGCTTGACGCAGATCGTGCTGCGTTTGCCGCTCGGGATCACTTCCGACCGTTTCAAGAGCCGGAAGCCGTTCATTCTGCTCGGCATGTTGTGCACCGCGGCCAGCTGCTTATGCTTCGCTTTGGGCGAGCAGCTTGGCTGGGCGTTCGCCGGCCGTGTTCTGTCAGGGGTAGGCGCCTCGACCTGGGTTGCGTTTACCGTCATGTATGCCGGAATATACCGCGGCGAACAAGCGACCCGGGCGATGGGCACGATCAGCCTGCTTACCGTCGCCGGGCAGCTTTTCGGCATGAGCATGAGCGGCTACTTGGTCAAATGGGGCGGGTGGAACGCCGCATTCTGGACCGGGACGGTCATCGGACTGGCCGGACTGGCACTCGCCTTCCTGCTGAAGGAACCGCAGGAAAGCGGCGACCGTTCGCCGATGCGTTTCGCCGACCTCGCGCCGGTGATGAAGGATAGGCTGCTGCTGAAAGTTTCTTCGTTGTCCATTTTGGCGCACAGCGTCTTGTTTATTACGATGTTCGGTTTTACGCCCTCCTACGCCTTATCGCTGGGGGCGGATGAGGCTGGGCTGACGCTGCTTGTATTTGCTTTCATGATTCCGCACGCCGTCAGCTCGTTTATGACCGGCAAAGTATTTGCTCCGCGCTTCGGAGCGTGGAACGTCGTGCTGCTCGGCTTTGCGGTCAGCGCCGTGTGCTCGGCGGCAACGTCGCTGGTGCCCGGTTTCGGGCTGCTGCTGCTGACGCAGGCGGTAAACGGATTTTTCCAAGGGCTGCATTTCCCGCTGCTCCTGGGGCTCTCGATACAGCACATTCCGGAACAAAAAAGAGCTACAGCGATGGGGCTATACCAGGCGGTGTACGCGATTGGCATGTTTGCAGGGCCGTTCTTGGCCGGCGGCTTAAACGAGTGGGCGGGGCTCAAGAGCGGATTTTATTTGGCCGGGGTACTCGGGGCGAGCGCCGTGGGCTTGACCTTGTTCTGGTTCAGGCCCCGCCGTCAACGGTCCGACGCTTCGCGGTCGTCGCTTAGCAGATAGCGCGTATACAAATCAGGCTGTCGAGAAATTTTCGACAGCCATTTTTATGCTTTTTTTTCATGATCAATCGATTCAAGCAGCCTGTTGCCACTAAGCGTCCTTTATAACTATGCTATCGCATCTGGACGAGTAACTACACTACTTATGCAAGCCGCGCACCTACTAATAATGCGAAACTTCCAGAAGAGGTGATTCTATGGCTTGTGCTTGTAGTCGTTCAGTGCGAAAAGGGAAGGCTAAGGCAGCAAAGCGGGGAACCGCACAATCGAGTTCTTGTCCTTGTAAAGTAAATAATGCGGGGCTCAGATTCCGGAGCAAAAAAGGAAATCTGCTTACGTTTGAAGTCATCTTCAGCTCCAAATGTACTCCATGTACGAGCAGCCCCCTCATTACGTTCTCGATTCCCAAGGTGTTCCGCGGCAAAGCGCGTATCGTTAAGGTTAATCAAGTGTTAGTTACCGTAGCTGCAACCTCTCTGGCCGACTTCGTGCTGGCGGCCAAAGTTCAGAACCGCTGCATCAGACCGTTGTCCAAACGGAATTGCGTGTTCAAAGTCGTGTCGTCTTGCTCGCAAACCCGAAAGCTCCGGATCATTAACGGACAACGGGTCGACGGTTTTTGCCTGACCTAGAACGAGCCTGAAAATACAACGAAACGGGCAGGGGAGACCCTGCCCGTTTGTCGTGCCGTCCTATCATATAAAACGCGTGGATATTGTCCGGCCTTCCTTCACATAAACCCGGGGAACCCGGGCGCTGATGCCGCATACGATTTCGTAATGGATCGTATGCGCATGGCTTGCGACATCGGCGGCGGTCACTTTGTCTTCCGGCGTGCCGAAAAGTAAGACTTCGTCGCCGAGCTTCGCGTCCGGAATTGCGGTTACGTCAAGCATCAACTGGTCCATGCAGATCGTTCCGGCGATTGGCACGGACTGCCCGCGTACCGTTGCGGTTCCTTTATTGGAGAGCGCCCGCGGCATACCGTCGGCGTATCCGAGCGGTACCGTGGCAATTCTGCTATCTTTGTCGGAGGCAAACGTGCACCCGTAGCTGACCGGCTCCAACGCCGGGACGTCCTTGAGCGATACGATTCGCGATAGAAGCCGCATAGCCGGCTTGAGGGGAGCTCCTGCAATAACGCCTCTTACTGACGGCTTCAAGCCGTACAAGCCGATCCCGACGCGCACTATGTCCAAATGCATATGCGGATAAGCAATGGTTGCGGCGGTGTTGCAGCAATGCCAGAGTGGAACGGTGATGCCGGCTTCCTCAAAAGCGCCGCGAAATTCGAGAAACCTCGCAAATTGAAGTTCTGTGTATGCCGGACTCGGATGGTCCGCATTGGCAAAATGCGTAAATACACCCTCCAGCGTCACATAAGGGCTCTCGCTCGCACGGCGAGCGAGCTGCAGTGCAGCATCTGGCGACGTAATCCCGAGCCGGTTCATCCCGGTCTCGATCTTTAGATGAATCCGGGCTGCCCGGCCCAAGCTCTCCGCTTCATGCAGCACTGTTTCGAGCGCCTCATCGCTAAACACCGTCAGCGTCACATCGGCCGCAACGGCCTCCCGGATCGCTTCCGGAGACGTGTAGCCGAGCACAAGGATCGAGGCGGCAATGCCCGCCGACCGCAGGCGGAGTGCCTCATCCAGAAAAGCGACCCCGAGGCGGTCCGCGCCGGCGCTCAGTGCCGTCCTGGCGGTTTCCACCGCGCCGTGGCCGTATCCGTTCGCTTTGACCACCGCCATCCACTGGCAGCCGGGTCGGAGAAGCGACTTGAAGTACGCCGCGTTCGAGGCGATGGCATCGAGCGAGATTTCGGCCAGTGTCGGACGATGACTGAAACTGCCGTCCCAATCGGCGTAGTCCAGCTCGGGCATAATCGAACGGGGGGGCTCCTCGTGCGGTTTCACAATCCTATCGTTCCTTGTGTGCATGTTGTGCTGCTCCTTCGTGGTAGATATAGAATTTATAAGTTATAAGCGGAGCTGATTGAATTCTATATCGCAAGTAAAGTTTCCACTAAAACACGAATGTATCTTCCTCGAAAAGGCTTCGATAAGAAGCTTTTCTTATGATTTGCTGAATAAATAATAATCTCCCCCGAGGGCGGGGGAGTTTTTCTTATTTATCGGCTGGATACGGTTTCCAGTGCTTTGTGTGAAGGCACATAGTCGTAATTCAGATCTTTCGCTACCGCTTCGTACGTGATGGCACCGCCTGCCGTTGTAAGACCTTTGGCCAAGGCCGGGCTATCGGTGAACGCTTGCTTCACGCCTTTGTTCGCGATTTGCAGCGCGTACGGAATCGTCACGTTCGTCAGAGCGATGGTGGAGGTGTTCGGAACCGCACCCGGCATATTGGCTACCGCATAGTGGACTACGCCGTGCTTGACATACGTAGGCGCATCGTGAGTCGTGATGCGGTCAACCGTAGCGAAGATTCCGCCTTGATCGATGGCAACATCGACAACAACGGAGCCTGGCGACATGCTGCGCACCATATCTTCGCTAACCAGCTTAGGCGCTTTGGCTCCCGGAATGAGCACCGCTCCGATGACGAGATCGGATTGACGGACCGCTTGGGCGATGTTATACGGATTGGACATGAGCGTCTGAATTTGCGGGCCGAACTGATCGTCAAGCTGACGAAGCCGGTCTGCGCTCAAATCGATTACTGTTACATCCGCACCTAAGCCAACTGCGATTTTCGCCGCGTTCGTGCCGACTACGCCGCCGCCGATGACCGTGACTTTTGCCCGTTGTACTCCGGGCACGCCGGCGAGCAGGACACCTTTGCCGCCATACGGCTTCTCCAGGAACTGCGCTCCGATTTGCGTCGCCATCCGTCCGGCAACCTCGCTCATCGGTGTCAAAAGCGGGAGCGTGCGGTTGACTTCAACCGTTTCGTAAGCAATGGAAATGACTCCCGATTTCGTCAAAGCCGCGGCTAATTCCGCATCGGCGGCCAGGTGAAGGTAGGTGAATAAGATCAGACCTTCCCGGAAATAACCGTATTCGGAAGAAAGGGGTTCTTTGACCTTCATAATCATTTGGGATTTTTCCCAAACCTCTTGAGCAGCATCGGCGATCAAGGCTCCGGCCGCCGCGTATTGCTCGTCCGTAAAGCCGCTGCCAAGGCCTGCTCCTTTTTCAATATACACGCTATGGCCCGACTGTACAACTGTGGACACGCCGGCAGGCGTAATGGCCACGCGGTTTTCATTATTTTTAATTTCTTTTGGCACGCCGATAATCATTATTGCCATCTCCCTCGATAATGTGGTTGGATCGTTTCGGTAAACTGAGTATATCGAACAAATCCGGCGTTTTTCTTCGTGAAACGAGCTGAAAAGAATTGGATGCTTTTGTGTTTTTTCACAAAACGTAAGCGTTTTCGCAGGAGGGACGGGCCATTTTGTGTAATGTCACAAATCGGTCCGGTTATTTTTGAGTAACAAGACAAATGCAGACGGGAACGAGTGTGCTACGATTTAGACATCAATTCGTCACATAAGCGAATGTAAGCGCATACTGTAGCTCCTGTGTAAGTTTATGGTAAAATAAAAAGCACAGACTTTTCGCCGGGCGTATCGGCTCGCAGCAGATTCATAAGGAGGGAAACAACAGTCAGAAGCAAGTCTCTATCCTTTGAGGCACGAATAATGCAAGCCCAAGCCTGGAAATTAACTATTGGAGGAGATTTTTTGTGAAAAACAACAATGAACTGAAACGGGGACTGGAGCAAAAGCACATTACTCTAATGTCGCTTGGCGCGGCAATCGGCGTCGGCTTGTTTCTGGGGTCCGCATCGGCAATAAAGGTAGCCGGGCCTGCGATACTGATCGGCTACATGATCGGCGGGCTGGCGATGTTCTTCATTATGCGGGCGCTGGGGGAGATGGCCGTTCAGAAGCCGGTGGCCGGTTCGTTCAGCCGCTATGCCCGGGAATATATGAGTCCTGTGTTCGGCTTTTTGACGGGATGGAACTATTGGTTTATTTGGGTCGTGACGTGTATGGCCGAAATTACCGCCGTCGGGATCTATATGGAGTATTGGTTCCCGGGAGTGCCTAGGTGGATTTGGGCTCTGGCGGCGCTGGTCATCATGAGCCTGGTCAACCTGATTGCCGTTAAAGCCTACGGTGAGCTGGAGTTTTGGTTCGCTTTGATCAAAATCATCACCATCATCTTCATGATCATCGTCGGCGTGGGCATGATCGTATTCGGTCTGGGGAATGGCGGCATCGCTGTCGGAATCAGCAACTTGTGGAGTCACGGAGGCTTTTTTGCGAATGGCTGGTCGGGCGTCCTGCTGGCTATGCAGATGATCATGTTCGCCTATCTGGGGATCGAAATGATCGGGGTAACGGCCGGTGAAGTCAAGGACCCTGCGAAAGCGCTCACAAGAGCGATCGACAACGTGTTCTGGCGCATTCTCATCTTCTACGTCGGCGCGCTGTTCGTCATCATGTCGATTTATCCGTGGACGGAAATCGGTCTCAAGGGCAGCCCGTTCGTCATGACCTTCGAGAAGCTGGGCATTCCATATGCCGCAGGTATCATCAACTTCGTCGTGCTGACTGCCGCGCTTTCGTCTTGCAACAGCGGCATTTTCAGCAACGGCCGCATGCTGTACAATTTGGCGCAGCAGGGAGAGGCGCCTGCAAGCTTTGAGAAGATATCCCGTTCCGGCGTTCCGGCTCGTGCGATTGTTGTATCCGCTTTCTTCCTGTTGATCGGCGTCGTGCTCAATTACATCGTTCCGGAAAAAGCATTTACCATGGTTACCAGCATCGCTACGTTTGCGGTCATTTGGGTATGGGCGGTCATTCTGATCTCGCAAATCCGCTTCCGCAAGAAGCTTTCGGCCGATCAAGCCGCCAAGCTGATTTACAAAATGCCGTTTGCGCCTTATAGCTCTTACATCGTGCTCACATTCCTTGTGTTCGTGGTCGGGATTATGGCTTATTCCCCGGATACCCGGATTGCACTGGTGGTCGGTCCAATATGGTATGCGATCCTGCTCGTGGTTTATTACGTGAAAAAGAAAAAAAGCGTCTCTCCGGCCGAAACGAACGGCAGGGAAAGACGCGTAGACGACGGCGCGACGCAGATATAGTCTAATCGAACGGAATGGATCAGGAGGACATGAGCTTATTGGTCTTGAGATCAATGTAAAGCGCTACCTTCTGGTCCATGCTTTTTAAGTCGATCTCGCCGATTTCGGCAATCCGGGACAGACGATAGTTCATCGTATTCGTGTGGATATGGAGCGCGGCAGCGGCCTCCTTGGCATTGCTGTCGTGCATCAGAAACGTCTCCAGCGTGTCCAGCAGATTCGTATGATGGTCCCGGTCGTATTCTTTAAGCCGCTGCAAATGGCGGTTCACCATCCGGTGGGACTGCTTGTATTCGAAAATGGGGGGCAGGAACCGGTAAAATCCCAAGTCTTCGTAGTGGTGAATTTTCGTTTGATTCGGGAACAGCTTCTTCAGGCGCAGCAGCGTAAGCGCTTCGCGGTAGCTCGTCTCGACCTTGCCGTAATCCTCGTACAGAGAACCGCAGGCGGAGGCCATGGCAGACACGCGAAACCGGTCGTGCATCTGCTTGCCAAAATGATTGATAAAGCTGCCAGCATGCTCTTTCCAAGACGTCGATTCGGAAGGGGAAGCGAGCAGAATGAAGTGATGGTGATCCACCGCATGGCATACGACGGAGATGCGCTGCGTCACCGACATCAGATAGCGGATTTGCTGGAGCCGATGATCATCGATCGATTCGGGAAATTCGAACACCATGACGTAAAAAGCGGGGGGCAGCGTCAAATGGATTTGAGCCGCTTTGTCCCGGACCGCCGCTTCGGTGGTCAGATGCCCCGTAAGCAGCTGCCAGAAAAACTCCTGATAGCCTTCCTCCTGCTTGCGTTTGCGCGTTTGAATCTGCAGGAGCTTTTGCTTGGCCGTTTGCGCGGCCTTTTTTAATTGCTGTATGCCGTTATCGTCGATGGGCTTCTCCACTTCAAGCGCCCAAATATATCCAAGAACTTCCTCGTCTTTGCGAATGGCGACGGCGACGCGGTCCCCGAGACCGATATTCATAATGGAAGCGATCCGGACGGGCTCGTCGGTCTTCATGAGCTGCGGAATAACCCCTTGCCTCCACAAGCTTTGCACGACCTTCTCAGGCACCCGCCGGCCGATGATGGTCGCAGTGCGGGCTTCGTCCGTCTGGCGGTCGTGCGCGCTGTAGGCGACAAGCCGATGATTGGCGTCTTCAATCGTAACCGGGCAGCGAAGCACCTCGCTAATGGTTTCGGCTAACGTTTCCAGACTGTCGAAATGCTGATCGAAGGGCCCTTTTTCGGCGGTCATGCTTCATTTCTCCTTTTTAAAGTTTCGGGTGGCAGCGGTACCATTTTAACTATAAACAAATTTTTTTGTCATGGGAATCCCCTGAGGGGGATCAAAATTTAACTGTATCGTGCTATAATGGACGAACACACATTCTCATGGAAATAGAAAGGGATTTTCTATGTCGTTTCGTCAGCTTGTAATCATTGTAGGAATTACCGTGCTTGGCATCGCTGCCGCCTATATGGCCCAAGTTCCGGTCGTCTTCGGCTTTTCGGCAGGGCTGCTGGCCCTTATTCTGATTTCGCTCCGCAGCGGAATCGGAGGCAAGGAGCTTGGTGCCGGGATACTGGATGGCGTTCGCCGCACCAAGGAAGTCGTCTGGCTTCTGCTGCTCGTCGGCATGATTCTGCCCTGCTGGGCGGTCAGTGGGACGGTGGACGAGCTGGTTCAATGGGCGCTTGCCGTCGTGCAGCCGCAGTATGCGCTGACCTTTTCGTTTCTGATCTGCGCGTTCGTATCGATGATTCTCGGGACCTCGACCGGGACGCTCAGCGCAGTCGGCGTTCCACTCATCGGGATGGCAATCCATGTGGGCGTTCCGCTGCCGTACGTGGCCGGGGCCGTCGTCTCCGGCATTTTTGTCGGCGACCGTACGTCGCCTTTTTCCAGTGCGCACCAGTTGATTGCGGCTTCGACGGAAACGTCCATCCCGCGGCAATGGCGGGCGATGGCTCCGACCTCGGCGCTTGCCGTGCTTGCTTCGCTGGCCTTCTACGGATGGCTTGATCTGCGGACGGCGAAGGGTTCGGTGGAGCAGGCGGCTAGCCTCATTCCTTCCGATCTCGGTGAATCGCTTGTGCTGCTGATACCCATCTTCGTTCTTCTCGGCTCGATCGTACTGCGGCTGAAGACGAAATACGGATTTCTGTTATCCATTGCCGCCGCTATTATTGTAGGAAGCCTGCAAAAAGGGGTGGGGCCGGCCGTTTGGCTGAAAGCGATGTGGAGCGGGGCGGAGCATTCGATTGTCGAAGGCAAGGGATTGCTGAGCATGATCAGCCTTGTCTCGCTTATTGTGCTAGCCGGGGCGTTCAACGGCATTCTGGAACGGTCGAACCTGATCGGCGCGTACATCGAGCGGATGATGGGGGAGATGCCTTCGCTCGCTTCCGCCACATGGCGCACCGGAGCGTTCGGCTTGGTCCTTTGTCTGATCTCCTGCACGCAGACGCTGCCGATTATCATGTCCGGCCGTAACATTTTGCCGCTGTGGAACCGCCGGTTTAGCTCCGCGCACCTCTCGCGCGTCATCGCCGATACGAGCGCCGTTCTGGCCGCGGCCGTACCGTGGAATTTGCTGGCCGTGCTGTGCAGCACGTTTGTGGGCGTGCCGGTGGAGCAGTATTTGCCGTTTGCGATTTTTTTGTGGAGCCTGCCGCTTTGCACTTATTTATATTCCGCTTATCTGGATCGTGCGAAAGTCCGTGTTCAAGCCTGAGATATCAGGCTTTTTTGTTTATAATGATAGAATGTATAAGTTTTCAGCGGAGCTGAAGCATTCTATCATTTCAAGAAAAGCTTCGGCTAAAACACGAATGTATCTTCCTCGAAAAAGCTTCGATAAGAAGCTTTTCTTATAAATCTTGCGAGAGACGTACCATATCGATTACCTGCATCCCGTTCTCATAAATCGGCTCCTCGTAATGCCGGATGAAAAAGTCTTTGTCGATCCAGGTCATGCGGAAGCCGCACTTCTGATACAGAGCGAGCTGACCGATGCTTGAATTGCCGGTGCCGATTTCAATCGTTTTATACCCTAGCTGTCTCGCGGTCTCGATGGCGTGGTTAACCAGCTTTTTGCCTATGCCTTGGCCTTGATGGCGCTCATCAACGGCGACATTGACGATTTCGACGGTTTCGGGTCGGGTGGGCAGAAGAACGTATACACCGAGAATAAGCTCTTCCGCTTTGGCGACATAGCATTGGCCTCTTTGAATATATTCTTCAACCAGACTCGGGGAAGGGTCGGCTAATAACAGCAAGTCCATTGGAGGCTGTTCATGGGATGCCAGTTTTACAATTTTCATATGATCACTCCTAGAAAGTTAAAAAATAGCAGTTTCTTCACATAACATTCGGTAAGCCTCCGCCCGGTTCCTTCTTTTTACTCATAATTGGTTGAAAGCATCCGCATACTAACCAATAAAAAACGCTTGTGGATACTCGTTTTACGGTAAGCTAGCGGGAAGGAAAGTTTAAATGAATTTTTTCCATACTCACTAAGTACTAAATTTGATTATTATTTAAATAAGCTATATTCGGAACGGAGTGAGAGATGTGGACGTGCAAAATATTATTTCTAAAATTATTGATCGTCTTAAGCAAATTGACGGCGTGCATGCTCTGGTTCTAGGCGGTTCCAGAGCTAGAGGGACTGAAAATCCCGACTCCGATATTGATATTGGAATTTATTATAACGCCAACAGTGGGTTAGACATTGCCCAGCTTCGTCAGGCAGCCGCCATCTTGGATGACGATAATAGAGACGACTTAGTAACAGAAATCGGCGGCTGGGGACCGTGGATTAATGGTGGCGGCTGGCTGAAAGTGAGTCAAATACCGGTCGATTTTTTATACCGTGATCTGAGTAAAGTATCAAAAGTAATTGACCAATGCGTCATGGGGGATATCACAATCGACTATCAACCGGGACATCCTCATGGATTTATCAATTCGATCTATTTAGCTGAAATCGCGTTGTGTAAGGTGTTATGGGACCCGTCAGGTGTTGTGGGGGAAATGATGCTCAGAACAAATCCCTCCCCGCACATTTTGCAAATATCGATCATTCGAAAATTTCTATGGGAAGCACATTTCTCCCTTGAGATTGGGAAAAAGGGTAACTATAAAAATGATTTATCTTACATTGCCGGATGTTGTTTTAGGGCAGTCTCTTGCTTGAATCAGGTTTTGTTTGCACTTAACGAAACTTACTGGATGAACGAAAAAGGAGCTGCTGCCATCGCCGATTCGTTTAGCATGGCGCCAAGCCAATACTCCAATACAATTAATAGCATATTGACCTTGGTCACAGAAGACCAAACCGGTTTGGAGAAAGCTCAAAGCCTGTTACGTGATCTGATTCATGAAACAGACAATCTAGTGAAAAGTAAAGGTCTGCTGAACTAAGGGCAGGATAGTTTAAATATAAGAGTATTCTACATTTTGAGAAACAGCGATAGCATGTAGACTGGTGTTGATACAAAATCCATGCCAAAGTAGGATGATATGTGAATTATTGCGAAGAGGAAAGTGCCATTTGGAAAAAGATTGTTAGGAAGCTTCGCGCTTCCGGTTGTGTTTTTGCTGAGGATGAAGCCCGGTTACTTATGTCTTCTTCGAAGAATTCTACCGAGCTCGCCAAACTAGTGGATCGCAGAATTGCCGGTTTTCCTCTTGAACATATTATCGGGTGGGCGGATTTCTGTGGGTTGAGGATTGAGTTGGATCCCGGCATTTTCGTGCCCCGGCAACGAACCGAGTTTCTAGTTCGACAGGCCGTGGCCCTCACTCGACCAGGAGACGTAGTACTAGACCTGTGCTGCGGTTCTGGAGCTTTGGGCGCAGCATTGGTCGCTTTAACGGAACGTATTGAATTGCACGCGGTTGATATCGACCCCGCTGCAGTACAGTGTGCCCGTCGCAATATTCACTTGGACCAGGGTTTTGTGTATGAAGGGGATCTCTACGATCCAATACCTGTTCAACTTCATAACCGCGTCAATGTTATTATAGCCAATGCCCCATATGTGCCTACCGAGGCAATAAAATTCATGCCGACGGAAGCCCGCGTCCACGAGGCACGGCTTGCGCTTGATGGAGGAGCCGATGGACTTGACGTCCAACGAAGAATAGTAGCTGAAGCTCCTCGCTGGCTTGCAAAGGGTGGCTATTTGCTAGTGGAAACTAGCGAGAAGCAGGCGCCATTGACTGCCGAACTCTTTGCTCAATACGGATTGATTCCAAAATGGGTTCGTTCCGAAGAACAGGACGCTAACGTGATCATCGGAAGCCGAAGCGGTCAGATTTAAAGAAATAAAGATTTACAAGATAGTTGTGATGGAGTAGATTTCTTTATATGAAGAGTTTACCGGATATTTATTGATGCGGAGGGGTAACTATGCCATATATTAATCTTCAAATAACAAAGGGTGCAACCAGAGAACAAAAAGCCCAAATAGTAAAAGAATTTACCGAGACTCTTGTTAACGTGCTTGGTAAAAAACCAGAACATACCCATATCGTTATCCAAGAAATTGAGGACGAAAATTGGGGCTTTTCTGGAATATTGACTGATGACTTTCGAAAGTTATCGGAAGATAAGAGTTGAATAACAATAAAACGAGGCCGCCGATGGAATGATATGCTCCCCTTTAGGTAGACAGGTTAAATAAATAAACCGTCTGCTTGAAGGGGAGTTTTCTTTGGCCAAAAAGAATGAATATAACGCTAAAGAGAAATTAGCGATTATTAAGGAATGGGAAGAAGGCGCTCGGACCCGAGCGGAAGTTGCCCAAAGGTACAACATTAGTGTCAATACCTTGGTGAAATGGCGACATCGCTATGAATTGTACGGGATGGAAGGATTAGAAATCCGAACGGGTAAAAGCAGCTACTCCGTGGAACTTAAACTTCGAGCTGTTCACGATTATCTCTCGGGTCAATATTCTCAATACGAAATCATCGATAAATACAAAATTGCTAGTCGTACCCAACTCAAGAGTTGGATTGACAAGTATAATAGTCATAGCAGCTTTAAATCGGATAACGAATGAGCAAGAGCTATGACAAAGGGTCGCTCTACAACGTGGCAGGAACGAATCGATATCGTCCTCTACTATCTTACACATCAACATGACTACCGGAAGGCCGCGGAACAGTATCAAGTCTCCTACCATCAAGTGTTCCAATGGGTAAAAAAGTATTAAGCTGGCGGACAGGATGCATTACAGGATGGTCGAGGGCGAAAAAAGGCAGCTGAAGAGTTAACTGAAGCGGATCACCAGAAGCTCGCAATGAAGAAACTGGAGTATGAAAATGAACGGCTTCGAGCGGAGAATGCATTCTTAAAAAAGTTACAGGAATTGCAAAGGAGGCGACGTTAAGTGGGCACCGACAGGAACATGTTTACTTAGCTATACAGTCCGTTCAGCAGGAAGGGGCTTTTAGCCTCCAACTGCTGTGTGAGATTGCCGAGATCCCACGGTCAAGTTATTATAAATGGCTAGGCCACAAACCTAGTTTGCGTGAACAAGAAAATGAGGAGCTTATAGAGGCCATGCTTGTTCTTCATGAGAAGGTTGGGGGCATTTACGGATACCGTCGCTTAACCCTTCATCTGCGCCGACAAATCAAGCAACGGATTAACCACAAACGCGTGTATCGCCTTATGAAGCTGGCTAGGATCCAATCGGTCATTCGCAGAAAGAAGAAATATACACGTTCCACACCTCAACATATAGCTGAGAATCTGTTAAACCGTGAGTTCCACGCAGATGCACCAAACAAGAAGTGGCTGACAGATGTAACGGAATTGAAATACGGGAATGGGCAGAAGGCCTACCTGAGCGCCGTTTTAGACCTCCATGATAATACTGTAGTCTCCTATGTATTAGGGCACTCCAACAACAATGGCCTTGTATTTCAAACCGTGAAATTTGCCTTACGAGCAGCACCAGGAAGCAAGCCGATGCTTCATAGTGATCGGGGATTTCAATACACCTCTTCACAGTTCAAAAGGTTATTTGGCGGGAAACTCACCCAGAGCATGTCTCGCGTTGGTAGGTGCATTGATAATGGGCCTATGGAAGCATTCTGGGGAACTCTAAAGTGCGAGAGGTATTACTTGGGTTCCTATATTACATTCGAGGANNCTACTTGACGGGGTGCAGTTCAGAACACTCGGCAGCCTCATTAGGCTAAACGTTGGAATGAAGTTCGTTTTCATGACTGAACAGGTCCTGCGCCACGGTAAGGAAGGCCTGAACTGCCGGAGAAACATATGGAATCGCCGGAAAAGCCAGCGCCACATGACGGCAATTTGCTTGTTTTAGATTCCCTAATTTAATTTTTGGCTGGTCTTTGAGAAATAGTTCGGGCCCGATCGTAATCCCAAGTCCTTCTTGGACCATACTTGAAATGGTAGCGCAATCTTGAACTTCGAAGCGGACCGACGGTTTTATCTTAGCCTGAGCAAAAATCTCATCAACATGCGCCCGATAAACTCCTTTAGGCATAATAAAGGACTCTTCCTTTAACTCTTGCACATCAATTGTTTTTTCCTTTTCAAATCGATGTCCTTCGGGATAGGCGACAACCATTTGATCTTTGATTAAAGGCAAAAGATTCAGATTCGCATTCATGTTGTGCTGTACAACAATTCCAATGTCAATGACACCCGTCTCAAACCACTCGATGATTTCCTCGTAGGTCCCTTCAAAGAAAATAAACTCAATGTTCGGATATTTTTTTTGATATTTCGAAATGATTTTTGGCAGGATGCAAGCTGTTGCGCTTGCGAAGCTTCCTATGCGTATCGTGCCTGCTTCAAGATTGGATGCGAAGGCTGCTTCTTGCTTGATTTTTTCCATGTGGTTTAAGATTTCCCGCATATGCCCCAGCGTTCTCCGGCCCACTTCAGTCAGCATGAAGCCTTTTTTACGGTCCCGTATTAGCAATGGAATACCTAATTCCGACTCCAGCCCGGCGACAGCGTGACTTACTGCGGATTGGGTCATGTTTAGTTTTTCCGCTGCTTTTGTGAAGCTGCCCGTCTCAATGACTTTGGAAAAAACCTCGAATCGCGCTATAGTCATGAGCTACACCTCATATATCTTATGAATATTATGAATTTGATTAATGTTAACATGGGATTATATACTGATGCAAGCAGGATCGTCTTTCAAATCTAGGGGAGGCTGCTTCCATGACTTTAAAACTTTTTTCTTCGTACGATCTGAAGGGGCTGCACTTAAAAAATCGCATTGTGATGGCGCCGATGTGCCAGTATGCCGTCAAAGCAAAAGACGGAAAGCCGAACGATTGGCATTATGTGCATTATCTCAGCCGCGCTATTGGCGGAACGGGCCTCATTATTATGGAGATGACCGATGTCGATCCCGACGGCCGAATTACCGATTTTGACCTCGGTTTGTGGTCGGATGAGCATATTTCCGCATTCGCCAAAATTATTGATGGCGTACATGCTCATAACGGCAAAATTGGCATTCAGCTTGCTCATGCGGGACGGAAAACGGAAGATGTGGCCGTGCCTATCGCCCCAACTGCGATAAAATTTCCGGGTTCGCCTTACCAAATGCCGTGTGAGCTTGCGACCGATGAGATTCAAATCGTCGTCCAAAAATTTGCCGATGCTGCCCGCCGTGCCGTAAAAGCCGGAGTAGATACGATCGAGCTTCATGGAGCTCACGGTTATTTGATCCATCAATTCCAATCACCGTTGACCAATAAACGGGAGGATCGGTATGGCCAAGAGCTTGCCCGTTTTGGTGTGGAAGTCATCCAAGCCGTAAAAGCGGAAATGCCTGCGGATATGCCGCTCCTCTTCCGTATTTCGGCTGTCGAATATGCCGATGGCGGATATGATATCGATCACGCGATTGAATTGGCCAAAGCCTACAAAGCTGTCGGGGTAGACGCGTTTCATGTAAGTACGGGCGGAGAAGGACCCCCCGGAGAGAAAAAGCCGGGCAATTACCCCGGGTATCAAGTGCCTTTTGCCCGTAGTATCCGCGAGGCGGTGGGCTTGCCTGTCATTGCCGTGGGTATGCTTGAAGATCCGTTGCTGGCCGAATCGATCATCGACAATGAAGCAGACTTTGTAGCGATTGGACGGGCCCTGCTGCGTGATCCTTATTGGGCTGTTCATGCCGCGGTTGCACTCGGTCACGAGCAAACTCCTATTGCGGAACCTTATAGAGCCGCTTACGAAGTATAAAAATGTAAAAAGGGAGAAGAAAAGCTTGCTTAAACGACCGGAACAAAACGAATACGATCCGTATTTCTCGAGGTACATCGAGCTTGTGCCTGAAGACGATATCCTGGCTTTTCTTGAACGCCAACGAAACCGAATAAACGGCTTTTTCGGTCATCTTAGCGAAGAGCAAGGATCGCATCACCATGTGTGGGGGAAGTGGAGCTTTAAGGAAGTGCTCGGTCATATCAGCGATTCGGAGCGTGTGATGAGCTATTGGATGCTTAGCGTTGCACGCGGAGATACCATGAAACTTCTTGGCTACGATCAGGATATTTACGTAAACAACGGTCGCTTCGGGGAGCATACAATTCCCGAGTTGCTTGTAGATTTCGAAGCAGTCAGACAAGCGACACGTACGCTTTTGACAACAATTGCAGAGACCGACTGGTTACGGGTAGGCCATGTGGTCAATAAAGCTGTGACCGCCCGAAGTCTTCTCTATGTGATGGTCGGTCATACGGAGCATCATTTACATGTCATTCAGCAGCAGTTTGGTCGAAAACCGGAAGGATGCAGGATGCTATGATCAGCGGCCGTTTTACAAGGAGTTCTGTCCTTCCACGAAGAAGTTAAATACGCGGTTCGCTGACAGAAAGGAAAGTGGGAGGGAAAACATGACGGAAGAAGAGGCAAAACGGCTGTTGCTGCTCCACAGTTTCTCAATTGATGAGGCGATCGACCATCCGAAGGGTCAAACCGGATTTCTGATGTCGCTTCGCCCGTACCGCGGCTTGATCGAAGAGAACTTTCACGAGGTCATGTACGCTCTGTATATCCTGCAAAAGAGGCTTGGGCCGGACGCTCCGTATCTGGATCGGGATCTTGTCACCGCCGTATGGGGGATGTGCCACTTAAGCCGGGCGTGGGGCGTTCATCCGGACGGCATGCTCCGTTCTAACCGGTTGATCGCGGAAGAGGACGTGAGCCGATTAGAAGAATGGATCGACATGATTTCGTATGCGTTCCTGAATTTGTTGGAAGGCAATGGGGATGAGGCCTTTTTCGAATACTTGGAAAGCTACGGCGCATTCCGGGAGCCGAAACTTGAAGAGGAAGGGTAACCCGTTGATGTCGGCAATGATATTTGCCGTAGAGCTTGCCCGAGGCGCAATTTCTGCAAATGGAAGAGTGCGGCTCGGGCATGGGGATGCACAACTGAATTAAGATTTAAAACGGCATTTCAGCAGATAAACTTCATCGTACGATTTGATTAATTCGTCAGGGTCCGGTCTGAAACTCGTCGGACCCTGCTCCTTCTTGCGTACAATCGCGCTTAAAGTAATGGGCTCCTCCGGTACGATCTTTTGGCTGCCAATCATCGAACCCCACGTAGATGAAATAAAAGCTTCTTTGGCCATGGAGCCCTTACTGGAGGAGAAACTGCCTCCGTCCCGTACCGAAACAATCCACATTTGCTCCTTCTCGTTTACGTTGGTCAGGCTCCAGTACAGCTTATTTTCACGCTTGGGCCTCATACTCGACCCCATCGATGCCATAGTCTCCTTAAACGATCCGTTTACATAATGTTCCATCCAGCAATCGATCTGGGTGATACTCTCGTCATCCGTTTGAAACTTATAGATGAATAAACTGTCCGTGCCTGCGGCGCTTTGGATGGATGCATATTCGTCATCCGTTATCGGAACATAGCTTATCGCATTTTTTTCACTAGGAGAAGCGGTTGTATTGACCAGCTTCGCAAGGTGCTTCTTCGGTGCGTCATTCCAGATCCCGGCCGCAAAGGCAAGCGCGAATAAACAGGCGAGAAATACTTTTAGTTTCATCAGATAAGACCTCCAAACATGTTCGTGCAAACGGAACGTTCCAACACCAATATACCATATCTTGGTTTTTTGTACCAATTATGTTACAAGACTTTTCTCATTGAGAGGTGAAAAGTGTATCCTGCGCGCAAATGTTTGGGCGTTGTCAACTCGATTTAAAGACAATTTAAAGATTTGTCTCTAAATACCCGCTGGCGCTATGATGATATTGAAATCGCTATCAATCGTGAAGAAGGGAGCTGTCTTGATCGATGAGAACCGTGGAGGAACTGGAGCATAAGCTTGCCGAGCCGTCGCCAGCTTTGGTGCAGGAGATGAAGTCGCTGGAGGGGGACATCATGCTGCTCGGGGTGGGCGGCAAAATGGGACCGAGTCTCGCCAAGCTGGCGATCAACGCGATCCGGGAATCGGGGGTCGGCCGTAAAGTATACGGCGTGTCGAGATTTTCAGAACAAGGGCTGAAGGAAGAGCTGGAGAGCTTCGGCGTCGAAACGATCGCGTGCGATCTGCTGAACGATGAGCAACTGCAAAAGCTTCCTGACGTGAAAAACGTCGTTTATATGGCCGGCACGAAATTCGGCACCACGGGCAGAGAGTATTTTACATGGGCGATGAACGCTTATTTGCCGGGCCGCGTGGCGGAGAAGTTCCGCCATTCACGGATCGTGGTATTCTCCACCGGCAACGTCTACCCGTTGACTCCTGTCCTACAAGGCGGAGCGAGCGAATCGACAGCTCCGTCGCCGGCCGGCGAGTATGGGCAGTCGTGTCTCGGGCGGGAGCGGGTGTTCGAGCATTTTTCCCATCAATACGGAACGCCGGTCTTGATCTACCGTCTCAATTATGCGATCGATCTGCGGTACGGGGTGCTGCTGGAAATTGCAAAATCGGTGAAGGAAGGCCGTCCGATCGACGTGTCTATGGGGCATTTCAACTGCATCTGGCAGGGTGACGCCAACGAGATAGCGCTTCGTTCGCTGCTGCGCTGCAAGCAAGGGGCGGAAGTGCTGAACGTGACCGGCCCGGAGACGGTATCGATCCGGTATGCGGCTGCGGAGCTCGCCAAGCGGCTTGGAACGGAAGCGGTGTTCACCGGACAGGAGGCGGACACGGCGCTGCTCAGTAACGCGTCAAAATGCATGCAGCTGTTCGGGTATCCGCGGGTATCGCTTTTGCAAATGATCGATTGGGTGGCCGACTGGGTGCTGCATGAAGGCAAGATGATTAATAAACCGACACACTTTCAGGAAAGAGAGGGGAAATTTTAACGTATGGGCAGCAGAAAACCGTTGTCACCGGAACAATCCCAGGCGCTGCACGAAGGGCTGGTCATTCCCGCTCACCCGCTGGCGCTGGACGAACATCGGCAGCTCGACGAGCGCAGCCAGCGCGCTTTAACCCGCTATTATGCCGCATCGGGCGCCGGAGGCGTCGCGGTGGGCGTGCATTCGACGCAGTTTGAAATCCGCGAGCCGCAGTTCAACTTGTTCGAGAAAGTGCTGCGAATGGCCTCTGAGGAGGTCGATCGGGCCAACATCGCGCGTCCGTTCCTGAAAATCGCCGGAATTTGCGGCCCGACCGAGCAGGCGCTGAGCGAAGCGGATACAGCGGTCGGACTCGGGTATGACGCCGGGCTGCTGAGCATGGGCGGGCTGCAGAGCTTGAGCGAGGCGCAAATCCTCGAACGCACGGCGCGGGTCGCCGAAAAGATGCCGGTTGTCGGCTTTTATTTGCAGCCGTCCGTCGGCGGGAAGGTATTCAGCTTCGACTTTTGGAAGGAGTTTGCGACCATTCGAGGCATCGTGGCGATTAAAATGGCGCCATTTAATCGGTACCAAACGATCGACGTGGCGCGGGCTGTCTGCTATTCGTCCCGGCGCGACGAGATTGCGCTGTATACCGGCAACGACGATAACATCGTGAACGATCTGTTGACGGTATACCGCTTTATGGTGGACGGCAAGCCCGTGGAAAAACGAATCGTCGGCGGGCTGCTTGGGCATTGGGCGGTCTGGACGCGCAAAGCGGTCGAGCTGCTGGAGGAAATCAAGCGAGTGCGGCAATCGGGGACGATCGGCAGCGAGTGGCTGACCCGCAACGTGGCGGTGACGGATGCGAACGCGGCGTTTTTCGATCCGGCGCACGGATTTGCCGGCTGCATTCCGGGCATCCACGAGGTGCTCCGCCGTCAAGGGCTGATGAAAGGTGTCTGGTGCCTGAATCCTCACGAAACGCTGTCTCCGGGGCAGGCAGAGGAGATCGACCGGGTGTACCGGGACTACCCGGAATTGAATGACGATGCGTTCATCCGTGAGCATTTAGCGTCTTGGATGGCTTGAGTTCCCGGGGAAAGGGGTGAACGAATGAAACCGATTCATGAGGACGGTCAGAAGCTGTTGGCGTCGGCGGAACGGCTTGCGGACTCGCTAGTAGCATTTCGCCGCGACCTGCACGCTGAGCCCGAGTTGAGTTTGGACGAACGGGAAACGTCCCGCAAGGTGGCAGAGCAGTTGACCGGGCTTGGGCTTAAGGTGCGGACCGGCGTCGGCGGGTATGGCGTGACGGCCGAACTTCGCGGCAGCGGACCCGGGCCCGTCATTGCGCTGCGCGCCGATATGGATGCGCTGCCGGTGACGGAAGAGACCGGCCTGCCGTTCGCCTCGCGCCGCCCGGGCGTCATGCACGCCTGCGGCCATGACGGGCATACGGCGATTTTGCTCGGCGCGGCCCAGCTGCTCACGGAGCGGCGGGAGCGCTTGAACGGTAGCGTGCGGTTCCTGTTCCAAGCAGCAGAGGAAATCAACGCAGGCGCCAAAGCGATGATCGCGGACGGCGCGCTGGACGGCGTCTCGGAAATTTACGGACTGCACAATTTGCCGACGCTTTCGGCGGGCAAAATAGCGACTCGCGCCGGTGCGCTCATGGGCTCCGTCGACCGTATCGAGATCGACATCGAGGGGAAAGGAGGACATGGGGCCATCCCCGATCAGTGCATCGATCCGATCGTGGCGGCTTCGGCCATCGTTCTATCTCTGCAAACCGCCGTAAGCCGCGAGCTTTCGCCGTTCGCCCCTGCCGTCGTAACCGTCGGCAGCCTACAGGCCGGGGAAGCGAACAACGTCATCCCTCACAGGGCTCGTCTGACCGGTACGGTACGGACGTTTGCGCTGGAGGTGCAGAGCGGCATGCCGGAGCGGCTGGAACGGCTCGTGACGCGGATCGCCGAAGGCTACCGGTGCCGGGCCGAGCTCCGTTACATTTCGCAGACTCCGGTGCTTGTCAATCATGACGAGTGCCTGGCCTACGCCGAGAGAGCCATGGACAGGCTTCTGGGGCATGAACGGCGTATTCAGGCGGAGCCGACGATGGCGGGCGAGGATTTCTCCGTCTATTTGCAGCGGGTGCCGGGCTGCTTTTTTTGGCTCGGTTCAGGTCCCGAGACGGGAGCGGAGCAAGCTTTCGGACTGCACCATCCCCGGTTTACGCTTAACGAAGCGTGTCTCCCTGTCGGGGCGGCGGCGCTCGCCGCCGTTGCTTTGGAGCGGTCGGCATCGGGGCAGGCATAAATGAAGAGTCACTTTGAAAACGTCACCTTTTTGCAATTGGCAGATTCCTCCGGTCGGGTATAATGGAGATAGATTGAACACAAGCATGGGTAAGGCGGTGTTGTCATGTTCGGGACTGATGGTCCGTCCACTGTAGAAAAAGGAATTCCGATAGCGCTGATCGGACCGGAGCCGATGATTCCCGTCATGCTGCAAGCGATGAAATCGTTTCCGTCTTTCGTTCCCGTCACCGGGGCGTATGCGAATCTGGAAGAAGCGGTTCAATGGACCCGGGACCTGATGGACCGCGTCGAAGTGATCCTATATTCGGGACCGCTTCCATACCAGATATGCCATGACCGCGTCCAACTGTGCGTACCCGCTCATTTTGTTCCGCTGAACGGCTCGGGACTGTACCGGTCGTTGTTTCGGGCGGAGCGGATGGGGCGGCTCGGTGCCATGTCCGTCGATACGCTGACCCGCCAGCCGTTCGTGAAAACGTTCCGCGAGCTGGGCCAATCGCTGCCTGAACTGACGTTCTATGCAGGCGGCGATCCTGTGGATACGGAAGCGATCGTTCGTTTTCATGCGGAGCAACACGCTCAGGGAAACACGGCGATTGGCTTAACCGCGCTCCGTTCCGTATCGTTGAAGCTGAGCGAGCTCGGCGTGCCGAACGAATGGGTGCTGCCGACCGAGCAGGATATCATCGTCGCGCTTGAACGGGCGCTGTTGTCGACCGAATCCCGCCGCAGCAAGGAATCGCAAATTGTGGTGGGCTTGATCGACGTGGATGGGTTCCGCAAAGCGGCCGATCTCCGGAAGTCGGAGCATGACGTGCAGCGGCTGAAGCTGGACATTCACCGGATGATGCTCGAATATGCCGAAACGATCGAAGGGCACTTGACCCCGCTTGGCGGCGACGAATATTTGTTCGTCACGACGCGGGGGACGTTCGAGCGCCATACAGGCGGGTACAAATATATCCCGCTGGCTAAAATGGCGCAGGACGCCTTTTCCCTTTCGCTGAGCATCGGCATCGGCTTCGGCCGGTCCGCCCACGAAGCGGGCTCGCATGCCCGGATGGCGCTGCGGCGGGCCAAAGACGCGGGCGGCAGCATCAGCTTCATCGTTCGCGAGGACGAGAGCGTCATCGGTCCGCTGGAAATGGCCGAGCCCCTTAGCGCCGGCCTGTCGCTGCTGGACGCCGCCTTGATCCGGAAAGCGGAGGAGGCCGGCTTGACCCAGACGTATTTGAGCCGGGTGGTCGCCCAGCTCACCCGTACGGGCAAGACGGACTATAACGTTCACGAGCTGGCGTCGGCTCTCGGCGTGACCGTCCGCAGCACCCACCGGCTGCTCACGCAGTGGATGGATGAAGGACTGGTCGAGGTGGCCGGAGAGGAACGGGGCAGAGCGAAAGGCAGGCCGAAGCAAATTTACCGGTTTTCCTTTCTGGATGACCTGCTTCGCCGTTAAAAAGCATGCTTGTCGTTTATATCGGACTTAGCTGAGGAGGATGTACGCATGAAATTGGGATTAAGCACCTATAGTTTATACCGGGCTATCGATAAAAAGGAATTAACCGTAACGGAAGCCATCCGCTGGATTGCCGACAATGGAGGCGAGCATGTGGAGATCGTGCCGATCGGGTACGACTTGACGGACAATCCAGGGTTGATTGAAGATATCCGCAAGACCGCAGACCAAGCGGGACTTGATATTTCCGGCTACGCGGTCGGCGCGAATTTCGTGCAGGCGACCCCGGAAGCATACGAGCTGGAGATTGAGAAGACGATGCGCCAGGTCGATATCGCCCGCGACCTGGGAGTGAAGCGGATGCGTCACGATGTGGCGTCGCGCCCGATCCCCGAAACGTCGATCCGCCAATTTGAAGCGGACTTGCCCCGGCTCGTTGAAGCGTGCCGCCGTATCGCCGACTATGCGGCGCAGTTCGATATCGTCACAAGCGTGGAAAACCACGGCTTCTACCTGCAGGCGAGCGATCGGGTGCTCCGGCTCGTGCACGAGGTGGATCGCGCCAACTTCAAGACGACGCTGGATATCGGCAATTTCCTGTGCGTGGACGAGGACCCGGTCAGCGCCGTTTCGAACAACATTCCGTTTGCGTCCATGGTGCATTTGAAAGACTTTTACCGCCGCCCGTCGTACCGCAATCCGGGCGAAGGCTGGTTTAAGTCAACCCACGGCAACTTCCTGCGGGGCGCCATCGTCGGACAAGGCGACATCGATATGCCGGAGGTTATCCGGGTGCTGAAGGCTTCGGGATACGACGGGTATTTGTCCGTCGAATTCGAAGGCATGGAAGACCCGAGGACCGGTTCGAGAATCGCTATGGACAACGTCCGCCGGTTGTGGCAGGAAGCCGCAGTGTAATCCGAAAAACAACAGGAGAAGCAGGAGGAACAGGGGAACGATGAGCAAAATCAAAATCGGAATTATCGGAGCGGGCTCCATTTCGGAGCAGCATTTTAGAGCCTACAGCCATCATCCGGAAGTGGAGATTTATGCCGTTTGTGATTTGAACGAGGAACGGGCAAAAGCGAAGGCCGAAGCGTACGGCGCAGCCAAAGTGTTCACCGATTACCGTGACCTGCTGGCGCTGCCGGACATTCACGGCGTCAGCATCTGCACTTGGAACAACTCTCATGCCGAGATCAGCATCGCGGCGCTCGAAGCGGGCAAGCACGTGCTCGTGGAGAAACCGCTGTGCCAGACGGTGGCCGAAGCTTTGAAGGTCGAAGAAACGGTGCGGCGGACAGGCAAGCTCTTGCAGGTCGGCTTCGTGCGCCGGTACAGCAGCAATACGGAAATCTTGAAAAAATTTATCGATGCGGGCGATCTGGGCGAGATTTATTACGCCAAAGTCTCTTGTCTGCGCCGTCTCGGCAACCCGGGCGGCTGGTTCTCGGATATCAAGCGCTCCGGCGGTGGTCCGGTCATCGACCTTGGCGTGCATATTATCGATATTTGCTGGTACCTGATGGGCAAGCCGAAGGTCAAGTCGGTCTCGGCCAATACGTACAACCGCCTCGGCAACCGCTCGAACGTGGAGCACTTGGAATTCTACAAAGCCGCGGATTACAACGGGGCGCTCAATACGGTCGAGGACATGGCCAATGCGCTTATCCGCTTCGAGAACGGGGCGAGCCTCATGGTTGATGTCAGTTTCACGCTGCACGCGAAGAAGGACGAGTTGTCCGTCAAGCTGTACGGGGACAAGGGCGGCGCGGAACTGGAGCCCGAGCTTGCGATCATTACGGAGAAGTACGATACGATTCTAAACGTCGCGCCGCAGGTAGACCATCCTTCGTTCGATTTTATTGCCGGGTTCCAGCAGGAGATCAACTATTTTATCGACAGCTCGCTCGGACGAACGGAAACGCGGAGTCCAGTGGAAGACGGCGTCGAAGTGATGAAAATGCTGTGCGCCATTTACGAATCGGCCGTCCAAGGGCGGGAAATCGAGCTATAGGAAGGAGCGATGCTTATGGCATTGACGAACAAAATCGGAGTTATTTCGGACAGCTTCAAGCTGCCGCTGCGTGAGAGCCTGCAAAAGTCCAAGGAGCTTGGCGCCGACGGTGTTCAGATTTGGGCCACCAAGGGGGAAATGGACCCGGCGAACTTGAACGTGGCCGCTCGGAAAGACCTTAAGGCTTATCTCGATTCGATCGGGCTGGAAATTTCCGCTTTGTGCGGCGATTTGGGCGGGCACGGCTTCCAAGACAAGGAAGCGAATCCGGCCAAAATTGAAATGTCGAAGCGGATTCTCGATCTGGCGCTTGATCTGGGCACGAATATCGTCACGACGCATATCGGTCTGGTGCCGGAGGACCCGGCCGATCCAATCTATGCCGAGATGCAGGACGCTTGCGGCCAACTGGCCCGCTATGCCTCGTCCGTCGGCGGTTTTTTTGCCATCGAGACCGGCCCCGAAACCGCCGCACATCTGAAAAGCTTCCTGGATAGCCTCGGCTCCAAAGGAATGGCGGTCAACTTTGACCCGGCCAATATGGTCATGGTGACCGGCGACGATCCGGCAAAAGGCGTGTACACTCTTAAAGAGTACATTGTCCATACGCACGTGAAGGACGGGCTCCGGCTGCGCGAAGCGGACCCTCGCGCCATCTACGGCTCCCTCGGATATAAGCCGATGGATCACGAGGAGATCGCGCGGATGGTAAGCGCGGGCGAATTTTTCCGGGAGCTGCCTCCCGGCGAGGGTGCCGTCGATTTCGACGCGTACTTCCAAGCGCTGCAAGACATCGGGTATACGGGCTATTTGACGATCGAGCGTGAAGTCGGCGATCAGCCGGAGGAAGATATCCGCAAAGCGATTCAGTTTATCGAAGCGTACCGGAAGCGAGGCTAAGCACATGGATGCGACGCTGCGCATAGGCATAATCGGACTCGATACGTCGCACGTAACGGCATTCACGAAGCTGCTGAACGACCCGTCGGATGCTAACCATGTGCCGGGAGGAAGAGTGATTGCCGCTTATCCTGGCGGCTCCGCCGACTTCCCGCTCAGCATGGACCGGGTCGACGGCTTTACGCAAGAGCTGCGCGGGCAATATGGCGTTTCCATGATGGAAACGCCGGAAGCCGTCGCGGAAACGGTCGATGCGCTGATGCTCGAATCGGCCGACGGACGGGTGCACTTGGAGCAGTTTCGCGCCATTGCGCCTTACGGCAAGCCGGTATTTATCGATAAGCCGCTCGCGCTAAGCTCGCGGGAGGCGTATGAAATCGCCGAGCTTGCGCAGCAATACGATATTCCGGTCATGAGCGCTTCGGCGCTACGGTACTCTGAAGGGCTCGTCAACGCTCTGGCGGAAGCTGACGGAGCCATTACAGGAGCCGATGCCTTCGGGCCGATGCATCTCGAACCGACGCAGCCGGGGTACTACTGGTACGGAATTCATACGGCCGAGCTGCTGTACCGCGTCATGGGGGCGGGATGCCGAGAAGTGGCTGTGACGGCGAACGACGATTTCGACATCATTACCGGTATCTGGCAGGACGGCCGGATCGGTACGGTGCGGGGCAGCCGGCGGCCCGGTCAAAGCTTCGGCGCCACGCTGCACACCGGCGGAGGACCGCGCCTGGTCGACGTGTACAAGGACAGCAGACCATTTTATTCCAGCCTGCTGGTCGAGGTCATGAAGATGCTCAGGACGGGAGAACCGGGCATTCCGCTGATGGAGACGGTGGAGATCATCCGTTTCCTCGAAGCCGCCAACGAAAGCCGGGCGACAGGACAGCGGGTCATGTTGTAGCCGTAGCTTGGGGGTTCCGCGTTATTCCCCCAAACCGGATTTTTCTAGCAGCATTTTTGAAACCGAAATCGCATCCTTGCGTATTAGTATCGTAACGTTAGCTATCCTTGGAAAATCAAATAGGAAATACCCGGAGGAGCCTGTCACCTTAGCATTGCTATGTTTATTTAGCAGCTATGGTCGATAGGCTTCTTTTTGTATGTTTTTGCCTGAATATCCACAGGATAAGCACGATAACAACAGAAGGGGCGGTCGGTCATTATGCTTATTTTTCAACTGGCTATCATTTTGCTTGCTTCCAAAATTGCGGGAGACCTCAGCGTTAAATTAGGACAGCCTTCCGTGCTCGGGAAGCTGCTGATCGGGATCGTCTTGGGACCGACGGTGCTCGGACTTGTCACGAATACCGACATTTTAACGGAAATCAGTCAAATCGGCGTGATTCTGCTGATGTTCATTGCCGGACTGGAAACCGATGTCGAGGAATTCAAGCATACGGGGAAGCCTTCCGCTTTTGTAGGGGTTGCGGGGATTATCGTGCCGCTGGTCGCAGGGTTTTTGGCCGGGCAAGTCATGGGGCTGCCGACGATACAGGCCGTATTCCTCGGATTGCTGCTGTCAGCCACCAGCGTCAGTATTTCGGTGCAGGCGCTGAAGGAAATGGGCAAGCTGAAATCACGGGCAGGGGCGACGATTCTGGGCGCCGCGGTCATTGATGATGTGCTGGTCATCATTGCGCTGGCGTTTGTGATGAGCTTTGCAGGGGGAGATGTGAATCTGGGTGTCGTTGTCCTGAAAAAAGTAATCTTTTTCGCCGGTGCGATTCTGATCGCTTGGAAGGTCGTTCCTTGGGTGTTGAAAAAGTTCGCGCCTCTCCGTGTGACCGAAGCGGTCATATCGGCCGCTCTCATCATCTGCTTTACTTACGCCTACTTGGCCGAATATGCAGGGGTTGCCGCCATCATCGGAGCTTACATCGCCGGTGTGGCGATCAGCGTAACGAAATATAAGCACGAGGTGTTCGAAAAGGTCGAAACGATCGGCTATTCGATCTTCGTTCCGGTGTTCTTTACTTCCATCGGCGTGACGGCAGAGTTCACGGGAATTACTGGAAATCTTGGCTTGATCGTCGCACTGAGCATTCTGGCGATTCTCACCAAGCTGGTCGGCTCGGCGCTGGGAGCGAAATTGGCCGGTTTTGCCTGGAGACCATCTATGGGGATCGGGGCAGCCATGGTATCGCGGGGCGAAGTTGCGTTGATCATCGCCGCCATGGGGCTGGACGCCGGTTTGCTGAGCAAAGAGATGTTCGCCGTCCTCATTGTAGTCGTCTTGGTGACGACACTCGTGACGCCTCCGATGATGAAATGGTTTTTCAAGGAATCCAACGCGCCGGGTGAAAAGATAGATCAATCCGCTTGAGGCGATAAAGCGGTGGAAATGTGGAATTGGGAAAAGAGTCCCAGCCATTGGTATGGGTCTGGGACTTTTTGCATCCAAACTTGCATTACTTCCACTGCGGACCGGAGTAGCCGTTCGCCTTGAGACCCTCGTTCACTTCCTTGATGATCTGGGCACCGCCTTTGTCAGACCACTCTTTGACCATTTTATCCCAATCGGACAGCGGCTTTTCGCCGAAAATCATTTTCGTTTGCTCGGTGTACAGGAACTTGGACAGCTCGGTGTCCTTCACGGCCCGGGTCTCGGAGAACACGGCGTTAATCGGATTGATCAGATGCTTCGTTTCGCCGTGCATTTTCTCCAGACTGGCAGCCACATCGCGCAGCAGCGGGACGGTATATTCCTTCGAATAGCCGTTGGCTGCGTCGTTAGGGGCCCACATCGTTTTGTCCGGCAAATAGTTGATCGGCGCAAGCCCTTTTTCCTCAACCTCGCGGCGCACGCTGCCGTTCTCGATTTTGTAGCCTTGGCCTTCCTTACCGTTCAGCCAGTCAAAATCGGCATGGCTAGCGTTGCGCTGCTCCAGCGGCACAAACTTCCGGCCGTAGTCGAGCATCTCCATAATTTTGCTCACTTTGTCCGGGTCCTTCGCCAGCTTCGCATTCAGCATCACGATGCCGTAGAAGCCGGGGGAGGAGACGAACCCTTGCGAGCCGTCCGGCGCTTGGAACGGAGGAATCGGCACGATTTTGGCGTTCGGGTTCACGTCGATCAGCCCTTGCATCGAGGTCGGATTCATGCCGCGCGGCGTACCGATGAAGATGCCCGCCTTGCCGGAGTAGAACTCCTTGTTCGTTTGCGCCCAGTTGAGCAGGGCGAAGTCCTTCGTAATCGCGCCTTCCTTGTACAGGTCGGCCAGCCAGCCGATATGCTGCTTCCGCGCCTCGGAGATAATGCCGGGGATCACTTGTCCGTCGGCGTTTTTATGATACCAGGCCTCGAAATCCCAATAGGCGCCCATCCCGAAGCTCGGGTTAATGTTTGCGGACATGGCGAGCCCGTATGTATCGTTCTTGCCGTTGCCGTCGGGGTCGTTTTGGGTGAAGGCGATCGCGACTTTTTTCAGCTCGTCGTAGTTTTTCGGAACCTCCAGTCCCAGCTTGTCCAACCAGTCTTTGCGGATGATCGGGGTCAGCTGGTAGTTCTCGGTTAAGTATTTTTGGACCGCATATATTTTGCCGTTGACCGTAACGGCTTTGCGGGTGTTGTCCGGAATTTGCTTCATTGTTGGGTACTTGTCGAGCAGGTCGTTGAGCGGTAAAAAGGCTCCTTGCTTCGCCCATTTATAGAAATTCGAATCCGGTCCCTCCATGACGATGATGTCGGGAATTTCGCCCGAGGCCACGACGGCGCTCAGCTTCTGGTCGTAATCGGAGCGGACCACGTATTGCGGTTTGAAATCGACGTTGAATTTCTCGTTAACCATTTCCAGGCCCTTGCCTCCGGTCGGAGGAAACGCCCCGTAACGGAAGTCGATCATGGTGATCGTCTGTTTTTTCTGGCTATCCGTTGCGGCTCCGGCCTTCGGCTGATCGGTCTTCGCGTCACTGCCGCCGCTGCAGGCGGACGTTAACGTGATGGCCCCGACAAGTGCGACGGCCGTCCATGTTTTTCCTCTGTAATTCATTGACAAGCCCCTCCCATGTTTGGATCATACTCTGAAATTTTGGTTTGTACAAGTTCGTGCGCCTGACAGGATGTCCCATGTCAGCCTTTGACGGACCCAAGCATCACCCCCTTGGCAAAATGCTTTTGCAGGAACGGATACACAAAGAGAATCGGCACGGTCGCGACGATGATCGCCGCCATTTGGATCGTATCCGCCGGCGGAGCATGTTCGAGCAAAATCTGGCCGCTGCCGAGCGCCGTCTGCGCTTCACCGACGACGACCATTTGACGCAGAATGACTTGAATCGGCCATTTTTCCGGTTCGTTCAAGTACAGGATGCCCGTGAAATAATTGTTCCAGTGCAGCACCGCGTAGAACAAGGCGAAGGCGGCCAGCGAAGGCTTGGACAAAGGCAGCATGATGTTCCAGAACACCTTCAGATCGTTGGCGCCGTCGATGACCGCCGCTTCGTGCAGCTCGTTCGGGATGCCGACGAAAAACTGCCGCATGACGATCAGGTTGAACGGATTGATGGCGATCGGCAGGATAAGCGCCCAGATCGAGTTCAAGAGGTGCGTTTCCTTCACGATCAGGTATGTCGGAATCATACCCGCGCTGAACAGCAGCGTGAAGAGGACAAGCACCAGCATGATTCGTTGGCCGATGACCGGGCGGGCTAGCGTATAAGCGAAGGTGGACGTAAACGCCAGATTGACCGCCGTGCCGATCACGGTCACAAGCACGGTCACGCCGACCGAACGGACAAACGATTCCGAAGCGAAAATATATTCGTAGGCGCTGAGCACCCACTCTTTTGGAAACCAGATGATGTCATGCTGTAAAAATTCCTTGTACGAGGCGAAAGAGACGGCCAGCACATACCAGAACGGCGCCAGCATAATCAAGGCGATCAGGCCGAACAGCAGGACGTTGGCGATATCGATCAAGCGGTCTCCCGGGGTACGATAATGCAAGCGGATCATCCTTTCTTAGGCGCACACAGTTTAGAATACGCCGTCATCGCCGAGTTTTTTGGCTATATAGTTGGCCGATAGCACGAGCACGAGCCCAACGGCTCCTTTGAACAGCCCGACCGCTGTCGCGAAGCTGTAGTCCGATTGTCCGATCCCTTTGAAGAACACATACGTATCGAGGATGTTGCCGATTTCCATGTTGAACGGATTGAGCAGAAGAAAGATTTGTTCGTATCCGGCATCCATGACATGTCCCAGCCGCAGGATGAGCAGGATGACGATCGTATTGCGGATGGCCGGCAGCGTAATGTGCCGCATTTGGCGGAACCGTCCCGCGCCGTCCATAGTCGCCGCTTCGTAGAGCTGCGGATTCACTCCGGCCAGCGCCGCCAGGAATAGAATCGTTCCCCAGCCCGCTTCCTTCCAAATCACCTGAAGGATGACGATCGGCTTAAAATAGCTCGGATCGGTCAAGAACGGAATCGGCTGCGCAAGGCCAAACCCTTGCTTGAGGAGATCGTTGACGACGCCGTTTCCTTTTAAAAAGATCGTGCAGATTCCGATGACGACGACCCACGACAGGAAATGGGGGAGATAAATGACCGACTGGAGGATGCGCTTATAGAGTTGGTTGCGAAGCTCGTTCAGCATCAGGGCCAGCACGATCGGAACCGGGAAGGCGAATACGATTTGCAGAAACGAGATCGACAAGGTGTTCCACAACACCTGCACGATTTCCGGATCTTCGAAGATCCGGGCAAAATGCTTCAAGCCTGCCCACTCGCTGCCCGCAATCCCTTGAAACGGGCTGTAATCGATGAAGGCCATGTACAGCCCCGCCATGGGGACGTAGCGATAAATCAGAAAATAGGCGATGCCGGGCAAGCCGAGCAGCAGCAGGTACCGGTCCTTCCATAGCCGGGCCCGCAAACGTCCGAGACGGCTCGTGGAAGCAGTCTTGCGGATAGCGGGTGAGGAGTGGGGATGGGGGGGCAAGGTGCTCAAGCACATTCCTCCTTGGGGCCGCAACGAACCGGAGGCGTTTACATTCCGACGGTTGCGAATCGTTGTTGTTGATCCGATTATCCGGAATGGGCCGACTCACGGCAATTCTCCATTTTTCATGGGTATGACAAAAAAAGATAAAGAACCGCAAAAAAGGAAAAAGCCGCGAAAGCGCGTCAGGACGGGATTTATCGTTATAGGGGAATGGCGAGGACAAGGAAAAAACGCCGGTTCGGAAGGGCCCGAAGCATCGGCGTTGGGAGGGAAACAGCGGGGCGGAAGAGCTTCAATCGCCCCGAAACCGCTTGCGGTATTCGCCCGGCGGAAGCTGCTCGTACTGTTTGAACACTCGGGTAAAATTTTGAACGGAGGTGTAGCTGAGTTTCTCTGCAATATCTTTAATCGGCATCTCGGTGTGCGCCAGCCATTCTTTGGCCTTGTCCATCCGGAACCGGATGAGGTAATCGATAAAGTTCGTTCCCGTCTCTTCCTTGAACATGCGGCTGAGCTGGGAAGGAGATATGCGGAGCTGATCGGCCAATTGCTGAAGCGACAAATCCGTATCGAAGTGGCTGTGGATAAACCGGATGACATCGGCGGCCATGCGCTGCTGTTTGCCGGTATGCGCCAGCTCCAGCCGTTCGGCGATCGAGGGAAATACCGTGCCCGCCAGCCATTCCGCTACTTCGTTCATCGTCGTCATTTCGTACAGCCGCTTGTAAGGATCTTCTCCGAACACCTCGTACGGGGCCAGCTCCAGCTCCTGCATGTTGAGAACCAGCTCGCCGATCAGGTGGGCGAATAAGCCGAGCGCCGCATGGAAATGCCGAACGAATTGCGGCATGTCCTGTACCCACTTGCGCAGCAGCTCTGCGCCTTCGTCCGCTTTTCCCTGCATGACGGCGGTAACGATCAGCTTCTCCCGTTTGATGATATCGCTTGCAAGCTGGTTTTCAGCCGGAACGACCTGCTGCGGCGTCAGCAGCTTGCCCGGTCCGTACAGCAGCCGGTAGCCGAGCAAGTCCCGCGCCTCCCGGTAGGCCTCGTTGATATCGCGATACGTCAGGACGGGATGCGAGCAGGTGATCGTGATGGTAAACTGAAAATATTTGGCGGAAGTATCGAGGAACTTCTGTGCGGTAAGCAGCAGGGTTTCCAATGCGGCGTCGCCTTTTTCGAGCCCGACGATCAGGGCCATTTGGCCTGGCATGGCAATAGCGGATGCGCAGGAAAACCACTCCTCGAACACTTCCTCCGTCATTTTCCGCAGGGCAAACATGATGAGGGACCGGTCTTTGTCTTGATACAACTGCTGAAAGCGGGCATAGTCGTCAATATCGATCAAGCACACCGCATACCGACTGCCCCGAAGCTGGAAGCCGAACGTCTGCCGGACCCGTTCCGCCTCGTTGCTGTTCATTTCACCGCGCAGCAGTTGATGCACGATCGTTTCTTTTAGATATGGCGATTGTTCGTTCAGCTGCCGGCGCAGCTGCTCGTTCGTTTGGAGCATCCCGGTCACGTAGGCATCAAGCGCACGCCACTCGTTGCCGGTCCCGGCGTGGGAATTCTCGCGAGACGGGGGCAGGAGCCGCTGCAGCAGATGCTGCACGGGACCATACAACCGGGTGGAGCCGAAGCGGGCAATCAGCACCCAAAAAGCGGCGAGCAGCAGCACGATCCCGACGGTCGTCACCTGGATACGATCTGCTTGCCGGGTCAGCTCCTTCATGGGCGTCATAGCCACGTGTGTCCACCGCGTATAATCCGACTGCCTGACGGTGAGCTGGTACTTTTCTCCGCCGATGTCCGTCTCTGCAGGCTCGCCGGTGTAGTACCGGGGCAATCCGCCGGTGAACAGGGCAGGCCGGGTGCCGATCTCCTCAGGCGCTCTGCTGATCAGGACGACGCCCTTCTCGTCGAAGACATACAGCTTGCGGTTCCCCCCTAAGGGGACATGCGCGGCAAAGTCGGCCAGCTTGTCCTTCTGGATGTGAAGCACCAGGATCCCGCTTCCCTGCATGTCGGAGAAAATCGGCACCGGCCTTAAGTAGAGCAGCTCGTCCTGCCCCGGATAGGTGTCGGGCGCTACGATCTCGGAGCGGAAATGAGGCGGAATCCGGTCGATGACATTGCGGTAAGCGAATTCATTAAGCTCGATGAAGCCGTGTTTGCTGGAATATACTTTGCCGAATTTCAAGAAGATAACGGAAACGTCGTATTGAAAGTCGGAGACGCTCCGCTGCTTTTGAATCGTATCGGCCAGCTCCAACATTTCGTCCAAATATTTGCTGGAAGGCTCAAGCTGCACGGCTTGCTCCAAAGCCCGGTGATTGGCGAGCTGAATGGAAGCTTTATCAAGCCCGGCCCAGAACGAATCGACCTGGCGCTGCATTTCTTGTAAAATGATCTGATGATTCTGGTTGACTTCGTCTTGAATGGCCTTGGCCGCCATGTGCGCAAGGACGGTTCCGGTCAATATGACGGGCAGCAGGCTGATGACGAGGGAGTAAACGAACAGTTTCCTTTTAAAAGACATGTTGCGAAACCATGGGATCGGTCTCCACATGGACGTGCACCCCCGGCTGGCCTAAAGTTGTTCTCTCTTTATCTCTATTGTTACATTAAGAGTAGTTTGTCCGGATACGGACTGTCAAGAATGGAACGGGAATTTTTCTCCCGAAAACAAAAATATTAGAGGAGAAATCCTCCATTTTGTGATATAGTAATGGAGAATGCAGTCAGAGGAGAGTGAGTCATGGATTCCATCGTTTCATCCTTGGTTCGAACTTTAACGACCTATTTTACGGATTTGCTGGAACAACAGGCGGACGGCAGCCTCGGCATCCGGGATGACGAGCTTGGAGCTTTGGCCAGCTGCTGCACGACGGGTCAGGCCGCGGCCTTCTTCGTCCTGGATTATCGTTTGCATGGAGGAGAGGGACTTGCCATCGCCTCGGGCTTAGCGGCGAACGTGCTCCAGCGACAGCGGCCGGACGGGGCGTTCGGCCAGCCTTATTACGTCAAGCGCGGCGACCCGGAAACGGTCGATATCGCGGAGATCGGTGCGGTAGCGAACAGCCTGTACCTGCTGCACCGTCATACCGGCTCCGAAGAAGCGAAAGAAAGCCTGATTCGGTCAGCCCATTATTTGCTTACGGAGGTCGCCGCGGAGAAGCCCGGGGCTGTCTATAAAAATCCGAATGCAAGGCATCACGACGTGCTGAACGGGGATATGTACGCGGCGCATACGTTCGCCCGCGCGTACGAGTTGAACGGGGATGCCCACCTGCTGGAGCAGACCGTCCGCGTATTCCGTCACTTGATCGAGCGGTTCGGCAAGCACGAGCCCGATTGGTGGCCTTACATCGAGCACTGGGATGGAAGCGTAGCGATGGACAACAGCGTCAGCTATCAGGGGATTATCGTCGCCTTTGCCGCCACGGCGCTGCCTCTGCTCTCGCAGGAGCTGCAGCGACAGTGGCAGGAGACGGCGGAGGCGGCGGTGCGCCGGATGCTGGCAGCCATGAAGGAAGGCCCGCATGACGGCAACGAAGCGCCGTGGTGGTGCAGGGATTGGAGCAATGTGTGGGAGATCGATTTGGCGTTCACCCGTTACGCTCATCTTCCCGAAGCCCGCGATTATGCCGAAGGCCGTTTGAAGGAGCTGAACGACCGGCTAGCGCGCGAGGGTTGGTCGGTGTTCGCGCCGAAAGGCTTGCAGCACGATCCGGAACGGGCTCCGGTTAGCACGACTTTCCGGAAAGCGGCGACATTCGCCGGTATTTTGGCCTCCATGAAGCTGGACGATTCTTGGGGCAGCAGGAGGGAAAACCAATGACATCTATCGGACCAAAGCGGCTGCCGATGCCGCCCGGGTTGATCGTATCGTGCCAGGCGCTTCCGGGGGAGCCGCTGTACGGCGAAGGGATTATGGCCCTCATGGCGAAGGCGGCGGTTATCGGAGGAGCGGTGGCGATCCGCACGAACGGCGTAGACGATATCCGCAGCATTAAGGCCGCGGTACAGCTGCCCGTGATCGGGCTGCTTAAGCGGGATATTCCAGGCTCGGAGATTTATATTACCCCCGAGTTGGAAGACGTGGAAGCGGTGCTTGCAGCTGGAGCCGATATCGTCGCGCTCGATGTGACGAACCGGGGAAGCCGGCTGGAGCGGGTCGTTCCGCTGCTGGAGCGGATTCGCGAAGCGGGAGCGCTTGCGATGGCCGACATATCTACGGAAGAGGAGGGTCTCGCCGCCGAGCGGCTTGGCTTCGACATCGTGTCGACGACGTTGTCCGGCTATACGCCGTACAGCCCGCAGACGAAGAAGCCGGACCTGGAGCTGGTCCGGCGGTTGTTCGCCCAGCTGACCGTTCCGCTTGCCGCGGAGGGGCGCATCTTCAGCGCGGAAGAAGCGGAAGCGGCGATTGAAGCGGGGGCGACGTTCGTGGTCGTCGGCGGGGCCATCACCCGTCCGCAGCTCATCACGCAGCATTTCGCCGAGGCTGTGAACAGCCGTTTGGATGCGAAGCCCGTCGTGGCCGGAAGTGGGGAAGCGCAAAGAAGGTCCGGGCTATGAACCGGCAGTACGGATGTGATATTGCCGTGATCGGCGGCGGAATCGGAGGCTGTGCCGCTGCGCTTGCCGCGGCGGAAGCCGGGATGCGGATCGTGCTGACGGAGGAGACGGATTGGATCGGCGGGCAGTTCACGAGTCAAGCCGTTCCGGCGGACGAGCACCGTTGGATCGAACAGTTCGGCAGCACCCGCAAGTACCGGGAGTTCCGCAACCGCGTTCGCGGGTATTACAAAGCAAACTATCCGCTGACCGCGGAAGCGATGCGCAGCGACCGGTTCAATCCGGGCACGGCCAGCGTCAGCCGCCTGTCTTGCGACCCGCGTGTCGCGCTGTCCGTGCTGCAGGATATGCTCGCCCCGCATATCCATGCGGGACGTATCACCCTGCTGCTGAACGTTCGCCCGACAGCAGCGGATACGGACGGCGATACGGTCCGCTCCGTTACGCTGGAGCATACGCCGTCCGGCGACCGCATTGTCGTCGAAGCACGCTATGTGCTCGACGCGACGGAATGCGGCGATCTGCTGCCGTTGACCGGCACGGAATACGTGACGGGGGCCGAATCGCGCCGGGATACGGGGGAGCCGCATGCGCTCGAAGGGGAACCGGAGCCGCTCGACATTCAATCGGTGACGTGGTGCTTCGCACTCGATTACCGCGAGGGGGAGGACCATACGATCGAGAAGCCGGCGGCGTACGAGTTCTGGCGCAGCTACCAGGCTCCGTTTCAGCGGGACAGGATGTTTAGCTGGACGCCGCTGAAAACGAACGAGGCGGTGAAGCGCTTTTCGCTGTTTCCCGAAACGGGTGCTTTTTCGTTATGGGATTACCGGCGGATAGCCGACCGGTCGCAGTTTACGCCGGGGACGTTCGCCAGCGACTTGACTCTCGTCAACTGGCCGCAGAACGACTACTGGCTCGGCAATGTGTATGAGGTGCCGGAGGAAGAACGGCGGCGCCATTTGGAAGGGGCTAAGCAGTTGAGCCTCAGCCTGCTGTACTGGCTGCAGACCGAAGCGCCCCGGCCCGACGGCGGGAACGGGTACCCTGGACTGCGGCTGCGCGGCGATGTGACGGGGACGGCCGACGGACTGGCGAAGGCGCCGTACATCCGCGAATCCCGCCGCATCCGGGCGGAGTTTACGGTCAAGGAGCAGCATATCAGCCCCGAGGTCCGCGGATCGAGCGGCGCAGAACCGTTCTACGACAGTGTCGGCATCGGCAGCTACCGGATCGATCTGCACCCGACGACAGGCGGCCGTGAAGGCTTCTATATCCCGAGCCTGCCGTTTCAAATTCCGCTCGGCAGCCTGATTCCTGTACGGATGGACAACCTGCTGCCCGCCTGCAAAAACATCGGCGTCACGCATTTGACGAACGGCTGCTACCGTTTGCACCCGGTGGAGTGGAATATCGGCGAAGCTGCCGGGGCGCTGGCCGCATACTGCTTGCAGCGGGGAGTTTCCCCGCGTCAAGTGCGCCGCGATTCGGGCCGACTCGCCGACTTCCAAAGCGTGCTGGTCCAGCGCGGCGTGGAGCTGGCGTGGCCTGTCTTGGGGCCGATGTAGCCGAAGGGTATGGGGGGGCAGCGGACTATTTGGGATGCTCATGGGGGAGTGGGCTCTTGTTGCAAGCCGCTTTCTTGACCGGTTACAGCGATAGGGGGTTCGCTATGTTTGGAGCGGGTCGATCTAACGAGCGATTAGCAAATGGCGGTCTGCTTTGTGCACCTTTCCCGGCACGCATTTGCGGCGCTGATGGCGGGTGGCCAGTCTCCATCCCGATAAGGCTATCGGTTCAGACATTCTAAGGAAGGTCGCCTGCTGAATAGTTGGCGTGAAGACATGTAGGCCTTTTGGCGGTTGTCTGCTGAGCAAACGAACGATATTTCATTGAAAATACGAGATTAGATGATTAACGAGATAAAATATTAATTGTATTAATTTTATAAAAGGCCACAATTTCATCCGGACGTTTGCTGAGAAAAACTTATTAAAATATACAAAGAAGATCATCCGTTTGATCGACGATATGTAGTTCTGAGGAAGGGACGGTGCAGAAGCGTGTGAACTGAACCGGTAAGAAGACATTACCGGTTAAAATTAACGCGAACAAGTTAAACTATGCCAAACTTCTCACGGTTTCCCATCCGAAAGTGAGCGAGCCTCTACCGCTGTGCAAGTTGGAGAGGCTCGCTTTTTCTATTTTTTTGGACATCGTCCAAATGAGCATGAAACGGACTAACAACAAGTTGGTCCGTCAAAGGCCAAAAATAAAGGAATCGTGGTGCGCTATGCGAGATTCTAGGAAGATTGCGAGAGCATAGCGGAGCTCAGGTGCTTTAAGTGTGTCGAAAAATGTTACGTTCCCTTAGGATTGGGCTAATAACGCATCACAGGTGCCCTATTATGATTAGGCAAGCCAATTTAGGTGGAATAACGCATGCCAGTTCCTCTAAATATTCAGAAGGGAATAGAAAGGTTGAGAAATGTAGCTTCCGCAAGCGCCGCATCGGCCAGTCGAGCCATCTCATGCAAACTACAGCTGCGGTTCTGGCTTCTCCGAAGGATGAGAAGGGAATGTTACCTTATTCAACCAAACGGAGTAGGTTAATCGTGTGGGCCTTCTTCAACCAAGTGGAGTAGGGCCTATAGTACTACCATTCTCCATCCAATCGTGAGAGCGGTCCAACGGCTCCGGCCCGGTCTTCTTCGCTCAAGGATCCTTAGCTTAGATGTCCGCGTCCGGTCCGCTGCTGCCGCACAGCCGATCCCATGCAAGCTTGGCGGCCCCGGCGACGCCCGCCGCGTTGCCGAGCTCGGCCGCGACGATAGGCGTGTCGCGGTACACCGGCATAGCGCGTTCGTGGACGATTCGGCGGATCCGTCCCAACAGCGCGTCGCCTTGGGTGGTGACGGCTCCGCCGAGCACGATCGCCTGCGGATTCAGCACATGCGCGAGGCTGATCAGTCCAACCGCCGTGTATTCGGCGTATCGCTCGATGACGGCCGAAGCGGCATGATGTCCCGCCGCTACCAGGTCAAAAATCGATTTGGCGCCGTCCGGCAGCTCTTCGCCGCACAGTCCTGCTTCGGCCGCGAGCCTAAGCAGGGCCGTTACCGAGGCGTACTGCTCGTAGCAGCCGGACAGGCCGCAGTTGCAGGGCTGGCCTCCCCAAGCAATAACCATATGGCCGAAGCCCCCGGCAAAGCCGCTGCCGCCGTAGTCCGGCCGTCCGGCGATAACGCGCGAGCCGCCGACGCCGGTACCGAGCGTGACGCAGATGAAGTCGCGGTACGGCCGCCCGGCTCCGAGCCATGCTTCGCCGACGGCCATCGCGTGCGCGTCGTTCACGACGGCGACCGGCAGGAAGGAAGCCTGCTCCAAGGCTTCGCGCAGCTGCAGTCCGGTCCAGCCCGGCAAGTTCGGCGTGGCATAGGCGACATGGCCGCTCAGCGGCTCGACGTAGCCGGCTGTGCCGACACCGATGCCCATAGGCAGCAGGCCGGCCGATGCGGCGTGCGCCCGGAAATCTTCGATGATGGCGCGCAGCCTGCCCAGCAGCGCATCGCGTCCTTGCTCGGCCTGAGTCGGAGTAACCGTATGCTTCAGCACCTCACCGCTGTCGGCTACAATTCCCGCTTTGATATTCGTGCCGCCCAAATCAATACCCAAAACAACCTTACGCATGAGACGAACGCTCCTTACCAAGCGTACGCAGACCATTCCGGTCCAGAAACGCCATATAGTCTTCGTATAGTTTGACGGACGATTCATGCCCTGCATGAACCGGGCTGGCGGGCTTGTTCATCATGCCCAGATATTGATAGCCGAGCACTTTGTCCACCCAAGGCGATACGGTCTGCAGCTGCCGCTCGATCCGTTCGAAGGCGGGAGGGTAGAGCACCTTCCCTTGAAAACGAAATAACTCCACGTCCGCCCAAAGCGGCTTTCCTGCCCGGTCATGCGCTTCCCGCAAGGAGGCGAACGTTCGCTTCGCTTCCTCATGGGTAGTCCGATTGACGCCGAGCTCGTCCTGATAGGCGATATAATCGACGTCCAGCGAGCGAAGCTGTGCGACAAAACGGTCGTCGGCTTTGACCGTGCGCGTGCCATAGGGCGCGATCAGCACCTTGCTTGGGCCATATTTGCGGCACAGATTGGCCAAATCGTTCGCATACGCGATATAGTTGTCCGGAAAATATTCGCGGATGGCCGCTTCCACAGGAAAATACCATCCGGCAAAGGAACGATGATGGCCGTATTTCTCCGCCAGCTCCTTCGCGACATCGATGCGCAAACGGGAATAATCGCCGTTGAGCGACAACTGACCCATAATCGGCGTTGTGAAAAAGCCAAGCCCGAGGTACAGTGAGACGTTCAGCTTATCTCCCGCGACCAGTACCGCTTCGAGTGGATCTTGGCAGACGGTATCCCAGCGCCAAGGCATCACTTCCGACGGATAGAACGCTTTGCCGTGCAGCGCGACGCTGAGCAGGACAAAAGTATCCATGCCGGCTTCCGCCATTTCCGTCATTTTCAGCTCCCAGTCGTGAGCTGTAAACTGCTGGGTCGCCGCATTCCAAGTGTCGCCTTCATACGGATTGCAATGGTAAAAATCGAACCATGTGCCCGTGATCGGTTTCATCGGCCGTTCCTCGCTTTGCTTGAGATAGGGGGGACTCTGTAGTCTCGTAAAAACGCTCGCCGCTCCGCATGCAGATCACGCTTCCTCTCGCGCAAGCCGGAGTGCTTCTCGTACGCTGCCGCCCGCTTGCCGCAGCAAGCGGCTTGCCCGTCCGGCATCGGGAGCCGGTGCGAGCAGCATAACGATGGCGGTCTTTACAACGCCGCCCGTCTGCCGCAGCGTATGCGCCACCGCCTCCGGCTTGGCGCCGGTCGCCATCTCGACGATTCGCTCCGCCCGGCGCAGCAGCTTGCCGTTCGTCGGCTGCATGTCAACCATCAGGCTGCCGTATACCTTGCCGAGACGGACCATCGTTACGGTGCTGAGCATGTTCAGCACCAGCTTCTGCGCCGTCCCCGCCTTCAAGCGGGTGGAGCCGGTGACGACCTCCGGTCCGACGGGCACTTCGATTGCGGTGTCGGCCAGCGCGCCGATCAGCGAGCCGCGAACGCAGCTCACGGCAACGGTGGCGGCGCCGACCTCACGCGCGTAGCGCAGCGCGCCAGCGACATAAGGCGTCCGGCCGCTGGCAGCGATGCCGACGACGACGTCCCGCGGGGAGAGCCCGCAGGCTTCAAGATCCTCAGCACCGCCTTCGGCCCGGTCCTCGGCGGCTTCGTCGGCCTGCAGCATGTTGCTTCCTCCGGCCATGACGGCCTGCACGAGGTCGGGCGGGGTGCCGAAGGTCGGCGGACATTCGTAGGCATCAAGGAGCCCGAGCCTGCCGCTCGTTCCCGCTCCGACATAGAACAGCCTGCCGCCGTCGCGGATTACTTCGACAATGACGTCTACCGCGGCGGCGATGTCGGCCAGACTTTCTCCGACATGGGCGGGCACCGACCGGTCGGCTTCATTCATATGGCGGACCAAGTCCACCGTTGTCATCAAATCCAGCTCGGGGGCCTGCGGGTCCCGGGTTTCGGTTTCGAGCCGATCCGTTTCGTGCGCGTTCATAGGTCACCTGCCATCGGGTTCGATTTGAAAAAATACTCCTTAATTGAACTTCAGTATGGAGATCAACTCCATTATATAAGGAGAAAATGGTTTCCGTAAACCTTTTTTCGGAGGAAAATTCCTCATTGAATCAAAAAAATGAAGATAATCTCTATTGCGTATAGTATAATGGAACTAGTACTCGCCAACTTAGGAGGTTCCTGTCATGATCCGCATTTCCGCCATTGACGTATTCCCGCTCCGCCTCCCAATGAAGCAATCGTTTCGGATCTCCCAAGGAACGGTCGGCACCATATCCGCCGGAGCGCCGCATATTTATGTTCGCATCACGGGAGACAACGGCGTCGAAGGATGGGGGGAAGCGCGCCCGAGTCCCCGCTGGAGCTACGAAACGCCCGAATCCGTTTGCAGCGCCGTCTCCAACTATATGAGGCCGGCGCTGCTCGGGCAGCGCGCCGACGACTTGGCGGGCATTCACCGTATGATGAACCGCGAACTCGCAGGCAGCCTTCACCCGGGCCAGCCGATCGCCAAGGCGGCTGTGGATACCGCGCTTCACGATCTGATCGCCCGCAGCTACGGCCTGCCGGTAGCGGCACTATGGCAGACGGGATCTTCGCACCCGGTCCGCCTGTCTTATTTGATCAGCACCGACAGTCCGGAGGAAGCCGCGCGCAAAGCGCGGGAGGCCGTAGCCGAAGGCTACACCGGAGTCGATGTCAAAATCGGGCTGAATCCGGCGAATGATCTGGATATCGTCGCGGCGGTGAAGCAGGAAGCGCCGAAGTTATTTTTCCGCGTGGATGCGAATCAGGCTTATCGTCTCACCCAAGCGATTCAACTGGCTAAAGGCCTCGAACGCATCGGCGTCGACGTGCTTGAGCAGCCGCTGCTGGCCAACCAGCTCCACGGTCATGCCGAGCTGCGCCGCAAAGTGTCCATCCCGATCGCGCTGGACGAGAGCGTCTGGTCGCCAAGCGGCGTTCTGGAGGCTCTGCGCAGCGAAGCTTGCGACATCATCGTCATCAAGCTGACGAAAATGGGCGGCCTCCGCGGCGCCAAGCTGTGCGGCGAGATCGCCCGGGAGAGCGGGCTCGGCTTGCTCGGCGGCGGGCTGACGGAGTCGAAGCTCGGACTGGTCGCTTCGGCGCACCTGTTCCGTTATTTGGAGCTGACGGACCCGGTCGACCTGAACGGACCGATGTTCCTGAAAGACGACGCCGTCGAAGGAGACTGGCCGATTCGCAGCGGCGAAGTCATCCTGCCGGAAGGGCCGGGGATCGGCTGCCGCATCTCGGAAAGCAAGCTGCAGGACTACGCCGCCGACGCCACGTAAGCCGGGCAAGCTCCGGTGCGCATTGAAACGACCGACCTGTTGCCATAACAAAAAAAGGGGAGCATCGCATGAAATTTTACGTCAGCTGCGATATGGAAGGGATTGCCGGCGTGACGCTGAGGGAACAACTGGTAAGAGGGGAGCCGCTGTACGAAGAGGCCCGGCGGCTGCTGACACTGGAAACGAACGCCGTGACGGAAGCGCTGCTGGACGCGGGAGCAACCCGGATTATTGTGAAGGACGCCCACGGAAGCGGCTTTAACTTCATACCCGAGCTGCTGCATCCGGGGGCGGACTACGTGATGGGCGCGACCCGGGTCGAGAACCGGTTTCCCGGTCTCGACAAAACGTTTGACGGCGCGCTGCTGATCGGGTACCATGCGATGGGAGGGACCCCTCTGGCCGTGCGGGACCATACGATGACCTCGCAGGGCTGGCAATCGCTTCGGCTGAACGGCCGGCCGATCGGCGAGATCGGGCTGGATGGGCTGTTGTTCGGCTTACAGGGTGTCCCGGTACTGTTCGTCTCCGGCGACGACAAAACGTGCGCGGAAGCCGCAAACGAGCTTCCCGGCGTCGTCGCGTACGAGACGAAGACGGCGCTCGGCCGGCATGCCGCCTTGATGAAAGCGCCGCAGCGGGTACGCAGCGAGCTGCAGGCAGCAGTGCGCCGCGCCATAGAGAACGTGAACTGCCCGAAGCCGCTCCACCTCGACGGGCCGTACGAGCTGACGATCCGTTTTCTACATACCGAACAAGCCGATGCGCGCAGATATGACGGAATAACAGCCGAGAGGACGGACGGGTTGACCGCCGTATACAAATCAGACCATATAACCGGACTGCTGGCAGCGGCCTTTTGAACGAAGAAACGAATACGATAAAAAAGGTGGTTAGTTATGAACAAACAGTCAATCGGCGCGAAGGCGCTGCTGTGGATCGAAAGCAACTACAACTCGCTGACCAAGGCCGAGAAGAAGGTCGCCGACGTCGTCCTGCAGGACAAAGAAAAAGTGGTGTACAGCTCCGTGACCGACTTGGCGGAAATGGCTGCGACGGGGGAGACAACCGTGCTGCGGTTTTGCCGGAAGCTCGGCTTTCGCGGCTACCAGGAGTTTAAGATGGCGGTCGCTCAAGACCTCGTCAGCCCGAGCGAGAACGTGCACGGGGCCATTGACGAGAACGACAAGATCAGCGAAATCTCCCAGAAGATCACGTCCAGCAACAGTCAGGCGTTGAAAGACACGATGAGCCTGCTGCAGGAAAAGGAGCTGCAAAAAACGGTCGACGCGCTGCTGTCCAAAAAACGGATTTTCTTTTTCGGCGTGGGGTCGTCCGGCGTGACGGCCATGGACGCGCAGCACCGCTTCATGCGACTGGGCTTTCAAGCCTTCTGCGCGAACGATGCGCATATTATTACGATGAACTGCGCTTTGACGGGGCCGGATGACGTGGTGGTCGGAATTTCGACCTCGGGAAGCACGAAGGATCTGGTCGACGCCATACGGATCGCGAACGAAAATGGCGCGACCATCGTCTGCTTGACGAACCACGCTCGCTCGCCTATTACCCAATACGCCGACGCCGTGCTGCTCGCCTCGTCGAAAGAAACGCCGCTGCAGGGAGGGGCCTTTGCTTCCAAACTTGCCCAGATTCATGTGCTCGATATTTTATCGACCATTGTCGCGCTGCGGCGCAAAGCGGAAGCGTTCCAAGCGATCGAGAAAACGGCCAAATCCGTGGTCGACAAGTTATATTAGAAAATAAATTCATAAAATTAAATAAAAATGGAGGAAATCTCCACCCAAATGTTGTATAGTTTAGTTAGAGGACAGCATGAAGGGGGGGATTTTCTTTTTTTCGGCTTTCCCAGACGAAACGAAGGATAAAGATAAACAAACGAATCGGAGTAGAGAGAGCCGCCTGAGATAGGATGGAGGTGGAACAAAATGAAAGCGTTTCACAAAACGGGTATCGCAGCATTTTCCCTCATCTTGGCTTCGGTGGCCGGGCTGGCCGGATGCTCCGGCGGAACGGCGAAGCCTCAAGGCGACGGCGCGGGCAAGACCGATGCCGCAGGCGGCAAGCCGAAGGATAAGGTGGAGATCACCTTCTGGCACGTGTGGACCGATAAAGACGCTGGTCCGATTACAGCGCGGGTCGATGCGTTCAACAAGAGCCAGGACCGCATCACGGTCAAGGTGCTGGGCAACTAGGACGCGACGAAGCAGCTCACGGCAATTTCCGGAGGCAACCCGCCCGACGTCGCGCTGACGTACTGGAACAATATCGGCCCGTGGGCGCATGCCGGTGCGGTACTTCCGCTTGCCGATTCCCTCAAGAAGAGCAAGCTCGATCCCGCGAACTTTATCCCGGCGGCTTTGGAACGGATGAAGGTGGACGATCAATATTACGCGCTGCCGTTCACGGTCAGTATGGCCAGCACGCTGATGTACAACAAGAAAGCGTTCCAGGATGCAGGTATTGCGAAGCCACCGGAAACGCTCGAAGAGCTGTTCGATACGGCCAAAAAGCTGACCAAGCGCGAAAACGGCGCGATCTCGCAAATCGGCTTCATTCCGGATTATCCGTGGATCGATAACGTGTTCTGGCCGATCATTTTCGACGGAGAAATGGACGCTGTCCGTCGGCCTCAGGTCGTTTATCGGGGAATACAAAGTTTCGTGGGGCCTTCTGATGGCCGCTTCCACGCTCTTCACGGTCCCGATCATCGCGCTGTATTTCTTCGTGCAGAAGCAGTTCATTCAAGGCATTACGCTGACAGGCTTTAAGTGAGACAGAGCATCCGGGAAATGAACATAAATAATTCGATTCCAAATTCACCCATCTGGAGGGAAGCAAATGAAAAAACGATCCAACATTACGGCAGCCATTCTGTCTTTGGCACTGGCCGGGGGGATGGTCATCCCCGCAGCGGGCGCATCCGCAGAACAATCAGTACAGGCGACCGCGCCTCTGGAAAATTTGGCTTTGTACAAGCCGTATACGTTCGAAACCCCGTATCCGCGCGACTCGCATTTCGGACCGACGGAAGATGCTCATGCGGACGATACCGGCAAGCAGCTGACGGACGGCGTTTTCGGCGGGCTGTCCTTTTCCGACAAAGCGTATGTCGGCAAGCTATGGCAGGGCTACCGCACCTTCAAGCTCGATCTGGGTGAGCCGGTGACGATCCAGGACATTAAGGTCAGTACGCTTCAGGATTTGCCGAACGGGATCTTTTTCCCGGAGGAAATCTCGTATTCGATCTCAGAGAACGGCAGCACGTGGCAGCATCTGGGCAAAGTAAAAAGCGCGCTGCCGACGACGGAAAAAGGTCCCGTGAAGCAAACGATCGCCAAAACCGGCGTGAACACGGTAGCCCGTTACGTCTACATGGACATTCCGGTGGAAACCTGGCTGTTCGTCGATGAAATCGAAGTCATGGGCACGCGCGACAAGTCCGGCAACAAGCTGAAGCCGATTAAAGCGCCGAAGCCGGACCAAGGGTATCCTCGCGCAGGCTCCCAGCAGGCCGGGGGCATCCGCAATGAAGTGCTTATTTATACCGGGGAGTGGCAGTATCAGCCGAGCGACTGGATCTCGTTCAAGAAAGAAGATTTCAAGCCTTACGTCTCCTATGTGGATCAAGACATGAAGCGCAAGGATTTTATGTTCGACGGCTTCCTGTTCATGCCTTACGCTCCTCTGATGGATGGAGCCAACTACGGGCCGACGACGGGAAAACCGACGAACAAAGCGAACTTCGAACAATTCCTCGACCGTCTGTTCCGCGACGATTATGAGCTGGGTGCGCTGAATGAAGCGGTGAAGGAAGCGAAGGCGGACATGTCGAGAAAGAATTATGAGGCAAAGGTCGTTATCGCAATCCCGTATCCGCGTACGGACCAAAGCGATTTCGGCGATGTGGACGGCGACGGGATCAGCGAGAACTTGAACGTCAAGGAGGTCGGAGAGGCGGAAGCGCTGAAAAACCGGCTGAAGGTGACGAAATGGTTCGTCGACGAGGTATACAAACGCTGGAACGCGAAGCATTACAGCGATCTGAAGCTCGTTTCGTTCTATTGGTACAACGAGTACATTGCGCATCAGTTGAGCACGCTTGATCATGAGCTGGTGAAGCAAACCGGCGATTATGTCCGCTCCAAAGGCGCAAGATTCCAATGGATTCCGTATTATTTTGGCCGGGGCTGGAACGATTGGAAGGAAAACGGCTTCGATACGGCGCTTATGCAGCCGAACTACTTCTTCCATGCGAAGGCCGGCGTCGACCGGATGAGCACGATTGCACAAGCGGCTTACGATAACGGCATGGGCGTCGAGATCGAGCTGAGCGACGCGGTGCTGACGGACGAAAATATGCGTAACCGCTACTACGCGTATTTGGATGCCGGCAAAGAGCACAAGTTTATGAAAAAGTCGCTTAACGCGTTCTACCAGCAGGTCAAGACGCTGTGGAAAGCGGCGCAATCCAAAACGCCGGCGGAGCGGGAAGTATACGACCGTACGTATCAGTTCCTGAAGGGCAAGTATAAAGTCACGAATCCGCAAGAGCTTCAGTCGCTGGAGCTGGAGGAGCAGGAAGCGGAATAACGAAATTCGAAGAAAAAGGGGAATGAAGCATGAAAACGATCGTTACTTGCCAAGGCGCAGTACGCCTCGAAGACCGGCCTGAGCCGTCCGTGAAGGAGCATCCCAAGAGGGTTCTGGTGAAGGTGAATTACTCTTCGATCAGTCCGGGTACGGAGCTCGGTCTGCTGGCGAATCCGGCCATTCCGGACGGCTTCGCGCTCGGCTACAGTGCCGCCGGTACCGTGTTGGAAGTCGGCAGCGCCGTGGAGGGGCTGAAGCCGGGAGATTTCGTCGCCTGCTACGGCGGACCTTACGTTTATCATGCGGAGGTGTTGTCCGTGCCGGAGATGCTCTGCGCGAAGCTGAGCGGTCCCGAATCGATGCCGACGGCTTCGTTCGTCGGGCTCGGCTCCGTCGCCGTGCACAGCACCCGCAGGCTGGCCCGCCAGTTCGGCGAGACCGTATGGGTCGCCGGACTCGGCGTGCTCGGCCAGTTGATCGCGCAGCTCGGCGACCGGGCCAACTACCGGGTATTCGCCACGGATATGAAGGACGAACGGCTGCAGCTTGCGGCCGCGTGCGGCATTAGCGACGTTCACCGTGCCGACGATCCGCTGCTCGCCGAGCGAATTTCCGCTTATACCGAAGGCCACGGCTTCGACAGCATCGCTTTATGCGCGCACGCCTCGTCCACACAGCTGATCGAGTCGTGCATGCAGCATTTGGCGTTTCGCGGCACCTTCGCTTTGATCGGCAACGTGCCGATTCAGTTCTCGCGCGATTTGTTTTTTGCGAAGGAAGCGGATTTCGTCATTGCCCGGGGAGGCGGTCCGGGGCGATATGATCGCCAATACGAGGAAGAGGGGCTGGATTATCCGAAATCGTACGTCCGTTGGACGGAAGGGCGCAATATGCAAGAATTTGTCCGTAACGTGGAAAACGGGCGTCTGGCGATCCGGCCGATGATGACGCACGAATTCGCGCTGGCCGATGCCGTCGAGGCGTACGAGGTGCTGAAGCGCGAAGCATCCTCGGCGCTTGGTGTGCTGATCTGTTACGATTCGTAGAGAGGTGAAAGAGGGTTCCCATGATATTCTATGGGAATCCTCTTGGGCTTGTCGAGAAAATAAAGGTAATAGATGTCACGAGGGGCGGGGTATACACTTCCGGTCGCTCTTGTCCGCAGGAAATTTTGATTTGAAGCCGCTTCGCAGCAGATATTTCCCGCGGACAAAGGCGAACGCTATCGCTCCTACAGTGCATACCCCACCTCCGTATGATTTCTATATACCTGCGAAGACCACTTTCTCAACAAACTCGGGGATTCCCGTGCAGTCCCATGGGAATCCTCTTTTTTAAAGTAAGGGGATTATCAGGTCGGCAGATTTAACGCCGTTTGAATATTGTTCCGACCCAGCTCGATTTGTTCGGGAATATGATACGGGCGGTAATACCTTCTGCGCATCATGTAATTCGTGATTTTCTCGTTGGAAAATCACTTCCGGCTGCTTGAACACGGATAGGGTTTCCTTAACATTTTTCGCCTATACCCGGACATCCTGAAGTCAAAGGTTGCAGTTTGCGACGGCATTCCAAGCGGCATAGAACTCGGCAACCGAAGCGTAGCGTTCGTTCCGGTCCGGCCGAACGGCGCGCAGAGCCGTTTCGTACAGTTTCTCGCCTGCTTCCCACTTCGAGTAGGAGCGATCGCGTTCCCCGCCCAGCAGGCCGAAAGCGATGGCCCCCATGTTAAAGACATTGGTTCGTGCGTCAATGTCCGCGCCGAGCTCGAATTCTTCGGGCGACATGAAGCGGGACGAGCCCCACAGCCGGCCCATCGTATTGATAAAAGGCTTTTTCTGATAAAAATCGATATCGCAAATTTTCGTCACGTTATTTTTGAAATCGTACAAGATGCTGCCGTCGTAAAAATCGACAGCGACATAGCCGCTCGTTTCCACATGTGCGTGGAACGAAAAGATACAATCCAACGAACGGAGCCGTTCTTCGACAGGCAGCTGGCGGAAACGAAAAAACGGAGAATCCGGATGCGTGTATTTTTGCGGCGGGGGAAAGGACCAATGCGAATGCAGACATTCGCCGTCAAACCAGTCGAATACGGCCGCATACCCGTTATGTACTTCAAAATGCTCTTCCAGCCGAATGAGATGGGGATGATTCAAGGCTTCATAAAGCGGAAGAGCCTGCTTTAATCGGTGAACAGCCTCTTGAGGGGTTCCGGTGTAGGCCACGGTCGGCGCTCCTGCGTACTTCACGAACTTCTTGCGGCCCTGCCATTCGATGCCGAAGGAAAGGTTTCCCGAATCCTGCTGATCGAAGACGCAAAATACCCGGCCGAGCTTCCGCAGCCACTCGAAGGGATGAGGTTCTTTTAATTGAAATGATATGCCGTCTATGTTTACGGTAACGGAATGGTTCGTCATAGCCCGCCTCCATGGATTCGAAATGAAAAACACTTCCCACATTTTAGCACATGCCTTTAGCGATTCCTTGGCAGGTTTTCGGTAAATCCAAACTTTCCGGGATTTGTGTCGTACTCGGGACAATAGGAGGGGGAATGGAAGGTGGCGGCATGGCGCAAAAGAAAGAGAGAGGCTGCGGAAGCGCCTCTCTTTCTCGTGAAACCTTATTCTGCCGTGCGTGTACCGTCTTCTTCCGGAGCAACGAGGGCTATCGTGCCGTCCGTTTCGTCGCCTTCGACAAAGCGCTGGAGAGCCAGCAGCTTGTTGTCCCAGTATCTCTCGTAGTAGGCCAGCCACCGCTTCAATTCGAGCAGCGGCTCGGGCTCCAGCCGGTACCGCGTTTCGCGGCCGATTTTTCGTTCTTTAACCAGTCCGGCATCGGCCAAAATGCGCAGATGCTTGGAAACCGCCGTCCGGCTCATCGGAAAATGGCCGCTGATTACGGTAACGGGCATTTCCCGCTCGCCCAGCATACTTAACAACTGGCGGCGCGTCGGATCGGCAATCGCTTGAAAGACGTCAGTCTTGCGTGAAGGGGCGGCCATATTAGCCCTCGACGAAGGTAACGAGCTTCTGTACTATGCCGACCCAGCCTTTGTCCATTGTGTCGCGAACGGCTTGATGCGGCTGCCCGAATTCGGTAACCTTGTCGGCGTCCCAGCCCGAGTGAATGAGCGTAAATTCCGTCTGGCCGTCCTTCTCCGTCAGCTCGAACACGATTGTCCAATCTTTGCCCCAACGGAACGAAAGGCGGTTCGGAGGATCAAGCTCCGTTACTTTGCAGGGGGACATGCCGAACGGGCCGGCGTTCAATTGGAATTCATAACCGAGAATAGGCTGAAAATCGTTGGGCATAAACCACGCGGCAATGCCATCCGAGGTGGCAACGGCATCCCATACTTTTTGAATAGGTGCTTTGAGCAGGGCGGTTCTGCGAATTTCCGGCAGCGTATTTTGCGTATTGTTTTCCATATGATTTCATTCCTCCGATGTGATTGGGTATAGGTTACTTCGAGGACTTTACTTTATCCTGGTGGCGAAAACGCAAGGCGGACCATTTGTCGTCGACGGCTACGTTGCTGACCGGGCGGTAGGCTGTTTTTGCCTGTACCATCGCGGCCAAGCTGTCGCGGTTAATATCCGTTTTCACTTTTGAGCTTTGCTTCGGGTAAGTGATCCAGAATACGGCATCTTCGTTCAAGAGCGGGATGACTTTCGGTACCCAGTTGTCCGTTTCTTGCGCATTATGAACGAACAGTTGAATAAAATCATAGGTCTTGTCCGGCTCTGTCTCGCTTTCGATGCCGAGCCGATACCCTTCGGGAGCATTTAAGACTAAAGCCGCTCCTTCTTTGTACCGCAGTTTTTTCAACAACGCCTCCACGAGCTCATCCCTTTCCTTGTATAGCATGTCCTTGAAGCGATCATTCGTATTATATGAAACCAAAAGGTTTCGTGTCAAGGTGCGGAAAAAACTGGTCACAAAAAGCCCGAATACCTATCGACTCATCGAAAGTATCCGGGCTTTGCAGGCGATTTGTGGATGTTATTTCATCTTTTTACGGGCGGCTTCGCGCACCATGTCCGGGGTGACATGGACCCGGGTCGGGGAAATGCCGTTCTGGGCGTGCCGGTTGATGCGGTCCGTCGCCGCGTTAATGGCATCGACGCTGAACGGTTCGCCGGCGATGCATAAGGCGATCGCTTGTTCAATCGCAGCCTCCCGTTCGTTTTCCAGTTCAAGAAAACGTTCCAAGTGCGCGTTTTGTTTACGGGTATGGTTCGTGATGGCTTCATGGACATTCATAAAGATTAGCAGCTCCTTTAGCAGACCGGAATTCGATAAAATTTATGATACTATAAGGGGCTTGGCGTGACAATGCCGCAAAATCAAACGAACAGCGTATTTCCGCGAATCCGGTAGCAGGCTTCAAAGCCATAATACGCTGCAAGAGTCGGTAGTATGTTCAATTACTTAATGATATTAAATAAAAAGATTAACTACATTAATTTAATAATTAATTAATCATGTTAATTATGTAAAAAGGAGGAGCGGCATTTAGTGCATTCTTCAGAATAATTTAAGACTTCTTCTTACTTTCTTCTAAGAAGTATTGGATAGGATGGGGAACGTAGGAAATATGAGGATAAGGAAAGAAGGGGGCTGTTCATGAAAAAAGTAGGGCGTTATACGTCAGCGTTGGTTTTACTCCTAATAGGAGCGTTAATTCTGCTGGACCAGACGATGGAGACCGAGTATTTGCATTTGGCGATTGGCTGGTGGCCTGTAGTGCTGGTGGCATTTGGAGTGGAGCTGTTAGCGTTTAATTTCCTCCGGCGCGAGAAGCAAGAGAGGCCGAATCTGGATTTCGGGAGCATGCTGCTCACGGTCTTAATCTTATGGGGGCTAAGCTTATTTACATCGGCCTCTCCTTCCGTATCCTCTTCTGCAGCGGGCTACAGAGTTGCGGGCGGCATCAGCACCGTGGCGTTGAGCGAACAAACGGACAGCCTCGTCATCGATAACCCTGCGGGCAGTGTGGTCGTCAAGCCCGGACCTGTGGACAAAATTCAAATCGATGCTTCTTTATGGGCCGAAACGCCAAAGGCATCGCATGACTTCAAAATCACCTCCAAAGAGAAAGACGGAACGATAACGCTCACCGCAAGAGGAGGTTTATCCGGGTTAAGCAACAAGAGCAAGCCGCTCATTCGCCTGTTGGTTACCGTCCCCGAACAGCGCAAGCTGGATATGCGGCTCAAATTAAAAAGCGGGGATGTGGAAGCTACGAGACTGCCTATCCGCAATCAACTGATGGTTGAAACTTCGAACGGAAAAGCGACGGTTTCGGATATCGACGCAAACGTATTGCTTCGTACGACGGACGCCCAAGTCCAAGCGGACCATATTCAAGGCGATACCGAGATGCATGGATCGGGCGGTTCGATCCGGCTGTCCGAAGTAAACGGCAAAGTCAAAGTCGCGGCCTCCAATGGTCCTGTTACGATAAGCGGCTCGACGGTTGGGGGAGATTGGAATGTGGATTCGAAGCAGGGCGACATCACCGTCGAGGTTCCTGCGCAGGGCGACTTCCGCATCGACGGCTCCAGCCCCCAAGGCCGGGTAACCGCCGGGCTGCCTATGAATGTAACCGCTAATGCCGCGACAGGTACGGTCGGCACCGGTGCCCATCTCATCCGCTTGCATGCGGCGAACGGGAACATTGCGATAAACGAAGCGCAAAGTACCGGACAGGGTGGAGGAGTGGGTAAGTGAAACAACTAACCTGACCGATCAGTGCGAAGCGATGATCAAGAAGCATTTGCGGACTCTGGCAATCCTCAAGGGGAACGGGTGTGCGGTTCGGCAGGCCAAATCGGCTATTCGTTTAAATTCGCTTTCAGCTTTTACCATTTGAACCGGTCGCCCGGGGACAAGGAAGCATCCGTCGAAAACTTTCGCTATCTTATCCGCGGTTAAGGCGGGAGGGGAGCTGTGGCGGCAAGAATATGGATTAAGGCAAAAAGGCGGACCTACGCCCAGCAGTTTGCAGCACTTTCGCCGAGCGGTTATGATAGATACGTTATTTGCAAAAAAGAACGGACGGAGTGACGATTGTATGCAGATCGATAACATTATCATTACGGGCCGGATGTACCGGGAGCTTGAAGCCGCATGGCCGGGGGTCACGGGTAAGCAAGTCCGGTTTCTCGCCGAATCCGAGGTGAGCGAAGCCGATATGGCATGGGCCGATGCGTTTGTCGGCTTCAAGCCGGTTCCGGCGTTTCATCTGGAGTCGGTCCGTTGGGTGCATGCGCTCGGAGCAGGCGTCGATGCCTTCGTGTACCGCAAGCCATGGAAGCCGGACGTGCTGCTCACTCGTACGACCGGTTCGTTCGGGCAGAAAATCGGCGAATATTGCCTCAGTCATATGCTCGCCGATCTCCAGCATCACGAAGCGTTCGCGCGCAGCCGGTCGGACAGAAGCTGGAACCCGATCCCGCCGCTGCCGCTGTCCGGAAGCAGGGTGACGGTGATGGGTACCGGCTCCGTCGGGCAAGAGCTTGCCCGGATGCTGCAGGCGCTGGGGGTTGAAGTGTCGGGCGTTTCCATGCGCGGGGAAAGGAAGCCGCATATGGATCATGTTTATCCGATGAAGTATATCGGGGAAGCCGTTTCCACGGCCGACTGGGTAATCAACACTTTGCCGCTGACCGCGCAAACGGATAAGCTGTTCGGGCCTGCGCTTTTTGCGCGGATGAACGGTGCCGGCTTTATTAACGTCGGCCGCGGCCCGTCGGTCGATTATGCTGCGCTGCTGGAGGCGCTTGATCAGGGCCACCTTCGTCTTGCGGTGCTCGACGTGTTCGAGGAGGAGCCGCTCCCCGATGCGTCCCCGTTATGGAAGCGCAAGGATGTCCGGGTAACGCCTCACGTAGCCGCCGTCACTTCCGTGGAAGAGGCGTTGAGCGGTTTCTTGGACACGCTGCGCAAGCTGGAGGCAGGGGAACAGGAGCTTGCGAATCGGGTGGACCTGGTACGCGGGTATTAAACGGTTGCCGGGCTGCATAACCATGCAACGAGTTTTAGCTAGCTGAGGAGGAACAATCGTCATGGCACCAAGCGAAGAAATCTTTGACATTTTTGACGAACGAATGAATCCGGTGGGACAGGCTTCCCGCTCCGAGGTTCATGCCCGGGGCCTGTGGCATCAAACGTTTCATTGCTGGATTGCGGAGCCGACGGATGGGGAGGCGGTGCTGCTGTTTCAAGAACGGCATCCGGGAAAAGATACGTTTCCGTCATTGCTCGATACGTCCTGCGCCGGTCATCTGCTGGCAGGCGAAGTAGTCGAAGACGGTGTCCGGGAGCTGGAAGAGGAGCTTGGACTAAGCGTTCCGTTCGAAGCTCTGGTTCCCTGCGGACTGTTTGCCGAGGAGGACGTCATCTCCGAAGCATGCAACGACCGCGAGTTCTGCCATGTGTTTCTTCATGTGAACCAGCAGCCGCTGACCCAATACCGTTTACAACCGGAGGAGGTCACGGGCTTATACCGGGTTCCGCTTGAGCAAGTACGGAAGCTGGCTCAAGGAACATTATCGGAGCCGATCCGGATCGCCGGCATTGCATCGGATGAGAACGGCATACCGGTGCCGGTCGAGCGGACGGTTGGACCTGCGGATTTCGTTCCGCATCCGGGGGCTTATTACGAGCTGGTGCTGAAGGCGATAGACCGGATCGGAAAATCCGCGCTTTGATGTAGAGCGCTAAGCCGCATCCGGGTTTGCCGAGAGTGGAGAGACGAGGCAATATAAAAAATTGGGAATGAAGCAGAGCCGGGAAATGAACGGCGTATTTCCCGGGCAAGCGCACAACTCGATTCGTTATTCGATTTTTCAGACTTTTTCGACAACGACAATGTCGGGTTTATCCTATATAATGGGATACTTGTCATTCATATAAAAAATTTCAAATAAACAAGCGGGTGCTCCGTCATCATCGACATTCCTTAAGAAAGGTCGGATGGATGGGGATACCCGCTTTTTTAACATTTAGACGGACACACGGCTGATGGTCAAGAACGTACGATGTACGCCGCCCGCCGGTACTTCCACCAGCTCTTGCTTCCGGTTCAGCTCGTCGGTTTTGGCCATCCACGGCTCGACGCAGACGAAGCTTTTGCCGCTTACGGACCACAGCACGACATATTTGAACGACTCGCCGTACGTCATCCGCACGACCAAACGCTCCGCCGGGCTGAAGGTAATGTCCCGCCGCTGCGTGTTCAGGAAAACGACCGATTCCGGCAGCTTATCGAGATCGATGACCCGGCCGTCATAGCTTTTTTCCGAGCCGTCGTTGTAGTCGAAGTATTTCGTCGCGTCGGTTTCGTACGCGAGCGCTTTGCGGTCGGCGACGAAATACGGGTGGAATCCCGGGTACATCGGCATCGGCTCCGCCGAGCCGTTCCGGTATTCCTGCTCGATGGTCAATTGACCGTCCTTCAACCGGTAGGTAAAGCTAAGCTCGAAGTCGAACGGGTACGATTCCCGCGTTTCTGCGTCACTGGCGAGCGTTAACGTAATGGCGGCGCCGTCACGGGTATCCGTCGATTCGACACGCCAAGGGCGTACGCGGGCGACGCCGTGATTTTTCATGCTATAGCGCTGTCCGTTCCATTCGTAGGCGCCTTCCGCGAGCTGCCCGGAAATCGGGAACAGCACCGGAATGCCGCCGCGGATATTGGCGTTCGGATCGTCGAACGTCGCTTTGTCCAAATAAAGCAGCTCCTGACCGTTTGCGCCGAAGCTGATGACGATTCCGCCGCGCGCCGGGGCGATTTTGAACCACGAACGAGTACTGTGCTCGATCAACTCGTAAATCTCGTAGGAATCTTGGTAGGTCCGGATTTCGTATGGTTTCATGGTCCGTCTCCTTTCTCGTCTCCCCTATATTTTACCATAACGATCTGCGTTTGTTCTACGAGGACGCTTTGCGCCCATGACGAAAATCCGAAATAACCGGCAAGCCGCCATTCCCGGCATGCATAATATTTCTGTACATGAAGATACTGGAATTAAAAAAACAAGAGGTGTTCTTCATGTGCGAACGTTTTTCGTTGACGGCTGAGCTGCCGGAGCTGTCGGAGCGTTATCGGATCGGTCAAGTGACTTACGCTTACAAGCCGCGATATAACATCGCCCCGACACAGCAGGTGGCCGTAATCATCCGGGGTGCGGAAAGCCGGATGCTGGAGGAGCACCGATGGGGGCTCGTTCCGTTCTGGGGGAAGGATGCCGTGAATGCCGACAGCGCAGCGGTACATGAAAAACCGGCGTATCGCAAGCTGTTCGGCAAACAGCGCTGCATCATCCCAAGCAACGGCTTTTACGTCTGGAAAACGGAGGGCAAAACAAGACGACCGATTCGCATCGTCATGAAGGACCGGGGCGTCTTCGCCATGGCCGGGCTGTATGAAGTGTGGAAAGATTCGCGGGGCGGGGAAACCCGCACCTGCACGGTCATGACGACGAGGTCGAACCGATTGGTGTTCGATTACAATGAGCGGATGCCGGTCATTTTGGACGAACGGGACGTCGAGATGTGGCTCGATCCGACCATGAACGGTGAACCGGACAGGCTGCAATCGCTGCTCCGGCCTTACGCGCCCGAGCGCATGCATGCGTACCCAGTCTCCCAGCGCGTAGCGGACCCTCTTATCGAGTCGGAGGAATGCGTCGAAGAAGCGGCGCCTACCAGGTATGCGCTTCTCAGACGGTAAGACCGAGGAAGCGTCCGGCCTGTGACGGTGCGTCGACCTGCACAAAACGTGAAGCCTTATTCCTTGATGGAGTAAGGCTTCTTGACGTTGGTCGAAGGATGGAAAAACAAGCTAAAAAAGGAATTCGGCACGGATCTCTCGAACTTGGAAAGGAATACCTTTACCAAAACAAGCTGAAGAGGGAGTGTGGGCGATGGCGAAGCACGTTTATCCTGTCGAGGAATGGGTCGAGGAAGCGACGGTCGACAATTTGCAGCAGGCGATAGAATCCGGGGAGCGAACCGCCGCGGAGCTGGTCCAGGCGTATATGGCGCGGATTGCGGCATACGACAAGCAGGGACCGGCGCTGAATGCAGTGCTGGAGCTTAATCCGGATGCGCTTGCGATCGCCGAAGCGCTGGATGTCGAGCGGCGGTTACAAGGTCCAAGAGGGCCCTTGCACGGTATTCCGGTGCTGTTGAAGGACAATATCGATACGGCCGATAAAATGCACACAAGCGCTGGCTCCCTTGCGCTGGAGGGACATTATGCGGCAAGCGATGCTTACTTGGTCAAACGGCTGCGTGCGGCAGGCGCCGTCATTCTGGGAAAAGCCAATATGACGGAATGGGCGAACTTCATGACGCAAGGGATGCCGGGAGGCTACAGCTCTCGCGGCGGCCAAGTGCTGAACGCGTACGGTTCCAAGCTTGCGGCTGGCGGTTCGAGCACCGGGTCCGGCGTGGCTGTGGCTGCGAACCTGTGTGCGCTGGCCGTAGGGACGGAGACGTCCGGCTCGATTCTGAGCCCGGCGGCGAGCAGCTCGGTCGTCGGCATCAAGCCGACGGTTGGGCTAATCAGCCGCAGCGGAATCATTCCGCTGGCCCACAGTCAAGATACGGCGGGACCGCTCGCCCGAACGGTGGCCGATGCAGCGCTGCTTCTCGGGGCAATAGCCGGGACGGACTCCGCCGATTCGATCACGGGCGCGTCGCTGGGCCGGGTGCCCGCCGATTACCGGCAGTTTCTGGACAAGGACGGTTTGCAAGGAGCACGGATCGGCATTCCGCGGGCAGTCTACCATGACAAGCTGGGCGAGGAGGAGCGCCGGGCGTTCGACGCTCACGTCGCCGCTCTGCGGCTTGCCGGAGCGGACGTGGTCGATCCGGCGGATATTCCTTCGGCGCAGGAGTTTGCTTCATTCCACTCCAGCGTGTTCCGCTATGAATTCAAAGCGGATGTGAACGCCTACTTAAGCAAGCTTGCGCCGCATCTGCCGGTTCATTCGCTGCGCGAGGTCATCGCCTTTAATGCGAAGTATTTTGAGCGGACGCTAAAATACGGCCAAGTGACACTGATGCGCGCCGAAGAGACGTCGGGAACGCTCACCGAGGCGGAATATGTAGAGGACAGACTGAAAGATCTGCGGCTGTCCCGGGCCGAAGGCATCGATGCAGCGATGGCCAAACACCGGTTGGATGCGCTGCTGTTCCCGGGAACGTCCGGGGCCGGGATTGCCGCCGCGGCAGGCTATCCCTCGATTGCCGTTCCCGGCGGCTATACCGCAGACGGCCGGCCGCTTGCGGTCACGTTTACGGGGCAGGCGTACAGCGAGCCCGTGCTGATCCGGCTTGCCTATGCGTTCGAGCAGCTCGGACCGCAGCGGCGAAAGCCGACGTGGACGAGGTAAGACGATAAGCGCTATACGACGAGTACGGATTGGAAAGAGGTAAAGAGGAGCCGGGAATTAAGCGTCCTTAACGGACGTTTAATCCCCGGCTTTTTTGCGTGCGCGAAAACGGCGCACCTTCATGAGATTGCCGCATAATTTGTCATCGCAGTACCGCTTGGACCGGTTGCGGGTGTCGTCGTAATAAACCCACAAGCAATCAGGGTTGCTGCAAATACGCATCCGGGCAGGATCTTTGTCGGCCAAAGTCTGTGCGAACGAAGCGGCGATTGCGGCTCCAATCTGCGTCCAGCCGAGCAAAGTCGGCACGTAGTCCAGCTGATATCGCTCGTCTGTCCAGACGAGCTGACGAACGACCGGCCCGTCGGCCATGACCCGGTTTAATTCCCCGAGATCATCCGGATCGGGTTGAGAGCCTGCGGCGAAGGCTTGAACGATGCGAAGCAGTAGGTCCCGCAGCCTTTTCAATTCATCCATCTCTTGAGGCGAAGGCAGGTGAGGAGCGGTAAGCCGGTGCTCGGAGAGCCATTGCCTGACCCATTCGGGGCTCTCCAGCCGATCCTCGCTTCTGCCGCTGCCGCGCCAATCCCGCCACATGCTGTTGAGAAAATCATCCCATATCATTGCGATCCCAGCTTTTTTTGTCCCTTATTGTAGCATGGAAATATTGGCTTGCGCCAGCTTCTATACAATCAGCTTTGCCTGTGGTATATTATGGGTGTAACCATTAATATAAAAATAGATGGTTACAAATATGGCGAAACGGGAGGAGAAGACGGAATGAACAAGAAGGAGCTGCTCCTGCACGAATGGGATATTTGTTATGATAAGGAAGATTGGTTTCCGCCGCTGCGCGAGGCGCTGGAGGGTCTAACGGAGGCCGAAGCCGACTGGCGGCCGGAGGGAGCCGCCGCCAATACGATCCGCGAAAACGTCCGGCATTTGACGTTCTATAAGGAGCGTCTGCTCAAATGGCTGTCGGGCGAAGATCCGCATTATCCCGACGGGTTGACGAACGACGATACGTTTGCCGCGTACGGGGAAAGGGAAGCGACCTGGGAAGAAGAGGCCGCACGTTTGGAACATGTACATAAGGCCGTTCGAACTGCGCTTGCGGAGTTAAGCGAAGACGACTTGGAACGGCAGCTCCCGAGAAACACGATAACGCTTTCCGTTACGAGCCTGGTCGTACACGACGCGTATCATATTGGTCAAATTGTGCAAATCCGCAAGCTGCAGGGCTCATGGCCTGCGCGGCGCTTTTTCGACTAGCGAAGAAACTTACGCATCTCAATCACCTACGCATCACAGCAAAAAGACCCGAGCCTTTCCCGTCGTGAGAAAGGTCTCGGGTCTTTGCGTTGTGCCGCACGTGCTCGCTCGTCTATTCTTGCATAATGGCTTCGATTCGATCGAGCACGTCGTGCGACAGTACGATGTCGGAAGCGGCGCAGTTCTCCACGACCTGCTCCGGACGGCTGGCGCCGACGAGTGCGCTAGCCACGTTGTCCTGGCGTAAAATCCAAGCCAGCGCGAGCTGCGATACTTTGATGCCGAGCTCTTCCGCAACCGCTTCAAGCTGCTCGACTTTGGCCAAGCGGCTTTCGGACAATTGCTTCTCGTCCCAGCCTTTGCTGACGGCGCGGCTCTCCTGCGGCAGGGCTTGTCCGCGGCGGTATTTCCCGGTCAACAGTCCTTGCGCCAACGGGGAGAAGACGACTTGGCCGATGCCTTTGGCGATGCCGGTCGGGATGACTTCTTTTTCAATATACCGGTTGAACAAGTTATATACCGGCTGGTTGACGACGATGCGGTCCAGCAAATATTTGTCTGCAATCGCGTGGGCCTCGATCATCTGGGCGGCTGTCCACTCGCTGACGCCGATATAAAGCACTTTGCCCTGCGTGACCAGATCGTCGAGTGCACGCAGCGTCTCTTCCAGCGGCGTTTCCGGATCAAACCGGTGGCAATAATACACGTCCAAATAATCCGCTTGAAGCCGCTTCAGGCTGGCATGACACTGCTCGATGACGTGCTTGCGCGACAGGCCGCGGTCGTTCGGGCCTTCGCCCATGGGCCAGAATACTTTGGTCGCCAGCACATAAGATTCGCGGGGATAAGCTTTCAACACCTCGCCGACGACTTTCTCCGCTTCGCCGCGTTCGTATACGTTAGCCGTATCGAAAAAATTGACGCCTAGATCGTAGGCTTGTTCGATCGAACGGACGGCTTTGTCGTTCTCCACATAACCGCCGTACGTCATCCAACTACCGAGACTGATTTCGCTGACCTTCAGACCGGTCCTGCCCAATTTTCGGTACTTCATCGAAGCTCCGCCTCCCGAATCGAAAAGTAAAAACATTGCTATTATACCGATAACCCGTCCGGTTTGATAAGTACTGAAAAGTTATTGCCTTAGTTACTTGGACGTAAGTCATGGCGCGGGATAAGGGTTTCGGGACGAAAGAAATACCGGCGGACGGCGTGTCTCGCAAGGAAGTTAATTCCGGGAACGGAAGGAGCCGACGATCAACAGCACGAGCGGGATAAGCAGCGAGAAGGTCAGAGCGAAGGCCGTCCACAGCTTTCCGGTCAGCTCGACCATATAAGCCATGTTCGGCGAAATGGCCAGCGAATACACGAAGATGATGACCCCGAGCGGCAGGAGCAGCGGCCTGTAGTCCTTCAGCCGGCACAGTTGGGCGATGCCGAGCGCAATCGCAAGCAGGCACAGCACAAGCTTCATGTAAATGCTGAAAAACCAGATTCCCGCCATAAACGCCTCAATGCGCTGAAGAAAATCGCCGACGTTAATTTTTTTGGCCAGCAAATAGCTCGGATACGTCTCCCGTGCGGTCAGACTAGGGCCCAGAACCAGAATGCTCGCCGCCGTAATGACGAAGAGCATCAAGCCGCAGATTCCCGTGCCCGCGATAAAGGCTTGTGCGACCTTGGCTCCCGACGTGCGCTTGACGTAAGGCAGAATCATAAGGAAAATGGACAATTCCATGAACGGAAAACCGATGTACGTCTTCACGCTCAAGAGAATGGGAGTGATGCCGTGCTCAAGTACAGGCTTGGCGTGGTCGATTTTGAGCTGCGGGCTCACGAACACGACCAGAAACAGAAACAAAAAAATGATCATCGGGAACATCAGTTCCCCGATCCTTGAGATCGTTTCCAAGCCGTAGTAGCCGCCGACGATCAAGATGAACGTGAAGGAAAGCTCGATGATTTCGATCGGTGTGAACTTCAGCATCTCGATCGTCACAAAATCCCCGATATCCCGCATGACGATTGCAGCCAGCACGAACGGGAAAAACAAATAGAGCAGCCCGGCGGCCTTGCCGAGCCAAGGTCCCAGCACATGCTCGCTGCACTGTACCAGCGACAGGTGAGGGTAGCGGTTCGCCAGCGCCACGTAAATCCACACGATGCCGATCCCGAGCGCCCAGCCGATCAGAGCGGCAATCCATGCGTCTTGCTTGGCATGGATACTAAGAACGCCGGGAACGTATAAGATGGCGCTCCCAAGGGAGAACAGCGTCACCAAAATGACGAATTGCCGGAGGCTGATAACCGGATTTCCCGGCATGGAACCGACCGCCTTTCTAGGATGATGAGAAACTTTTCAGCAGCTTCACGATCCATTTGTCAACGGGTTCGTATACGAATCGGAGCGCCTCTAACGGGCTAGACAGCTCGATATCCAGCACCGTGGCGATACAGAGGGCGGAGGCCACGCCGGCCAGGACGAGGAAGACGGTAAGCTCTTTGAACAGCTTTTGTCTCCATAGCCGAACGGTATCCGACAGACAAAGCAGGAAGGAGGCGACAAGCACCCCCGCTACTTTCCACATGCAAGGCTCATTCCTTTGGCGCCGGTTTTTCCATCTCGCGAATGAACGAATTCCCCACCCGGCCGCTCCGGCGCAGTTTGATATCGGATTTGACATCGACGGTCAGCTTTTGGAAATATTCGGACCACCGGGCTTTTTCCTTTTGCCAAAAAGCGGGCTCTGAACGTCGCATCACTTCTCCGAAACCGAAAATGTCGGTTTTGAACTGCTGCTGCGCTTTCTTGATGCAGTGCAGCGCCAACTCCTCGATTCTCCGGTTCATCGCATGCTCCAGCTCAAGGACAGGCTTCGCCCGAGACAAATCGACCTTGGAAGTTTCCACTTCCGCGATATTGCCTTCTCCCTTAATGACCACCGTAATATGCGGGCGGCCGCCTACAAGGGTGCCGGTCGTCTTCGTGCTGCTCTTGATCAGCTCGTTGCTTACCCTTTCCTTCTTATTCTCGTTCAAAAGCAGGCTGCCGACCGTTCCTTTCACATTGCCCTTAATGTAGTTGTAGCCTTTGCTGTCCGTTTCGTTCATCCAGCCGATTAACCGGTCCTTGTTAAAGACGCCGATGGAGGTGAATTGGAGATGCGTCGGCATTGCGATATTGCCTACGTTTTCCTTGGATTTCCCTTTGGCCTGATCGCCTTTGACCGAGATGCCGGTCAGCACGGGATTGACGCCTTCTTTGATCAGATCGTCGATTAATTCGTCCAGATGGATGCCGATCGTCGGAGCCCAATATTTCTCCGAGTTCTTCAAGGAATCGTACAGCTGATTGGCCGGAATTTTCTCCAACTGGGTGAAGAGACTGAGGACGGTTTCGGCTGTCGCATGCCTCGAGACGGCGACGTAAAAGTCCGGCCGGAATTCCCGGTCTCGCGAGAAGTAGTCAAGCGTATGGCGGATACCTTCCCGGGCGACCTCCTCGCTCAAGACGAGCAGGCGCACATGCGACAAGTACATGAGCCGCGGCGATTCCACCGTCAGCTTGCGGATGCATTCCGCAATCGTATCGCCCCGCATTTTATAAATCGTAACCGGAGCGTAGGGGACGCCGCTCGTTTTTTTGCTGATCTCGCTTGGATTGACGACTTGGACCGTCACTTGATGCTGATTGCCGGCCTTGTCGATTCCGATCGCAACGGCGATGGCGAGCTCGTTCAGTTCCCGCCGGTTCCAACAGCCCGTCATCAAGCTGGCGCAGAGGACCAGAAGCAGCATGAGCGGTATTCGTGTTTTTGACATAAGCCTTCCCTCGAATCCGGTTCCTTCACGATTGGCTCCCGCTGTGCGCTTACTTCGGAGAAGTGTCCGATTTCCGTCCCCGGATCTTGTCGGAGGGCCGAAGAAAACGGGGACGCGACCGCTGCATCCATAGCGGGAAGCGAAAGAATGTATCTTGCTGCTCCTTCTGGCTGTAAGGCGCTATGGGCGACATGTAGGGTGCGCCGAAGGAGCGCAGGCTGCACATATGCAGCGCGATCAGTACCATCAATACGAAAATGCCGTACAGGCCAAATACGGAAGCTCCCGCCATCATCAGAAAGCGCAGAATCCGCACCGGAATCGAGATGGAAAAAGAAGGGAAGATAAAGCTGGTAATCGCCGTAATCGAAACGACAATGACCATTGCGGCCGATACGAACCCAGCTTCGACGGCGGCTTGTCCCAAGACGAGCGCGCCGACAATGGAGATAGCCGAGCCGACGGCCCGAGGCATCCGAACCCCGGCTTCCCGCAATATCTCGAAGGTCGCCTCCATTAAGAAGGCTTCCACAAAAGCCGGAAACGGCACGCCTTCCCGCTGGGCGGCCAAGCTTACGAGAAGGACGGTAGGCAGCATCTCTTGATGGTATGTTGTGATCGCAATATAGAGCGCCGGACTGAACGTGGAAATCAGCAACGAGGCGAACCGCAGCATGCGCAGGAATCCGAAATCCGACCGGTTATAGTAATCTTCGGCCGATTGGAAAAATTGCGTGAACACGACCGGGACGAGAAGCGCTACAGGGGTTCCGTCCACCAGTATGGCGACGCGCCCTTCCAGCAGCCCCGCCGCGACGACATCGGGACGCTCCGTATTGTACATCGTCGGAAAGGGTGTAAACGTCTCGTCCTGAATAAATTCTTCGATGTTCCCGCTTTCCAGAATACCGTCGATTTCGATCCGCTTTAGCCGCCGGCGCACTTCCTCGACGACACTCTCATTCACAATGCCGTCAATGTACATCAACGCGACATCGGTTCTGGTCACGCAGCCGAGCTGCACGTTCTCCACCCGAAGCCTCGTGTCCTTGATCCGTCTGCGAACCAGCGTCGTGTTCATCCGGATTAACTCGGTAAAACTGTCCCGCGGACCACGGACGACCGTCTGCACGTTCGATTCGCTTACCGTCCGGCCTTCCGTCTCTCTCGTATCGACCGTAAGGGCGCTAGCCTCTCCGTCCAGAAGCACGATCGTATGCCCGGACAGCATATTCCCGGTCAAGGCCGCCAGCTCGGTCTCGATTCTCGCGGATGCGACGGTGACGGTGAACTGAAGCAGCCGCTCCATCCCCGACGGCTGCGAGGCCGCGGCATCCGACATCCCGACTTCCCGGGCTTGGATCATCAGGTTTTCGAGCAGCCGCTGCACGATTTCGCTGTTAGCAATACATTCGGTATAAGCGACGGCCGCTTTCGTCTCGCCCGAGGCTCCCAGCGTGAATTCGCGAAAAATGACATCCGAGCTGTTGCCGAACACCCGGCGCAGCACATCCAGATTGTCTTCCAGACGGGAAGACAGCCGGCCGCTTGGCTGTGACGGCGGGGACGGGGCAGGAGCCGGAGCCGGCTCGGACTTCGGCCGCTTGGACTTGCGAAGCAACGATAAAAAAGTCAGGAGCAGCACCGCAATCGCCTTCTTTTTTCCAACGTTTGAAAATTAGTATGAACGGAGGATTGGCAAAGTATGTATGTTCTGCTTTCGTTAGACGAGGGAAAGACAAAAACAAAAAAAATGAAAAGAACAGGAAAATTAAATTTCATATGGGAATATATAGAAATGTAACAGCCTTGTTGGAGGACTGATCATTCATCATTAAAGGGGGAGGTTCATTTGTCCAAGGCCAAAAAAATACTTCTGTTCTCTTTATCCGGTGTTCTGGCGTTAGGGGTCGTCGCAAGCGGAGGCGGCTATTGGTTTGTCCGCCATGCTCTCGCGAAGACTGACGGCGAGCTGAGCACGGGCGTAGCCAAGTCGGTGTCCGTCGTAAGGGACGATTATGGGATTCCGCACATTTACGCTTCGAACGAGCGCGATTTAATGTTTGCGCAAGGGTATGTCCATGCTCAGGACCGCCTCTGGCAGATGGAGCTGTCGCGTCGTTCCGTCAGAGGAACGCTGGCCGAAGTGTTCGGCGAAGCCTTGCTGCCGCAGGATCGGTTTAACCGTACGATCGGGTTCAGACGAATGGCAGACGAACTGCTTCCGAAGCTGGACGAACGGACCAAGGAAGCGCTGCAAGCCTATGCAGACGGCGTCAACGCGTTTCGCGAAACGGGTCCGCTTCCGATCGAGTATACGTTGACCGGCGCCGCTTTTGAACCATGGCAGATCAGCGATTCGATCGCTATCGGCAAGTATATGGCATGGTACCTGGGCGATAATGCCATCACCGAGCTGTTCGTGAGTTCGTCCTTGAAGAAGCTCGGTATCGACAAAACGCAATCGCTCTTCCCAGGGATCAAGCTGGTGGAAGAGGGAGCCGTTTCTCTGAAGGACGGGGACGCGCGGAAGCTTACGAACCTGCTGCACGCATCGCGCATGTACGGCATTCCCGGCGAAGGGCTCGGCAGCAACAATTGGGTCGTCGCCGGAAGCAAGAGCGTAACCGGCAAGCCGCTGCTCGCAAACGATATGCATCTGCAACTGGGCGCGCCTTCGATTTTTTATCAAAATCAATTGACCGTCTCCGAGCAGTATAGTGTAACCGGCGTGATTTTCCCGGGGCTGCCCGGTGTCGTAGCAGGACATAACGAGCATGTCGCCTGGGGCTTTACCAATTTAAACCCTGACGTGCAGGACCTGTACATCGAGAAGCCGAACCCCAATAATCCGCATCAATTCGAATATGCGGGCCGTTACGAAGATGCCATGGTAATTGAGGAAACGTTTCGCGTCAAGGGAAGGCCCGAGCCCGTTCGAGGCGAGACGGTGATTACCCGGCACGGCCCCATTATTACGGACATCGTTAAGGAAATCGGTTTGTCGGCAAAGTCCGAACAGTCTCTTGCCCTCAAATGGACCGCCTACGACACCGGACCAGCCAACGAGATTACCGCTTGGCTCATGATGAACAAAGCCAAAAACCGCGATGATTTTGAAAAAGCGATGCGTCTATTTGCCGCGCCCGCCCAGAACATCGTCTATGCGGACGATCAAGGGAACATTGGCTGGCGGGCGAACGGACGAATTCCGATCCGCGGCAAGGGGAACGGCATGCAGCCGGTGCCCGGCTGGACCGACGAGTACGAATGGAAATCGTACATTCCATGGGAGGAGCTGCCGCACGCCTGGAATCCTCCGGAAGGCTACATCGCTACCGCCAACAACCGTGTGGTCGATGACAAGTATCCGTACTTTATCACCTACAACTGGGCCGAATCGTACCGCGCCGACCGGATTAAGGAGATGCTGCAGGAGAAAGCGCGGTTGACGCTTCAAGACATGCAGCGCATGCAAGGGGACTGGAAAAACCTGCAGGCGGCCCAGTATCGGGATATTTGGCTGCCCATTTTGAAACGCGGCTCCTGGAATTCATCCCAGCAGCAGGCGCTGCGCACGCTGGAGGAATGGATGCGGGATCCGTTCGACGCCCCCGATCAGGTCGGTCCGTCCATATTCCACATTACGCTGGATAAGACGATGCAGAAGCTGTTCGAGCCGCAGCTTGGATCGGCGCTCTATGCGGATTTCCAGAGAACCGGATTGACCGTGAACGCGGTAAACGAACTATTCGCAGGCAAAAACAAGAAATGGCTGGAAGGCACCGGGAGCACGGTTGAGCAAGCGCTCCTCGAAGGCTTCGGGGAGGCCCTGCGCCTCTTGGAGCAGGAGCTTGGCGACAGACAGGAGAAATGGTTGTGGGGGGCGATTCATAAGCTGACGTTGGAGCATCCGCTCGGCGCTATAAAACCGCTTAATCTGATGTTTAACGACGGTCCGTACCCGTACGGCGGAAGCAGCGTTACCGTTGGCGCCGCCTCTTATTCGCGAAAGCATTGGCCCTACAAGGTCGTTGTCGGGGCACCGTGGCGCTTTACGGCCGACCTCTCCAGCTTGAAAGCATCGGAGGAGATCATGATCATGGGGGCCTCCGGTCAGCTCGGGAGCGCGCATTATTCGGATCAAACCTCGATGTGGCTCACAGGGCGCTACAAAACGATGTATTTCGATGAGGCGGATGTTGCGGCCCATACGAAAGCGACGCTTGCCCTCCGTCCGCACTAGGGGAGGGGGCAAGTTGAGGAGCATTTCTAACCGCGATCGCAGTTGGGGATGCTTTTTCTTTTGACAAAAGAAAAGGCAATGCGGATGATCGACTCGTGTCCGGACGGAACGAATATCGGCAGGCGCCGCATTTCTCAGGTGTCGCTTCGCGCTGTTGCGAGAGGGCTGATCAGGGCCTAGGAATGTTGGTTAGCGAATGAGAAAATTTACATATAAAGACTAATATACTAAAATATAATCATTAAATTATTATATGGTATTAATGATAAAATTTTAAGTAGTGTCCAGTTTCTTGGATCTCCAGAACTTAAAGCGGGAAGAAGGCTATCCTTGTAATGTTTTTTTATTTTTTTAATGGATAAATCTAGTAAATCTTGAACTGGTAAACTAATAACATTCAAAGGAGCTACGGAACTTGAGTACGAATACGATCAAACTCTTTCATTTAACTCATGCGCAGCGAAGAATATGGTATACGGAATTGCTGTACCCGAACACGACGACATGCGTTCTTTCCGGAACGGCTGTCATCCGAGGGAATATCGATCTTCACGTTTTACGGCAGGCCATTGATTTGGTTATTCAACAGAACGAAGCTTTTCGAATCAAATTAACGCAGGAAAATGGCGAACCGATGCAATATATCGAGCCCCATATGTATAAAGAAATCGAGTTTTTGGATTTCTCCGAATACAATCATGCGGCGCGTGCGGAGGAATGGCTGGGCCGCCATAATCGAACGCCAATGGAACTGCTTCATTCGGATTTATATCAGTTTGTTATTTTTAAATTAAGCGATGAACACTATTGGTACAATTTAAAAATGCATCATATTGTATCCGACGGCATATCGATGAATCTCATTGGCAACCAAGTTGCGGAAAATTATGTAGCCTTGAAGAAAGGAGCTTTATCCGCAAGGGAGGAAAAAAACTCATACATCGACTACATAAGCGCGGAACGGCAATATGAGGAATCCGAGCGCTTCCAAAAAGACAAAGCGTATTGGATGGACAAGTTCCAATCGCTATCCGAGGTTGCGAGTCTTAAGTCCTACAACCCCTTGGTGACAAGCACAGCTGCCGAAAGAAAGAGCTTGATCATTAACGATGATCTTTATCGTAATCTGACGGTATTTTCCCAGCAAAACAAAATAAGCGTGCTTACTTTCTTTATGTCTACCGTTTACATTTACATGCATAAAGTAACGAACCGGAACGATATCGCAATTGGAACCATCTATGCAAACCGAACAACGAAGAAAGAAAAAGATACGATCGGGATGTTTGCGAGCACCGTAGCGACAAAAATTTTCGTTGACCCCGAGCTGGACCTGCTTTCATTTCTTCAAAGGGTAGCCAAGGAACAGAGCGCCAACCTGCGCCATCAAAAGTATCCGTACAATCAATTGATTCAGGATCTGCGGGAGAAGCATAACAACAAAGACATTCAACGTTTGTTCGGTATTGCAGTAGAGTACCAGCCCATGCGTTTTCTCGAATACGATCAGATAAGCACGCAAAGCAAAATAGATTTTTCCGGACATGAAGGCAATGACTTCGTACTCCATATCAAAGAAATGTTAAATGAGCAGCATATCGTGCTCGATGTGCATTATCGAACGCATCTTTTTGAAGAAAAAGAAGTGCAGCGTATCCAGCAGCAGTTGCTGACGATCGCAGAGCATATGATTCGTTGTCCGTTTGATAAAATAGCCGAGGTATCTCTGATTAACGACGATGAAAAAAATACGATATTGACCGTGTTCAACGACACTTGGGCGGACTATCCGAGGGAGAAAACGATCCACGGGTTGTTTGAAGAGCAGGCGGAGCGCGCGCCGGAGCAGGTTGCGGTTGTCTTCGAGGACGAGAAGCTGACGTACCGCGAGCTGAACGAGAAGGCGAATCGGCTCGCGCGGACGCTGCGTGCGGAAGGGGTGCGGCCGGATCAGCCGGTCGTCATTATGACCGAGCGTTCTCTGGACATGATCGTCGGGATCTTGGGGATTTTAAAAGCCGGAGGAGCATACGTGCCGATCGATCCGGAGTATCCGGAGGAACGCATCCGCTATATGCTGGAGGATTCGGGAACGAAGACGCTTGTGCTGCAGCGCCGTTTTATGGACCGCGTTTCCTTTGCGGGCGCGCTTGTCATGTTGGATGACGAGCGGCTCGACCGGGAGGACGGATCGAACCTGGAGCCGGCTGTCGGACCGAACCATTTGGCCTATGTCATCTACACCTCGGGAACAACCGGCAAGCCGAAAGGCGTTATGGTAGAGCACGGCAGCATAGCAAACACGGTTCAATGGAAGACGGCAAGCTACCGGTTTTCGGAGGAAGATCGTGCGCTGATGTGGACTCCTTTTGTTTTTGATCCGTTTATAACGCACTTTTTTGGTCCCGTGGTGTCGGGCTCGACAGTGTACATGCTTAATGATGAAGCGAGCAAAGACCCGATGGTCATCAAAAAGACGATCGTACAGCAAAAGATCACGCATCTGCAAGGTTCGCCAAGCTTTTTGTGGCCGATCTTGGAAACGATGGAGCCGCAAGAGCTGTATTCGGTGAAAAGTGTGGTGGCTGGAGGAGAGAAGTTGGCTCCGGCACTGATTCAGAAGCTCATGGAGATGAAGGCATCCATCGAAATTTGCAATGAATACGGCCCAACGGAGAACAGCGTGGTCTCTACCAGGCTGTCGATCACGGATGCTGCTCAGGAAATTACGATAGGAAAGCCTATCGCCAATACGGTTGCCTATATTTTGAGCAAAGAAGATCAGCTCCAGCCAGTTGGGATACCGGGCGAGCTGTGTGTGGCGGGAGCCGGGCTCGCGCGAGGCTACCTAAACCGTCCGGAGCTGACGGCGGAGAAGTTTATCGACAATCCGTTCGTTCCCGGGGCACGGATGTATCGAACAGGCGACTTGGCAAGGTGGCTGCCGGACGGCAATATCGAATACTTGGGACGAATCGACCATCAGGTCAAAATCCGCGGCCACCGCATCGAGCTTGGCGAGGTGGAAGCGCATCTGCTCAAGGCAGCTTCCGTTCTGGAAGCCGTCGTGTTTGCGCGGGAAGACGAAGCCGGGCAAAAGCAGCTATGCGCATACTACGTAGCGGACCGGGAGCTGACGGCGGGCGAACTGAGAAGAGCGCTGTCGCGGGAGATGCCGGGTTACATGGTTCCTTCGTATTTTGTGCAGCTTGCACAGATGCCGCTGACGCCCAACGGGAAGATCGACCACCGGGCCTTGCCGGCTCCAGAGGGAGGGACGCAAACTGGGATCGACTACGTCGCGGCCCGCACCCCAATGGAAGAGCGGTTGGAACAAATCTGGAAAAAGGTGCTCGGACTTCCGAAGGTCGGCATCAAAGACAATTTCTTTGAGATCGGCGGACATTCGCTGCGTGCAACGACGCTGGTGGCCCACCTGCACAAGGAGCTGGATATCGAGATGTCGCTGAGGGAGGTGTTCCAGTATCCGACGATCGAGCAAATGGCAGAAGCGGTCACGGGCCGGGAGCAGAGCGCCTATGCGTCCATCCCGATGGTAGAGAAGAGCGCGTATTATCCGGTCTCTTCCGCGCAAAAGCGGCTGTACATTTTGAGCCAGCTGGAAGGTGGGGAGCTCAGCTACAACATGCCGGGCGCCATGACGGTAGAAGGGGTGCTGGACCGGAAGCGGCTGGAGGAGGCGTTCAGGAAGCTGATCGCGCGCCACGATACTCTGCGGACGGGCTTCGAACTGGTGAACGGCGAGCCGGTGCAGCGCATACACGAGACGGTACAATTCGCGGTGGAGTTCGCGCAGGTGAGCGGGGAAGAAGCGGAAGCCCACGTTCGGGAGTTTGTGCGGCCATTCGATCTTCGTCAGGCGCCATTGCTGCGGGTCGGGCTGATCGAACTGAAGCCGGACCGCCATCTGCTGCTGGTTGACATGCATCATATCATTTCCGACGGGGCGTCGATGGGAATTCTGGTGAAGGAATTTATCCGACTGTACGAAGGAGACGAGCTGCCGCCGCTGCGGATTCAGTATAAGGATTATGCGGCATGGCAGCAAGGGGAAGTTCAAAGCAGGCGTTTGCGCAAGCAGGAAGCGTATTGGCTGGAAATGTTCCGCGGGAACATCCCGGTGCTCGATCTGCCGACGGATTACAAAAGGCCTTCGATCCGAAGCTTTAAGGGGAGCACGCTCGAATTTGTGCTGGACAAGCAAAAGAGCGAAGGATTAAGACAGCTCGCGACGCAAACCGGGTCGACCTTGTTTATGGTGCTGTTGGCAGCTTATACGACCTTGCTTTCCAAATACAGCGGGCAGGAAGATATGGTCGTAGGGACGCCGATCGCGGGAAGACCGCATGCGGATTTGGAGCCGATACTCGGGATGTTTGTGAACACATTAGCTATCCGGAATGCTCCGGCTGGGGAGAAGACGTTCCGCGACTATGTGCAGGAAGTCAAAGAGAGTGCGCTCAGAGCCTATGAAAATCAGGACTACCCGTTTGAGGAACTGGTCGATAAGCTGGATGTAGCCAGAGATATGAGCCGCAATGCTTTGTTTGACACGATGTTTGTCCTGCAAAACACGGAGCAGGAGGAGCTGGACATCGAAGGGTTGGAATTCCGCCCGTATGCGAACAAGCATAACGTGTCCAAGTTCGAATTGACCTTCAATGTGACGGAGGAAGCAGACTCGCTTGTTTGCAGCATTGAGTACGCGAGCACGCTGTTCAAGCAAGAAACCATCCTGCGGATGGCAGAGCATTTTACGCAGCTTGTCGAGAAGATGATTCATGACCCGAATGCGAAGCTATCGTCCATCGAGATTCTGACCGCACAGGAGAAGGCGCAAATTGTAGAGGAGTTCAACGATACGGCATGGCCGTATCTTGTGGATATGACGATCCACGGGCTGTTCGAACAGGTGGCGGCCGGGATGCCGGAGCAGGAGGCGGTTGTGTTCCAGGATCAGCGGCTCACGTACCGCGAGCTGAACGAACGGGCGAATCGCCTGGCGCGCACGCTTCGAGCCAAGGGCTTGCAGGCCGAGCAACTGGTTGCGATTATGAGCGAGCGCTCCATCGAAATGATCGTCGCCGTGCTCGCCGTCATGAAGGCGGGCGGCGCGTATGTGCCGGTCGACCCGGAATACCCGGAGAAACGCATCTGCTACATGCTCGAAGATTCCGGCGCACGGCTGCTGCTTGTCCAGTCGCACTTGCGGGATCGCGCAGCGTTCGACGGCGAAGCGCTCCTGCTGGACGATGATCAGACGTATAGCGACGACGGCTCGAATCTGGGGCTGGCTGTCGATCCGCAGCAGCTGGCGTATGTCATCTACACGTCGGGCACGACCGGGAATCCGAAAGGTGTGATGGTCGAGCATCAGGGCGTGTGTAACTTCAAGTTCTTCTGCGAAAATACCCTGCAGATCGGCAAGCAGGATCGCATCGTACAGTTTGCCAGCTTTTCGTTTGACGCGTCGTGCTCGGAAATCATCATGAGCTTATTTTTCGGGGCGATGCTGTATGTGCCGGATGCTTCGGTCATTTTGGATCATCATTTGTTCGAGCAGTACGTCCGGGACAACGGAATAACGGTGGCGACCTTGCCTCCGACCTATGCCGTGTACTTGAACCCGGCGCATGTTCCGAGCCTAAAAACGCTGATCACGGCCGGCTCCGCTTCCTCCGCCGAGCTGGTGGGGCAGTGGAAGGATCACGTACGCTATATCAACAATTACGGCCCGACGGAGGATTCCATTTGCTCGACCACTTGGGTCTATTCGCAGGACATGGCGATGGAAACATCGGTGCCGATCGGCCGTCCGATAGCCAACCATCAGGTGTATATTCTCGATGCGCAGAACAGGCTGGCGCCCATCGGGGTGGCGGGAGAGCTCTGCGTGAGCGGGATCGGGCTGGCTAGGGGCTACTTGAACCGTCCCGAACTGACGGCAGAGAAATTCGTGCCGGTTCCGTTTGCGCCGGAGAAGCGGATGTACCGGACAGGGGACCTGGCGCGCTGGCTGCCGGACGGAAACATCGAATACTTGGGCCGGATCGACCATCAGGTCAAAATTCGCGGCTATCGCATCGAGCTTGGCGAGGTGGAAGCGCATCTGCTCAAGGCAGCTTCCGTTCTGGAAGCCATCGTGTTTGCGCGGGAAGACGAAGCCGGGCAAAAGCAGTTATGCGCATACTACGTAGCGGACCGGGAGCTGACGGCGGGCGAACTGAGAAGAGCGCTGTCGCGGGAGATGCCGGGTTACATGGTTCCTTCGTATTTTGTGCAGCTTGCGCAGATGCCGCTGACGCCCAACGGGAAGATCGACCACCGGGCCTTGCCGGCTCCGGAGGGAAGGACACAAACCGGGATCGACTACGTCGCGGCCCGCACCCCAATGGAAGAGCGGTTGGAACAAATCTGGAAAAAGGTGCTCGGACTTCCGAAGGTCGGCGTCAAAGACAATTTCTTTGAGATCGGCGGACATTCGCTGCGTGCAACGACGCTGGTGGCCCACCTGCACAAGGAGCTGGATATCGAGATGTCGCTGAGGGAGGTGTTCCAGTATCCGACGATCGAGCAAATGGCGGAAGCGGTCACGGGCCGGGAGCAGAGCGCCTATGCGTCCATCCCGATGGTAGAGAAGAGCGCGTATTATCCGGTCTCTTCCGCGCAAAAGCGGCTGTACATTTTGAGCCAGCTGGAAGGCGGGGAGCTCAGCTACAACATGCCGGAGGCCATGACGATAGAAGGGGCGCTGGACCGGAAGCGGCTGGAGGAGGCGTTCAGGAAGCTGATCGCGCGCCACGATACTCTGCGGACGGGCTTCGAACTGGTGAACGGCGAGCCGGTGCAGCGCATACACGAGACGGTACCATTCGCGGTGGAGTTCGCGCAGGCGGGCGAGGATGAAGCGGAAGCCCGCGTTCGGGAGTTTGTGCGGCCATTCGATCTTCGTCAGGCGCCATTGCTGCGGGTCGGGCTGATCGAACTGAAGCCGGACCGCCATCTACTGCTGGTTGACATGCATCATATCATCTCCGACGGGGCGTCGATGGGAATCCTGACGAAGGAGTTTATCCGGCTATACGAAGGAGACGAGCTGCCGCCGCTGCGGATTCAGTACAAGGATTATGCGGCATGGCAGCAAGGAGAAGTTCAAAGCAGGCGTTCGTGCAGGCAGGAAGCATATTGGCTGGAGACGTTCCGCGGAGACATCCCGGTGCTCGATCTGCCGACGGATTACAAAAGGCCTTCGATCCAAAGCTTTAAGGGGAGCACGCTGGAATTTGTCATTGACAAGCAAAAGAGCGAAGGCTTAAGACAGCTCGCGGCGCAAACCGGGTCGACCTTGTTCATGGTGTTGTTAGCAGCTTATACAACCTTGCTTTCAAAATACAGCGGGCAGGAAGATGTGATCGTGGGGACGCCGATCGCGGGAAGACCGCATGCGGACCTAGAGCCGATACTCGGGATGTTTGTCAACACATTGGCTATCCGGAATGCTCCGGCTGGGGAGAAGACGTTCCGCGACTATGTGCAGGAAGTCAAGGAGAGTGCGCTCAGAGCCTATGAAAATCAGGACTACCCGTTTGAGGAATTGGTCGATAAGCTGGATGTGGCCAGAGACCTGAGCCGCAATGCTTTGTTTGACACGATGTTTGTCCTGCAAAACACGGAGCAGGAGGAGCTGGACATCGAAGGGTTGGAATTCCGCCCGTATGCGAACAAGCATAACGTGTCCAAGTTCGACCTGACCTTCAGCGCGATAGAAGACAAGGAACAAATCTTGTGCAGTATTGAATACGCAACCTCCTTGTACAAACCGGAAACGATCGAGCGGATGGCAAAGCACTTTATCCAACTGATCGACGTTATTGCGAGCGATCCGCAAGTGCAGCTATCGTCGCTTGAAATCATTACAGCGCAAGAAAAAGAGCAGATTTTGCACGCTTGGGGAGAAACGACGGCGGATTATCCGCGGGAGAAGACGATTTCTCAGCTGTTTGAAGAACAGGCGGATCGTACGCCGGATCAGGTGGCTGTTGTGTTTGAGGAGAAACGGCTGACGTACAGCGAACTGAATGAAAAGGCGAATCGGCTCGCCCGGACGCTGCGGGCCGAAGGTGTAGGTCCCGATCAGTTTGTCGGCATCATGGCCGAGCGTTCCTTGGAGATGATCGTTGGCATCATGGCCATCTTGAAAGCAGGTGGCGCGTATGTGCCGATCGACCCGGAGTACCCGCAGGAGCGCATCAGCTACATGCTGGAGGATTCGGGCGCGAAGCTGCTGCTTTTGCATCGTCATTTGCAGGATCGGATCTCCTTTGCCGGTACCTTGGTCGCTTTGGATGAAGAAGCGTTCTATCATGAAAAGAGGTCAAATCTGGAGGCGGCCCAGAATCCGAACCACTTGGCTTATGTGATCTACACATCGGGAACAACGGGCAAGCCCAAAGGGGTCATGATCGAGCACAGACAGCTCGTTTCCATCGCACATGCGTGGAAAGAAGCCTACGATCTGAACAAGGAAGCCGTACGCGTTCTGCAATGGGCAAGCTTTTCATTCGATGTATTTTCCGGCGACCTTGTTCGCGCATTGTTGCATGGCGGAACGTTGATCGTATGCCCGAATCACTCGCGGCTCGATCCTACGCTCATCTATGAGCTTATAGCGGTTCATCGGATCAGCTTCTTCGAATCTACGCCTGCCCTCATGATCCCGCTGATGGAATACGTCTATGACAACAGGTTGGATATCGGCTCACTGAAGACTTTGATCGTAGGTTCAGACCAATGCCCGGCGGAAGCCTATAACAACTTGGTCGACAGGTTCGGTTCGCACATGCGGATTTTAAACAGCTATGGAGTAACGGAAGCTTGCATCGATGCTTGTTATTATGAATATACGAGCGGACAATTGGGCGAAAGTTTGCCAATCGGCAAACCGCTGCCGAACGTGAACATGTATATTTTAGGTCCAAACGCTGCCGTTCAACCTGTCGGCATTCCAGGCGAGCTATACATCGGAGGAAGCGGTGTTGGCCGAGGCTACTTGAATCGTCCGGAGCTGACGGCAGAGAAGTTTGCAGATAACCCGTTTGCAGCCGGAGGGCGGATATATCGAACGGGAGATTTGGCCCGTTGGCTGCCGGACGGAAACATCGAATATTTGGGCCGGGTCGATCATCAGGTGAAAATCCGCGGCTTCCGCATTGAATTGGGCGAGATCGAAGCACAGCTCATGAAGGCGCCGTCGGTTCAAGAAGCAGTTGTAACGGCACGCGAAGACGAAACCGGACAGAAGCAGCTTGTCGCTTACTTCGTGGCGGACAAAGATCTGACGGTGAGCGAGCTTAGAGAGACTTTGGCTCAAGAGCTGCCGGGCTACATGATGCCTTCGTATTTTGTGCAGCTTGCCCGGATGCCGTTGACGTCCAATGGAAAGGTCGACCGCAAAGTGCTGCCTGCACCGGAGGGAAGCGTGCAAACCGGAGTCGAATACTTAGCGGCCCGAACACCGTTGGAAGCGAAATTGGTGCAAATCTGGCAAGATGTGCTCGGGCTTCGGAATTTCGGTGTGAAGGACAACTTCTTTGATCTGGGGGGGCACTCTTTAAAGGTGCTGCAACTGATGCAGAAAATACATGCGGAACTGGAAATCGACATTCCTCTTCGTGTCGTATTTGAGAAGCCTTCCATAGAAAAAATGGCGAATGAGCTGTTAAAACTCAGGTTTCATAAGATTGAACACAGTGGCCGCCACATCGTAAAACTAAACGAAAACGGGTTGATCAACGTTTTCTGCTTTCCTCCGGTGCTGGGGTATGGCATGGCGTTTGCCGAAATGGCCAAGCATCTGGATCGCCATTGCGTAGTTTATTCTATCGAATTTATAGAAGATGACTACGCTCGTCCGGATATGCTCGATCAATATATGGACTCCATTCTTAGCATTCAGGAGAAATCGCCGTACGTATTTCTGGGTTATTCTGCAGGAGGCAATCTGGCATTCGAGGTTGCCAAAGTGATGGAAAAGAGAGGGTATAGCGTATCGGATATCATTATAATCGACGCCATGAAAAAAAATAGCAGGATAGAGGCATCCACAGAAGAGGCGGAAAATCATCTCAATGAAGTATTGAAGGAGATCCCCGAGCCGTATAGACAAATTTTGACCGCTCCGGTTACGAGGGATAAAGTAAGAAGCAAAACGCTTGCTTATGATAAGTATTGGAATGAGCTCGTCAATACCGGGGTCGTCCAAGCGAACATCCACGGTTTAGTTGCGGAAAGCTCGAAAGAGGATCATTCGGTCCAAGATAATGTTTTGTTATGGAAAGAAGCAACGCAGCAAAACTATGCAGAGCACAACTTGGTTGGGGAGCATATTGAAGTGCTTATGCCCGGTTATGTTGAAGAAAACGCCAAAGTTCTTCGACTTATCCTAAAACATATAGGAGAGCAGGCGGGGCTGGGTCTAGTCTCGTCAAGCGGAACCCTGTAAGCAAGCCCGATTGTACAGCGGTTGTAACTCGGTGGGAATACCGGGTTACAGCCGCTTTTATTCGGTGCGACCAACAAAGATTTCAGTTTACATAATAAATATTATGTATACTTTATTGGAGCAAGCAAGCTGCCGGTCAATTATGGTATAATAGCAGGAAACCCAATCTGTGGGAGGGCTGAGGCCATGTTTGTCGTCTCGGCGGAAGAAATGAGAAGGGTCGATCTGCATACGATTCAAACGATTGGCATCCCAGCGCTTGTGCTGATGGAGAATGCCGGCCGGGCCGTGGCGGAAGAAGGCATGGAGCTGTTCGACGGCCGCAGAGGCGTTTTAGCCGTTCTCGCAGGGAAGGGCAATAACGGCGGGGACGGGCTTGTAGCCGCCAGACATTTGATCGAAGCGGGTTATGACGTTAAAATCATATATGCCGAAGCCCCGGAATCGTTCCGTGGGGAAGCGGCGATTCAGCGGGACATCGCGTCCCGGTTAGGAATACCTTACGAAGTGTACGATTCGTCGGTTATCGATTGGAGAGGATATAGCGGCATCATGGATGCGCTGCTTGGAACCGGCAGCCGCGGGGCGCCGAGAGAGGCGTATGCCGCTTTGATCGGTCAAGCGAACCTTTCTGGATTGCCCATCCTTTCCGTTGACTTGCCGAGCGGCTTGGACGCAGATACCGGGCAAGTCTTCGATTCTTGCATCCGGGCGACCCGTACCGTTGCGCTCGCTTTTACGAAGCGGGGCTTGGAGCAGTATCCGGGCGCAGAGCTTGCCGGTGAGGTGAAGGTGCGTTATATCGGGATCCCTCAAAAGGCGGCTGTCGAAGCCGGTATCCGCACGTTCCGGATCGAAGAGCCGCTCTTATCACGGCAGCTCCGGCTTGAGGATTACCGGCTGCGGTGGGCCGATTCGCATAAAGGAACCTACGGTCATGTCCTCGTTGCCGCAGGCAGCCGATCGATGAGCGGGGCGGGGCTGCTGTCCGCCAAAGCAGCGCTTCGTGGCGGAAGCGGCTTGGTTACGTGGGTCCTGCCGGATCGACTGGCCGAGCCGATGTTCGGCCAGGTGCCGGAGGCCATGCTTGCGGGGCTGGCGGATGAACAGAGAGGAGACTGGAGCGCCGTCCGGGCGGACGATCTGGTGCAGCTCGCCGTCGGAAAAGACGCGCTGCTCTTTGGTCCGGGCATCGGACGATGGGCACAGGATACGGCTTTCTTGCGCACGCTTTGGGAGGGAACCGATTGTCCCCTCGTGCTTGATGCGGATGCGCTTAATATGCTGGCAGTGGCGGAAGATGCCGCAGCTTGGCCGAGGCGCGGCGCACCGGTCGTATTGACACCGCACCCGGGGGAAATGGCGCGTTTGACCGGCTCCACCGTATCGGCTGTCCAGCGGGATCGCATAGAGACGGCCCGCCGTTATGCGGCGCGCACCGGCGTGACGCTTGTCCTGAAGGGGGCGCGGACGGTGATTGCCGATCCCGACGGGAACGTCTATATCAACCCGACCGGCAATGCAGGCATGGCTACCGGAGGAGCCGGGGACGTGCTGGCGGGAATCATCGCTAGCTTGTTGGCCCAAGGCTGGCATGGTCCCGAGGCGGCAGCGCTAGGGACATATCTTCATGGCTCCGCCGGAGACCGGGCGGCCGCCAGCCGCGAGCTTCCTGCATCACTGACGGCCGGAGATATTATCGACCATTTGTGACCATTATCGACACGTGTAATTAATCAGATTGATTATACATGTCGTTAATATTTAATGACGTTTATTATGAACTTCGATATGTTTTGTGTTCTTTTTGGTCATAAAAACGCCTCACAAAAATCATTCGGCTGTCGAATACTATAATTATGACGTTTGAAGGAGGTTTCCATGGAGAAATCCATCAATCAACGTTACGTGCTTACCGAGCCGATTCTTCCGATGTTAAGCGGAATGCTATACAGTGGGAAAGATTTGCCTTTGCGAAGAGACGTCGTATTTTTCGTCGTGGAAAGCACGGACGAAGCCACCAAAGAGGCGTATATTCGCAAGCTGCGCGAGGTTGCGCCGCTTAGCGACAATCGTTTTTTACATATCCTTGATGTAGGGATGGAGCCGAATTATATTTTTGCCGTGTTGAAGACGTTCGACGGCAAGCCGTTTATCCAAGAGCTGAAGGGGCATCGTTTTACCCCGGAGGAAGCGGTCTCCAAAGTACTTGAGCTTGGAAAAGGCCTGATGGATGCGCTTGAGGAAGGGATATCCGGCTGTTCCGTTCATGCTGCGAACCTGTGGCTCAGCGATGACGGAGAGCTCAAGATCATTAATTATTGGGAAAAAGGGACACACGCGCAGCGCGGCGCCCAAGGTCTCGGCTGCCTGCTATACCAGATCCTGACCTGTTCCGAATCGATTCCGGCTTCGTTCGATACGATGGAGCACCGGCTTCGCGAGGCGCTTGCGGCGATTCCGCGCGCAGAACAGGAGATGCTGATTTCCACCCTGCGCCGGGTATGGAACGATCAGGAAACGCTGGCTTCGTTTATGCTCGTGCTGCAGGGCTTGCGGCAGGACACGACCGTCAGGCAGGATGTGGCTATGCCGGTATGGGATAGGCAAGTCCGGGAAAAGACAGAACCGGAGGAAGCGTACGAAGAGGAAGAACCGGTCGACGAGGAAGAAGAGGCACCGCCCCGGAGAAGCTTGGGGCGAGCCGGCCGTAAGTTTCTGGTAGGGACAGCAATTGCCTGCCTGGGAGGGGCCGCAGCTTTCGTGTGGCTGGGAAAGCATCAAGAGGAGCCTTCCGGCAAAGGCACCTCGCCGGCCCAAACCGAGCAACACGCTCCCGTGCAGACGCCGCATCATACCTACGACAAACCGGCCGGGCCTGAAGTTGCAAATGACCCAAATCAGAAAAAAGCGGAAGACGAAATCGTGATTGTGCCTAATTTGATCGGGCTGCAGAACGATACGGCTGGCAAGCAGGCTATGGCAGCCGGTTTGCGGTTCGAATTCGCCATGGAGGTGAACGAGCGGGAGGAAGGCACGGTGTTCAAGCAGGAGCCGGCTGCCCAAACGCAAGTCCCGAAAGGCACCCGGGTCAAATATTGGGTAAGCAAAGGAACGCAGCAATAAACAAGCCGGCCCCGAGCGAGACGGGGACCGGCTTATAGGCGTTATTCCGATAGCTTGTCGATCGCTTCGGCCATCGTTTTATCGGTCAGGTGGGCGTAGATTTGCGTCGTTTCCGGCGACGCGTGCCCCAACTGCTCCTGCGTTTTGTACAAATCGTTGCGCAGGTAATAGTCGGTCGCAAACGAGTGGCGCAGCTTATGCACGGACAAGTAAGGCTTGCCGAACCGTTTGGCGTATTTGATCACCATCTCCTGTATGGCGCGCTTGGTCATGCGCTCACCTTCTTTTTTGCCGTTGGCGACGGCAAGGAAGAGGGCTTTTTCCCGTTTGGGCGCTTTGTATCTCAGCTGGCGCTGCTCCAAATACGCGGACAAGCAATCGACGGCTTCCTGCCGGAAATAAACCGGCGTTTTGAACGTATCGTCGTTTTTACCTTTCCGGTATACATATGTCAGCTTTTTCTTCAAGTCGATGTCTTCGACATTGAGATTGAAAACCTCGGATACGCGAAGGCCCGAATTCAGGATCAGGCTGATGATGCAGACGTCGCGGACCTTGTTGAGCTCGTAGGAGTAGAGCGCCTGCTTGTTTTTGGCGACATCGATCGGATAACCGGTTTGCACGTACTCGATAAATTCCGCGATTTCCGCCTCCTGCAGCAGCTTCCCCTCCAGCTTGGCCGCGGTATCCTTCGGCTTGTGCGTGCGCTTGATTTCGACTTTGGCCATCACGTTGCGCTTCAGCAGCGGATAGAAGTTCTCGTCCTCGGCAATTTGGCTCAAGTAATGGAACAGCGACCGCAGCGAGGACAGCTTGCGGGCGATCGTCGTCTTGCCGTTCGAATTTTCTTTGCGGGTGGCGAGGAACATTTTGAAATTGTCGATGCTGTCCATATGCAGCCGTTCCAGATCAATGAGCGGCACATCCTTTACCGTTGCCGCAGACGACAAGCCTTCCGCGAGCAGCCATGAAAAGAAAGTATCGTAGTCCCGCACATATTCGAGCAGCGAGGAAGGGGAGAGGTCGGGCAGCTTGTAATTGATAAATTTCTCCACATACCATGGCATGGAGGGCACTTTTTTCTCCAGCTCGCTGCGGTCTTTGATTTTGATAATATTCATGCGAACCGCCTCCATACGAATAAATAGTTTACATAATAAATGTTATGTAATGAATTTTGTTGAGGAAGTGAACGATATTGGGAAACTCTCAGGTACCTTAATTTATTATGGGAGAGCAGGAACAGGTCTGTCAATTTTGAACACTCCCACCACCTGCGCTAATGGCGCTGAGATGGGGGATTCTTGCGAACAGAGAAGCATCCTTCTCTTCTTGAGCAAGCGATCCCTGCGGTTCCCACAGTTCAGCCCAACTTCGCCAACAAACGCAGTCCTTCTTGCAAGATGTTCATGCTGGCATTGTGGTCA